>SVCE01000027.1 GCA_015058525.1 Clostridium butyricum
AATTTCTTTTATTACTTCATTAAAATCTCTACCTTCTTTTGCAACTAGTGATGGATTAGTTGTTACTCCTGAAATTACTCCCATTTCATTTGCTTCTCTAATATATTCAACATTTGCTGTGTCTAAAAAAAACCTCATTTTTCTTCCCCTTTTCATTTTCTTTCTATTTATTAATATACTTTTTAAAACTATTTTAATAAGTTATCATATGAACCTGTAATATCTAAAAATATTTAGATATTACAGTTTTACTTTACTTTATTGTAAGAAATTCTTCGATTACTCTTCTAGCTGCTCCTAGAAGATATGATTCTTTAAATTTAGTTATTTCAATCTTACACTTTCTTCTGTCTGCAAATAAATTGTTATTATAAATATTTTCTCTTAATGAATCTATATTTTCATCTAACAGACTTTTTATATCTCCACCTATAACAATTGTATTAGGATCAAGTATTAGCATAAGATTCGAAATCCCAGTTCCTAAAATAAATAAGTACTCTTTTAATATTTCTAATGCTTGCTCATCTTTACTTTCACATAATTTTTCAAATTCTTCTATATCATTAATATCTTTAGAATATTTAAAATTATATTCACTTATTAATGCATCTGTTGATGCATATGCTTCAAGACATCCATCTCCTCCACATTTGCACTTTTTACCATTTAAGTTTATCTTAGTGTGTCCTATTTCTCCAGATGAATTATTACCACCTCTATATATTTCTCCATTAATAATAATTCCAGCTCCAAATCCATCTGTTATTGATACATATAATAAGTTACTTATCAAATCTTTCTTATTCAAATATTCATAATAAGCAGATAAATTCGCTTCATTATCAACATAAACAGGAACTCCTAAATATTTAAATTCATTTCTTAAATCAAATTCTTCTTTAATATTTAACAAATAACAATTTTTTATTATTCCAGCTTCTGAATCTACAGTTCCTGGAATTGAAATTCCTATTCCTAAAAGCTGAGTTTCATAATCAATGTTATTAGAATCAAGTATTTCTGAAATGCTAGTTTTAACTAGTTCAATTATTTCATTTATATTTCTATTTTCATGTTTAATTCTTAATCTATCAATTTCTTGACTTTTTAAATTTATTAAAGATAACTTAACATGCTTAGGTGTTAAAGCAATTCCTATTGAATATTTACAATTTTCATTTAGTCTTATTGCCATTGCTTTTCTGCCACCTGTTGATTCTAAAGATCTTACATCTTCTACAATTCCTAATTTTTTTAATTCTGAAATATTAGTAGATACTGTAGTTATGCTTATATCTAAACTTCTTGATATATCTAATTTAGTTATTTCATTTTTTTCCAATAACAATTTGATTATTTTATTTCTGTTTGTTTCTTTTATTTTGCTATGATTAACTTCTATCAACTTAAAAACTACTCCCCTCTAGGTTTTAATAACGACATTACAATTGTAGTAATATAATATCATTATTACGTTTGTAGTTAAATATCCTTTATTCTTTCGTAAAGTGAATTATAAACATCATATACCTTTTCATATGTTTCTTTTAACTCAGTATTAGGTGTTACTTTATTATCTGCTTTTTCTATAATTCTTTCACATGCCTCTTCTACTGATGGATATATTCCAGCTCCTACTCCTGCAAGTATAGCAACTCCTAAAGCACCACCTTCTGAAGCCTTTACTGTATTTAATGGATATTGGAATATATCAGATAAAATCTGTCTCCATACAGCACTTTCTGCTCCTCCACCACTTACTCTTACATCTTCGACTTTTACATTCATATCTTCAATAATATCAAGACAATTCTTTAAACTGAAACTTACTCCTTCAAGCACACTTCTTACAAAGTCATTATGATTATTTATTAATGAAACTCCAAAGAATCCACCTTTTACATTTGGATCAAGATGTGGAGTTCTTTCACCCATTAAATATGGTAAATAAGTTACACCATTTGATCCTGGTTTTGACTTAGCAGCTTCTTGTGTTAATAAATCATATACATCAATATTTTGCTTTTTACTATCTTCAACTTCTTTTGCACAAAATGTTTTCTTAAACCAGTTTAATGAAAGTCCTGCACCTTGTGTTACCCCCATTACATGCCATTTTCCTGGAACAGCATGACATAATGTATGAACTCGTCCATATTTATCAAATTTAGGAGTGTTAGTTGAAGCGAATACAACTCCTGAAGTTCCTATTACTGTGGATATAACTCCTTCTTTAACTATTCCACTTCCAATTGCTCCTGCAGCCTGATCTCCAGCACCTCCAACTACTGGTGTTCCTTCTGCTAGATTAGTTAATCCTGCTGCCTCACTACTTACTTTTCCACTTACCACTACTGATTCATATACATCTGCTAATATATTTTTGTCTATCTCTAAATCCTTAAGGAGTTCATCACTCCAATCTCTTGTATTTATATCAAGCATCTGCATTCCACTTGCATCTGAAACTTCTGTAGCAAATACATCAGTCAATTTGAATCTTATATAATCTTTAGGTAAAAGTACCTTATTAATCTTTTTATAATTATCTGGTTCATTATTTCTAACCCACAATAATTTAGAAAGAGTAAATCCTGTCATTGCTGGATTTCCAGTTATTCTTATTAATCTTTCTCTACCTATCTTTTCAGTAATATATTCACATTCCTTCTCTGTTCTTTGGTCACACCATATTATAGATTTTCTAATTACTTTATTATCTTTATCTAATAATACTAAACCATGCATTTGACCACTTAAGCCAATTCCCTTAATATCACTAGCTTGTACACCACTTTTATCTATTACTGCTCTTATACCCTTGACACATGCATCCCACCAATCTTCTGGATTCTGCTCTGCATATCCAACTTTAGGTTGAAATAAATCATATCCAAAAGTTGCAGTAGCAATAGTTTTTCCATCTTCATCAAATAATGCTGTCTTTGTCCCCGAAGTGCCTATATCTAAACCCATTAAGTATCTCATACTTCCACTCCTCTTATTAAAATGTCTTTTAAATTAACTTTTTAAAAGTTGTTTCATAAGTTAATAATATTCCTTTTAATTAAATAAGTCAATATTATTTTGTAAACTTTTTCAGCATAATTATTTATTATACTTACATATCATAATCTACAATTGACTTTTATAATACAAAAAAATCATGCATAATAGTAAAAAAAACTACTCGCATGATTTTTGCTATATTGTTCTATAATACTCTTTTAGGATTAAAATTAACATAATCTGCAGACGATAAAATATACTCAATACCATCAACACATCCATTTAATAAATCTCCCATTAAAACTGGCCCATGTAAATGACCGTATACAACCTTTTTAACATTGTATTCTTTAAATATTTTAACAAAATCAGACTCTTCGAATTTTTCATTTGTTGGTGGATAATGAATCATTACTATAATATTTTCATATCCTGCTTTTTTAGCAGCATCTAAAGATAATTTAAGTCTTATCTGTTCTCTTTTATAAATCTTTTCATCTTTTTCAGTATATTTATATTTCTCTCCACCTGGACAAACCCATCCTCTTGTTCCACAAATGGCAAAATCACCATATTCATAAAAATTATTTTGTAAAAATTTTGTATTTTCATACAATTTATTTAATTTTGATATACTTCCCCACCAGTAATCATGATTTCCCTTACTTATAATCTTTCTTCCTGGTAGTTCATTTATCCAATCTAAATCATATTTGCTATCATCAGATTTTAGTGACCACGATATATCACCTGCAATAAGCACTGTATCATCATCATTTATCTTTTCAAGCCAGTTCTTTTTTATTTTTTGAGTATGATCTTTCCATCTATCACCAAAAACATCCATTGGTTTTTCTACATTAAAACCAAGATGCAAATCTGAAATAGTATAAAGCGCCATTAAATTTCTCCTTTTTATGTATGAACTATTGTTGTTATAAACATTTAATATATTTATCTGCGTTTATCTAAGTCTGTAACAAATGCTATTACGTGAGCCACTGCTTCATATAATTCTGTAGGTATTTCTTCACCTACATCCACATTACATAGTAAATTAGTTAATTCTTTATTATATACTATAGGAACATCATTTTCTTCGGCTTTTTCTAATATTTTATCAGCTATATGCCCCATTCCTGCAGCAGTAACAATTGGAGCATCGCTATTAAATTCATATTTTAATGCTGCTGCTTTCTTTCTTTGCCCCATATTAGCATACACTCCTTATAATTTAATAAATATCTTTTAATACAAATTTCATTTTACATTATAATCTTTAATTGTACAATTTATAATTTTCTCTTTGTTTAACTTTATACTTTTATATCTATAGTAGATATTGTTATGTCACTAAAAAATTCTCTACAGCTTGATATGTCAACAGGTTTTTCCTTAGGTGATACAGTTACATTTACCAATAATCCTAAACTACTAAGTCCATTTGAAAGTTGTGTCTTATGATTACTTATGATATCTGAAACTTCAGAATCACATTTCAATTTTACATCAAGTTTATTATTTCTCAATGTAATGTATCCATCTACTTCGCCTAAATTAATTGTCTTAACACTTACAACCATTTTAGTATTTGTAGTATCTATTTTCTTTCCATCTTTTCTATTATCTTTAATTATTAGTTTACATGGATATTGTGTATTTTGTGCATTTACATTCAAATTTAAATAATAGTATTCATTACTTATTGAATTGAACACTTTAAAATCATTCATATTGCCCTTAATAGTATTCATTACTTTATCTAAAACTGCACTATCTTTTAACTCAGTCTGACTTATTAAACCTTTTACTATATCTCTCACATTATTAATTTTATCTTTTATATTTTCCTTAATGGCCTCTTGTTTATTAATAGGATTTATATGTGAACTTGACTCACTATTAAATCCCTTAAATTTATCAACACCACTAAACTGTGTATTTATATTTTTAATATTAAACGTACTTTGAGACGTAGATTTAGTTTTTTGAGGGAATGACTCATAAACTGTATCATTAAAATTTTTGTTTACAAATTCTTTTATAGCTTTATATTGATTATCAGATAGCTTTATTTCTTTTCCTTCAGCTTTACTTAAAAAATTTTCCAATTTTGCTTTATTAGTAGATTCTATAAGTGCTGAAGCTTGAGTTTTAGGTGTTTCTTCTGATACATTTGCATTTCCAATTATTGATTTTACATTATTAACAAAGTTTTTATCATTAAATTTATCTATTAATGATTTATCTAGATTTTCCATACCATTCATATTTTTAGGTATATTATTAGCAACAGAAGTATCTATATTATTATCTTTATCATTAGTAGAAGCTAATGTCTTAAGAAGATCTAAAACATCCACTTTAGTGCTAATAGGATTATTTTCTTCATATACTTTAGATGCAAAAGATTTGTTAGCTGAATCAACAAATCTTTTATTAATATTCCCATTCTCATAATTATCTGATATATTTATTCTTCTATTTAATGAATCCATAATATCCTTATCTACATCAACATTTTTAAGCTTTTCTTGAATATCTAAAAGTAATTTTTCAATTGAAATATTTCCTTTAAAAAGTTTGTTAAAACTCTCAATATTCTCTTCTGTAAAATCAATATTATTCTCTATAAATATAAATATATCGTCTTCACTCATATTCTTAAATTCTTCGAAAAACTTTGTTAAAGTTTCTTGAATTTTTTGGCCTTCTAAACTGGTAATATCAACATTTTTACTAGCTATATATTTTTCTATAAATTTCTTTATTTCATCAGGATCTAAACTAATTTTTTCATTAAATTGTAACAAACCCTTGATTTTATTTATATTCTCTCTTGTTAATGAAATACCATGATTAACCATCTTCTTCAAAATAGATACATCCTCTTTTGAAAGGCCTTCTTTTTCTATTATTTCTTTAAAATTCTCATCTACTTCAGAATCACGCTTTGAAGTATCATTCATTGCTTTCAACTTAAGCTTTCCATTATCAAATCCATCTACCTGAAATTTAACCAATTTGAGCTCTTCAAAATTAACTTTTCCCTCAACTTCAGCAATAAACTGCCATCCATCTGAAAGTTTTATTATAACATCTTTACCTTCACCTTTTCCTACAACTCTTCCAGTAAATTTTTCGCCTACTTCAAAAGTTAATTTGCTAGAGATCTTCTTAGAATTAGTATTATACCCATTATTTACATTCCAAATTCCTGGCATTTTTTTCGTCTCTCCTAACTTATATTCATCTAATTTATTTATCGATTAATAGGCGCATATATTTACAAAGAGCTCTGCAATTTTAAAAATCACAGAGCCCTTTTATTATAACTATTATTTGACTTCAATCTTATTATAGTTCTTTTTACCTCTTTTAATTAAAGCAATTCCATCTTCAAAGTCTTCTTCATTTAAAGTTCTAGCTACATCTGTAACTTTAACTCCATTTAAAGATAATCCACCTTGTTCTATTAATCTTCTACCTTCTTTTTTAGATGGTACTATTTTGTTAGCTGCCATTATATCTATTAAAGATGTTCCTACTTCTTCTTTAGAAATAGTTACTGTTGGAACATTGGACATATCTGCTCCTCCTGCAAATAAAGCTTTTGCAGCATCCTGAGCTTTTTTAGCTTCTTCTTCACCATGAACAAGTTTAGTTATTTCATACGCTAATATTTCTTTAGCCTTATTTATTTCAGAACCTTCTAATGCTCCTAATCTTCTTACTTCGTCCATTGGTAAGAATGTTAATAATGCTAAGCATTTTTCAACATCAGCATCATCAACATTTCTCCAATATTGATAAAAATCAAATGGTGAAGTTTTGTTTGGATCAAGCCATAATGCTCCACCTACAGTTTTACCCATCTTTTGACCTTGGCTGTTTGTTAATAATGTACATGTCATAGCCATTGCTTGACCTTGAGCTTTTCTTCTTACAAGTTCAACACCAGCTATCATATTAGACCATTGATCATCTCCACCTAATTCCATTTTACAATTGTATTTTTGATTTAATTCGTAGAAATCATATCCTTGCATTAACATATAGTTAAATTCTAAGAATGATAATCCTCTTTCTAATCTTTGTTTAAAACATTCAGCAGTAAGCATTCTGTTAACTGAGAAGTGAACTCCTACTTCTCTTAAGAAATCAACATAATTAGCTTTTAATAACCAATCTGCATTATTTACTAATATAGCTTTATCATCAGAAAAATCTATAAATCTTTCCATTTGCTTTTTAATGCATTCAACATTATGCTCTATATCTTCCTTAGTAAGCATTTTTCTCATATCAGTCTTACCACTTGGATCACCTACCATTGCAGTTCCACCACCAATAAGCGCTATTGGTCTATGTCCTGCTCTTTGCATATGAGCCATGAACATCATTGCAATAAAATGTCCTACATGTAAACTATCTGCAGTTGGATCAAATCCTATATAAAAAGTAACCTTCTCATTTTCTAATAATTTTCTAGTTTCTTCTTCATGAGTAAACTGTTTTATGTATCCTCTTTCTAATAGCTCATCTAATACATTTGCCATTATAATAATACCTCCTTAAAATTATGCTCTTCAGAAAGCAATTGACAATGGACAATTAAATATTAATTATCAATTGTCAATTGCCATCTATATATATAAATAGTATATCTTCAAGTCATGTTTTTGGCAACATTCATAGTATTCATGAGCCTTCTATTAAGTTATTAATTTTTTTTACAGCCTATTGTTCTATTACATCCTGGTAATATTACCTTAAAACTGTGTTCAATTCTTGAATTTATAAATTTCACCTTTCCTCTTCCTTTAAACGCTTCTCTTATTCTAGTAAACCCCTTTCCATTATTTAAAAATCTTCCTTTTTCATCTAAAGTAATAAGCTTTTCATAAAGCCATATATTTCTTTTATTATAATTTGTTCTCTCTCCCTTTATATTTTCATCTATAAATTCTCCTGGACTTGAAATTATAATATTATTACTATCTATTGTAATTTCAATTATCCTATTCAAATCATAGTATTCTCTGTATAGCACGGCATTTTTAACACATTCTGCTACTGCGTTTACTGGATAAGTAACAGGCATTATTTCACTTAAAGTTTTCTCTGCTTTATCTACCATTTCAATAAGGTTTCCTTGTATTACATAAACCTTACCATATATATTATCAACTTTGTTTACTATTTTAATCATATTATTAGGAATGCATATATAATTTATATCAGAAAATACTAAAAGACCACCATAGGTACACTTTAATTCTGATAATTCTCTGTCCTTATATATTATTCCTGAACTTAAAAGTAGAAATTCCTTATTATCATCTGTTAATGCAATCCCTTTGCTCTTAAAATATCTTTTTATAATATCCATATTTAGCATATCCATATTACTTCTCATTAATGGACATGTTTCTATAGTTAAATTTAAATTTTCTTCAAGAAGAGCTATAAGTTCCTGCTTTCTCATAGTATCAGTTGTAGAACCTCTTCTAATATAAAATGCGCCATTTTCCCTTACTTGATACGGTCTTTGCCCTCCATCATAAATTGATATTATACCAATTTTTTTATTTTCTATTAATAAAAAATCAACCTGCAAAGGAATCGGTGGCTCACATCTTGAAGTTATTATCTGCTGAATCTGTTCTTCTGTAAAAAGATTATCATTACTTATTCCTACCACAGCTTTAGTTTTATCCTGAATACCAACAATAATATATCCTCTACCTCCATTTGAATTGGCTATAGCACATATATCTTTTGTAATCTCTTTCTTTCCCATTTCATTTTTAAGATCAAGCTTAAGTTTAAAATCAAGCTTAATACCTTCTTCCTTTTTAATCAAAGATATAAGTTTCTTTTTATCCATATGTTTTCCCATCCCCCTATAGAGAAAAAAGCATTTTTGTTTTTATAATAATCCTGCTTTTAAATTATGCTTAATATTATTATATCCCCAATTTATACCTATTTATATTTATTCAAATTATACATTGTTTTTTTATTTCCCATTATATATTTTAATATAAATAATAATTATTATATACTAAATTAAAATATTTTAATTATTTTTTATAATAGTATGCATTTATATCTATGCTCTGGATAAACTAATTTTTATAAACGTAAAAAAGGAGAATATATTATGAATATTTTTAAAGCAATTATAAGCTGTTTTATTTTCGTTCTTTTCACCATTTTATTCTTGAAATTTGGATGGCATATTTTAAATATTGTTTTGATAATATCATTTCTTATTCTAAGCATAGATTTTTTCTATCTTAAATTTCGAAACAATTAGATTAACAAAAAAATAAAATCCTAACATATATAATCATTGAATTTACTCCAATACTTTATATATGTTAAGATTTAATTTAAAAATTATTTTGTCTTTTATGGCTTATCTAAAAATTTAAAAATATTAATATTTCTTATATTTATCCCAAGGTTTAGTATTTAGATACTTTATAAATTTATCCCTTAGTTCTTCTTTCTTAAGAGCGAATTCAACTGTAGCCTCTAAAAATCCAAGCTTATCTCCAACATCATATCTTTTTCCATCAAAGTTATATGCATACATTGCTTCTCTATTTATTAATGTCTTAAGAGCATCAGTAAGCTGTATTTCTCCATTTTTCCCTGGCAAAGTATTCTTAAGTATATTGAATATTTCTGGAGTAATAACATATCGTCCTAAAATAGCAACATTACTTGGAGCTTCTTCAAGACAAGGTTTTTCAACAAGATCTTTTACTTTATATACTCTATCTTCAATATGAATTCCATTTATTATTCCATACTTAGACACACTTTCTTCTGGTACCTTTTGTACTCCTAATATTGTAGTTTTATATTCATCAAAACATTCTAAGAGCTGCTTTAAACATGGCTTTTTACTATCTACTACATCATCTCCTAATAAAACTGCAAATGGTTCATTTCCAACAAAAGTTTTTGCACAATAAATTGCATGCCCAAGTCCCTTTGGTTCTTTTTGTCTTATGTAATGTATATTAACCATATCAGAAATATTTCTAACCATATCCAACAAGTCTTTTTTATCCTTTTTTTCTAATTCCAATTCTAATTCTATTGATTTATCAAAATGATCTTCTATGCATTTTTTATTTCTTCCAGTGATAATAAGAATTTCTTCAATTCCTGAGGCAACTGCTTCTTCAATTATATATTGAATTGTTGGCTTATCAACTATTGGAAGCATTTCTTTTGGTTGTGCTTTTGTAGCTGGTAAAAATCTAGTACCAAGTCCTGCTGCTGGTATAATAGCCTTTTTAACTTTCATTATTATCGCCCTCTCATTAAAGATTTTAATCCTTTTCATTATTATGGTATCACTTTTACAATACCAAATCAATTATGCTTGTTCATGAACTTTATCATCAACCAATTTAGTTTTATCTACTTATTTCTACACAAAACAACATTTTAACGATTGGATATAATTTTTAATGTATAATATTAAATTTTTGTTTTTTAATTCCATTAATTTTCTGCAAAATAGTATTATTTTGTATTTTATTGTTGATGAATTGATAATATAATGTTACTATTAATATACAATTAGTCAATTAATTACGAAAAAAATCAACTTATGAAAATGATATACATAATTACGGGAGAGTTTTATTATGAAAAAAAATTCAAAAGATATTTTAATTATAGGCTTTGCATTATTTGCAATGTTTTTTGGTGCGGGTAATTTAATACTTCCACCATTTTTGGGTAATGCTGTTGGTGACCATTATTTAATTGCCAGTATAGCATTTATATGTACTGGTGTTGGACTTCCATTACTTTCTATTATTGCTGTAAGTAAAGGTAATGGTACATTTGAATCTATGGCTTCAAAAATAAGTCCTGTTTTTGCAACATTATTTGCTACATTATTATTTATTGCATTAGGTCCAATGCTTGCTATCCCAAGAACTGCTGCAACAACTTATGAATTAGCCATTCAACCTAATATTCCAGGAATAAATTCTTTTACATGGATGATAATATATTTTGCTATAAACTTAATATTTGTATTAAAAAAATCCTCTATTATAGATACAATTGGTACATATCTAACTCCAATATTATTATTACTTCTTGCAGTAATAATAATAAAAGGAATTTTTTTCCCAATTGGTGAAATAATCCACACTAATATTCCTAATGTTTTTGCAACATCATTAACTGAGGGATATCAAACAATGGATGCTCTTGGAGGATTGTTATTTGGAACTATGATTGCATCTAGCATATTATCCAAAGGATATTCAAAAAATGAAATTATTCCTATGACATTAAAATCAGGTTTTGTTGCTACTGCTGGTTTAACATTTGTATATGGTGGATTAATGTACCTAGGTGCTCAAACTACAAGTGTATTTACAGGTGAACTTACAAAATCTAATCTATTATTATTTATTTCAAGCAATGTACTTGGAAATATAGGTTCATTAATAATTGGTTTTGCTATGACTCTTGCATGTTTAAGCACATCCATAGGATTATTATCTGCTGGTTCATCTTTCTTTGAAAAATTATCAAAAGGAAAGTTGCCGTATAAAGTAAATGCAATAATAATTTCTTTAATAAGTATTGGAATCGGAACATTAGGCGTAGATAAAATTATATCTATTTCTGCCCCTATATTAAGTATTTTATATCCAGTTGCAATTACATTAATATTTACTACATTACTTAATAACTATATAACTAATATGAAAGCTGTAAGACTAGGAATTTATACTTCTTTAACATTAGGAATATTAGAAATAATTCCTGGCATAAATCTTTCATTCATCCCTTTAGGACGCATAGGATTTGCATGGTTATTACCAACAGTAATTGCTATAATAATAGGATATTTAATTTTCCCTATGAAGAAGAAATCTTCTGTAGGATCATCAATATTAGAAGACTAATAAAAAAATAAACCTGATTTAAATCAGGTTTATTTTTTTACACTTAATTAGCTTATACTTTTTATACAAATATTATTTTTTATCCCTATTTCTAAATTCACTTCTTCCATGGAATTGTTCTTCCATATCAGTTGTCTTAAATTCAGTGAATGGGAATTGCACAGGCATTCCTGTTTTTCTTGATTTGTAAGCAGCAAGTATTATAGACATAGCCTTTTTACCTTCTTCACCACTAACTAATGGTTCTCTATCTTCATTTATTGCATCTATTAAATCTTTAAATAATGGTGTATGACCTTCTCCATAAACATTTTCAATCTTAACATTTACTTCTTCTTTTATAGCTTCTTCATCATCGCCTTCAAATCTCCAAGTTTCTAACTCGTTATTTGCAAGACCACCTATACATACAGCACCATTTTGACCAAAAATACTTAATGTTTCTTCTAAGTTCTTTGGATATACACAGGCTGATCCTTCTACTATACCAATAGCTCCATTTTTAAATCTTATAACTATAGCACCAAAATCTTCTGCTTCTATATCTCTTAAGAATGTATCGCATTCAGCATATACTCTTTCGATTTCTCCCCCCATCATCCATTGAAGTAAATCGATATTATGTATGCATTGATTCATTAAAGTACCACCATCTAAAGCCCATGTACCTCTCCAAGGTGCTTGATTATAGTATTCCATACTTCTATTCCATAAGATTCTAGCAGTTCCATTCACCAATTTACCAAATTTACCTGCTTCCATTGCCTTTCTTAACTTTTGTATTGGCTTATTAAATCTATTTTGATGACATACACAAAGTTTAACATTGTTTTCTTTAGCCACTCTTATCATTTCATTAGCATCATCAATTGACATAGCCATTGGCTTTTCAACTAAAGCACTTGCTCCTTTGTTCATACAATAAATAGCAATTTTTGCATGATATCCACTTTCAGTAGCTACAGTAACAACATCAATATTTTCTTTTTCCATCATCTCTTTATAATTTGTATAAACATGAACAGATTCTTCTGATGCACCTGTTTTTTCTATGTACTCATTCTTTTTAGCCTCAGCTTTTTCTAAAATAATATCACATGTAGCAACTAATTGCGCTTGTTCTATATTCTTAGATAAAGCTTCAACATGTTTATAAGAAATTCTTCCACAACCAATTATAGCAAATCTTAGTTTTTTCATTACTTACTCAACCTTCTTCATATATTATTAAAATCTTTTCCTTAAAATTATACACATATTTCTTAATGTAAACAAATGTTATACACAATTTCAACCATTTTTTGTTTATTATTTTTCTATAAGCATTTTATAATTGTTTCTATTATTATATATATATCATAAAATACGTTGCTTTTATCTATATATTCCATATTTAAAGCAAGCTTATCAGGCATTATTGTATTAATATAAAATTCATCTGGATTTTCTGCCTTACCCAAAAGTTCATTTTCATCTCTATATCTTATAGATGCTAAATCTGTTATTCCAGGCTTAACACTTAACACTTTTCTCTGTTCTTCTGTATATAATTTAACGTATCTTGGCACCTCTGGTCTTGGTCCTACAAGACTCATATCTCCTTTAAAAACATTAAATAATTGTGGAAGTTCATCTAATTTATATTTTCTTAAAAAACCTCCAACTTTAGTTATTCTATTATCAGCTCCTACAGTAATTTGTCTACCAAGCTTTTCAGCATTAACTACCATTGTTCTGAATTTAAGTATTTCAAATTCTTTACCATCTTTCCCTACTCTAATCTGCTTAAAAAATACAGGGCCATCTGAACCAGTTTTGATTCTTAATGCAATAATTAAAAGAATAGGACTTAAAATTATTATTCCAATTCCAGAAGCCAATATGTCAAACACTCTTTTTACTGCTCTATTAAAAATACTCATCTTCTATCTCCTTCTTTTATGAGAAACTATTGAAAGTTTAAATATATTATTTATCTGCTCTAATATGACTAGTAAACTTTTTAAAATTATTTTCCCCACAAAAATGTTCTTGCCAAAATTCACGACATCTTTTTCTATAATTAAGCTCATCTTCTCTGCTCATTAGCGCCATGTTCTTAATTTTTTCTGCAAGAACTTCTGGTTCAAAGTCTACATCTAGAAGCATACCTGTTTTATTTTCTATTACAATTTCTGATGTACCTCCAACATTTGTAGCAATTATTGGAATACCAAAAGAACATGCTTCCATTATACTTACTGGAAGTCCTTCAGAACTACTTGTATTAACAAATACATTTATAGCTTCATTCTTATAATAATTCATAAGCTCTGTATTTTTTACATTACCCTTAAAATCTACATTTATATTTGTAAGATTTTCCTTCACATAAGTTTTTATTTCATCTAAACCATCACCATCACCAAAATGAATCCATCTAATCTTTAAATCCGAATCATCATTTAAGCATTTTAACGCTTTAGCTAATAAATCTACACGCTTAACTGGAGATACATGACAACAGCTTGCTATAGTATATTCATTTCTATCCTTTATTTCAGCTACACCATGATCTCTTGTTCCCAAATATGATGTATTAATCTTATTAGAATACTTAGGATATAGCCTTCTTAAATAATTACTTCCATCTTTTGAACAAGGATATACTGCGTCTATATTTTCCAACAAATAATATCTTAAAGGTAGATAATTCATTGAATTTTTATCTGCATATAAATCATATCTATGGGCCCTACTTACAGTTTTCTTCATTTTATTGTTATACAATCTGTTTAACTTTATTGCAGCAAGAGCAGTATCATAAAGCCAATAACTATAAAATGTTAAACCTTCATATGCTGATATGTCAATCTTATTTAATATTTCCTTACATTCATTATATACACTTAAGCCTTTAGCTATAAAATATTCTAAATAAATTTTCTTTTTTAATGATCCTTTTACTATGTTTTTCTCTTCATGTGATATGTATTCTTTATCTTTTCCAGTACAGAATAATTTAATAGAATTCTTAATTATCTGCTTATTTATAAAAGAAGCTTTTATTCTGTGTACTTCAAAGTTTTCTGGTACTTTCCTAGTAATAACTGCATTATCTGCTGTACTAGTAGCTATAAGTATTACTTTATCAAAGGCATGTGATAACTCTGTAATTTCATCTTCTATAAATTCTTCTCCTTTATCAAAAGGATATATTTTAGTCAAAAGGACTAAACAATTTCTCATTCTAATCACTCCTGTCAATATTATGAGAATAACATAGCCCAAAATCTATTTCAATAATTAATTCCTACTTTTACTATGATCTCTCTTATTGTACATTTATTTTTATTATTCAGAACATAAAATGTTTATTTTTACATATTTTATTTACTTAACAACAAATATTATTGAATAACTATATTAGTTATTCAAAAAAATATTGGTATTATCGTTTTATTCTTTCTCATTTAAATAAAATTGGCAGAACAAAATACTTATAATCCTTCCATATACTTTAATTTTTAATTAATACATAGCACGTAAATTAAGGAAATTCAATATAAAATGAAAAATAAAATAATTATAGTTAGTTTTGTAATAATTATTTTTAATAATTGGAGTACAACATATAAATCCAGCCATACTTTGTATATATATTGCTTTTACCAATTTTAATATATGTAAAAACTATTTATTATTGTGTACTCTTGTTGATCCACATATATTCTTCTTATTATAAAAATTTATACTTATTCCTTCAATTTTTCTCATAGTTTTATTTGCACATATAGCACAAATAATAGCAATTGCCATAACAATTATATTATATATTATTCCATATTTATCGAACCTGTTTCTAATATCTAAATTATTAAATAAACATAGTAATAACCTTTCATGTAATGCATAAATTTCTAAAGTCAAACCTCCTATTAGCTCTAAAAATCTAAATCTAAATATACCACTGATAAATTCAAATATAACTGAAATTATAAAACACATAGGTATTGCAAACAATAAATATCCAAACTTTTGTACATTATAAAATCTATTATCATTTTGTAAATTCATATAATAAAAAAATAAAATTGAGATTGCAGCACTAAAGCAAACTAATCCAATTATAATTTCATTAATTTTAATAGTCCTCTTTTCATAACACAGTTCACCAAATTTTATACCTATAAAGAATATAGGAATCCTCGATGTAAATATTCTAAGATAATTAAGTTCAGGAGTTTCACATATAATATTAATAATTAAAGAAAAAATCAAAAATATTATTAAAGCCTTATTTCTATATTTATCGTAAAGTTTCATAAAGATAGGAACAAACAAATATAAAATCATAATTGCTGATATGTACCACCCCATTGCTCCTTCCTTAAACCATAATCTAAGTCCTGTAGAATCTAATAAAAATGCTTTTAAATCAATAAAATTTAAAGAAATTAATATTATTGATAATATTAATGATATTGTAAAATAGGTTGGAATAATTCTTTTAAATCTATTCTTATAAAACTTAAATGGCTCATTACATTTTTTCCAAGAAAAATACATTCCTATACCTGATAAAAATAAGAAAATATCAACTCCACAATTCCCCATATCTTTTATGAAGTTTCCCACATTTCTTATAATATAAGATTTTTCCACTAAATTAAAATTAATTGTGGAATGGAAAAATACCACCCACATTATTGCGATAGCCATTATCTTTGTTCTATGTTTACTTACTATAAAATAGTTTATCTCTTTTAGATTGTCCATATAAGTTGTGCTCATAATAACTCTTCCTCTCATCACGCTTTAATGTTACTTACTTCACACTAAATAGAATTAATTCACACTAAATGGAATTAATTCTATTTTAATATATAAGATAAATAATATTTTTTATCTTGATAATTCTTTATTCTTGGCTTCTATTTTTGAACTTTTAAATACATAAAAGTTAATTAACCCTAGAAGGAATCCTATTCCATATGAAATATGAAGAATAGGGAATGTTATGATCAAGTATCCAAAATATTTAAATGAATTTTTAGCAGATATTTTAAAACTAAAAATTAAATCTAATAAGATATATAATGATAATATAACTGCATAAGGTATTCTTAATATACTAAAAAATGCACTTAATAATCCCCCACCAAATAAAAATAATACGAACATCATAGGTATTAAATGTCTTAATGCCGCTGGCTTTTTATGTTTTTGTATAACTCTTACTTTCCAAAATCCATATTGGAAATACTGTCTCCATAATTTTTTAAAATCAGACCTTCCATAATAAGTAGATTTAATCTTAGGTGATAATAAGATTTTAGCTCCACTTTTTACTACTCTATAATTTAGTTCATCATCCTGATTTCTAACAAGTTCATCATCAAAACAACCAATTTCATTTAACAAGTCCTTTTTATATGCTCCAAATCCTACTGTATCTACAAAACATTCCTTTTCAGCAAATCTGAATAAAGCATTACCAACGCCAAATGGACAGCTCATTCCTTCTGCTATTGCTGCACCTTTAGTAGTTTCATTAACAGTAGTTATTAATCCTCCAGCGCATCCTACGCCTTCTCTTTCTAATGCCTTAACACTCTCTTTTACGAAATCCTTATCAGCATATGCATGCGCTCCAAAAATTATAATAATTTCTGAATTAGAATATCGTATTCCTAAATTCATTCCTTTAGGAGCTGTATACCCCTTATTTTCTAATAGTATTACATTTTTATTATCTTTTTGTATTCTTTTAATAATATTTCTTGTATCATCAGTGGACATTCCATCTGCTATTATAATATTAAGTAATTCTTTTGGATAACTCTGTTCTAAAAATGATAAAATACATTTTTCTATGTATTTTTCTTCATTTCTACACGGAATTATTATAGAAACTGTCTTATCTATTTTAATCCTCTCCTTCTATATAATTTAAATTATACAATTCTAAAGAACTTTAAAACTATAGTTTCTCTGGTTTTAAAGTTCTTTAGCTTCTATTATTAATAATATTATAAATAAAATTCTAATAATTATTATCTTGCTTAGCTACTTGAATAGTCGATATAGCAAATCCCATAAGTATCCAATAAGAGAATACATATGTTATTGAACTAGGTCCAAATGATGCTGGTGCAAAAGCAATAAGTCCAGTAACTGCCTCAATACAATAAATATTCTTTTTCTTTATTCCTAATACAAGATTACCAATTAATAAGTATAAATAATAAACGCCATATATAAGAACTCCCACTACTCCAAAGTCACCTAATATCTCAATTGGATAACAATGAGGGTTATATACTCCATATGTATTATTTTTATTAACTAAAAGCTGATATACATTACCTGCACCATTACCTAATATCTTTTTATTTTCAACTGCATCAGATATAACATCATGAATTATAGTAAGTCTTTCATTAACTGAACCATCTCCACCTATACTTACTTGATCATCCATAAGTTTATCCATTTTATTAACAAGATCATTGTCTTGTGTTTTAGTTTGTTGCACAATATTTTGAGCAGATTTAACATTTAATAATCTATATCCATTTGTAAAAGCAAGTGTAAATGCTGCTATCAATATTACAGAATATAGTAATCCTTTAAATCTATATACTTTAAAAGTAATAATGTTATATAGTAAATAAACTCCAATTGAAAATGCCATAGCAACTATTCCTGTTCTTGAAATTGTTAAAGCTACTAATATAAATGAAATAGAGCATATTACTATAAGCCATACTTTTGCTGCTATAGATTTCGACTTATTTATTTGAAACATGGATATTGGAATCATTATAGATAATGTTGCTGCTAAATTATTTATATTAAATGAGAAAACAAGTGGTCTTGCCATTAATTTCAAATAATCATAACTATCCTTCATAGGTAATCCATCATAATGATGCTTTACAGGTAACTGATGACCTAATAACACTTCTATAAAACCAATTATTATAATAAATGAAGTAAACCCAATAAGAAGCTTAACTGTCTTTGCAAATCTTTCTTTATTAATATTATAAACAGCTAAATCTCCAATAAAGCAGAACATTAATATATATATTGCGATATATTTAACAGCAAGACCTCTGTTTAAAGCCCAAAAGAAACTTGCACAAATATATATAAACCATATTCCGATAATTATAGCAGCAAATTTGCTTATCTTTTTGAATATATCTGGATTTTTGATAAGTTTAATAAATGTTCCTATCGTAAACAATCCTAATGCTATGTGGAAAATATATAAATTTTCTCTTCCAGGCATATACAATACATAATCATAAATAGTAGACGTTATAAGCACACCATAAAATAAATCATATATTCCATCATCCTTAAACATATACCCAATTACTAATAAAGTAATTACATACATACCAGTTACCAAATAACTTTTATTAAGTACTCCCATAATAACTGACATAATAATAAATAATAATAACATTATATTTTGAATCTTATTTTCCTTTGTCATTAACATAAAATTACTCCTTCAAAATTTATGATCTCATTTTCCTTAATATATTTAAAAATAATTTTGGACAATACCTAATCATTTTATTTTCTATAAAGTACTTAATATGATAGTTATTCAATCTTTGAATTTTATATTTTTTTAAGTTTTGTTTTACATCACTCTTATTTAAAAATTCAAACAAATCATCATGAAATGCTTTATCTCTTGAAAGCATTGAAAACACATGAGCTACAGAATATGGAATTTTATGTTCAGATATTATTTTTTCTAATTTGTCTATTCCTTTAAAATCTTCTGAAGCTTTTATGATATTTAAATAGTCACGTAGATCCACAAATGAATAGTAACAATCTAAATGTTTTAGCGATGGATTTTGAGTTACTGCACTTTCCCAAATTACATAGTAAGCTAAAACCTTCTTAACACAACATACTTTATTCGCATGTATAAGAGTCTTTATTACAAAGACCATATCTTCTCCATATTTCCTTTTAGAATCAAATTTAATTGAGTTTTCTTTTATTATTGAAGCTCTATAAACTGTATTTCTCATACCAATTACTATATCGTCATATAGCTGCTTTTCAGCTGCTTCAATTCCTGATATTTCATTTTCTATCCATGGTGTCCTATTTTCAACTAATATATTCCCATTTGCATCAACTTCACTATACCCTGAAAAAACAACATCACATGATGTTTCTTCAATCTTTTTTGCTACTTCATATAAAAAGTTTTCATCTATATAATCATCCGAATCTAGAAAAAATATGTATTTCCCACAAGATTCATCTATCCCTCTATTTCTTGCAGAACTTACCCCTGAATTCTTCTGCCTAATAATTTTATAATTAACATCAGAATCTTTTAATAAGCTTTCGGCTATTTGAATACTGTTATCTAATGACCCATCGTCTACTAATATAAGTTCAAAATCACTATATGTTTGATTAATAATAGACTTTATCGTTTTTGCAATACATTTTTCTACATTAAAAACAGGAGTAACTATAGATATTTTTGCCACCAGTCCTCACTCCATTCATTGTTTATTTATAATTTCCACCCTTTGAATTATACTAATAATGCTATTTATATGCAATAATATATAATTAGAATTATACCGAAGATTTTACCTTTTAAATCTTACTCATTGTATTATAACATATAATATTATCATTAAGAAAAAAGATATTATTTATACTCAAAATTAAATCTTCATTAAACAATAAATACATCATTCAAATATCAAAAATATACTTGAATGATGTATTTTCATTTAAATAAACAATATATTATTTTTTTATCTTCTTTAATACTTTCCCCAACAATTCAAAATATATTTCATCTTTTGTAAAGGTCAATATTAAAGCGTAGCTTAATCCACAAAGAACAACTACTACAAAACATGTAATAATCATATTTAAATTTAGAAGCTTTACAAGCCAAGTTATAGGTATAAATAAAAGTGCGTAATATAAATACTTCATATTATGAAATGAAAAAATACGTATATCTAACTTTATTTTAGTTTTTACCATCATATATTCTAAAAATATAATTATCACGTTTGCTATTAGTGTAGTAACTATAGCTGTAACCATATCGAGTTTATTCATCTTGCTTAAAACTACATTTAATATTAAATTAATAATTCCACCAGCCAATACAAGTACTGCATCATACTTTTCCATTCTATGAAGATATATTATCTGATTAGCTATAATTCCTTCAATCCCTAAACTTATCATATATATTGAAAATACTATAAGAACAGGTACTGCAGGCATAAATTCGCTTCCAAATACAGAAATAACTTCTCTTGATAAGCATAACAATCCTATCGCTGCTGGAAATAAAAGCATGAAATATATTCTTATAACCTTAGTTAAAAGGCTGATATACTTATCTTTCGAATCATTTCCCAGGTAATTAGACAATCTAGGCATTGTAACTTGAATTATTGTCATTAAAAAAATATATATTATTGTCATAATTCTCTGTGCAGCATAATAATAACCTACTGATACTGTTCCTCCTGCAGTATCTTTAAGCATTATTTTATCCAACTGAGTATATAGCATACCTGTATTGGATAATATTACAACATAAATCATTGGTTTAATATGACTTAAAAGATGTAAATTAGAAAAATTAAATTTTATTTTTCCTTTTATGTATACAAAACTAATTATATTATTTAAGAAATTAAATCCAACTACTAATACTAAGTAGAACATATAACTTTCTTTACTTCTTACAAAAAGTAATATTAGCGCAGAATATATTATTCTAACTATCATAGTTTTTATAGCAATAAAATTATAATTTTCAAGAGCTTCATTAACCCATTCAACATATACAGTATTTGATACAATATTAAATCCTAATATTAAACAAGTATAATAAAACGGCTCATCCTTATAACATATCCATACATACAGCATATATGATGCAGAAGCCAAAACATTAGTAATTGTTGTAATCAAAAACAATGATGTAAAAGTACTTTCTAGTTTTTCTTTATAATCTCTAACTTTACTTATTTCACGTAATCCATATTGAGATATTCCAAATCCAGCAAAAATTAGAAAGTAACCAGTAAGTGAATCACCGTATCCATAATAGCCATACAAATCTTTTCCTAAGCTTCTTGTAAGTAATGGCATTACAATAATAGGTAATATTATATTAAACATGTTCAATACTGCTTTAAAAATCGCATTTTTAGAAATTGATTTACTCATGCTTATCCTCCATTAAAGTCCCATACTATTATCTTCTATTTAAGAGTTTTTAGTTTTTTAATCTCCTTAGAATGCCATACTCTTTCATTTTCTGGAGGCAATTTCATATAATCTCCATATAATTGTGTTAAAACTGCATCATAATTTCTTGGTGCATAAAACTGTTTTCCCTCAAAATTCAATTTAATTAAATCAAAGAAATATTCCTTTTTGTATATATATTCAAACCAGAATGTATCTACTCCGTATCCCATATATTCTGAATTAACATCATTCCACTTTATTAAAAAGTCAAAAAATTTCTTTCTTCTTTTATAAGGAAATGTTAATGCAACTATTTTATAAAAAGAATATGTAAATAAATTTTTAAAACTTAATTTATCCGGCATATTAGAAATTCTTTTTAAACTCTTTAATATATTAAAACTTATGACACGTTGAATTTTATATACAAATTTACTTTTAGGTAAACTATCATAAGGAATTATATCCACATAAACTCCATTATGCATCTTATAATTATCTTTTAATTCACGCTCAAAAAGAATTGTGCCATTATATCTAATTTTACAAGGCACTGGAAACACATCATAATACTTATCTGTTTCAAATGTCTGAAGAAATAAGTTTTTCGGAAGTTCCTTTTTACATACTTCAATAAACTTATTATAGTCCTCTCTAAGCATCCCTATATCTGCATCATCATCCCAAGGTATAAATCCTTGATGTCTTACAGCTCCAAGAAGTGTCCCTGCATCTAGAAAATATTTTATATTATGCTTTTCACATATATTATGTATAGCTTCTAGAATATCTGCCATCATTAATTGTGCTTCTTTTAAGCTCATATCCTCATATTCATCTTTGTTATATGTAAATTCAGAATCCATTTTATTGTTCCTTTCTTATACTATTTTATTTATTTAAATAGTATTTTTTTAATAATTTAGGCATACATAAAATCATCTTTGCTAGGATATAATACTTTATTCTATCTTTTTCAATTTTATATAACCCACATTTTCTTAAATAATATCTTACTTTCTTATCTTTTATAAATTTATCTAATTCACCATATAATTCTGATTTAAGTGAAAAACAACTGAATATATATACAATAGCAACTGGTATTCTGTATTTTATCAATGCATCTTCAATTTCTTTATCATTAATATATTGTTTTATATATTCAAGAGTTTCAATATTAGAATAATATACATCCTCAAATCTTTTTGATATTGTATTTACTGCTGATGTATCATATTTTACATAATGAGCATAAGAATGCTTTAGGCAATAAACTTTGTTAGCATGCGCATAACACTTTATTTCAAATGCTGTATCTTCAGCATATTTTCTATTTTCATCAAATTTTATATTATTATCTACTATTAATTTCTTCTTGAATAAATTTGCCATAATATGAGTTTGTGACGCACCATATATAAAATCAACAGCTGAGTCTTTTCCTGAATATTCACCTTCTGTAAGTGTATCTATATTATCATATATTAATGTTCCATCAGGATTTTCAAACTTATATGACGAATAAACTACATCATATTCCTTTTTACTTGCTGCATTATATAGATCTGATATCATATCTTTATCAATATAATCATCAGAATCTAAAAACATTATATATTCACCTGAAGCATTATCTAATCCAACATTTCTTGCTGAACTAACTCCTCCGTTTTCTTTCTTTATTATAATATATTTAACATTTGTATCTTTCAAATACTTATCTGCATAATCACTGCTATCATCTAGAGAACCATCATCTACAAAAATCACTTCAAAATCATTAAATGTTTGAGACTTTAGTGCTTCTAAAGTTTTAAGCATTTTGGTTCTTACATTATACAGAGGAACTATTACGCTAACTTTACACTTCATAGCTGTACACATCCTACTTTTTAATTTGTTTTAATACTTTCTTAATTGTACATTTAGCATCAAATCTTGTCAATTTCTAATTAATAATTGTATTCCTTAGTTTGGCAGTATTATTTTGGTTTTTTTTCCTTTTTAAGTCTAGATATCATTTATATTTTATTATTATTTTGTTATAATCTTTAGTAGCACAAATAATATATGACTTATAACAAAATATAAAATGGGAGGAAAGTAAATTATATGCAAAAACATTACTTAAAATTTATACTGCTTGCAGCTACAGTCTTAACTGTTAATTCGACTTTACCAGCTTACAAAGTATATGCAGCAGATTCATGTGTAAAAGTATCGAATAGCACTTTAAATTCTAAAACTGATAATAAAACTAGCATTCAAAACAATACTAATAATAGTACAAATTCTAAAAACAATCTTCAAAAAAGTGATTCAATATCAAATAATACTGTTAACAATAATACAAGTCTTGACAACTCAAAAACATCTGATTATATGGATCCTCCTGACAGTGATGCGGAAAAAGAACCATTTATCGATTATGGATGGAAAGTTATTAATAATAAAAAATACTACATTGTTGACAACAAAATTTTAGAACAAACTAAATGGTTTTACGAAAAAGATATTAACCCAAATTTAAAGAAAAATGATGAACACTACAATGATGTTTACTATTTAAATAATGATTTTTCAGTTACTGTTGGCTGGAAAAAAATAAGCAATGAATGGTATTTTTTTAATGATGACGGTATAATGCAAACCGGCTTAATATCTGATGGATATCATTCCTATTATATTGATAGTAATGGTATAATGCAAACTGGATGGCAAAATATCGATGGTTCCACATATTACTTTAACGAAAGCAGTGGAGAGATGGCTGTTGGAAAAGTATTTATAGATAATTCATGGTATTTCTTTAATTCACAAGGTCAATTAGAAAAAGGATTTTATTACAATAACAACAAAATGTATTATTCTGAAAATGACGGAAAAATGATCTTTGATCAATGGGTAAAAAAATCTAGACATACTTGTTATATAAAATCAGATGGTACAATTGCTACAGGCAAATTATTTTTAGATGGTATTATGGAAGTATTCGATGAAAATGGTGATTATTTAAATTCCAATTCTACTGATACAGAACATTTATATATTCACTCTATAGATGTTGGAAATGCAGACAGCCATTTTATAAAGCTTCCTAATGAACAATCTGTTCTTATTGATACTGGTTTACCTGAAAGTTATGAAAAATTATCAGATTTTTTAAACTCACAAGATTTAAAATCTAAAGATGGAAAACCATTTATCGATTATGTAATATTAACTCATCCGCATTCAGACCATATAGGTGGAATAGCATCTTTAGTAAAAGATTTTACTATTGGAACACTGTATATTCCAAAATATTTTGAGTTAGAAGATTATACTCAAGGAATTGCTCGTACTGCTGAAAACAGTACTGATTACGATATGCTAAAAGATGAGTATAAAATATATAAACAAACTATAGAAGCTATAAAAGATAATGATATTAATGTAAAGATTGCAAAGTCACAAGATTATATAGATAATGATAAAATCCTTCAATTTGTACAATCTGATAATGAGTATAAAATAACGCAAGAAAACAGAATAACAGATAAATATTGGGCAATAAATAATAATAGTTTAATTGTATATTTAAATTATCATAATTTACACGAACTATTTACAGGAGATATAGAAGAACAAACTGAATATGATTTTATAAATAATAATCGTCTTAATGGTCGTACTGTTAATGTACTAAAAGTTCCACATCATGGTCTAAATTCTTCTTCATCTTACTCATTTATAAGTGCTTTAAAACCTGCAATTGGGATAGTACCAAGAGCACAGGAATCAATTAGCACAACAAACAACCCAGCACAAGTATATAGAGTATGTGGTGTTAATTTATATGAAACAAGCTCAAATGATGGAGTAACAATATATGCTACAGAAGATAACTGGACAGTTGGAGATTTAAAAAAATAATTTAAAAAAATCAAAAAGAGTGAATTTCTATCAAATTCACTCTTTTTCTAATATACATAAACGTAAAATCACTATACTATAAAATTATTTATTCTTTATCAGCATTATCTGCTGCAATTTCTTCTGCATTCTTATAGTGATATGTTGGAACTATTTTTTGCATCTGATGCTTAATTTCTGATATATCATTCATTTGTAATAATGTTCTCAACTGTTCAAGTTTTTCTTCTAATGTATCCATACTTTCAAATGTAGGCTGACCAACATGAATCTTTTCATGTACTGTATCTTCTAAGCCTTCTTCACTCATTAGTAATTCTTCATATAATTTTTCCCCAGGTCTAAGTCCTGTAAAGACAATCTTTATATCTCTTCCTGGTTCTAAACCTGAAAGTCTTATTAAATCACATGCTAAATCATAAATTTTAACTGGCTTACCCATATCTAGCACAAATATTTCTCCGCCCTTAGCAAATGCTCCTGCTTGAAGAACAAGTTGTGCAGCTTCAGGAATAAGCATAAAATATCTTATAATCTTTTTATGAGTAACTGTAACTGGTCCACCATGTTCAATCTGTCTCTTGAATAATGGAATAACAGAACCATTGCTTCCAAGTACATTACCAAATCTTACTGCAACAAATTCAGTTTTTGACTGCTTATTCATTGCTTGAATTATCATTTCACATAATCTCTTTGTTGCACCCATTATATTAGTTGGGTTAACAGCTTTGTCTGTAGAAATCATTACAAATCTTGATACTCCAGCATCGCTTGCTTCTCTAGCTAAATTTAATGTTCCAAATACATTATTCTTAATTGCTTCCTTTGGACTATCTTCCATTAATGGAACATGTTTATGAGCTGCTGCATGGAATACTACATCAATCTTGTACTTTTTAAACACTTCATGTAATCTTGCTTTATCTCTTATGGAACCAATTAATACGCTCATTTCAAGATCCGGATAATCTTCCTTAAGTTCATTTTGAATATCATAAACATTATTTTCGTAAATATCAAATAAAACTAATCTCTTAGGATTATATACTGATATTTGTCTGCATAATTCAGATCCAATAGATCCTCCAGCCCCAGTAATTAAAATAGTTCTTCCCTCTAAATAATCAGATATTCCCTTATTATCAAGCTGAATAGGATCTCTTCCTAATAAATCTTCTAAATCTACATCTTTAATCTTACTTACTGTAGCTTTTCCACTTATTATTTCATACATTCCTGGAACTATTTGAAGCTTACAGTTAGTTTGTTTACATATATCAATAATTTCAGCTTTATTTTTAGAATCAAGTGAAGGTATAGCAATTAATATTAAATCAATTTCCTGCTCACCCGCAATGTATGGAATGTCATATCTGTTTCCTTCAATTTTTACCCCCGATATTCTCTTTCCAATCTTACTTTTATCATCATCAATTAATACAATAGGATTATATTTAAGTTCTCTTCTTGCCATCATTTCATTAATAAGCATAGTTCCAGCAGATCCTGCTCCAACTATCATTACTCTTCTCTGATCGCTAGAATATTTGAATGGTATATAAAGAAGTGTCCTTCTATATACTCTGTAAAGAATTCTATATCCAAGTACAAAGAAAATACTCAATAATATTGCAACTACACAAACATTTAAAGGTATTGTTGCACCTAATACTCTAGTATATCCAATTGATAATATACCTGCTGAAATATTTCCGCCAACTCCTAATAAGAATTCATCTGTTCCAGTTAAATGCCATAAACTTTCATACATTTTAAATAAGTAAAAACAAACAACATATATCAAACTTAATGCTACAACATCATGTGTGTATATTTCTGATATTAACCTGAATTGTTCACCTTTTACTATGTCTATAGAAAACAAGTATGCCATATTAACCATGAATATATCAATAATCATAACCATTAACGTCTTCCAGTTTTTCATTTAAGCTTTCCTCCAATCTGGAAACATTCTTGCCAAAAAGCAGATTATATTAATTTTGTTATTTCTACTCTTTGAATTATACTAATATTATTTTTCTTATGCAATAAATAGTGACTTTCTTAAGCAAAAATTCATATTTTGTAAATAAGTAATAAATTATGTATAACTAAATTTATTAAAACCAACAATAAAATCACTTATTTTATTAGATTTCAACATAATACTATACACTTATTTTATTATAGCATAAAAGCTGGACTAATATAAAATCTTTCATATTAGTTCCAGCTTCTTTTATGTACAAAAAATTACTTCATATAATTAACTTCAACATTTGTAATCTTTCCTGTATCTTTTTTTACACTTACGTTAATAGATAATCCATCTTTTAAGTAATCATAATAATTAAAGCTTGCACTATCACTCTTCTTCTTTTCTAAACCTGAATAAGCTGCTTCTAGTTCTTCTTTAGTTGAACCAATTCCTATACCCTTAGGAAGTTTTAATGATATTTTATTTTCATCTCTCACTTGTATTCTAGTAACATCACAGTTTTCAACTTCAGTTTGATTAGGTGTATTGTTTTTAGCAGAAACCTTAATTACAGAATTATTCTTTCTTAAAGATACTCTTACATTTGTGCCTTTTGCCTTTACTTGAGTACCAGCTTCATCTTGAACCTTCCATCCATTCTGTTCAAATTCTTTAATTGATGCTGGTAATGTATAAACAACACCATCAACTTCTATATTCTTATTAAATAAATCATCACCTAATTCTGTAGCTGATTTAGATACATTTTCAGTACTTTGTTTTTGCTCGTCACTGCTTGTACTATTTTTATTGTCTGAAGAGTCCTTTTTCTCAGCTATCATATTATCCATTTGTAATTTAGTTACTTCATTTGATTTTTGATTTATTGTAAACTGTATTTTTTGATAATTTCCAAGCTCATAATATAAAAATGCTAAATCTCCTGATTCATTACTTTTGGTAGGTTCTCCATATGCAGCCACTATGTCGTCTTTTGAAGATTTCATAGTTATTCCCTTTGGTAATTCTACTTTAGTTCCATGCTTGACATCTAAATCACTAATAATTATTCCTCCAAGCATACATTCCTTATAAGAAACTTCGTTTGCTCCAATATTTAAAAATCTAGCACTTAATGTAGATTCACCATTAACCATATCAGTACTCATACTGTATTGATTTGGTGCTAATACATTATCTGAATCATTTTTCATTTCCCAGCCTTTATCAGCTAATTCTTTATAATCACATGGAAGTGTAAATTTTTCACCATTAATCAGTAATTCAAAACTGTATAAGTCTTCATCAAGCTTTTCACTACTATTGCTATCATTTTTAGTTTCCTCTGATACAACAGCATTGCTTTCTTCTGATTGTGTTGTCTTATCTTGTTTATTCCCACAACCAGCAATAACTGTCATAGTCGTTATAAGTAGTAAGCATAGTATTCTTTTCATATATCTTCTCTCCTTGTAAAAATGTTACATTTCAGATTTTACATTTTTTATTTATTTTGTAAATAATATTCTAAAATAAATAACTCGGATATATTTCATAGAATATACACTATATAATAAAGTAAAAATTCTTGCTAACATACTATACAGATTGATTCGTTATATAATATAATTTATTCTTTTACTCCACTATCACTTACACCCTTCATAAACCATTTTTGAGCAAATAGAAATAAAATAAGCAATGGTAAAACTGTAATTGTACTTGCAGCCATAATTTCTGGCCATTTTATCCCATAAGCCCCACCTTGTATGAAAAACTGCCTAAGCCCAGCAGATACTAAAAATTTTTCAGGACTTTTTGTAATAAGTGATGGATACATATATTCATTATAGTATGTTACAAAACTTATTAATCCAAAAGTTATAAATGTAGGCTTAGTTAACGGAAACATTATTTTCCACAGTATTTTAAAATGAGAAGCTCCATCTATTCTTGCAGCTTCAATAAGACTCTTATTAACCTGCAAAAAAGCCTGGCGCAACAAAAAAATTCCAAAAACATTACATAAATTACTTACTATTATTCCTGTAAGCGTATCTATTAATTCAACTTTTGAAAGCATTATATAGCATGGTACATATGTTACTGCTGATGGGAGCATATATGTACACATGATAACTGCAAATAATATTTTTCTTCCTTTAAACCTAAATTGTGTTAATGCATATGCAATCATCGCTCCACTAAAAACCTGAAATAATACTTCGATAGATGCTACAAATAAACTATTCCCAAGATAAATTTCAAAAGGTGCTTCCTTAAATACATTAACAAAATTCTCAAATCTGAAACTACTAGGAAACAAATTAAATCCTAATTCAAATATTTCATCCTTAGTCTTTAATGCACTAAAAAACATCCATATAAAAGGAAAAAAAGTAATACAGCTTATAACTGCTAACAATACATGCCTTACTATCTTCATAATTTTTTCTTTTAAAGTAACATTTTTTGTTAATTCTTCTTCAAAATCCACTTCTACATTTAAACCTTTATCATTTGATTGAATATCATCTTTCATCATTGAATTAATATCCATAAAGCCCCCCTAAATTAGTTGATACTTAAAATCTAATAATGTACCCATTTTTTTGACGCAATAAATTGCACTCCAGACAATGTTCCTATAATTATCAACATTACTGTCGCAACCGCTGTTGCTTCTCCAATATTAAAATTTTCGAATGCAGTCTGATAATAATAATACAATAACGTTCTTGTACTACCTGCTGGACCTCCTTGAGTTAAAACTTGAATTTGGTCATAAGCCTGTAATGAATTGATAGTTGTTATAATTGTAAGAAAAAAAGTAGTTGGAGATATTAAAGGTATAGTTATATTTTTAAATTTTTTAAAAGAATCTGCTCCATCAACAGATGCCGCTTCATAAAGTGCATGTGGTACTTTTTCCAACGCTGTTAGATAAAATACCATAGCCCATCCTATCCCTTTCCATACTGTAACTATTATTACTCCAATAAGTGCTGTATCTGAACTTTTAAGCCATTGACTTGATGGCAGATTCAGAAAATTCATCACTTGATTTGCCAAACCATAATCTGGTTCAAAAATCCAGCTCCAAACAATAGAAACTGCAACTGTAGGGGTAATCCATGGTGAGAAAATTATAGCTTTATATATTGAACTTCCTTCCAATTTATTTTTAAGAATACATGCAATTGCAAGACCACCAACTAATGTAGGTATTAAAGTTCCAATTGTAAAAATAAGTGTGACTCTTAAAGATTCAAAAAATGAATCACTAGTAAATATATTTAAATAATTTTTTAGCCCTACCATATTATAACTGGAGCTCATATAATCCCAATCTGTAAAACTCATAAATATTGATTCAATCATAGGCAAAATCCAAAATATTATAAGTGGGATTAATGCTGGCAGTATAAACATAAGTATTGTTATATTTTTTTTAGTTTTTCTTTTATTAAATATACTTTCCATAAGAATCACACTCCTTTAAGTTAATAATTAAAAGTTCAAATTTTTCAAACTCACCATACTGTATTTTGTTAAAATTACTTGTTATTTACTTTATCTAATTCTTGTTGAGCATCTTTTTGTGCTTCATCTAGAGCCTGCTTTGCTGAAATATTTTCTAATTCAACCTTATCTGCTGCCTTTTTCAAAGCATCACTAATTTTTCCACCTGTTGGATCTATAAATGCTTTTGAAGCATGTGCTGCCTGTGCTGTAGGAACTAAAGCCTGTGGATTTTCAGAAACATATTTTTTGAAATCTGGATCATTAACAGTATCTTTATTTACTGAAATATATCCTGATGCAATTGACCACTTAGCACTTACTTTAGCACTAGTAAAATATTTAATAAATTCATATGCACCTTGTTTTTCTTCGTCTGATATACCATTAGGTATTACTAAAAATCTTCCTTCTGCTATAGGTTTAGATTCTTTTCCATCCTTAAATGCTGGTTGTTCTAATGCCCCTAATTTGTCAAAATCTAAATCTCCCTGATCTCCTGATGAACCTGTATACCCAGCTGCTCTATCTTTCATAGCATCATCAACAGTGTCATACCAGTACTGCCAGCCTTGTCCACCAGAATGAATCTTCATTATTTTTTCATCATTAATCCATTTTCTAAAACTATCCCAAGATTCAACCCATTCATCACTATTAATCAAAACCTGTTTTCCATCATCACTTAGAATTTTTCCCCCATTGCTAAGTGCTGCATCAACTAAATTATCTGGTCCCCACATTGGATCCCATCCTGAAAATTTTATATCTTCACCATCTTTTTTCACTAATTTCTTGGCAGCTTCTGAAAGCTGTGTCCATGTCTTTATATCTTCTGGATTTATTCCAGCATCTTTAAATGACTTTTTATTATAATAAAGCAACTGAGTTGTTCCATATATAGGAAAAGCATATAATTTATCATTTTGTTTTCCACATTCAATTAATGCTTCTAAATAATTTGATTCATTATAATCTGAATCCTTACTTGTATATTGACTCAAATCAACTAATAAATCCTTTGAACCTAGTGTATATTGCTTATCTGCCTCCAACAATGCAAGTCCTGGACACTTTTTAGCTGCTATAGCTGCTTGAAGACTTTTGTATGTTGCATCATAATCTTCTTGTGCAACTCCTTTAACCTCATACTTATCTTGAGATTCATTAAATTCATTAATTATTTTCTGCATATTTTCATCTAATTTTCCTCCAAGTCCATACCAGTACTCAACTTGAATTTTTCCATCAGCAGTTTTTTTAGCTGCAGTTTGGCTAGAATTTCCACATGCTGTTAAACTCGCTGCCATAACAGAAATCATAACTCCACTACAAATTTTTTTAACAAACTTATTCATAAATATCCCCCTCTGTTTATGTAATAAAACGTATATATCATATACTATTCTCGAGTTCATTTTTTGAACAATTAAATATTACCAATGTTCATCGTTCAAAACAATAAGTTCATTTATTTTTTTTAGAATTTTATGTAAATTAAATTCCAAACAGTGATTTTATACAAAAAGAAATAAGCCCAGACTTTACGCCTGAGCTTATTTCTTTTCATTGAAATCTTTAGTTTAAATATATTTTTAAATTGTTAATAAAAGGGCTATTTTATTAATTGTATGCTCTTTCATTAATTACACACCTTTAACCATGTTTTGCAATAACAATTTAAAATTAGTTGTTATTGGTATCTTTATGATTGTAATGTCAGCATAGCTGACGTTTTTTAAGGTGTATATTTTTAAATTGTTAATAAAAGGGCTATTTTAGTATTTATTAAGCTTGTACTCCATTTCCTTCATTTTGGCTTGCTACTTCATCAGCATAAGCTAAAGCATCTGCTTTCTTGAAGAATGGGAAGTAAACTGCTGCACCTATTAAAATAACTACTAATTGCATTATTGCATATGGAACTCCACCTATTAAGAAACCAGAAAATATTGCAGGTGTTGTCCAAGGTGGCATTACTCCACCCATTGGAGGTATAATTCCTGATGCTATTGTAAAGTAAAGAATTAATGCATTTAATGGTGGTACTATAATGAATGGTACAGCCATTAATGGGTTCATTACTATTGGAGTACCAAATAATATTGGCTCATTAATATTGAATAAATTTGGAACTATTGATAATTTTCCTAATTGTCTATATTGAGCAGATTTTGCTAATAATAACATTACTATAGTAAGACCAAGTGTTTCACCACTACCAGTTAAGTTAATAAAGTTATCATAGAACTGTTGAGTAACAATATGAGCACCATTATCTAAAGTTAATTTTCCTGCTACTTGAAGTGCTGCATTATCAGCAGTATTTGCAGTTAAAATACCATTTACAACTCCACCAACTGTTGTACCTCCATGGATACCAAAGAACCATAAGAATGGAACAAATAAAGCAATTATAAATGCACCAAATGCTGAATCTGAAGCACCTTGTAATGGTTGTTGAACTATCTTGTAAATAACTTCACCAAATGATGTATTACCTACATATTTGAATATAGCAAATATTATTCCTGAAGCACCTAAGATAACAAATGCTGGTATTAAAGCTGCAAATCCATTAACAACACCTTCTGGTACACCTTCTGGCATACGGATCTTAATGTCCTTCTTAATCATTGTAGAATATATCCAACCAACTAATAAACCAATAATAATTGCACAAATCATACCATTTGATCCTAACCAACTTCTTGGAATTACAGCATCAACTGTGTATACAAGACTTGGATCATCTTTTACTGGTTGAAATTTAGTAAAGTCATTGATTAAAATGAAGTAAGAAGACATTGCCATTACAGCACCTGACATTGGTTCTACCCCTTCATTTTTAGAATACATATAAGCTATACCTAGTACAGCTACAAGTCCCATTACACCCATAGAACTATTTTGAACTTTATAGAACAAACTTCCCCAATCTGCACCAAATGTATTTGCACAGAAATCTTTATATCCTTGGATTGGGAATTCAGGTATTAATAAAAATATTGATCCAATAATGTTTAATGGCAATGTAAATAAAATACCATCCTTTAAAGCTTGCATAGCTTTTAAGTTAATAAATTTCATTACTACAGGTAGTACTTTGCCATTAATTGTTTCACTAACTGACATAAAATTTTCCCCCTTATAAATTTTATAATATGAATAATTACAAATAATACATTTGTATTATTACCTTAATTTTTTCAAGTCTATATGCACTTTTGTTTTTAGCATAAAGACCTATTCTCCACTACTTGTCTTATAAAACATTCCTACTTTTATTTATCTTTTTTATACTTATAAGATAATAATTGTTTTTTTCTTTTGTCATATAAAATCTGCTATATCATATTAAACTTTTGTAATCAATAATAATTTCTTAATTAAAATCAATACTTTTCTTGCTTATTTAGCACTTATCTTTTGTTAGTTTTGGTACTAGCAACCTCATTCACTATGTAATATAAATAATGATCTTAAATTATCGAGGTTATAATACCTACTAATCTCATGATACACAGATTAAATTTTTTACTTATCATATCTAAGTATTGGAGATAAAGCATTATTAAAATCCTTTACATTTATAATAATCTTTTTAACTATCTTTTAATGTTATATTCTTTTGTCAAATATTACTTAGCTAATTTTTCAGCTAATTCTAATACTTTTGCACCATTCATCATTCCATAGTCAACCATTGGAATAACTTCTACTGGAACATTTTTTGGTTCACAAAGCTTTTTAGCATTTCCTAATCTATAACCTACTTGTGGTCCAAGTAAAGCAACATCCATTTCATCTAAATACTTGTCCATTTGTGATTCTGGGTAAGCTGCTATATCAACTTCTACTCCTTTTTTCTTAGCTGCATCTTTCATTTTATTTACCAACACACTTGTTGACATTCCTGATGCACAAAATAACTTAATTCTTAACATAATCTTATCCCCCTTAAATTTAATCAATTTAAATTTTATCCTTTATTTTCATTTTTTTGTAGTTTATCACAATTGTATTATACTACGTTTACATGATTATGTAAATGTTTTAATTGTGATTTTTACAACATTACTTATTAACAAAAACCTCTAATCTTATTTTAATAATGTATTTACAACTTTTCTTAATTGTATAATTTGTTCAATTAGATTTTTCTCAGATATCGCTGTCATAAGATGATCTTGAGCATGTACAAATAAAACAGAGAAATCTACTTTTTCTCCAGCTGCTTCTTTTTGTAACATTTCTGTTTGTGAATCATGTGCTTTTGCTAATGCATCATTTGCTAACTGCATTTCCTTATCAGCTTCATCATAATTTCCTTCATTTACATAATTAAGAGCTGTATAAGCATGATTCTTACAATCTCCTGCGTTTATTATTATATTCATTATTTGCATTTCTAATTGTTCCATTTATTTCACTCCCGTTTCTTTCTTTTTGCTTACACTTATATATATAGCAACAACCGTGCCAAACACTACAATAAAAAAAAATAATTTACTATATTTATTAGTGTTTAACTTATAAATTTACCTATATGAAGCTTTAAACTCATTGTTTAAAGCCATTTTCATACATATTAAATTTTTTTTATAAATATTCATTTTTTTATTTAAAATAATCCTTTTTTGTAACTGTTTACTCCATATGATTAAGTGTTTATCGCAAAAGTATTAGTGTTTAACATAAATAGCAAATTTTCAAACACTAATTAATTACTGTTTGACCACATAAATACATTTATGTTATCATTTTCATTAAGATGATCTTAAAATCTATATTTTTTCATACACTTTATTTCATATTATAAAAAAACTCTATATAATAGGAGGCTAAATACTAATGACCAAACGTGAACAAATATATCAAAAGCTTTTACAACTTAATTATAAAAAAGGAATTGATACAAAAACTCTTGCTTCATTACTTAATATGTCACGTGCAAATCTAAGTCACGAGTTAAATGAACTTTGCAAGGAAGGCAGATTATACAAATCATCAGGAAGACCAGTTCTTTTTTTTATTGCTGATAAACAATTAAAAAAGACTCAATCTCAGCTAGAACTATTAGAAAAAAATAATATTTCATTAAAACATGCTATTGAACAAGCTAAAGCGGCAATATTATATCCACCTAAAGGTATGAATTCATTAATATTAGGAAAAACAGGTGTTGGTAAATCTATGTTTGCTTCATTAATGCATGATTATGCGGTAGAAATGCATATGAAACCAAAGGATTCTCCATTTATAATTTTCAACTGTGCTGATTATAGTAACAACCCTCAATTACTTACTTCACAGCTTTTTGGAGTAAAAAAAGGAGCATATACTGGTGCTGAATCCGATAAAGCCGGACTTATAGAACAAGCTGATGGTGGAATTCTTTTTCTTGATGAAATTCATCGTTTACCTCCTGAAGGTCAGGAAGCTTTATTTATATTTTTAGATACAGGTACTTTCAGACGATTAGGCGACTCTCAACTTAGGCATTCTGATGTACTTATAATTTCAGCAACTACTGAAAATCCTAATTCGGTATTGCTTGATACATTTACCAGAAGAATACCAGTAGTTATTAACATTCCTTCATTAAAAGAAAGAACTTTAGAAGAACGTTTATTTCTAATAAAAAACTTTTTCAAATATGAAAGTATACGAATAAATAAAGAAATTTACGTTTCATTAAATTCAATGAGAGCTCTTCTATCATACGAATGCCCTAATAATATCGGACAATTAAAAAGTGATGTACAGCTTTTATGTGCAAAAGCGTATTCTGAATTTTTAACTAATGTAAGAGTTGATGTAAGAATTAACAGTGGAAATCTTCCACCATATATAAAGGAAGGTTTATTTAAAGAAAAGGAACATAGAATCCTATGGAATAATTTAATGAGTGAAGAAATAGAATTTTTCAGATTTAACGGAAATTCTGAAGATACAAATGAAATATTTAATAATAATGACAATAGCATTTACGATTTTCTTGAACATAAATTAACAAAGCTAAAATCTCTTGATATATCTGATATGGATATAGAAAACATTCTTGAAAAAGATATTGCCAAGCATTTTCATAATAATCCATCTGTTATATCTAAAGAATTTAGCAAAAAAAATCTTCTAACAATAATTCCAGAAGATATATTAGATTGTTTTGATAAAATAGTAGACCATATAATTTCAAAACTTTCTCTAGATTTTGATAATAATTTATATACAGCTTTTGCGCTTCATATAAATACTCTTGTTGATAGAATTCATAATAAAAAAACTATATTAAATCCAAACCTTGAGAAAATAAAACATCTTTATCCTACTGAATTTTCAGTTGCTCTTGAAGTAAAAAGAATGCTTGACGATTATCTTCATGTAAATATTCCAATTGATGAAGCTGGATATATAACACTATTTTTAATTCCAGATACAACAAGCAATACTTTTCATGATAAAGTAAAAGTAATACTTATAGCTCATGGTCAATCTACAGCGACTTCCATGAGTAATGTTGCCAATACTCTTCTTGGTGAAAATTATGTTCTTCCAATTAATGCACCAATAGATGTACCACCATCAAAGGTACTTGAACATTTAAAACTTACAATAAAGGATAATCCAACCAATGCAGGATACTTATTGTTAGTAGATATGGGATCATTAATAGCATTTGCAGACACTGTTCGTGAAGATCTTAACGTAAAACAACTTAAAGTAATTTCATTAGCATCAACCCTTCATGTACTTGAAGCTGCAAGAAAGGCTTTACTTGGATTATCATTAGATGAAATTTATAACGATGTAATAATGATAAATTCATACTTACAAGTTCATAAAAATCTTAATAACAAAGTAATAAGTAATAATAAAGTTTTAATCTTAACAGCATGTTTAACTGGAGATGGAGCTTCTTCAGCAATGAAAGACTTCTTATATGCTAATTTAAATATTGATAAATCTATATTTGAAATAATATGTTTAAGCTGTCTTGATAAAAATGATTTTAAAGAAATGATTTTAAACTTCCAAAACAGCAATGAAATTTTATTTTTAGTGTCATCATTTCCTATTAATAATATTGCAATCAAGCAATATTCTATGTCTGAAGCATTAGGCGGAAAATATTTTGAAGAAATGCAGACATTAATTGATACAAAAACTACACTACTTAATATTCCAAAAGTAATAAATGAAACAACACCTGAACTTCCTGGTGAAGAAGTTTCTAATGATATAAATAAATTTATAAATACAGTTCAATCAAAAAGTTCAGTTTCTTTAAGTTCTGACAGGCTTGTAGGATTAATACTTCATATTTCATTCCTCATAAGTAAACTTATGCGAAATGAAGATACGCCAATATATCCTAATAAAGAAGAATTTATAAAAAATAATTTTACATTATATAACATAATTAAAGATACAATTATACCACTAAAAAACAAATATAAAATTAACTTTTCTGATAATGAAATATGCTATCTTATGAAACATTTTTTAATAAAAGAAAACATAAAGTAGTCTAAATAATATTAATTATTAAATCAATAAAAAAACACTACATTATAATAAAAAAGATTCAGAATTTAACTTCCGAATCTTTTTATTATAATTCTCATTTATATTTAAATTATCATTAATTATTTAGCTTGTGCCAATTCAGCATTTTCTATATTTCCATTAGGTTCAGGAGATGGTTCTTTTGCAACAAAATATACCCCTACTATAACCATTATACTACTTACAATAGTTAATATTTCAATGTTAGTTCCAAGAAATAACCAATCAAAAACTATTGACCATACTACATATGTTATGTTTAACCCCATTGCTCTTGTAGCTCCAATTCTATATATAGCATTATAATAGCATAAATATGAAACAGTTCCAGCTAAAGCTGTACCACCAATCCACCATAACACGCTTGTTCTTAATATTTCAAAACTTAATCCTATTCCTCCAACTAAAGGAACTATTAACATACCATAAACAATTGCAGATGTCATTTGTCTTATTTGAAGTGCAAATTCTGATGATACTTCATCGCCTTTCATACCATACGCACATATAACACATTCACTTCCCCATCCAATTACACAAAGAAATGCACATAAAAATCCTACTACACTTACTCCACTTTCACCTGACGAATACCCAAGTATACATACGCCTATAATAGCAGATATTAAACCAACCCAAGCCTTCTTATTGATTTTTTCCTTTAATATGAAATAAGCAAGTATTGCTCCAACTGCAGGATATAGCGAAGAAATTATTGCTGTATAAGATGGTCCTATATATTTAAGAGCTAATAAATATCCAGTCATTCCAACTGGTCCTCCCATTAATGCAGCTATTACTACAAATAATGCACTCTTTGTTTTCATAGCTCTAAATAAATTTCCCCATTGCTTTTTAATTCCTAAATATAAAAAAGTCCATATTGCTGAAAACATATCATGAAAAAATGCTGTTACAAATGGTGCTAAAAATACTGCTTCTTTTGGTAAAAAAGGAGCCATTGCAAGTACAATTCCCATTAAAACTGTATCCAGCCCCCAACAGATAGCTGATGAAATTCCACTCATAACACCTATTTTATAATTATTTTTGTTCATCATAAATCCCCCTTTATTTTTGTTGAACATATATTATTTACTTTATTTTATTCATAATTGCAAGTTCATTTTATGAACAGATTTATATTATCATTGTTCACCGTTCATTACAATATGTTCATTTTATTTTTTTAATTCCTAACACAATTGTTCTACCGATTTTTCTTACACTATATCTAACTTAAATTGATCAAAATTTTTCAACAATTTATTGTAAAATATGTTTATTTTTAACTCAAAAAGTTGTATAATTAAACTAACATTTGTTAGTTTAAGTAAAAAAATAAAATATCATACTAATTATGATATTTTATTTAAACACTATAACCCAAAACATTGTTTAGTGTTTAACTTATTATATTGTTCTTTATACAAATGTTATATAATTATAATTTTCTACTAAGGGAGTTTATGCAAATTACTATGAATACTAAAGAAAGAATAATAGAAAAATCTTTAACTCTTTTTTCAAAACATGGATATAACGCTGTAACGGTAAGAGATATCGCTTCTGCAGTTGGAATCAAAGCAAGTTCTATTTACAACCATTTTGAAAACAAGCAAGATATATTTGACACAATAGTTAACAAATACACTAACGTAAACGAGTCATTCTTTGAAACTATAAATAAATCAGAATACTTAAATGATCTGTTTGATTTTGAACACAAATGCATATCTAATGCTAAATTAACTGAACTAAGTTTAAAAATTTTTAATTTCTTCTCAGATAATAATCATGTTGTTAAATTCAGACAGATGCTAACTATTGAAAAATATAAAAATTCAAGACTTTCAACACTATACACAAAAATATTTATTGATGATATTTTAAATTATCACAGCAAATTTTTTCAAACACTTATTGATGTAAAGTATATAAAAACTACAGCAGATCCAAAACTATTAGCAGTTGAATTTTATTCTCCACTATTTCTTCTAATAAATAAAAACGATACATCTCAAGAAATACAAAAAAACTTTTTAAAGCATCACATCAATACATTTACTAATACTTATTTAATGAAAGGATGATGTTAGTTGAAAATAACAGTAATCTATGATAACAAAAATAAAGAAATTACATATAAATCTGTTCAATTTATTCTAAAAGAAATTCATTCTAATAATATCAATACAATAGTCAATGAATTTTCTATTACAGATGATTTTGATTCTTGCTTTTGTGATTGTTATTCAACTTGCCAGTATTATTGCCCACATGAAAATGAAATCACAAATTGTATATATTTAAAAATATTAAAGAAGCTTTCTTCTAGCTTAAATAATTCTGATTTGATAATACTAGTATCATCTTCCCCTAAACATAATATAGGCTCAAATATGTATAAAGTCCTCGAAAGCTTGTCTTACAAATGGCTGCCTCACAAAGTTAATAATTTTATGATTAATAAAATAGCTCTTGCAATATCAGATACCACTTCATTTGCTTCGTTTTCTTGTGCAAATATAACACTTTCTAGAATTTTAAGATTTTGGGGAATTAATAAAAACTTTATATTCTCAAAATCACTTTCTAAATATACTGCTCAAGATCTTACTGAAAAGAAATATATTAGACTAACTTCTGAGCTAAAAAAACTCTCATCAGAAATAGTTAATATATATAGACAAACATCCGCTGTTATTATTCCTAACTTTAAAGTTAAAAAAAGCCACTATATATATATAAATAACACCCCTATAATAAAACTTCCAAAAACTGACTGTAAATATCAAATAAAAAAATTACCATATAGAAAAATATTATAGTTTTTATACACATAAAATTTATATTTTTTAAGTACTCAACTTTCAATCTATAAATTTAGTTTATATATTCTAAAACAATCAATATTTGAGTACCTAAAATAACTTAAAATTTCATACAACAGCAAAAATATATAAACTCCTATAATTTATATAATAAAAAAGAACTCATATGATTAAGCATCTAATTTACTTTAAATTGCTAACCACATAAGCTCTTCTACTTATAAATAATTTATTAATATGTAAAAATATTATTTACTAATTTTTAATGTTGACTTTAAATACTCAAGATCGTCAAGAGTATCTATTTCAAAAATATCATTTGATCCAATCTTTTGAATATGAACATCCATATCAGCAAAGCTATCTACTGCAATATTATCCCAATAAATATCCATAAGTTTATCTTTCTCAACAGCTTCTTTTACTCTTCTATCTATAATTTCACCATCTTTTGCTGTCCAATATGAAGCTCCGCTCATTATATAATTAGGCTTATCGCCTTCTTTTCCAATATCAACACCAAATATTCTTCCATTTTCATCATATTTAAAAATCCATTCATTTATTATGTTTTCTTTACATGCTGAATAATATACTGATGTTGTAGGTTTTGTTTCTGGAAGAAAGTTATTTGTTATATAGTTATCCGCATCAATTACAAACGCATCTCTTAAATATTGTCTTACAAGATACATTGTATAAATATTATTATAAACATCATATTTATCATTAACTACTTTTATAAGGTTATATTTCTTAACTATATCATCAAACTTTTCATGTAAATAACCTGTTATTACTATTATTTCTTCTATGCCTCTTTCTCTTAAATTAATTATCTGTCTTTCAAGAAGTGACATTCCATTAATTTTTATTAAAGATTTTGGTGTGTTTTCTGTAAGCGGTCTAAGTCTTGTGCCCATACCAGCTGCCATTAGTATTGCTCTCATTTTATCCTCCAAACTTTTTTCATCATATTTATTATTTAGTTCTGAATTAAAGCTTTTTTAAATATTCCTTAGCTCTATTATATCTATCTATTCCGTAAGTTCCGAAATCTTCGCCTTCAGCTTCTTTTATTAATGTCCATACTGCCCACAAAAAGTCCTGACATATTTGATGTATAAGAAGTCTCCTTCTTGTATTATTATCTGCTTCTTTTCCATTAAAATATAGTCTGAACATCAATTCTATATCATCCTCTGAAAATTCATTTTCCAATGATAATGCTGCTAAATCCCACATATCATCATTAGTTCCACTATACTCCCAATCTATAAGATAAATTCTACCTTCTGTATCTTTAACAAAGTTTTCTGATACTAGATCATTATGTGAAGGTACTGAAACAGCATTACATCTCTTAAGTTCATCTTCAAGAGCCATTACCTGACTTCTTACTTTATCATAATCTTCAAAGAAGTCTCCATTATCCTTTTTCAATATTTTTTCATATTTTTCTAATTCTCTGAACATATTGAATTCATTATCCATATGGAAATCCTTACATTCATGAAGATCTCTTAATATTTTTGTAACCTGTTTTAAGTTTTCCTCTTTTTTAATACTTCTATGAGTAAGAGTTTCTGCATTTTCAATAAACTTAGAAATCTTTACTCCTGTTTCAAGATTAAAATAAGGAACTTCTACATTAAATCCTTTTTCAGATGCAATAGCTGAATTGAACATTTCTGTACTTCTATTTATCATTCTATCAGTTCCTGTACCTGCAACCCTTAGTATGTATCTTTTATCCTTTACGCCTATTCTATAATTCTTATTAGTCATTCCACCTGCTGGTGTTACTTCAGTAATATCATCTTCATTTACCTTTAATGATTCACATACAATTTTCTTTATACTATTTATTTCATAGCTTAATTCTCTTCTTCTTATTGTAGGATAAAGATGATTTTTTATTTTTTCATATTCTTTTAATGTATCTGCATCACCCCATGCAAGATCATCAATTTTTACAAACCCTATATTATAATTTCTAGCAACATCTAATAAAACATATTCATAATTTAAATACGGATTTACATTACTTTTAAATTCTTCAAGCATCATTTCATATAATTTATAAGAAATTTTAGTAAGTCCTATCATTTCTCCATCTATTCTATTAAATTGATGAATATCTTTAGACATTTTAAATAAATGATTATCTCTTATTTCAACAAATGCTTCATCTCCAGAACCACTTTCATTAGTAAATAAAATACAGTCTCTTTCCGGACTTTCAACTAATTCCTTAATTGCTCTTTTTTCAAAGATAAGATCATTCTCTATAAGCAAGAAATCATCATCAATATATTCCTTAGCTAAAGATAATGAATGCATTGTACCAGTCCATTTATATATATCACTTTTAACAATCTTTACATTTTTACTGTTTTTAAAATATTCTTCATAATCTTCACTCTTATAACCAGCTACAATAACAATTTTAGTTATTCCATTTTCCTTTAATATTGCTAAAGTTCTATCTATAATCTTAAAATCCTGAATGTCAAGCATTCCTACAGGCTTACCAAAATTCTCCGCTCTTCCTGCTGCAAGTATTACAGCTTGAGTAACAGCTTTCTTTTCTTCTTCATGTAATTTTAATCTTGTATTTTTAGCAGATACAAGATTTTCTTCTAAAAACTTCATTCCCTTATCTGTAACCTTATATAATATTCCTCTATTATTTTCAATTCTATCTATAAATCCATCCTCTGTAAATTCTTTAAGTACAGAATTTATTTTTCCAAGAGACATACTTGTTCTTTTAGCTAATTCTCTCTGATTAATATTAAAATTATCATTTAAAGTTTTTAATACTTCTAATCTATCCTCTAACATTTAAATTCTCCCCTCCAAACAATGTTCGTTTTTTGAACTATAATTATTATATTCCCAAAAATTCCAAAAGTCAAACAAATAAAAAAAGCTCCGAAGAGCTTTTTTATTTTAATAGTACATAATACCATCTTGAGTAAATTTATATAATCTTTCATCAATATACATTGATGTATTTGCTACCATTTTACCATTATAAGTAAAATAATACCATTTATCACCTATATTTAACCATCCTTTTTGCATTATTCCTCTTGGATTTAAATAATATGTTGAGCCATCAACATTTATCCATCCAGTTCTCATTTCCCCTGTCCTTGGATCTAAATAGTATGTTTTTCCATCACTATCTATTTTCCATCCAGTAGATCTATATCCTGCTTTATTTATATAGTAATATTTGCCATTTGTTTGAATCCATATATCTTTTACTTGTCTACCTTTTTTATCATAATAAACAATTCTACCATCAGATGTTTTTCCCCATTCATCATATTTGCTATTATCTATCCAAATATCATTATCATAGTTAAAATAACTATCATCTTCTATTCCTAAATCATCATCATCTAATTCTGAACCAGAAGTAACTCTTTTTACATTTAATATATATACCTTCTTATTTTTGCCATCTTCTGAAACTACAACAATTTCAACTTTCTTTTTTTGTGTTCCACTTAATGACACATTAATAGCATTTCCAGAATATTTTTGTTCATCTACAGTTACTTTTGCCTTTGGATCCTCAGTTACTGGTGTAATTGAAATATTATTAGTTGCTTGATCTACAGAAACCTTAAAATCTGATTCTGAAGAATTAAAATTAAAATCACCTGTACTAAGAATTAAATTTTTAAGTAATGCACTACCACCCTTAGTATTATTTACAACAGCAACAGTATAACTCTTAGTAGACTTTCCGTTTTGAGCAGTTACAAAAATAGTTACATTAGTTACACCTGAATCATTTAAAGTAATTTCAGTTTCTTCACCAGAATACAAATCATATTCTACTCCAGTTTCATTAACAGTAGCAACCATAGATTTAACATTTTCATCTTCAGAAGTAACGATAAATTTAGCAGTTTTAGTATTTTTATCTACTTTAACTTTATAATCTAAATTATCTTTAGAAAATCCTTTTCTATCGTCTAAATCATATAAAGTTTCGCCTTTTACTTTAATATTGCTTAAATCAGCATTATCTGATTTACCATTAGTATTATCTCTATTATCTTGTGTAATATTTTTTCCAAGATAGAATATATATTCTTCACCTAATGGATAACTTTCTATTAACTCGCCAGTTGCATCATCAAACTTATCATAATATGCTTGAACTTTTATTCTTTTATGAGAACTTGGTTCAACAAAAATATCTGTATTCCTTACTTTTCCAACTAAAGGATTATCAGCAGATTTAGAAAACTCAGTAAATAAATTTCCTGATGTACTATCAGAATAATAAACTCTTATATACTCATTGCTTGATGATCTATTAGTAAGTGAAATCTTTAAAGCATCATCATTTTTAGTATATAATGTGTAGTTAGTTCTTTTTGGTGAAAATGGCATTTCATTTTCTTTAGGATTAGCTTCATCTATTTCAACACCTTCTTGTGTTAAAAAAGTATCATCATCTTGATCATCATCAAAAGAAAGCATTGTTGTAAATTTTTCACTATTTTCAGATGTATTTACCTTCAAATAATAAATTGCTAACAATTTAGACTTTCCACCATCTGCATTAAAGTCAATATTTCCTTCTCCATCTCCTGAATATACATTCAACTGAATAGTATTAGACTCACCATAATTAAATTCTACATACTGTTTTCCATTCTTCATAATGGAATCACGTACCCCAGGCTTACCGCCTTTAATATAATTATTTTGTATAGAATATGCTACTTTAGATTTTCCACATACAAGTTCTGGATCTATACTTATCATAGATGCTCTGCTATCTATAGTTATTTCACCATTATATATATCAACTTCATCATTTTCTCTTATATAATGAGTAAATTCTTTTCCTATATATGCATCAATACTACTATTAGCATCTCCATCTAATTTAGTTATTCCACCTTTTCTTATTGTATGATCTGCACTAGCGTCTTTAGTGCTATAACTTAATTCAATAGAATAACACTTAGTCATTGTATCTAAATTTGTTCCAGTTCCATCATCAACCTTTTGCGAACCAAATTTAATTACAATAAAATTAGATGTACTACTTAATTCTGTAAGATAACCTGATATTGTAGAGCCACTATGTGAAGCATCGCCAGAATAATTTCCTCCAACATATACGTTAACTCCATTTTGTTCATCTATTGAATCATTAAATATAAAATTATATCTTAATGCTCTTGTTGAATCTGGTACTTTCCATTCATATTTTAAAGGTATATCTTTTCTAGGTTTTGCTTCAGATTTATACAAAAATGGTATTGTATTATTCTTCTTCATAGCTGGATCGTTAAATGTTTCAGGTGAGCCAACATATTGATCAAATATTAATGACTTTACCTGATTGTTAGCAAAATTAGTACCATTATATATATATACTTTTTCCTGATCCTTTACTGACCCTACCTTTTCTTTAGATGCTTCATTCATAATTCCAGTATAAGGATTATATTCATATGTTGTTTCTTTAACTTTTATATCATAAGTAATTTGGTTTATACCATAAGGTACTCCTGCAATTGTTTTTACCCAATACTTCTGATTATTTCCTTTATTTAAGGGAGTTCTCTCTTTAGTGTCTGCATTATAGTTATCATCAATTATTTTGATTCCCAATCTCTGCTCTACTTCACTAGCCTTTGAAGGAGTACTTACATCAATTTGGTTAATGCTAGTTATTTTTATTTCTTGCGAAACTATCGCAGTCATATAATATCTTACACCTTTGTCTGTTAACTTCTTCTCTTCGCTAAGTCCATCTTGATATTTTATATATTCATTATCAGCATCTTTTCTTAATTTGTCTTGTACTTGTTGATCAGTCATACTTATATCATTTAAGACAAATTTGTAATTGCTAGTACCACCACTTTCTTGAATGAATACTTGTGATCCATTGACAAGTTGTGAACTTGGATGCATTTCTGTACCAAAGTCATTAGCTTTAGCTGCACCTCTCATGCCAAAATTAATTTTATCTATATCTTGTCCTGACGAAATTGGTTTTGATGGTATTACATCTTCAGCATTAGCTACTTGTACATTGTTCAAAAAACTAATTGGAATAAATGTCAATACACTTACAAATACCAACAGTAAAGCTATAAATTTCTTTTGTTTTACTTTCATTATTCTTTCCCTCCTATATTTACTCCCAAAATCATAATATATCTCTATAAATCTTATATATAAAAATAAAATATACTACTCTATTTTTTATCGTAATATACAAAAATTTCTTTAATTTATTATAAAAAAATATCACTGTAAAATTTACCTACAGTGATATTTTTATTCCCCTCAAAATCCCCAAAAATACAATTATAAATTATTATTCTTAATATAAATTCTTAGAAATTGCATCAGCTATACCAACAGCTGCTAACTCTTGATAATACCAACTTGCACACTTAGCTGCTTCATCTGTATTTGATATAAATCCAAGTTCTACTAATACTGATGGCATTTTAGTATTTCTACATACAAATAACCCAGAATCCTTAGCTCCTCTATTATATGCACCAGTATTATGAACTATTGAATTGTTAATAGCTGTTGCAAAACTTCTGCTTTTAGATACTTTTGTTGAACTATATGCTCCACCAAAACTTGAATCTTGAGCTTTTGAACTATAATAAGTTTCAACACCATGAGCAGATTCTGCATCTGCAGAATTATGATGTAAACTTACAAAGAAATCAGCATTTAAGTTATTAGCAATATTAACTCTATTAGATAAACTTTGAGTTACATTTAAAGTTTCCCTATCTGATTCTTTTCTGGTAAGTACTACATTATATCCTTTAGCTTCAAGTTTATTTTTTAATTTTACTGCCACCTGCATATTTAAATCTCTTTCAGAATAAGTTATTCCATTGTGAGTAGAATATGCACCATCATCGCCACCAAAATTATGACCTGGATCAATTACTATTAATTTAGATACATTAACTTTATTACCCATAACTCCATCAGGTCCTATTTCCCAGCCATCTACAACTGTATCTGTTGCCATTTTACCCGATGAAGGATACATATAGTACCATTTACCACCAGATTTTAGCCAGCCTGTTGCCATTTCACCAGAACTATATAAATAATACCATTTTTCATCATTTTCAATCCAGCCTGTTGCCATCTGTCCATTACTATATAAGTAATACCAATGATTATATGGCTTTATCCAACCTGTAAGCATAGCACCACTGTTAACACTAAAATAATACCATTGTCCGCTTATTAATCCCCATCCAGTCATCATAGTTCCTGAATTATAAAAGAAATATACATTTCCATTTATATTATAAAATCCTGTAACCATACTTCCATCTCCTTGGAGATAATACCAATTTCCATCATTCGGAGACTTTAGCCAGCCTGTTTTCATATCACCATTTGACAAATCCATATAGTACCACTTTCCATCAGATTTTAGCCAGCCTGTTGCCATCTGTCCATTACTATATAAGTAATACCAATGATTATTAGAATTAATCCAACCTGTAGCCTTACTTCCATCAGATTGATAATAATACCAATTTGAATTTTCATATTTCCATCCTGTTGAAAGTTTTATTGGTTGTTTAACTGATTGATTTGCTGGCACTGTAGTATCTTTTGAATTAGTAACAGTTTTTGTGTTTTTAGGTGCATTTTGTACAATTCCAGCTGATTTTAATAAATTATTATATAATTTATTAACCTCTTCACCATATGTATTGCTTGGAGCCCATCTCCCTCCAAGTGAATTAACAGTAGTTGCTTTTCCCTTAATTGTTGCAAAATGTCTTGAATCGTATGTCTTACTCTTAGGATAACCTGAAGCTCCTGCATAAAGTGCTAAATGATCCAAATGAGCTTGAACACCTTCATCCCATGAATTAAACTTTTGATGAGCATCAGGATCATAATCTCCACCACCTGAGCTTTTCTTCATTCCACATGGATTATTATAACTTTCGTTTAATACTCCTCCAAATTTCCCATATCCAGTTTCTTTAGCCGCTTGAACATAAGCAATTCCTGCATTTACATTACCGCACTTTTTTGAATATTTCCAATATAAGTCCGCTAAACTAATAAATGTGTCTGTTGCTCCTTTAGATTTAGCCCATGATTTTGCTTGAGTTGCTGTAACGTGCGTGTCAGAAATTATATTAATATCACTCAACGTATCAGCATGTACCTTTACCGACGGCAAAAAGGTTAATATCATGACAACTGTAATAAAAAATGCTGCTATTCTGTTTCTTGTATTCAAACCGTTTTTCCCCCGTTCCCTTTATATATATATTATCAAACATAAAAGTGAAAAACGAAATCACTAAAAATATGATTTAATACCCCCTAGTAATTAAATTACATTTATTATAATAATTTAAATTTCGAATAATTTCTCTTATGTCTACATAATACTATACAAGTATAACATCTAATTTAGGTACTTCTCACTCAAAATATGACTTTTTTCTTATTTTTTAATAGTCAATACAGCCATATATTTTAATTTTAAGCAAAATTATGCAATATATGGCTAGTAAAAGATATTTTTGGCTATTCATGTCTTTTTCACTTAACTCCAATATTAAAATACTAATTAACAAAAATGCAGTTATAAAAATCTTAAAGTTTAATACTTCATTGATTAATATAACTGCATCTAATTCAATGTATTTATTTATATACAAAAAAATTATTAAAAGTTCGAAGCAACAACTTCAGCTATTGCGTCTGCAACCTTCTGTTGACTTACAGGATCTGCACATCTTTTTGCTTCTTCTCTATTAGTAATAAATCCTGTTTCAATTAATACTGCTGGCATATTTACATTTCTACATACATATAAATTCTGATCTTTTGATCCTCTATTTACTAAATTCAATTTATTAGCAATATTATTATTTATTAATGTTGCAAGAAGTTTACTCTTAGTAATTCTTGTACTGTCATATCTTCCACCAAAAGCAGAATCTTGAGTTCTATTACTATAAAGAGTTTCTATACCTTTAGCCTGTTCACCTGCTGAATTATGATGAATACTTATGAAGAAAACTGCATTAGAATTATTTGCTTTATTAGCTCTGTATGCAAGGCTTTCATTTAACGATGAGAAAGAAGTTTTTTCACCTAAATTTCTTGTCATCACAACATTATATCCTTTATTCTCAAGAGCAGTCTTTAACTTATCAGCGACTTCCATATTCAATACAGTTTCACTATATGTTACTCCATCAATTTTTATTTCTGCACCATAATCCTTTCCATAATCATGCCCAGCATCAACATAAATTGTTTTGCCACTTTTTGTTGAACTTGATGTATCACTATTACTTTTTGTTGAACTTGATGTGTTAAATACTCTCTTACCATTAGAACCTATTTTATATCCTTCAATTGTAGTGTTAGTAAGCATTTTACCTGAACCATCTAAATAATATGTATCACCATTAGATGTTACCCAACCAGTTGCCATAGCTCCACTATTTTGTAAGAAGTACCATCCATTTTCTAATTTAATCCAACCTTTTGCCATAGCTCCATTATCATATAAATAATAATAAGCATTGCCGTCATTTATCCATCCAGTAGCCATATCTCCGCTATTATTAAAGTAGTACCATTTTGAACCAATACTCTTCCAGCCTTTTTCCATAGCTCCGCTATCATTAAATGAATAAACCTTGCCATCAATCTTGTTAAGTCCAGTTACCATTCTTCCATCAATTTGTAGATAGTACCATTTATCATTTTCTTTATACCATCCAACAGTAACCTGACCATTGCTCTTCATATAATACCAAGAATCATTAATCTTTTTCCATCCTTCAGTGGTATTCATTACTCCAGATGATTGTAAATAGTAAAAATTATTTCCATCATACTGAACTCCTGTAGCAACAGCTCCAGTATTCATATTCATGAAATACCATTTTCCATCAATTGGTTTCCAACCTTTAGCCATAGCTCCTGATGATTCTAAATAATATAAGTTATCCTTTAACTTAAGCCATCCAGTTTTCATTACACCAGTTTCATCATCTAAGTAATACCAATTAGCATCAGGTTTAATCCATCCCACTGACTTTATACCGTCATCCTTGTAGTAATACCATTTTCCATTTTCGAATTTCCACCCTATTGATGAAGTTATTGACACTTTATCATCAGATTTAATTGTTTCAGCTTTTATTTCAGTTAAAACTGAATTTACTTTTAAATCTTCTGGTTTTTTTTCTATTGGAACTGGATTAGGTTCTTCATTTGATGAAATTTCAACGTTCTTACTTTTATCATAATTACTACTTGAAGATTTATATTCTATTCCCGCATAATCCATAAGATCCATATATAATCTTCCTACTTCTTCACCATATGTTCTACTTGGTGCCCACTTAGTACCTAATTCATTTGTTGTAGATGCTCTTCCTTTTATAGTACTAAAATGTCTTGGATCATATGTATTACGCTTTGGATATCCTTTTGCACCTGCATATAATGCTAAATGATCCATATGAGCACGAACTCCATCTGCCCACGAATCAAATTTTTGATGAGCATTTTTATCATAATCACCACCACCGGAACTTGTCTTCATTCCACATGGGTTGTGATACTCCTCATCTAAAACACCACCAAATTTTCCATAACCTGTTTCTTTTGCTGCTTGTACATATGCAATCGCAGGATTTACATCTCCGCATTTCTCTGAATATTTCCAATAAAGTTCTGCTAAATTTACAAATGTATCAGTTGCTCCTTTTGATTTAGCCCATTTTTTTGCCTGTACTTCAGTTACTTCTGTAGTTGATATAATGTCAAAATCAGTAGTCATAGCTTGTACACTTTTAATTGGAACTAAACTCAAAATCATAACAAATGCCACTATAAACATAATAAGCTTATTTTTTCTATTCAAAACGTTCTTCCACCTCCCTTCTCTCATTTTATCAAAGTAAAACATATTTTAAAAGACAATAAATACTTTTTTCCAAAAAAAAGTAGCAGTAAAGCTTGATTTTTTCAAATCAACACTCTACTGCTACTTTAATTGCCTATAATAAAAATTTTACATTACTATTAGTCAATTGTCTCTTAATCTTACAAATATAAATTAACTAATCATTCTTACCTACAGCAGATAATACTAAACCATCATTATGATCTAAAGCCCAGTTAATACCCCAGTCATTTTGGAATATAAGAAGATTTCTATCTTTCATATCCTTAACCTTCTTTGTATCAGAAGTCAAGTTTAATTTATCCATATCTGTATTTTGATCTTCTATCCATCTTACATATCTGTAATCTAATCTATCCATTTTAATATCAACATTGTATTCGCTCTTTAATCTGTATTCAAGAACTTCAAACTGAAGTACACCTACAACCCCAACTATTATTTCTTCCATACCTATATGAATTTCTTTAAATACTTGAATAGCACCTTCTTGAGCAATTTGTGTACATCCTTTAATGAATTGTTTTCTCTTCATTGTATCTACAGGACGAACTCTTGCAAAATGTTCTGGTGCAAAAGTTGGAATTCCTTCAAATTTGAATTTCTTTGATGGTGAGCATAATGTATCTCCAATTGAGAATATACCTGGATCAAATACTCCAATTATATCTCCTGCATATGCTTCTTCAACAATTTCTCTATTTTCCGCCATGAATTGTTGTGGCTGAGAAAGTTTAATTTTCTTGCCGCCCTGCATATGATATACATCTGAATTTTTATCAAATTTACCTGAACATATTCTCATAAAAGCAATTCTATCTCTATGAGCCTTATTCATATTAGCTTGAATTTTAAATACAAATGCTGAGAATTTATCTTCAAATGGATCTATTTCTCCAGCATCTGAATGCCTTGCAAGTGGTGATGTAGTCATTTCAAGGAAATGTTCTAAGAATGGTTCAACTCCAAAGTTTGTTAAAGCTGATCCAAAAAATACAGGTGTTAATTGACCATTTCTTACAGCTTCAATATCTAATTCATCACCAGCTATATCCAATAGTTCAATATCTTCCATTAATTTATCATGAAGAGCCTCTCCTAATATTTCTCTAAATTTAGGATCATTAACATCTCCTTCAATAGCATTAACTTCGTTTTGTCCATGATTACCACCATTAAATGCTATAATTCTCTTATTATCTCTTTCATAAACACCTTTAAAGTCCTTACCTGAACCTATTGGCCAGTTCATAGCATATGTTTTTATTCCAAGTTCATTTTCAATATCATCAAGTAATTCAAATGGATCTTTTGCTTCTCTATCCATCTTATTTACAAAAGTGAATATTGGCATTTCTCTAAGTGATGCAACCTGGAACAGTTTTCTTGTCTGATCTTCTATACCCTTAGCAGCATCTACAACCATAACAGCTGAATCAGCAGCCATTAAAGTTCTATATGTATCTTCTGAGAAATCTTGATGCCCTGGAGTATCAAGTATGTTTATACAGTGTCCACCGTAATTAAACTGCATTACAGATGAAGTAACTGAAATACCTCTCTGCTTTTCTATTTCCATCCAGTCTGAAACAGCATGTTTAGATGCCTTTCTAGCCTTAACAGAACCTGCAAGTCTTATAGCTCCTCCATATAATAGAAACTTTTCAGTTAATGTTGTTTTACCAGCATCGGGATGGGATATGATTGCAAAAGTTCTTCTTTTTTCAATTTCTTTTATATAATCAGCCAAAGCTAAATCCTCCATTCATTATTAAATATATTTATAAAATATTTAAAAAAATATATTCATAATTGCATATTTTTATTTAAAAGTTTCTAATTTCATTGTATTAATTTTAACCGTCAATTGCCTAAAATATTATATCACATTCAATATTTTATGTATACAAATATAAATACTACATTAATTTAATTACTCAAAAAAGGAATCTCAAAATTTTAAGATTCCTTTTTTGATACTTAATTATTTTATATTATTCTTCTATTTGCACTCTTTGTTCTTTAAATGCACCAGAGCCATCTTTTGCTGTAGCAATAACAGTAACTATACCTGGTTTAATTCCTGTTAAAAGTCCGTTATTATCTATTGTTGCTTTTCCGCCTTCTCTTGTAGAGCGTATTGACCACTTAACTTTAGTATCAGTTGCATTACTTGGTGTTATTATTCTTGAAAACTGAAGCTTTTCATTAACAAAAACAGTAGGTATTGCATTAGTATTGCTACTAGTTGCTGTTTTTATCTTTATATCAGTTACTAATATTTGTTCTTCTTCTTCTTTCTTTTCTTCTATTTCATTCCATTGAGCATATAAAGTTATGTCCTTAGTAAGCTTTAATTTTTCTCCTGATTCATAGGATGTTCCACTTCCATCCTTCTTTGTATTCCACTCTACAAATCTATATCCACTCTTACTAGGCTCATATAATGAAATTTTATTTTCTGAATTTATTCTTCTAACACTTAATGTTTCACCAGTGTCACTATCTTTATACGTAACTCTGTATTCTATTACCTTTTCTCCATTATCACTAGGTATTTCATCTGATATATGTGAATTACTATTCATTATTTGATCTGGTCTAAATGGTGTTGTATTTTCACCATAATAATCATATGCTTTCTCTGGTGTAGGCATATCTTCGCCTATACATGCTCCTCTATCTGCAAAATTGTATTCTTTTCCATTAACCACACATAATCCAACTTGCATATCTCCACTTGGACCAAACAAATATATCTTTCCTTCAATTTGAATTACACCTGTTTGCATTTGTCCACTTGAATTTAAATAGTACCACTTTCCATTGTCAGCAATCCATTTTGTCTGCATTCTTCCAATTCCATCAAAGTAATACCAAAATCCATCAATGTATTTCCACCCTCTAACTAAGCCATACCCTTGTGAATATGCCCAGCTGCCATAATAATTATTAATCCATTCAGCATGTGCCTTAATAGGCACAGCTGATAACATTACTGAAGAAAGTAAAAATGCACAAATTGATTTGCTTATAAATTTCCTCTTCATTATCTTAATCTCTCCATTCTAATAATCTTATACATTTCCAGTACCTGAACTGTTGCTAGTATCTGAAGTTGAACTATTATTATCAGGTGTAGGATCAACTATATTAATTGTAACTTCAGAATAAGTTTTTGATCCATCAGTAGCTTTAACTCTTAAAGTTACTGAACCAGCAGCCTTTGCTAGTAAAGAATAATTTTTTCCATTAGTAATTAACTGAGCTTTTCCCATTCCACTTGTAATTTCCCATTGAACATCTTGAACAGAATCACTTGGTCCTACAATTGCAGATAAATTTACTTTATCATTTATATTCATAGTATCTGGAACGCCATCTATTACAATTTCATTAACTTTTGGCTTAATATGAATTATAAAATTATTTGTATAAACTCCTGATCCATCAGTAGCTGAAGCAGTTACTCTAACATCACCTACATTATTTAAATGAATCTTTTGTTTTGATATAGTTACTCCATTTTCATTACATATTTTTGGTTGATCAGTAACTTCAATACTTGCACCACATTGTCCGCCATTTTCAGCATCTACACTCCATTTAATATTTTTATTTGAAGCATCGGAATCATGTAACATAGCTTTTACCTCAATAGTAGTATCAGGTATTCCATTTATTTCATTATTTTTAAACTGTATACTTGAAAGTAATTTTTGTATTTCTATTTTCTTAATTACATATACTGCTCCATCATTTGAAGTTGCTTTAATAATAACATAATCATCTCTATCAGTTGGAGACTTAGCATTAATAGTTATTGTAGCATCTTCTTTAGCTTCATCTATTTGTGCATCTATATATCTGGCACCACTTATTACAGACCAAACTATTTTCTTATCAGTTGCATTATTTGAAACTGATGCTTTTATCTGCGCAGTAGCTTCTGTTGCTGTATTTTTCTGTATCTTTAATAATAATGGATCTGAGTTAGTTATATCTTGTGATAAGCCATTTGTAATATTAGTTAATTTAATTTCTGTAGCTGCAATATTTTGGTCTGAAACAGTAACTGCTGCACTAGTAGTTGCTCCATATCCATCCTTTGCTTCAGCAGTAACTGTAACATTTCCATTCTTTAATGCTTTAAGCTTACCTGTAGAAGCATCTATAAATGCTATGTCTGGCTTATCAACACTCCATTTAATAGCATTATTATCAGGTTCTGAACCATCCTTTCCTTTAACATCAGCTGTTAAATTTAAAACTCCACTGTTTGTATTTATTTTTAAATCTGAAGTTGAATTTGTATCTTTATCCTTTATAATTATCGATTCTACAGGTTGAACAACTTTTATTTTCTTATTTCCAGTAGCAATAGCATTTCCACTCTTATATTTTGCTGTTACAGTCACTGTACCCTTTGCTTTTCCTGTTAATTCACCAGTTGCAGAATCAATAGTTGCAATATTTTCATTATCTACAGACCATTCAACATTTTGTTTTGCAACACCAATCTTATCTACATTAGCAACCATCTTAAAAGTACCTTTTCCAATTGCTACAATATTGTTATTATTTTCTTCACTTATAACTACATATAATGGTTTTAATTTTTGATTAGTAATTGTAATTGTATGTTTTTCACTCTTAATACCAGATGAATCCTTAGCATGAGCTACAACATCAATTGTACCATCTGCAATTGCAGTTACTACTCCATTAGAATCAATAGAAGCATATTTACTTCCATTTCCTTCTATTGTCCATTTAACACTTGTTTCACTTGCCTTTGCTGGTATTATATTAGCAGTTAATTGTAATTTACCACCATCTTCTGAAATAGATGAACCACCTTGTATTTCTATCTTTTGTGCTAAAGTCTTAGCTTGTACAACTTTCACTTTATATTCTGTTGCGCTTACTCCTGATTTATCAGCAGCTTCTGCTTTAACTGTAACAGTTCCTTCTTTAATACCCTTAATTACTCCATTACTATTAATAGTTGCCTCTCCATCACCATTAACAACACTCCACTTAACACTTGTATTAGTAGCATTACTTGGCTTAATTTCAGCATTTAATTGAATTTCCTTACCAACCTCAACTTCTTTTTCACCACTAATAGTAATAGAATTTACTAATGTAATTTCTTCATCTTGCTTATAAATAGCATATAAATTAGTATCAGCTGTTACTTTTATCTTATCATCTTCATCATATGCTTTTCCAGTTCCATCACTCTTTGTATTCCATTCTACAAATGTATATCCTTCTTTAGAATCAGCATCTATAGCTTTTACAGAATTTCCTTCTTTAACCTTCTTAGTTTCTATTTCTTGTCCATTAAAATCTCTAAAAGTTACAGTAAACTTTCTTGTAGGTGCAGCATAATCACCAACTTCACTATTGTCAACCATAGGCTGAGAATTCATAGATTCAATTGGCGACACATTTAGTTTTTTACTATAATCGTAGCTAGATTGTATGCAGTTACCATATGCATCAAAAACTCTTTCTGCTTGTGGAATCCTGCTTCCAACAATAACCCCATCGCTTCCTATTGTATAAAATTGATTGTTTATAATTAAGTTTCTAGTTTGCATTACTCCATTATCTGCAAAATAATAACTCTTCCCATTAATACTAATTACACCCTTTTGCATTATTCCTGCGGAATCAGAATAATACCAATTATTATTGTAATTAATCCATCCTCTTCTTAGTGTTCCATCATAGTCTAAAAAGTACCATAAATCGTCATAATTAACCCAACCCTTTTGCATTACTCCATTTTCGTCAAAATAGTATACTTTTCCATCAATTTTTCTCCATCCTGATGAAAAAGAATCTCCTTCATTAAAATAATAATTTCCTTGACTATCCTGTCTCCATTCACCTGCAGCCTTCAAAGGCATTCCAGTAAATAATGTTGTACTTAAAACACCTCCGGCTATAAGCTTAATTATTAATTTTCGCTTCATTATATAAATATCCTCCTACAACTTATAATCAGCTAAAGAACTATTATCTTACTCAACGTAACTTATTTTCAGATATATTATAAAAATTTATTTACAATTATTATCGAATAAAATTAAAATAACTAAATACTAACACAACTTTTCTAAATATATAAATAATTACATAATAAAAAATGATACCTTAAAGCTATACGTTAACTTTAAGATATCATTTTATTTTAAGCTAATGATCCATCACTATTAAATGTATATTTAGTTCCATCTATATATCTCTTTCCTGTAACCATTATTCCATTTATATTAAAATAATACCACTTGCCATTAGAGTATGCCCATTCATTTTTCTTCATTTTACCAGTACTATCATCTAAATAACTCCAGCCGTCCTTACAAGATACCCATCCAGTTTGCATAGCTCCATTACTATCAGCATAATACCAGCTTCCATTTGCTCTAAACCATCCACTTTGCATTTCTGCAGTATTTTCTTTGAAATAATACCATTTCCCATTTATAAAACACCATTCATTTGCAGCTGCTCCATTATCCTTTACATAACGCCATTTGTTATTATCATCTAAAATCCATTGGCATGATGCCATAACACCATTTTCAGAATTTAAATAATACCAGTAATCATCAATTTTTAACCAGCCCTTAGCTCTCTTTCCATCAGCTTTAACATAATACCACTTTCCATTATCATTTATCCATTCAGATTTTCTAGTAGTACCATCAGCATTTAAAAAATACCAGTCATCTCCATCTTGCACCCATTGTAAGAAAACCTGATATCCTTCTTTTTTATCAAAATAACATCTCTTTCCATCAACAATCTGCCAGCCAGTTTCCATTGCACCATCTATTTTATTAAAATAATAAGTTTTTCCTTCAATTTTTTGAACACCCTTTAAACTTACTCCATCTTCATCATAATAATAGATATATCCGTCTCTTTCTCCCCATCCTTCATCATTATCAAATCTATCAAAAACTTTGTCCCATGCATCATCAATATCTTCACTCTTATCATGCAATGAATCTGCTAAATCATCTAAAGAATCTCCTAAATCTTTAATAGCATCTGTAACATCACCTACAAATGAATCAATTCCAGCTTTCTTAATAAATTCATCTATATTTTCTGTTATTGATTTAATTATTTTTTGTTTTAACTGATCTATTTTTTTAGTATCCAAATTTGCAGCATCAATAATTATTGGATTCTTTCCTGCTGTCTTTAATAAATATGCTAAATTACCTCCTACAATAAATCCACTTCCTACGACTTCTTTTCCTGTAACTTGTGTTCCATTGCTTGTTACTTTTAATGCTCCATACTGATATATAGGAATGCTTTTGCATGATTGAATTATTTTATTGTACAATTCTTCTTTACATTTACTTTTTATTGCAGAAATCATTTGTGCATTATTAGGATTTTGCATTAATTTTATTGCTTGTTCTTGTCCACATTTTTGTTGCTTCATAATAGCTGCAACAGTTAATTGTTTAACTAGATTATCTATATTATCTTCCATTTTCATCTTTTTAACCATAATATCTATTTGGCTCTTAGTTAATGTAATGCTAAGTGTTTTTATTGGACCTTGAATTACAGCGAAATTACATCCACTACTAGAATACTCATTTATTATATACTTTTTTGCATCTTCATCCTTGGTAATATCATAAGATTCTGTAGCTGCCAATGCACTTTCATTCTTAGCAGCTTCTATATTTAAATCATTAACTGCTGCATTAGCCTCAGTATTCATTAATCCCATAGACATAATACTTGTAACAGTAGCAGCTAATAATATTAGTGAACATGTCTTTTTTACTCTTCTTATCATATTTATCCCTCCCAAAACTATACTCATATTATATCACTTATACTAACCAGTTTAAATAATTAATGACCAAAATTCATTTTTTTACCACCATATTATAATCAGTTAATATACTATATTAATCAATAAATGCATTATTAACCAGAAAAAAGAACCTTCCAAAATATAATTTAATATATTTTTAGAAAGTTCTTTTTTAAAATTATATGTTACCTAAATTTATCCATCTTCCATCTAGGAACATCATTCCTGTTTTCATTGCTCCTGATGCATCAAAATAGTAATTTCTACCATTTATTGTCTGCCAACCAATTCTCATTTTACCTTCATTACCAAAATAGTACCATACTTTTCCGTTGAATAACCATCCTGTTCTCATACTTCCATCATCATCTAGATAATATTTATTTCTATCATATGTTATCCAACCTTTTTGCATAACACCTTTATCAGACATATAATACCATTTACCACAATATAAATGCCATCCTGTCTGCATTTCTCCAAGTTCATTAAATAAATACCAGTTACCATCATACATTGCCCATCCATTTGTTCTTAGAGCACCATTACCTTGTAAGTAGTACCAATATCCCTTATCATACATCCATCCTGTCTGCATAATTCCTTTACTATTAAAGAAATACCAAACACCACCTATTTTTTGCCATCCTGTTTGCATGTGTCCATTTATATCCATGAAATACCATAAGTTATCATATATAACCCATTCATTTTTAACTTTAGTGCCATATCCATTATAATATGTCCACTGATCGCCATCTATAACCCAGTCATATTTACCTTCAACTTTATCTCTTATTATACTCAAAGAATATGTAGTAGTTGATTTTCTATCTTCCGCTACTACTTCTACTTTTACTGTATTAGCACCTAATTTTAATTTTATTTTATCAGACTGACCGTTAGTATATTGCACTCCATTTATTTTTATTGTTGATTTATCATTTTGTGCTGAAAATTTAACTCTTACGAAATCAACATTTCTAGCAACTTTAACACTATAAAGGTATGTTTCAGGATCAAAAATCGGAGATAACTTTCCATCTGTAACTACAAGACTACTTAAATTAACATTATTTTTAGGATATCTTCTAGTAATGTTAATAGTATATGTGCTTGTTTTACCCTTTGTATCAGTTACAACAACTGTGATTATATTTCCTCCCTCATCCAAACTTATATAAGGAGAAGTAGCACCACTTGGAACTTTTTTGCCATTTATTTTCACAGTAGCGTTTGGATCTTCTGTGTTTGCTTTTACTCCAACTGAAGTTACCGAATTTTCTACTATTGTTGTATATTCATAAATTCCTTTATTGAATGTAGGACTAAGATTTCCACTAGTTAAAGTTAAACTATTTAAATTAGAACTTCTAAATTGTTCTGTACGTGTTACAACAACATTATATGTAGTTGAATCCCCATCTTGTGTTGTAACTACTATTGAAATCTTATTTTGCCCTTCTTCAAGTGCTATATCTGGGCTCTTTTTACCACTAGAAACTTTTGATCTTTTAACTCTTACAGTTGACGCATTATCCACTGTAATTGGAGTAAAAGCTATTTTTTCTTGTGATGTTGGTACAGTAATTTCATAATCATAAACTTCAGGATTAAATGCTGGTTTTAAAGTTCCTGCTGAAGGAACTAATGATTTCAACTTAGCTTGTCCCTTTTTATTTACAATTAATGTATAAACCTTAGAAATACTGTTACTTGTTACAGTTAATTTAATTTCATTTTCTCCACCAATCAAATTAACACTTTTGTTAGAACCATTGTTTACCTTAAAATCCATTGGATTATTCTGTGAATCATACATTTGAATAGTTGCTTTATCTATATCAGAATCTACGTTATCTTTATAAACACCCTCACTTTCAGATTGTGAATATAATATTTCACGTTGATAACTATCTTTACCAGAATAATTTATTTCTATTTTACCAAATTCTAATGATGGATCTTGCATAAACTGAGTATTAATTTTATAAGTTTTAGCCTCTGTTTCACCATCTTTTTTTATCTTTACTGTTAATAGAAAATTGCTATAATTTTTAATATTTACTATACTAAATACTTTTTTTCCACCTACTGTTGAATTTACAATTCTCATGTCTTTACTATCAGATGATGCATCCTCTAATGTATATCCAGTGTCTGGCTGCAATGTAAATTGCTTTGCCATTGTAAGTTGTCTTAAGACATATTCTTCAGAATTATCAGCGGCTTTATCTACAACTTTTATATCACCATTAGCACCACCTACACGAAAAATAAGTCCAGGTACTTGAGTTCTTTCTGTCGCTTTTACTACTGAAAAACTTCCAAATTGCATAAAACTAAATATCATAGCAAACGCAATTAAAAAAGATAGAACTTTTTTAAGTTTTTTATTTCCTTTCATTTAATAATTCCTCCCATTTGATTATGTGTATAAAAAATGTATTTTAAATACATCATAATATTATTATCGTATCCTTTAATATTTTCTTTATAAATACTATAAAGCCATGGAATTATTTTTCCATGGCTAAGAACTTATCCGCTTTATATAATAGCAGCCCCATCTTTATTGAATGTATATAAATAATTATCTATTATCATTTTTCCAGTAACCATTTTCCCTGACTTGTCCATATAATAATACTTGTTATTCTTATAAAGCCATCCACATCTCATAGTTCCAGAACAATTTATATAGTACCAATTATAATTATAATATAACCATTCTCCACATTTCATATGACCATCATTATCTAAGTAATACCATTCATTATTATAATATATCCAGCCCGTTCTCATTTTACCGTTATAATCCAAGTAATACCACTTCTTATCATACAAAATCCAACCTGTTTTCATATGACCATCAGCCCCTATAAAATACCAAGTATTATCTAATTTAATCCAGCCTGTCTGCATTACACCAAACTTATCAAAATAGTACCACTTATCGTCTATTCGAGACCAGCCTGTTTGCATAACTCCATTATAATCCAAATAATACCATTCATCATAATATTTTATCCAACCGATATACATTTTACCGTTTGTGCCTAAATAATAAGTTTTTCCATCTATATCATTCCAACCAGTTTGCATGTTTCCCCTAGAATTAAAGTGAAAATATCCATCATATTGACAATCAAAAAACCAGTTATTTTTAATAGGTCGTCCTAAAGAATCATTAAATTGCCATCTGCCATTTACTATGCACCATTTATTAGGTTTAAGTATTCTATTTAATGAATCGGTAACATTAGGTGAAACTGGAATACCTAAATATATGTTTATAGTATATTCTCCAGTTCTATAATTTTCATTATCTTGAACCTTTACTTTAAATGTATACTTTCCAGCTTTTTCCGTAAACTTAAGCTTTATTGTATTATTAAAATTCAAACGAACATCTTGAACATAAACTGTATCATTGTCCCCTTGAGTAAATGCTTCTAAAACTACCTCTTTGGTTCCTTCATCAAGTTCAATATTATAATTTCTAATTGTACTTGCAAATCCAATATTATTATCATCTAATGTTAAATTTTTTAAATATACAGCTTTATCATTTCCTCTATATACATATATCTTATAATGTGTAGCTGATTTATTTACTTTATCAAATACCTTAATATCAAATGTATTTTTACCAATATCTAATTTCCCTATATATTTATATTTTTCATCAGATTTAAGTTCTTGATTATTTATTTTAACAACATAATCTGGCTTTTCAGGTTTTGCTTTCAAAATAATTTCATCAACATCAGTATCTACATTTGCCATATAAATATATTTATCCTTTTCAAAATCTATTTGGCAATCTTCACTTAAATAAATGCTTTTAAGATAGGGATTTTCAGCTTTAGCAACTGCATATACACTGGTATCACTAGTAATACCAAGCACTTTTAATAAAGTAAAAATAGCTATCATCAAAGCTGTAACTATAAACTTTTTTTTCATTAGTCTCACAATCCCCCTCCTTATATAATCCTATTCATAAATAATGGTAGCATTATTATATTACACTGTAAACTTTATTCCCTTTAAAAAACATTAATTTTATCTTAAATATAGATTACTATTTATTTATAAATTTCAAAATTCTTTTTAATATACACTAAAAAGGTGTTATAGAGAATTATCCTCTCCATAACACCTTTAAATTTATAGATTAAAATTATCTAATCCAAGCTCCGTTTGATCCTAATCTATATCCATCTACAGTTGTGTTTGCAGCCATTGAACCATTTGAGTTTAAATAGTACCAAGTTCCGTTATCATTTAACCAACCAGTTTTCATTGCTCCTGATGATTGTAAATAATACCAAGTTCCGTTATCATTTAACCAACCAGTCTTCATTGCTCCTGATGATTGTAAGAAATACCAAGTTCCATTTAAGTTTACCCAACCAGTTTGCATAATACCATTGTTGTTTAAGTAGTACCAAGTTCCGTTGTCATTTAACCAACCAGTAGCTTTAGTTCCATCAACCTTGTTGTAAGACCAAGTTCCATCTGAGTTCTTAGCCCATCCAGCTACTACTTCAACTTTCTTTTCTTCTTCCTTAACTTCTTCTTCTGAAGTTTCTTTTCCAGCTACTGTAGCATATATTTCATTTTCAGTATTCCAAGCAACTATGTCGTTATCATCATAAACTGAAATTTCGTTCATAGTTCTATCAACAGTATACATAGTAGTTAATTTACCTTTAACAACTTTTTGGATTTTTCCTTTGCAAAGAACCCAAACATTTCCATTAACATCTATATCATATGCAGTTGCTTCTTCGTTATCAATATCATCGAAATCTTCATCTTCTTTAACTTTGTAAACTCTATCCTTAGTTATAGCATCTGAAGCATCATCTCTTTCTTTAACGAAGTCATATTTCTTCATAGTGATTTCTTTTGCTGATTTATTAAAATCTACTGTATATATTGATTTATTTACAACTCTTACAGCTGAGTTTGCTTCAATATTATTTAATACTTCATCAGATATTTCATAAGAAACTACTTCCTTAGGAATATATGCTCCATCTACAGTTTCACCTTGAGCTTTGCTTAATTTTTGAATGTATGATACTTCTTTAGTTCCACCAACTACTTTAACAACTCTGTATATGTTGTCTGAATCTGCAAATAAAGTTTTTCCTACTTCTAATGAGTAAGTTTTTCCATCTACAGTTTTTGTATCTGACATTTTATCAAATTCTATTTTCTTACCTTTTAATTCTCCATCTTGTACATAGTAAACTACGTTAGCAGTTTCTGTAGCATCGATGTATTTTCCTTTTGAGCTTACATATCCAGCATAAGTAGTTACTTGTGCTGAAGTTGTATATCCATACCAAACTTCACCAAATTGATTTCCATCTATTTGATCAGCTACTGTAATATCTTGTAATTTAGCTTCATTATTAGTATACTTTTTAACTTTCTTTATTACACTTGTGTTAAATTTAGTTTGCATATAAGCAATTTTATCTGAAACTGTATCTTCATCAACTTTTCCATTTGATAAGTTTAATAAAGTTTCTTTACTGTTATTGAAACTTACGAATTCTTTTCCGTATTTTACAAAGCTATCTCCATCAACATCTTCAATTTCGATATCTTTTTTTCCATCAAAGAAGTATGTAGCAGAATCTTGTTCATCATTTCTGTAACCATCAAATATATACTTTCCACCATCGAAAGCTTGTACACTTTCAACTACTGCTTCTAATGTTTCTAATTTTGTTGCAGCATGTGCTGAAGTCATAGGTGCTATTGAAGCAACTGATGTAGCAGCAACTAATAATGCTGTTAATTTGTTTACTCTTTTTATCATATTTCTTTCCCCCTGTTATATACATTAAAAATATATTCTCTGACTGTCGAATCTTAAAAAGTCAATATGTCAGTTAGACCATTATTAACCACTGACAAGCCTATTCTAACATAAATAATAAGATTTGGGAATACTTTTTTAAAATTTTTATAATATGATTATAATTCCTCAAAAACTTTATTATCCCTTTTATTCATATTTTTATTATATTATACAAATATTGTAGATTTTCTTTTTCTAGATTTATATAGTAAAAAAGAAATGCTATCGCAATTTCGCAATAACATTTCTCTTTTATATATCTTCAAATAATAATAATTTTAAATTTATAAATTGTTATTTTTCAAACCCATTTTTATGACCTTGATGCCATCTCCATGCATCTTCAATTATTTTCTCAATGTTAGTTCTTGTTGGATTCCATCCTAAAATCTTTCTTGCCTTTTCAGAAGATGCAACTAATTTAGCTGGATCTCCTGCTCTTCTTTCTCCAATTTTAGCTGGTATAGAAAGGCCCGTTACTTTTCTTACTGAATCAACTATTTCTTTAACAGAAAATCCTTGGCTGCTTCCTAAATTAAATACATTGCTTTCTCCGCCATTCATTAAATATTTAAGAGCTAATATATGAGCTTCTATCAAATCTTCAACATGAACATAGTCACGAATACAAGTACCATCTTCAGTATCATAATCTTCACCATAGATAGTTATAAATTCTCTCTTACCTAATGCCACTTGAAGTACTATTGGAATAAGATGAGTTTCTGGATTATGGTCTTCACCTATAGAACCATCTTCTTTAGCTCCTGCTACATTAAAATAGCGAAGAGCTACATATTTCATTCCATATGCCTTGTCACACCACTTCATCATTTTTTCCATAGTAAGCTTAGTTTCACCATAAGTATTCGTAGGACATGTTTCCATATCTTCAGTTATAGGAATTTTCTTAGGTTCACCATAAGTTGCTGCTGTTGATGAAAATACTATATGTTTTACATCATGCTCCTGCATAACTTCAAGTAAAATCTGCATTCCATAAACATTATTATTAAAATATTTAAGTGGTTTTTCCATTGATTCTCCAACAAGAGAATTTGCAGCAAAGTGAATTACTCCATCTATATTTTCTTTATTAAATACATCACTTAAAAATTCTTTATTTCTTATGTCGCCTTTGTAAAATTTAGCTTTTTTATTTATAGCATCTTCATGACCTGTAGCTAAATTATCTACAACTACAACATCATAATCTTTTTCAATAAGCTGATTTACTGCATGAGAGCCAATATACCCAGCTCCCCCTAAAACTAAAATACTCATTTTTATAATCTCCACCTTTTCATATATATAGAGAATATCTTAAAATAATATTCTTAATATATAAAAACTTATATTTTAAATAATTATATCTATTTTTTACTATATATCACTTTACCAATTTGTTCAATATGCTCCTTTAAAGCTTCATTAGTAAGTTTCTCATAATGTAGTAAATCCAAAAAATATGGCAATGGTGCTATTTCATCAAGATAATCATATAATTCTGCTACTATTTTGTTTGTGATATTCCTTCCAAATATGCACAAATCTGTATCTTATCCCTTTTTGTAATTACCCATTGCACGGCTTCCGAAAATAACAGAATAAAAATAACACCAGATAAGATACTTTAGTATAAGTCTGATGCTATTTTTTAATATTATAAAGTTTTCATAGTATTTTCTAAATACTTAATAAAGCCTTCTCTAAGTTCAGGTTTTCTTAATGCATATTCAACTGTTGCCTGTAAATATCCAAGTTTATCCCCAACATCATATCTTCTGCCTTCGAAATTATATGCATACATTGCCTCTTCTTTTACTAATTGCAATAAAGCATCTGTAAGCTGAATTTCATTTCCTTTACCTGGCGCAGTATTATCTAAAATATCAAATATTCTAGGTGTAACTATATATCTTCCAAGTATAGCTATATTAGATGGTGCTTCTTCAATTGATGGCTTTTCTATAAGACCTTTTACCTTAGAAACCCTATCTTCTATTTGAATTCCATCTACTATTCCATACTTATTTACACTTTCCTCTGGAACAGTTTGAACTCCAAGTATTGAAGTCTTGTATTCATTATAACAATCCATAAGCTGTTTTAAACATGGCTTTTCCGGATTGTAAACTATATCATCTCCAAGTAATATAGCAAAAGGTTCATTACCAACAAAAGTCTTAGCACATCTTATAGCATGCCCAAGTCCCTTTGGTTCCTTTTGTCTTATGTAATGAATATCAACCATTTCAGAAATATCTTGAACTAACTCTAAAAGTTCATTTTTATTATGTTTTTCAAGTTCCATTTCAAGCTCAACAGATTTATCAAAATGGTCCTCAATACTCTTTTTATTTCTTCCTGTAATAATCAATATTTCTTCTATTCCAGAAGCTATTGCTTCTTCTACTATGTATTGAATAGTTGGTTTATCAACTATAGGCAGCATTTCCTTAGGTTGAGCTTTTGTTGCAGGTAAAAATCTAGTTCCAAGACCTGCGGCTGGAATTATTGCTTTTCTTATTTTATTATTCATAATATATCTCCATTAGTATTGTATTTATCTTTTTCTTTCTACTCTACTAGAGCAATGTTTATATGAATTAATTATACCACATTTTTGAAAATAGTCTTTTATATATTTTGCATTAATTTAAAATAAAAATAGTACTAATATAAATTATTAGTTTATACTAGCACTATTTTATCTTACTATTATATACTATTTAATCCATGCTCCATCTGAGCCAAGCTTCCATCCACCAACAGTTGTGTTTGAAAGCATTGCACCACTTTGGTTAAAATAATACCATTTTTTATTACTATCTTGGAACCATCCTGTTTTCATTGCTCCTCCTGATTGTAAATAGTACCATTTTCCATCAACATCTTGATACCATTTATTTTCAAACATAATTCCTGTTTTGCTATCTAAATAATACCATGCTCCATTACTATCTTTTAACCAACCTTTATGCATTTTTCCATTCATATCATCATAATATATCCATTGTCCTTCAACATTCTTTGCCCAGCCTGGTTTAACAGTAATATTATTATTAGTAGTATTAGCTTGATTTTTATTGTTAGTATTATTAGCATTGTTATTTGAATCAGAATTATTATCCTTATTATTTACAATAACAGCATTATTATCGTCCTCATCATCAGATAATTTGTTTCCAACAATAGCATATTCCTCATCATTCCAAAGAATCATATTATTCTTATCATAAACAGAAATATTTTCATAATCGTCTTTTACTTCATATACTTTTTGAAAACCTTTATCGCTATCAAATTTACAAACATGTCTATCAGTTAATGCCCATAAGTTTCCTTCTGAATCTATATCTATACATCCTTCAGAATTTTCAAGCTCTATATCATCATCATTTTCTTTTTCTACATAGTATAAAGAATTCTTAGATTTTAACTCAACGACTTCTGCCTCTAATGTAGTTCCGTCAATTCTATAACTAATTAACTTTCCATTTACTACAGTAAATTCATTTCCATTATCAGTTAAAGAAATCTTTTTTCCATGTTTGTCACATAATATATATGATGTAACATTTCTAGAATATTTAATACCGTTTATTTTTCCTGATGCTTGTGATTTAGATATAACTTGAATTACATCAAAACTTACAGAAGAACCCTTGTCATCATTAACATTAAATGCATTTGATCCTTCCTTGTCATTCTTAACCTCTAATCCATTAATAGATTCAATAGTTACTCCACTTTCATCTGTTTCAATACTTATCTTAGCAAGTCTATAAATGTTATTAGAGTCTTGTCCTATTACTTTTGGCTCTGAAACATTTATTCTAACATTTTCTTTATCATTATTAGTATTCTTTAAATCTTTAGTTTTTCCGTTGCTTAACTTAACCCTAAATTTTCCAATATTATAATCAGCATCTATGTATTTACCATTTTTATCACAATACACATTAAATTGTCACTTTGAATCACTTACTGTTTCTTGAGATTCATATAATGTTTCATACCAGCCTTCTGAAAACTTTGATCCTGGTATTTTTTTAAGTTCTTTTATTTGTCTAGCATCTTCTTCATTATATCTTCCATCATTATCTGATTTTACTTCACTTCTTAAGTTTACAGCTATACTATCATCTTGTTTTTCTATAAACTTCTTTTCCTTCTCATCTCCAGAAGATAAATCAACAAAATATTCTCCATCATCAACCTTTACATACTTCTCACCATATGCTTCAATTTTTTCATCTGAATTTATATCTTTTAATTCTTTATAACGATTTCCATCAAAATAATATGCAGCATCGTCTTTAGACTTTGGTTTTCCTGCTATATAGCTTTTTCCATCCTTATAAGCAATAGCATTATAAATTTCACCTTTTATACCTTTTACTTTATCAGATGATGCATATGCGTTTACTGGCATAATTGCAACTACTGCAGCTGCTGCAAGCATAAGTGCTGTTCCTCTATTTCTTTTATCATAATATTTCCCTCCAAATATATATTACTACTTGCTAATTATACCATATATTTAGAATGTTTTTAATTTTTACCACTTGTGTGTTGTCCTATATATTTAGCTATAAACCTTACTGTAAAATCAGGTAATATTCTTAACAATACTTTTATATTCTTTTCTTCTAAGGCTCTCTTAAATACATATTTAGCTAAATCAAATCCACTTTGATTACTTTTATAATTTAAAAAATATGGATTCTGCTTAAAAAATACTCCTGTATCATAATATCTTTTATAAAGCTGTTTATAGTTAAATTTATGAGAATGATATACTTCTGAATCAGCACAATAT
>SVCE01000028.1 GCA_015058525.1 Clostridium butyricum
CGGTAGAGCAGAGGACTGAAAATCCTCGTGTCACTGGTTCGATTCCAGTTCGAGCCACCATATATGGCGCTATAGCCAAGTGGTAAGGCAGAGGTCTGCAAAACCTTTATCCCCAGTTCAAATCTGGGTGGCGCCTCCAATAAGAACTTGAATAAAATTCAAGTTCTTTTTTTATGCGGGAAATTATAAATTTTTAAATATTAAATTTTAGTTATATAAAGTTTAGCTTTGACTTATTTAAATTTTTGAATATAGTATAGCTATTTTTGAAGGAAACACATATAATAAATTTATTCACAGAGGAATAAAATAATAAACAAGTTATTAACAATTTATATGTATAACAAATTCTATAAAGTAAAAAATGTGGATAAAAATAGACAACTAACATCATCTTAATGTTAGTTGTCTATTTTTGGAAATGAGATTAACTAAAACATATCTTTTTTGTATAATACAAATGCAACAACTGCACATATTGCTAATGTCATTCCCATTACTATAGAAAATGAATGTGGACCTTCTTTAAATGGTAAGTAATCTATATTCATTCCGTAAATACCACTCATAATTGTTGGTATAGCCATAAGTATAGTAACTGAAGCTAAGACTTTCATAACTATGTTTAAGTTATTTGATATTACAGAAGCAAAAAAGTCCATGGTACTGGCTAATATATTACTATAAATTTCAGTCATTTCTATAGCCTGCTTATTTTCAATTATTACATCTTCTAGAACGTCTTTATCTTCTTCATATTTTTGCATTAACTCTAGTTTTAACATTTTTTCTAAAGTTATTTCATTAGCTTTTAATGAAGTAGAAAAGTATACAAGTGATTTTTCTAATGAATGTAATTGAATAAGTTCTCTATTTTTCATTGATTTATGAAGTCTTTTTTCTATCATTAAGCTTTTCTTATCAATTTGTCTTAAATATAATAAATAATATGTTGATATCCTATTTAAAATTTGAAGTGTAAATCTAGATTTTTTGAAGGTATAGAATGATTTTACTTTTTGATTAGCAAAGTCTGTAAGTATTTTACTATTTTTAAGACAGACTGTTATAAGCTGTTTTTCAGTATGTATTATTGCTAATGGATAAGTGTCATATGTTAGTGAGTTGTCTTCCATTTCAGTAAAAGGAATATCCACAATAACTAATAATGAATCATCTTCCATATCAATACGAGAAGTTTCTTCGTCATCAAGAGCGGCTTTTAAAAAATCCAAAGATACTCCAGTTTTCTTGGAAATAAGAATTAATTCTTCATCTGAAGGAGCAACTATGTTAATCCAAGAACCACTTTCTATGGTATCAATTGTTTTCAAATTTGAATTTAATTCACTTTCACTTTTATATATTTGAATCAATTTGAACACCTCCTTAATAAGTCAAGTCTAAATATAATTATACTATTATTGATTATTTTGTAAACAAATTAAAAATTTATATAAAAGAAAGTCTGTATATAAATATACAGGCTCAATTAATTATACTATTTTATATTGTTAAAAAATTCGATTTTTATTTCTTTGAGTAATTCTTCATTTTCTATTAAATCAACTGCAGTAGAACATAATGCTTTTGCTGCGATGTGACATTGATTTAAACTGAATTCAGATATTGTTTGTTTAGCAAATTCTTTAGTTCCATATTTTATAGACTCAGTATCTTTTACTATAGAAATGTAAGGATGTATACATGGAACTTTGTGGCTTACATCTCCAATACTTAAACCTGCGTATATATCTTTAGGAGGATTAATATTAATAATCCCGTTTTCCTTTAAATTATGGCTGAATAATCTGTTTAATGTGCGATTTGTTATTAATTCTTTATTTGGGCATTCATATAAAAAGAATTTATTTTGAATATTTGTTAGTTCACTTACTGTAGAAACAATCTTTTTTATGATGTTATCTCCATATTCAGCAAGTTTTGTAGTATAAGCTCTTATATAAAATTTGATTTCGGTTTCTGATGGCAGTAATAAAGGTGTATAACCTCCATTAGATATAACCGAATTTATATCTAAGTTATCTGGAAAACCTTTTTTTAAACAATTTAATATATTAAAAGATAATAATGCAGCATCTAATGAATTATATGTATTTTTATTCAAGAAACTTAATCCATTTGCACCAAAAAATTTTACCCCCACAGGAATTATAGCAGAAGATGAGCCACTTTCACATGTTAAGACATCAGGATGTGCAACCATTACTACATCAATATCATTAAATATATCTTGTTTTACCATAGTACCTTTTGTGCCTCCAAGATATTCACCAGGGCATCCTATTATAATAACAGAGCCATTAAGTTTATTATTATCTAGCAAATGTCCCAAGCCAAGAGCAGCTTCAACAGACATTGAAGTAACTAAGTTATGACCAGTTATATGACCATAATCTTCAACTGCATCATATTCACATAAATAACATATTTTTGGATGACCGTTTCCTTTTTTGGCAATGAAAGAATTATTTATATTGAGTATATTATGCTCTATTTTGAAATTATACTTTTTTAGAAGATTGCAAATATATTTAGAAGATTTATATTCATTATAACTTATTTCAGGATTTTTATATAAATAAGTACATAAATCTTTTATATCTTGTTCACATGTAGATAAAAATGAAATTATTTCTTGCTTCATTAGTATAATGCCTCCTTTAAGAATATTATATTTTATTATTGTAACCTGATAAGAAAAAAATTATTTTATTATAAGTATTGAATTAATGATTTTTTATTGGTCAATAATTATTAATGTAATTAAATAATTACGAAATTAAGTAATATTATTTTTAATTAAGAATCAAGGGGGAACTTTTATGGAAAATTTAAATAAATTGTGTTTTATATGTGGAGAAACTGATTGTGATGGTATAATAATAAATGGAGAAATGATCTGCAGAAAATGTGAAAAAGAGATTGTGAATTTAGATATTTCTAATCAAGATTATGATATATATAAAGATAAAATTAAAATAATATTATTTGATGATAAAAGAGTTTAAATAATAAAACTTTGTATATATCATTATATAAATAATTATGTAAAACGGTGAGGTATATATGAAAAAAGGTTTATTTATAGTTTTTGAAGGTGGTGAGGGAACTGGAAAAACTACAGCTATAGATGCAATATGTAATTGGATTGAAAAACAAGGTATTGAATGCGTAAAAACAAGAGAACCTGGTGGAATAAGAATAGCGGAAGATATAAGACAAGTTATTCTTAATAAAGAGAATACTTCTATGGATGGAAGAACTGAAGCTTTATTGTATGCAGCAGCTAGAAGACAGCATCTTGTTGAAAAAGTTATACCAGCACTAAAAAGAGGTGCGGTTGTATTGTGCGATAGATTTATAGATTCGTCATTAGCTTATCAAGGATATGCTAGAAATTTAGGAATAGATGAAGTTATGAGCATAAATAAATTTGCTATAGATGGATATATGCCGGATGTATCAATATTATTTGATCTTGATCCTAAAGTGGGACTTGAAAGAATCAATGTAAATAAATCTAGGGAAGTAAATAGATTAGACTTAGAACAGATTGATTTTCATGAAAGAGTAAGAGAAGGATATAGTATGATTTATAATGCTAATAAAGATAGAATGATTAAAATAGATGCAGGAAAATCTAAATTAGAAATTCAGAGCGACATAAAAAATATACTAAAACCTATATTGAAAGAAAAATATAGAAATAAATACTTAGAAGTTATAGACAAATAAATATAGAAAAAATTAAAAATAGTCTTTAGGTTTGATATTGACCAATTTGCAATAATATAGTATCTAAGGAGAGATATTGGATATGATGATTGGACATAAAAATATACGTGATGGAATGGATAGAAGGGAGAAAAATAATTCATTTTCTCATGCTAATCTTATTGTGGGTTGTGACGGAATAGGAAAAAGTGTGTTGGCCAAGTATATAGCTGATAAAATTATAAAACCGAGATATGGTGTGGAGAGTGTTGACATTGTAAGATATCATCCTAAAACATCATCTTTTGGAGTAGATGATGTTAGAAATATAATAGAAGAGGTTAATAAAAAGCCTTATGAAGGTAATAAGAAGGTTTTGATTTTATATAAATGTGATAAAATGACTGTTCAGGCACAGAATGCTCTTTTAAAAACAATAGAAGAACCGCCAAAAGGGGTATATTTAATACTTTTAAGCGATTCATTAGAGACTATACTTGATACTATTCAATCTAGATGTCAGGTTTATAAGTTAACACCTTTATCTAAAGAAGATATACTGAAGTATATAGATTTAAAATATTCAGATATAAGTGAGCAGGATAAACAAGCAGTAATTGCATATTGTACTGGAATTCCAGGAAAGATTGATAGATTTTTACGTGATGAAAATTTAAAGAATTTAAGAGGAATATGTATTGAATTATTTGAAGATATATTAAGTAGAAGTAATGATATTGTAATTAAATATCAAGATTTATTAAAGAATTTAAAAGATGAGAAAATGGAATTTTTAGATATACTTATCTTGTTTATAAGAGATATTATGTTATTTAAGGAATTAAATAAAACTGGATTAATTATAAATGTAGATAAAACTGATAAAATAAAAGAGATATCAAGGCGTATAACTTATAAAAAACTTAACAGTATGTTAGAATACATAGAAGAAGCAAGAACAAATTTTAATAGTAACACAAACTATTTAATGACTATAAGTGTGCTACTTATGGGATTTGCGGAGGTATAATTAATGATAAAAGTTATAGGAGTTAGATTTAAGAAAGCAGGAAAGATATATTATTTTAGTCCTGCAGATTTAGAAATAGAAAAAGGTAATTTTGTAATAGTTGAAACGGCAAGAGGAATAGAGTTTGGTGAATGTGTTGTAGGAATGAAAGAAATAAAAGAAGAGGAAATTGTATCACCATTAAAAAGTGTTATAAGAATTGCCGACAAAAATGATATTGATAAGCATAAGGAAAACAAAGACAAAGAGGAAAAAGCTTTAGATATATGTTTGAAAAAGATTCAAGAGCATAAATTAGATATGAAGCTGATTGATGTAGAGTATACATTTGATAATAACAAAGTTATTTTTTATTTTACTGCAGATGGAAGAGTTGATTTTAGAGAATTAGTAAAAGATCTTGCAACAATATTTAAAACAAGAATAGAATTAAGACAGATTGGTGTAAGAGATGAAGCTAAAATGATAGGAGGACTTGGACCTTGTGGAAGGCCTATGTGTTGTTCTACATTTCTTGGAGATTTTGCATCAGTATCAATTAAGATGGCAAAGGAACAAAATCTTTCATTAAATCCAACTAAGATATCTGGTATATGCGGAAGACTTATGTGTTGTTTGAATTATGAACAGAGTACATATGAACATATACGAAAAAGATTGCCTAAAGTTGGTGCTGTGGTCAAAACACAAGAAGGAACTGGTCCTGTTGTAGGAAATTCCATAGTTAAGGAATTAGTTAAAGTTAAACTAAAAAAAGGCGATGAAGAAGTGGTTGAGGAATTTAAAATTGCTGATGTTGAGCTTATATCTGGAGAATATGAAGACAGCGTAGAAGATACTAATATTAGATTAATTGTTGAATCAGAAGAGGATAAGAAGCTGATAAAGAATCTTATTAATGAGAAATAGGAGGATCTTTTATGAAATCAGTAATAAAAGTTAGGAATATGAAATCACAAAGTGATGCATCTTTAATACAAAGCGCTGTAATTAATAACGAAGGTATTATAGCAATACAGACCTCATTAAATAGGAATGAAATAACAGTTATATATAATGATATGTATATAAATATAGATAAAATAATAGATATAGTAGAGGATTTGGGGTATATTACAAATTAATAATTATTTCGGAATATAATCCAAAAATACAAAGATATGTATTACAAAATGCTTTAAAAAGATTAGGATACATGGTAAAATGTAAGAGGTTAATACCACAATTTATTAGGAGGTGTATTAAATGGCTTTTATTATTAGTGATTCATGTGTTAGTTGTGGAGCATGTGCTGGAGAATGCCCAGTTGGAGCTATCAGCCAAGGAGATACTCAATTCGTTATAGATGCAGATACTTGTATCGAATGCGGAAACTGTGCAAATGTTTGCCCAGTTGGAGCTCCTGCTCAAGAATAATTATAAAAAGAGATCGTCTATTATGACGATCTTTTTTTATTTTTATATACTAGGACATTTTAATAATAGAGTTTTCATTAATGAATTTTTGTTTATAGTATCTATATTCAAAATGTTAGAATTTATTTTTTCTATTCTAGGCATATGAATTAAGAAGTTTTTGCAATCATCTAAGTTAATTTTTAAGGTATTAGTTTTATAATGCATAGGAATTATTAGCTTGGGATTTATGATAGAACAAAGTTTAAATGCATCATTACTATCTAAGGTAAAGTGGCCTCCTATTGGAATAAATAATATATCAATATTTTTTAATTTTTTTAAAATAGATTCACATGGAATATGTCCTAAATCTCCAAGATGACATATAGAAAAATTGTCAAATTTGAATAAAAATATTATATTATAGCCTCTTTTAACCCCTTTACAGTTGTCATGAAAGGTTTCTATTCCTGTAATATTAATATATTTTAAATTGAAATTTCCACTTGAATTAATTACTTTTGTTTTATAATTTGCAAAATTCAAATATGAATGAGCTAAGTGGGAATGACTCATAGTTACAATATCGCATTTTGGAAAATCATTTCTGTAACCTAAAAAATTATAAAATGGATCTATAAGTATTCTTTTGCCATTAGATGTTTTTATAATAAAACAAGAATGGCCATACCAAATAATTTGCATTAAAAAAGAACCTCCACATATAATAATTAAAAATGTGTTAATACTAATACATAGTGTATTGATTAACAATTTCAATATATATTTTTACACGTAAATATAAAAATACTCGCATATTTTAAATCAAAACATTGTTTAAAATGTAAAAGAATAATAGTATAATATTATAAAGTCAAAGTAAGTCAAAAACAAATATTTAATTTAGAGTTTAAGCAGGTGAGGTTATGGCAAGACTTTCAGATGTAATAGAAGATTTTATAAAACAAATGTTTAATGAAAATGATGAAAACGTGATTTTTATACAGAGAAATGAATTAGCAGATCAATTCAGATGTGCGCCATCTCAAATAAATTATGTTCTTACAACAAGATTTACTTATGAGAAAGGATATCTTATAGAAAGTAAAAGAGGTGGAGGCGGTCATATAGTCATAAAACAGCTTGAACAGGATAGTGCTAATAAGAGAGAAGAACTTATAAGTGAAAGTATTGGAAATACAATAACATATCATAATGCCAGTGCATTATTAGATCATTTATCAGAATCGGGAATTATTAGCACAAGAGAGTGTGAAATAATGAAAATGGCTGTTAATGATAGAAGTTTGGTTTCATCTCATAATAAGAATAAAGTGAGAGCAGATATTTTAAAAGGCATGATTATGATAATTTTATCTTAAGGATGGGGATATATATGTTATGTGAAAAATGTAGAAAAAACGAAGCAAAAATTAATTTAGTAAAAGTAGTTAATGGTGAAAAACAACAGATATGGTTATGTGAAGAATGTGCAAGAAATATATCAAGCATACCATTTTTTAATCCAATTGGTGAAGGCGCAAGTTTTCCGTTTCAGGAAATGATAAATGGTTTGATATCAAGCGTTGAAGATATAGCGAAAAAAGAACAAAAGCTTATATGTGAAAAATGTGGAGTGACATTTGAAGAATTTAAGAAAACAGGAAAAACTGGATGTCAGGAATGTTATAGAGTATTTAGAAATATAATTAATGATAAAATTAAAAATTCTCAGCCTGGAGTTAAACATATAGGAAGAATACCTAAAGTTGGAGGAAAAGAATTACTTCAACGCAATAAATTAAAAAATTTAAAACAGCAACTTCAAGTATTGATTCAAGAAGAAGAATATGAAAAAGCAGCAGTAGTAAGGGATGAGATAAAACAAATAGAACTTTATATAATTAACAGCAATTTAAGAGATAATGAAGCAGGAACAGAAGGGGAAGAGTATGATGAAAAATTGGATTCTTAATGAAGTAAATAATGATGATATCGTATTGAATAGTAGGGTAAGACTTGCTAGAAATATTCAAGAAATGCAATTTCCTGAAAAACTCAGCTTTATAGAAGGAAGAAAGAATGGGAAAATCATTTATAATGCATTGAAATCTCAAGATAAAGATGGAGAAATTATTCTTCATGATATGTGGGATGAAAAACAGGAAATGTTTAATAAATACGTTGAAGAGTATTTAATAAGTAGTGATCTTGTTAAGAATTCGAATAAAGCATCATATATATTAAATAAAGATGAAACTGTAAGTATTATGATTAATGAAAATGACCACATAAAAATACAATGTATAAATTCAGGTTTTAATTTAAGTGAGGCATTAGAATGTGCAGTAGCTATTGACGATAAAATAGAACAGACTATTAATTATGCATTTGATGAGCAATTAGGATATTTAACTTCAAATTTAAATGATGTAGGAACAGGTTTAAAGGCATCAGTAATGATACATCTTCCAGCGCTTACTATGAATAAGGAAATTAATAATATTATTAAAGATTTTAAACGTATTGGCATAGATATTAATGGAGTATATATGGATGATAATAAGGTGATAGGAAATTTATATACAATATCTAATGCTTTTACTCTTGGGCTTACAGAAGAAGACATTATAGTCAAGTTAAAGGAATCAGTTATAAATGTAATAAAGGAAGAAAAAAAATATAGAGAAATTCTTATTAGTAAGTGTAAATATGAAATAGAAGATAAAGTATTTAGAGCACTTGGAGTGTTAAAGTCAGCCGTTATTTTAGAGTATAAAGAGATGCTTGAATGCTTATCTCTGGTAAGACTTGGTGTAGAATTATCATTGGTAAGTATAGAGAAGAGTAAATTAAATCAGATATTAATATCTTCCAGTGATACTAGAATTCAAAATAAATTTGAAATGTCTTTAAATGATAAAGAAATTAAGCATCAAAGAGCAAAACTTGTAAAAAAAATATTATCTTAAGTAGGATTGTGAGGGTTAGAAGGAATGGAATATAGCAAATTAACAGAACGTGCTCAAGTTGTGATACTTGAAGCTGAAAATGAGTCTGAAAAATTTAAACATGGGTATGTTGGGACAGAGCATATGCTTCTTGGATTGCTAAAAGAAGATGGATATTCAGCTGGGGTATTAAAAAAATATGGTATTGAAATCAATAATATAAGAGAAATGCTGAAAAGGTATCTAGGCTATGGTGATGTTACAAAAACAGGAGATGACATTTTGTTAACACCTAGAACAAAAAGATTATTGGATGAAAGCTTTACAGAAGCAAAAAAAATGAATCATAGATTTGTTAGTCCTGAGCATATATTATTGGCTTTAATAAATCAGGAAGAAGGAATGGCATATACAATTTTAAAAAGTTTAAAATTCAATTTTTCTAGTGTAGATGAAGAACTTAGAATTTTTTTAACTGGAAATTATGAAGATAGATCATGTGATTCTGATGAAAAGGGTACTGCAAAGAAAAAAAATACACCTATGCTTGATAAGTATGGAAGAGACTTAACAGAGCAGGCAAGAGAGGGAAAAATTGACCCTGTAATAGGAAGAGAAACTGAAAATCAAAGGTTATTAGAAATTTTGTGTAGAAGAACAAAGAATAATCCTTGTTTAATTGGTGAACCAGGTGTAGGTAAGACAGCAGTTGTAGAAGGACTTGCACAGAAAATTGTTGAAGGAAATATTCCTGAAATATTAAAAAACAAAAGGGTAATTTCTTTAGATCTTACTTCAATGATTGCAGGTGCAAAATATAGAGGTGAATTTGAAGACAGGTTAAAAAAAGCTATGGAAGAAATTCATGAAGATAAAAATGTTATTATATTCATTGATGAAATTCATACTATAATAGGAGCTGGTGGAGCTGAAGGAGCCATAGATGCATCTAATATATTAAAGCCTGCATTAGCTAGAGGTGAAATTCAATGTATTGGAGCTACTACTATAGATGAGTATAGAAAACATATAGAAAAAGATGCTGCTTTAGAAAGAAGATTTCAGCCAGTTATAGTAGGAGAACCAACTAAAGAAGAAACACTACAGATATTAAAAGGACTTAGAGATAAATATGAAGCACACCACAGAGTAAAAATAACAGATGCAGCATTAGAAGCGGCTGTAAATTTATCTGATAGGTATATAAATGATAGATTTATGCCTGATAAAGCTATAGATTTAATTGATGAAGGTGCGGCTAAAGTAAGGATAGAGAGTTTGACTACGCCACCAGATTTAAAAGAACTCGAAAATAAAATTACTTCTCTTGATAAGGAAAAAGAGGATGCAATAATGATTCAGGATTTTGAAAAGGCTGCTTATCTAAGAGATAAAGAAAGAGAAGTAAAAGAAAATCTTGAAAATATGAAAAAAGATTGGTCAAATAGAACTTCTGATAATACATTAGTGTTAGATGAAGAAAAGATAGCAAGTGTAGTTTCGTTATGGACTAATATTCCAATAGAAAAATTAACTGAGTCTGAAAGTGAAAGGCTACTAAATTTAGAAAATATACTTCATAAAAGAGTAGTTGGACAGAATGAAGCAGTAAAATCAATATCAAGAGCTGTAAGAAGAGCGAGAGTTGGTATAAAAGATCCTAAAAGACCTATAGGAAGTTTTATATTCCTTGGACCAACTGGAGTAGGAAAGACTGAACTTTCAAAGGCATTAGCAGAAGTTATGTTTGGTAATGCAAATAGTATAGTGCGAGTTGATATGTCTGAATATATGGAAAGTCATTCTGTTGCAAAACTAATAGGAGCGCCTCCAGGATATGTGGGACATGATGATGGTGGACAGTTAACAGAAGCAGTAAGAAGAAAACCTTATTCAATCGTTCTTTTGGATGAAATAGAAAAAGCACATCCAGATATATTTAACATACTTCTTCAAATTATGGAAGATGGAAGACTTACTGATGGAAAAGGAAAAGTAGTAAACTTTAAGAATACAATAATAATAATGACATCTAATGTTGGAGCTCATGAAATTAAGAAACAAAGTTCTATTGGATTTACTTCAACAGTTAATGAGGAATCGGAATATGAAAAAATGAAGGATAATGTATTAAAGGAACTTAAAAAGAAATTTAAACCTGAATTTTTAAATAGAATAGATGACACTATAGTGTTCCATAAGCTTACTGATGAAGATTTAGATAAGATAATGGATTTAATGCTTAAATCTGTTAAAGAAAGATTAGAGAATAGAGATATATATCTAAATTTTGAAGAGGATAGTAAGAAATTTTTATTAAATAAGGGAATAGATATTGATAATGGAGCAAGACCATTAAGAAGAGTAATTATAAAAGAAGTAGAAGATAGATTAAGTGAAGAAATTCTACAAGGTAATATACAAATTGGTGATAAAGTAAAAGTAAGTGAATTGGAAAATAAACTTATATTCAGTAGGCTGGCTTAACTAAAAGACGATAAGAGTGAATTTGAACTATCACTTTTATCGTCTTGAATGTTAATTAATCAATTATATTTTGTTGTTTATTAGTATAGCAGCTAATATATTATTTTATAATATTTGAATCATCAAGGTTTGAATTTAATATTAAATTATTAAACTGATTTTGGCTACATGTATCCGATGATAAATTAGTTAAATTATGTTGGGAAGAATCATGTAGTATATTTGATTGTGGATCGGGTATGTTATCAATATAACATTTATCTATCATATTTATCACTCCTATATATATTTATTGATAGTTTTTGTAATAATTGCTTTATTTATGCTAAAGTATAAAATATATTTTTATTGAGCAAGTGAACATAATTAAGAGGGCTGATTATGATATAATTAACATAAGAAACATTTTGAAGTATAAAAATGCATTAATAGATTGTTTTAGGTTGTTATAAAAAGACGATTTAATATTTTTTGAAATTGTTTGTTCTTTCAAAATTGGATAAATTTGATTGACTTTTTATACTGTAGAGAAGAGTGATATTCATATTACTTAACAGAATACATTATTATTAAGGGAGATAATTAATGAAGATAAAAACATTATATAGATGTTCTAATTGTGGGTTTGAAAGTATAAAATGGCTGGGAAAATGTCCTGATTGCAATAGTTGGAATACATTAGAGCAAGAAGTTGTAAATGTAGCGCAAACTAAATCTGCAAAAGTAAGAGAAGCATCTAAAAAGCCAGTACGAAAACTTATGGATGTAGTATCAAATAAGAGTGACAGAATATTAACTGGGATAAATGAATTTGACAGAGTTATGGGTGGTGGAATAGTTAAGGATTCTATAACTATTATTACTGCTAGACCTGGAGCAGGAAAATCTACATTATTACTTCAAATTTCAAATGCAGTTGCTAAAAAGGGTTTTAAAGTTATATATGCGTCAGGAGAAGAAAGTGACAGTCAGATTAAGAATAGAGCTGATAGGATTCTAGATGAGATAAATGAAAATATTTGGGTAATTCAAGAAAATAATATGGACAATGTATTAGATTCAGTAGAAGAAATAAATCCAGATTTACTTATAATAGATAGTATTCAGACATTTACTATAGAAGCATCTCTTCCAGCAAGGGCTGGTTCACCAACTCAAACTATGGAATGTGCCAATGCGCTTCTTAAAGTTGCAAAAAATGAAAAAAGACCAAGAGCTGTAATTATTGTCGGACAGATGACTAAAAATGATGAACTTGCTGGTCTTAGAGCATTAGAGCATTTAGTTGATACTGTTTTAATTATTGAAGATGATAATGATGAAGAACTAAGAGTTCTTGTTAGTTCGAAAAACAGATTTGGAGGAATAGAAAATGGATTTTTTCAAATGTGTGAAGAAGGAATAGTATCTATAGATAATCCATCAGAGTTTTTTATGACAAAAAGAGAAGAAGGAGAAATAGTATCAGGAAGTGCTCTTACTGTTATTAAGGAGGGAACAAGAGCTATAATAACGGAAATAGAAAGTCTTGTATCAAAGAGCTTTACTCCTTATCCTACTCGTATAGGTGAAACTTTAGGAAAAGATAAACTTAATACTCTTATATCTATATTGGAGCAGAGAGGTGGAATAAGTTTATATGATAAAAATGTAATAATTAAAACTACTGGTGGAATAAAGATAAGAGAACAAGGAATTAATCTTGCAGTAATTATGAGTATTGTATCTTCAGTAAAACAGCAAGGAATAGAATCAACGATTGCTTTTATTGCAGATGTAGGACTTACGGGTGAATTAAAAAAGGTTCCATCATTGGAAAGTAGAATAAAAGAACTTGCTAGGATGGGATTTAAACGTGTATATGTAGCAAAAGATTCATTTGTTAAAAAACCGAGTATAAAAACAATAGAAATTGTTGAATTAAAAACATTAAATGATGTTATAAGAAACGTTTATAGTAGGTAGTAAATATTAATGAATATATTTTAATTTACTAATATTATAATTAAGCATAATATAATTAAATTTAATAAATATAATTGAGAGATTAAGGCTATTATAGTATTATAATCTTTAGAGTTTACATTTTTAAGAATTTTAATCAGATTAAGATTTATCTGTATATTTCATTATATGCAACAGCTTACTATAATTAATTATTGAGAAGAGGGATGAGTGTATGCGATTAGAAAAGGGTGTAGGAATAAAAGATGTCTTAAAAATAATGTGCCCAGGCACTCAACTAAGAGAAGGGATAGAAAATATATTAAGAGCAAAAACAGGTGGATTAATAGTAATTGGAGACGATGAAGATGTTATGGAGATTGTCGATGGCGGATTTTACATAAATTCTGAATATACACCATCATATGTTTATGAATTAGCTAAAATGGATGGAGCTATAGTAATAACAGAAGATCTTAAGCGAATAGTGTGTGCAAATGCTCAGCTTATTCCAGATTCATCGATTCCAACGTATGAGACAGGTACAAGACATAGAACTGCACATAGAGTTGCAAAGCAGACTAATAATGTAGTAATAGCTATATCACAAAGAAGAAATATAATAACTATGTATAAGGGTGATATTAAATACGTTTTAAGAGAAAGTAGCGTTATACTTGGAAAGGCAAATCAAGCAATACAGACTTTGGAAAAGTATGTAGCAGTATTAGAGCGTAATATAAATAATTTAAACTTATTAGAATTTCAAGATTTAACAACATTATTTGATGTGTCAAGTGCAGTTCAGAGAACGGAAATGGTTATGAGAATAGTGGAAGAAATTAATATGTATATACTTGAATTGGGTAACGAAGGAAGATTGATTTCTATGCAAATGAATGAACTTATAAAGCATATTGAAAGAGATGGAATATTATTAATAAGAGATTATTGTAAAGATGGACTTGACTATAATGAAGTATATGAGCATATACAGAAACTTAATTCAACCGAGCTTTTAGATTTGGATGCAATAGCAAGATCATTAGGCTTTGCAGGAATTCCACTTATGGATACTTTAATTTCTCCACGAGGATATAGAATATTAGGCAAAGTTCCTAGAATACCAGCAAGTGTAATAGAAAATTTAATAAAAGAATTTAAGGAATTAAGCTATATTGTTGAAGCGGATATAGATGAACTTGATAAAGTTGACGGAATAGGAGAAGCAAGAGCAACAGCTATAAAAAATGGATTAAAGAGAATAAAAGAACAGGTATTACTCAAGAAAGAGATTTAATATGCAAAGAGGATGTTGATAAGGGTTAACATCTTCTTTTATTTTTTTGAATTACTGCTCATATCAGTTATAGTAAAACTTATTAGCACTATGAATTTGAATTAGTAAATAATAAGACATTTTAAATATGTGTATAATTATACGAAATTAAATCAAATTTATAGAGTGAGAATTTAATAATTAAACTTAATAATTTATTCATTTTAGATAAATCCAATGTATGTTATAATTAACAATATAGTGAAGTGTAATTAAAAAGGATTAAAATGAATATAATATGTAAATAATTTAATGGGAGGTGAATTGTGTGTTAAAGAAGATTGTGAGAGGAATTTTTTCAGCAATTGGATTAATTGTTGGATATGTTATATCAGAACTATTACTTTCAATACCACAGATAGAAAGTTTGAATTATTTTAATACAACTTTTTCTAAAATTTTATTTATTATTATAATATCGATTATTTCAGCACTTATTTTATATATTATTTCCCCAGCAATATATAGAGCTATATCAAATATAGTTGATTATATTGAAAAAAGTATGCAGAAGATGTCAATAACAGAAATAATCTATGGTGCAGCTGGAGCTATTTTAGCGCTTATATTAATGATGTTTATAGCAAAACCTATAAATGAAATGCATAATATTTTTGGACCAATATTATTTATGTTATTAAATATTGTTGCAGCAATAATTGGATGGGAGATTTTTTCAAAGAAAAAAGAAGATATAACATTATTGTTATTAAATATGAAAAAACAGGTTGGAAAAGAAAAAAAAATTAAGGATATACAAGTTGAGGTAAAGGAAGACAAGGCAGAAGTAGGTATACCAAAGGTATTAGATACATCTGTAATAATAGATGGAAGAATATTTGACATATGTAGAACAGGTTTTATTGAAGGAACGCTTATAATTCCTAATTTTGTATTAGATGAATTAAGACATATATCAGACTCTTCGGATGCTTTAAAGAGAAATAGAGGAAGAAGAGGCTTAGATATATTGAATAAAATACAAAAAGAACTTGCTATAGAAACTAAGATTGTAGATGACGATTTTCCTAAAATACCAGAGGTAGATGCAAAATTACTAAAGCTTGCACAAAAACTTAATGGAAAAGTTATTACTAATGATTATAATCTAAATAAAGTAGCAGAATTTCAAGGGGTACCTGTACTAAATATAAATGAACTATCAAATGCAATAAAACCAGTTGTGTTACCAGGTGAAGAAATGGTAATAGATATAGTAAAGGATGGTAAGGAATCTAGTCAGGGAGTAGCCTATTTAGATGATGGAACTATGATTGTAGTTGAAGGAGGTAAAAAATATATAGGTTCAACTAAAGCTGTAATAGTTACATCAGTACTACAAACTGCTGCAGGAAGAATGATTTTTGCTAAACCAAAAGACAATTAATATAAGGAGTTTTTCTGTATGGTTAGTGTGATTGTATTGGCTGGAGGAAGAGGTAAAAGAATGGGTGCAGCTATAAGTAAGCAGTATATTGATTTGAATGGCAGACCTATTCTTTACTATACTTTAAAAAAGTTTATAGATAATAAAAATATAGATAAGATAATACTTGTTATTTCAGAAGATGAAATTGAATATTGTAAAAAGGAAGTTTTAGAAAAATACAATTTAAAGGTTGATGAATTAGCACTTGGAGGAAAAGAAAGACAGGATTCTGTATATAATGGATTAAAAAAGGCTGAAGGTTCTGACATTGTTTTGATTCATGATGCTGCAAGACCTTTTATAACTGATAACATAATAAATCAAGGAATAAAATATGCTGGTATATATAAAGCAGCTGCACCTGGAGTTATGCCCAAAGATACTATAAAGGTTAAAGATGATAGTAATTTTTCTATAGATACTCCAGTTAGGAGCAGACTTGTGGCAGTTCAGACACCTCAGGTATTTGATTATAAAATGATATGTGAATGTCATGAGAAAGTTAAAAAACAAAAAATTCAGGTGACAGATGATACAATGGTTGCTGAATTGTTTGGAAATAAAGTTTATCTATATGAAGGAGAATATACAAATATAAAGATAACTACGTCTGAAGATTTGATATTAGCTGAGTATCTTGTGAATAATTAGAATAAGATAGCTATATTGACAGTCAATTTTTTAAAAGTTATAATAAATTAAAATAAAATGAAGATTTTAGGCGATGATAAAGAATAGTAGAAGTCGACTTTTAGAGAAAAAGTCCATAGGCTGCAAGACTTTTAATAGACTTTGAACCAGCTTTGGAGCTATAGCAAAACTATCGGTTTAAGACCGTTATCATTATTAAGAGAACAAATTTAGGTGGTACCGCGATATTGCTCGCCCTAATTATATATTAGGGACGAGTTTTTATTTTTCTATTTAATAATGAATTTATAATAAAACTTAAACACATTTATAAATAAAATTTAGGAGGAACTAAAATTATGAAAATGTCTAATATGTTAATATCTACATTAAGAGAAGTGCCAGCAGAAGCTGAAATAGACAGCCACAAATTAATGCTTAGAGCTGGTATGATTAGAAAGATGGCAGCAGGTGTTTATAATTATATGCCACTTGGACTAAAAGTACTTAATAAGGTAGAAGATATAATAAGAGAAGAAATGAATGCAGCAGGAGCTCAAGAATTTTTAGCGTCAGCAATGATACCAGCAGAATTATGGCAAGAATCAGGAAGATGGGATGCATATGGTGCAGAAATGTTTAGATTAAAAGATAGAGGAAATAGAGATTTTTGTTTAGGACCTACTCATGAAGAAGTATTCACTGATATTGCTAGAAATGAAATTAAATCATATAAGCAATTACCATTAAACTTATATCAAATTCAAACAAAATATAGAGATGAACGTAGACCTAGATTTGGTGTTATGAGATCAAGAGAATTTGTTATGAAAGATGCTTATAGCTTTGATAGAAATCAAGAAGGATTAGATATAACATTTAATAAGATGCATGATGCATATGTGAAAATTTTCAATAGATGTGGATTAGATGCTAAACCTGTTCAAGCAGATTCTGGAGCTATTGGAGGAGCTAATTCAGCTGAATTTATGGTTAAATCAGAAGTTGGAGAAGATGATGTTGTATTTTGTGAATGTTGCAACTATGCTGCTAACATAGAAAAGGCTGCATGTACTCCTGAAAAAGAAGAAAAGCAGGATATGTTAGAAGTTAAGGAAGTTGAGACTCCAAATGCAAGAACAATTGAAGAAGTTGCTGCTTTCTTTGGTAAGGATGCTAAAAAATTTGCTAAAACTATATTATTTAATGCTGATGGCAAGATTGTAGCTGTAATGGTTAGAGGGGATAGAGAAATTAATGAAGTTAAAGTAGCTAATGCAATTGGAGAAGTAAATAACTTAGAATTTGCAAATAATGAAGAAGTTCAGAATGCAACAGGGGCAGCAGTAGGATTTGCAGGACCAATAGGAATAAAAGTAGATATACTATTAGTAGATGAAGAAGTTGCAAATATGTATAATTTTATAGTAGGAGCGAATAAAACTGGATATCATTTAGAAAATGTTAATTATGGAAGAGATTTTGAAGGAACAGTTGGAGATTTTAGAAATGTAACAGCTGGAGAAAAGTGTCCAGATTGCGGTGGTACAGTTACAATAGCTAGAGGAACAGAAGTAGGTCATATATTTAAGCTTGGAACTAAGTATTCAGAAGCTATGAATGCTAATTTTATTGATGAAGATGGAAAAGAAAAACCATTTATAATGGGATGTTATGGAATAGGTGTTACAAGAACAATGGCATCTATAATAGAACAACATCATGATGAAAATGGTATAATATGGCCACTATCAGTTGCACCATACCATGTTTCTGTTATTCCTGTAAATGTCAAGGATGAAGAACAAGTAAAAGTTGCCAATGAACTATATGATGAATTAATTTCCATGGGAGTTGAAGTTCTTTTAGATGATAGAAATGAAAGAGCAGGAGTTAAATTCAAAGATTCAGAATTAATGGGAATACCAATGAGAGTTACTGTTGGTAAGAAAATTGGGGATGGAGAAGTAGAATTTAAACTTAGAAATGGCGAAATGGAAGTAGTTAAAATAAGTGATGTATGTAGTATTGTTAAATGTGAATTTGAAAAAAACCATGTAAAATTAAAATAGTGGAGGTAATGCAATGAAGATATATAACAGTTTGACTAGGAAAAAAGAAGAGTTTGTACCTATTGTACCTGGTGAAGTTAAAATGTATGCATGTGGTCCAACTGTATATAATTATTTTCACATCGGTAATGGTAGAACTTTTATAATATTTGATACAATAAGAAGATATTTAGAATACAGAGGTTACAAAGTTAAATTTGTTCAAAATTTTACAGATATAGATGATAAAATGATTAATAAGGCTAATGAAGAAGGCATAACAGTAAAAGAACTTGGTGATAGATTTATTAAAGAATATTATCAAGATGCGGATGCACTTCAAATAGAAAGAGCTACTGTAAATCCAAGAGCAACAGAACATATGGATGATATAATAAAGTTTGTAGAAGATTTAATAAATTCGGGATTTGCTTATGAAGTAGATGGAGATGTATATTTTAGTACTAAAAAGTTTAAGGGATATGGTAAATTATGTGGCCAAAATCTTGAAGATTTACAAGCAGGTGCGAGAATATCTGTTGATGAAAGAAAGAAAGATCCTATGGATTTTGCAGTATGGAAATCACAGAAACAAGGTGAACCAGCTTGGGAAAGTCCTTGGGGATTAGGAAGACCAGGATGGCATATTGAATGTTCTTGCATGGCAAGAAAATTACTAGGTGATACTATTGATATTCATGGTGGTGGAATGGATTTAAAATTCCCACATCATGAAAATGAAATAGCTCAAAGTGAAGCTGTAACAGGAAAGAAGTTTGCTAATTATTGGATGCATGCGGCTTTTGTAAATGTTGATAATAAGAAAATGTCTAAATCAGAGAATAACTTTATTACTGCAAGGGATGCCTTGAAAAAATACGATTCAGATGTTATAAGATTCTTAATGCTATCTGGACATTATAGAACTCAAATAAACTTTAGCCAAGAACTTTTAGATTCTGCAAAATCTTCAGTTGAAAGATTATATAACTGCATAAATAATTTAGATAACTTAATAAACGAAGTTAAAAAAGAAAAAATGGATTTGGAAGAAGAAACATTCTTAAAATCATTAGATAAATATAGGCAAAAATATATTGAAAAGATGGATGATGATTTTAATACAGCAGATGCTATATCAGTATTATTTGACTTAACTAAAGATATAAACAATAATATTAATATAGATTCTTCGAAAGAATTATGCGAAAAGGCAGAAGCATTAATTAGAGAACTTGGAGGACCTCTTGGAATTCTTCAAAAGAAACAAGATAAAACACTTGAAACTGAGATTCAAGAACTTATTGATAAAAGACAAGAAGCTAGAAAAAATAGAGATTTTGCTTTAGCAGACAAGATACGAGATGACTTAAAAGCTAGAAATATAGTTCTAGAAGATACGCCTCAAGGTGTTAGATGGAAAAAGATTGATTAATTGGAATAAGGGTTGCGAATATGCAACCCTTATTTAAAGGAGAATTATAATGTTAGATGATTTAAGAATAAGAGAATTTACAGAAACAGAAGCTAAATTGTTAAATCCGTTACAGTTGGCTTTAATTGGTGATGGAGTTTATGAAGTTTTTATAAGAAACTATATATTAAGCAAAAATACATCTTTAAATGCTAATAAAATGCACGTAAAAGCAATTGGATATGTTAAGGCTAAAAGTCAGTCTATAATAATGTATGAACTTGAAAAATTGTTGAATGAAGATGAACTTGCTGTATTTAAAAGAGGAAGAAATGCAAAATCTCCAACAGTACCAAAGAATGCAGATGTAAGAGATTATAGAATGGCAACAGGATTTGAGGCATTGGTTGGATATTTATATTTATCGGGAAATACAGAAAGATTACAATTTATATTAAGCAAAAGCATTGAAGTTATAAAATGAAAGGGAAACTGAAAGGAGGACTTATAATGCAAGGGAAAAATATGAAAATAAATACTAAAGAAAATAAGCTCGCGAAAAATAATGGTTTAAAAAAAATAGGTGCGATTAGAAATGATAGAAATAAATCTATTGTTGAAGAAAGAGAAGATATTATAATTGGAAGAAATGCTGTAATAGAGGCATTAAAAAATGACAATAGAACAATTGAAACTCTTTATATATCAAATAATAAGCTTGAAGGGTCCATAAATACTATAGTTGGAATGGCTAAAGAAAAGAGAATAATAATTAAAGAAGTTGATAAAAGAAAATTAGATGCAATGTGTGATGGTGAAACACATCAGGGTGTAATAGCAAAGGTGACTCCATTTAAGTATTCAGAGGTGTCAGATATATTAGATTTGGCAAAAGAAAGAGGAGAAGCACCTTTTATAATTATACTTGATGAAGTTGAAGATCCTCATAATTTAGGTTCTATAGCAAGAACAGCTGAACTATTTGGTGTACACGGGATTATAATTCCAAAGAGAAGAAGTGCATCTGTAACAGCAACAGTGTATAAGTCTTCTGTAGGTGCAATAGAACATGTAAAAGTAGCAAAAGTTACAAATTTAAATACAACAATAGATTTTTTGAAAGAACAAGGAATATGGATTTATGGAGCTGATATAAGAGCAGAAGAATATAGTTATGAGGTAGATTATAGTGGGCCTTGTGCACTTGTTATTGGAAATGAAGGCAAGGGAATTTCAAAACTTACAGTTCAAAAATGTGATAAGCTTATAAAAATACCTATGGTAGGAAAAATAAATTCCTTAAATGCATCTGTAGCTGGAGGAATAATGATGTATGAAGTTTTAAAAGGACGTTTAAAGTAGAGGAATAGAATAAGGTGAAGACTATTTTTGTTGATGGCTATAATGTAGTAAATAGCTGGCCTGATTTAAAACAAAAAAAAGATTTTAGTTTTGAAGCTGCACGTCAATCCCTAATAGATAAGTTACATAATTATGGAGTATTTAATGAATGTAATATAATTCTTGTTTTCGATGCACATAAAGTACATGGAAGTATTGAAAAGAAAGAACAAATAAATAAAAATATATCAGTAGTTTTTACTAAAGATGGAGAAACAGCAGATAGCTATATTGAAAAGAAAGTAAATGCACTTGGAAGAAAGCATGAGATTGTAGTTGTTACATCAGATAATTTAGAACAACAGACTATTTTTCAAAGAGGTGCTGTAAGAATGTCTTCTTTGGAATTTTATAACGAAGTAACTAAAATTGAAAAAAAAATAAAAATAAATACACGAGCAAATAAAATTAATCAAAAAAATAGTGTTGCGGATAATATTGATGACGGTATAGTAGAAATTTTGGAAGCGCTCAGGCGTGGAAAGTAGTGGAAGTTGACTTATACTTTTTTACTAGGGTATAATTGTTTACATGGTAATGCAGTTTAAAATAAGAAGAGAGTTGAGAGTGTATAGTTGGATGCGTATTTAGAATTTAAAGATAAACAAGATGAAGAAATAGTTATGGAAGCTAAAGCTGAAAATAACAGAGCACAGGAATACTTGATTTCGAAATACGAAAATTTCGTAAAGGCTAAAGCTAAATCATACTTTTTAATAGGGGCAGATAAAGAAGATATTTATCAAGAAGGAATGATAGGTCTATATAAAGCTATACGTGATTATAAACCTGAAAGGTCAACATCATTTAAAGCTTTCGCAGAGATATGTATTACAAGACAGATCATAACTGCAATAAAAACAGCAACTAGGCAAAAACATATACCATTAAATACTTATGTATCTTTAAATAAGCCGATATATGAAGAAGAATCTGAAAAAACATTATTAGATGTTTTAACAGGTTTAAAGGTTTCTGACCCAGAAGAGTTAATTATAAGCAAAGAGCAGATGAAATATATTGAAGAAAAAATTTCAAAAGTTTTATCGGGATTAGAACTTGAAGTTCTTAATTCGTATCTTGATGGAAAGTCTTATCAAGAGATTGCATGTGATTTGGAAAGACATTCAAAATCAATAGATAATGCGCTTCAAAGAGTAAAAAGAAAATTGGAGAAATGCCTTAATATAAAGTGATAAATTATATTGACAAACAAAAAAAATAATAGTAAACTTTATAATTGGTATATCAAGGAACAGAAAGATTCTGAACGCTCACATAGCTCAGTTGGCAGAGCGTCACCTTGGTAAGGTGGAGGTCGTCGGTTCAATTCCGATTGTGAGCTCCAAATAAAATAACAAAAAACACTAGGCAAGGTTTATTACAAAATTAAAGGAGGAATTTTCAATGGCAAAAGAGAAATTTGAAAGAAGTAAGCCACATGTTAACATTGGAACAATCGGTCACGTAGACCACGGTAAGACAACATTAACAGCTGCGATCACAACTGTATTAGCAAACAAGGGATATGCAGA
>SVCE01000002.1 GCA_015058525.1 Clostridium butyricum
GTTAAGCACGCCGCCAGCGTTCGTCCTGAGCCAGGATCAAACTCTCAATAAAAAGTTTAATCTTAGCTTACTCAAAATAAAGAATTGCTGGTTTACTTAAATGTATTTATATTATTCTGTTCAATTTTCAAAGACCATTTTTCCACAACTTTCGTTGTTACTTTTTGTTTTTTTCTGTCGTACCCAAACGACTCATTTAGTATATCATTTGTTTCAAGCAATGTCAACAATTTTTTCAAAACTTTCTCAATTTTTTTCAAAGAATTAAAAAAGCATGTTTTTAATTGTTATCGCTCTCAACGACGTGTTTTATCTTAACATATAATCTATAATTATAATCACTACTTCTCATGATTATAATTAATTATTTCAATTTTTCTCTAAATTTCTCCATTATTCTAGATATTTTATAGCACGACACACCAGGAACCTATTACTAATTAATCTAACAATATTTATTGTAACCTATATTGTTTTTATTTATGAATAATATTTGATAAAAGGGTTAAATGCAATCGCATTTAACCCTTTTATCTATAATCTAATAACTTTAAATAAAATTTCAATTTATATACTCATTATTTTGTACTTATAAATTACTAGTTCCTTCTTCTGAATCATCACTACTTAATATTTTTGCTATTGCAACCACATTTTCATCTTCAGTAGTTCTCATTAATGTAACTCCCATTGCAGATCTGCTTGTAACAGATATATCACTTACATTAATTCTTATGGCAACACCACTAGAATTTATAAGCATTAATTCATCATCTGCCTTACATACAGTAGCACCTGTAAGCTTACCTGTTTTAGAACTTATCTTATAAGTAATTAAACCTATTCCACCTCTATTTTGTAATTTATATTCACTTATAGGTGTTCTTTTACCAAATCCTTTTTCGCTTATTACTAACAATTCTTCATCATCTACAGCTATATCCATACAAACAGCAATATCATCACCCTTTAAGTTTATAGCCTTAACTCCAGATGCAGTTCTTCCCATAGGTCTAACATCTTTTTCATTAAACTTAACTGCATAACCATTTTGAGTCACCATAATAATATTTGCATCACCATAAGTATTCTTAACTTTAAGTAATTCATCGCCTTCTTTTAAGCTGATTGCTATAAGACCGTTCTTTCTAAGATTCTTAAATTCACTTATAGAAGTTTTCTTAACTATACCTTTCTTAGTACCCATAAATAAGAATCCTTCTTTTTTACCATCAGAAACAGTCAATACTGTTTGTATTTTTTCATCTGGTTCTATAGCTATGATATTAATTAAATTAGTTCCTTTTGCCTGTCTTCCTGCATCAGGAATTTCATATGCTCTTAATTTATATACTCTACCTTTATTAGTAAAGAATAATACATCTGAATGAGTAGAAGTAACCATAACATGTTCTACAAAATCATCTTCTTTTGTTGTCATTGCTTGAATTCCCTTACCACCTCTTCTCTGAGCTGAATAAGTATCTGCCGATATTCTCTTAATATATCCACCTTTAGTTAATGTAATAACTACATCTTCTTCTTGTATTAAATCTTCTATATCAATTTCATTAACAACTTTTTCAATTTTAGTTCTTCTATCATCTGAATATTTAGCTTTAATTTCTAAAAGCTCATCTTTAATAACTCCTAATAGTTTTTCTTCGCTTTCTAAAATTGATTTTAAATATTCAATTTGTTTCATTAACTCATTATATTCTTCTTCAATTTTTTCTCTTTCTAATCCAGTTAATCTTCTAAGTCTCATTTCAAGAATAGCAGTTGCTTGTTTTTCTGAAAGATTAAATCTCTCTATTAACGTATTCTTAGCAATTTCACCTGTTGCAGAAGATCTTATAATATTAATTACTTCATCAATATTATCTAATGCTATTTTTAACCCTTCTAATATGTGAGCTCTTGCCTCAGCTTTATTTAATTCAAATACAGTTCTTCTTGTAATAACTTCTTTTTGATATTCAATGTAATTAGTTAATATTTGTTTTAAATTTAATACCTGTGGTTCTCCATTAACTAAAGCTAGCATTATTACACCAAAGCTATCTTGAAGTTTTGTATGTTTATATAATAGATTTAATACTACATTAGGATTAGCATCTCTCTTTAATTCTATTACTATTCTCATACCTTCCCTATCAGATTCATCTCTCAAATCTGATATTCCAGTTATTCTTTTATCTTTAACTAAGTCAGCTATATTTTCAATAAGTTTAGCTTTATTAACTTGATATGGAATTTCTGTAACTACAATTTTATGTCTTCCGTTTTCCTCTTCAATCTCAGCATCTGCTCTTACAACAATCTTTCCTCTTCCAGTTTCATAAGCAGCTCTTATTCCAGCTTTCCCCATAATAGTCGCACCTGTTGGAAAATCTGGTCCCTTAATTTGTGTCATAAGATCTAGAACTGTACTTTCAGGATTATCAATAAGCATAACTGTTCCATCAATTATTTCTCCTAGATTATGAGGAGGAATATTAGTTGCCATACCAACAGCTATTCCAGACGATCCATTAACTAAAAGATTAGGAAATCTTGAAGGTAATACAACTGGTTCTTGTTCTTCACCATCAAAGTTTGGCATAAAATCAACTGTATTCTTATTTATATCTCTTAACATCTCTACAGCAATTTTATTCATCTTTGCTTCTGTATATCTCATTGCCGCAGCACTATCTCCATCAACAGATCCAAAATTTCCATGACCATCAACTAACATGTATCTCATTGAGAAATCTTGTGCCATTCTAACTAATGCATCATAAACAGAACTATCGCCGTGTGGATGATATTTTCCTAGAACTTCTCCTACAATTCTGGCACATTTTCTGTATCCTTTTTCCGGAGTTAATCCTAACCCTTGTAAAGAATAAAGTATTCTTCTATGTACTGGTTTCAAACCATCCCTTACATCTGGTAATGCACGACCAACTATAACACTCATAGCATAATCTATATAACATTTCTTCATTTCATGATTAATATCTACAGGTATTACTTTTCCCTCATTAAATATATCCATGTACTTCACCTCATATTAGTACTAAATGTCTAAATTAACAACATTTTTAGCATTTTGTTGTATGAACTCTTTTCTTGGTTCAACTTTTTCGCCCATTAAAATTGTGAATATTTCATCTGCCTGTATAGCATCTTCTATATTAACTCTTAATAGAATTCTTTGTTCAGGATCCATTGTTGTATCCCATAATTGAGCTGCATTCATTTCTCCAAGACCTTTGTATCTTTGAATATCAGTAGAATTATCTTTTCCACCTAAATTTATCAATATCTGTTCAAGTTCAGCATCACTATATGCATAATGATCTTTTTTGCCCTTACTTATTTTATATAAAGGTGGCTGTGCAATATATACATGCCCTTCATCTATAAGTGGTCTCATATATCTATAGAAAAATGTTAACATTAATGTTCTAATATGAGCTCCATCAACATCGGCATCTGTCATTATTATAATTCTATCATATCTTATTTTTGTAACATCAAAATCATTTCCTATACCTGCACCAAATGCAGTAACCATTGATCTTATTGTATCTGAATTTAATATTCTATCTAATCTTTGCTTTTCAACATTAAGAATTTTACCTCTTAATGGCAAAATCGCTTGGAACTTTCTATTTCTTCCCTGTTTAGCTGAACCTCCTGCTGAATCTCCTTCGACTATGTAAATTTCACATTCCTTAGGATCCTTTGATGAACAATCAGCTAGCTTTCCTGGAAGTGCAGATCTTTCTAATACTGATTTTCTAGTTAATTCTCTAGCTTTTCTAGCAGCATCTCTAGCCCTTGCAGCCATTAATGCCTTATCAATTATCATTTTTCCTATATTAGGATTTTCTTCTAAGAATATGCTTATGTTTTCGCCAACTATGGAATCTACTATTCCTCTTACTTCGCTATTTCCAAGTTTTGTTTTAGTCTGTCCTTCAAATTGAGGATCTTCAATTTTTACAGATATTACAGCCGTTAATCCTTCTCTAATATCATCACCACTAAAGTTTTTATCATTATCTTTTATATGTCCGAATTTTTTAGCATAATCATTAAATGATCTAGTTAAAGCAGTTTTAAATCCTACTAAATGAGTACCACCTTCAACTGTATCTATATTATTAGCAAAAGAGAATATATTTTCTGTATACCCATCGTTATACTGAAGTGCTACTTCTACAGATACACTATCTTTAATACCTTCTATATAAATTGGTTCTTCATGAAGAGGTGCTTTATTTCTATTTAAGTATGTAACAAATGATTTTATTCCACCCTCATAATGAAATACTTCTTCTTGTTCTTTGCCTTCTCTTTTATCTATTAGCTTTATATAAACGCCTTTATTTAAGAACGCTAGTTCTCTTAATCTTTGAGCTAAAACTTCAAAATCATATATTGTTTCATCAAATATTTCATGATCAGGCTTAAAATATGTTTTTGTTCCAGTTTCGTCACTATCACCTATTTTAGTAACTTCTGTAAGAACTTTACCTTTACTATATTTTTGTTGCCATATCTTCCCTTCTCTTTTTACAGTAACAACACATTCTTCAGATAAGGCATTAACTACAGAAGCACCAACCCCATGTAATCCTCCAGATACTTTATATCCGCCACCGCCGAATTTTCCTCCAGCATGTAAAATAGTCATTATAACTTCAATTGTAGATTTACCCATCTTAGGATGTATACCAACTGGCATACCTCTACCATCATCAGTAACTGTAATAGAGTTATCTTCATTAATACAAACTTCTATTTTATCACAGTATCCAGCTAATGCTTCATCAATACTGTTATCCACTATTTCATATACTAAATGATGAAGACCTCTTGAACTAGTACTACCAATATACATTCCTGGTCTTTTTCTTACTGCTTCTAATCCTTCCAGTACTTGTATCTGATTTTCATCATATTTTTTATTATTTTGTTCCAAATCAGACTCCTCCTAAACTTAAGCTTTTATTTTTAATTTAGTAATTATAATTTATGTCACTTCTTCTAGTTAATGTTGTTGATGATATAGGAGATAAATAAATTTTACTCATATTATCTACTTCTGCTATTATAAAAGACTTTGGTCTTTCATCTGTTATTCTTTCAACAAATCCATCTTCTTCTGCTAATCTTAAAAATTGTAAAGTATCAGAACTATATATTGTATTTTGCAAATCAAATATTCCGATAATATCTTTAACAGGAACCACAACATTCTCACCTAAATGTAAAAACACAACAATACGCCTCCTCTACTCAGTAATTTTTCCATTTGATACATTAAATATTTTGGCATTACCATCAATATAATCATTTATATCTTTTATTCCAGTACAAGTAATTATAGTCTGTATCCCATTTATAGTACTTAATATATATCTTTTTCTATTTAGATCAAGTTCTGAAAGAACATCATCTAGAAGTAAAACAGGATACTCGCCAGTAATTTCTTTAATAATTTTAAGTGATGAAAATTTCATTGTAAGAATAGCTGTTCTTTGCTGCCCCTGTGAGCCGAAAGTTTTTACATCAATATCATTAATAAATACATTAAAGTCATCTCTATGAGGCCCAACTGAAGTTATTCCTTTTTCTCTATCACGTTTAATATTATCCTTTAATTTTTTAAGATAATTAGTTTTATAGTCTTCTAAATTAACATTGCAGCTATATTTAAATTCTATATTTTCCTTTTCAGTTGTTATGTCTTTATGAATATCTTTACCATAAAAGTTTACTTTATCTATATATTCTAACCTTTTTGAAATAATATAATCAGCATGAACAGCAAGTTGATAATCATATATTTCTAATATATCTTGATCAAATGAGTTATTCTTTAACAACATATTTCTTTCATTCAAAATTTTATTATATTGAACTAAATTAAAGTAATATTTCTTATTAATTTGAGATAGCTCCATATCTAACAATTTTCTTCTTAAATTTGGAGCTTCTTTTATAACTTTTAAATCTTCTGGAGAAAACATAACAACATTAAATATTCCAAAAAGTTCTCCTATTTTATTAACTTTTACCCCGTTAACTTTTATTGCTTTCTTTCCATCTTTTAAAATATTTATGTCTATTCTTTTATCTAAACGCTCTTTTCCAACCAAAAGACTTAAATAAGCTTTATCTTTATTCCATTCAATAAGTTCCTTATCTCTAGAGGTTCTATGAGACTTTGCAAATGCTCCATAGTAAATAGCCTCTAAAATATTAGTTTTTCCTTGTGCATTATCGCCAATAAACACATTAACATTTTCGCTTAATTTAATTTGCAGTTTTTCATAATTTCTATAATTAATCAAAATTATATTTTTAATATACATAATAAATACACCTATTAATAATTATATCATAATAGCAATTTAAACTATGCTTATATTATTATACAACTATTTATATTATTTCATAATCAAAATTTTCAAAGGTTACTATATCCCCAACTTTTAACTTTTTCCCTCTTTGAGTACATATTTCATTATTAACCTCTATCATTTCTGATTGAATTAAAAACTTAGCTTCTGAACCTGAACTTGCAATTGCTGACCACTTTAAAAAAGAATCTAATTTAATTATCTCTGTATCAATTTTAATTTGTTTCGTTTTATTCATTTTATTGCATAAATATTAATAAAAATATTTTTCCTCCTTATCTCATTAATCTTACTGGTAAAACTAGGTATTTAGCATTTTCACTGTTTTTTTCTTTTATAACACATGGACTAATACTAGAAGTCATTTTCATAACAACTTCATCATCTTCTACATTTTTTAATACATCAAGCAAATATCTTGAATTAAATGCAATTTCCACTTCATCGCCTTGCAATTTTATAGATATTTCTTCTCTAACTTTTCCCAATTGAGAATTAGAGGTGATTATTAGATTATCTTGTTGTATATCTAATTTAATTAAGTTAGTATTACCATCTTTAGCCATTAAAGAAGCCCTTTCAATGGCATTTTGTAATTCTTGTCTATTTACGTTAACTAATAATTTGTGCTCTTGAGGTAATAAAGAGTTATAATTTATGAATTTTCCTTCTAATAATCTAGATACAATTTTAGTCTTTTCCAAATTAAATAATATATGATTGTTAGTAAATGTAATATTTACTATATCATCTACATCTTCAAGTATTTTTGAAACTTCATTTAAAGTTTTTCCTGGAATAACTACTTCTATATTAATGTCAGTATCTAAAAACTCACTTTTAATAGCAAGTCTGTATCCATCTAATGCAACTAAATTTAAATTTTTATCTTTAACTTCAAATAGTATACCCTGAAGTATTGGTCTTGTTTCATCTTGAGCAATGGCAAAAGATGTACCTTTTATCATATTTTTTAATATATTTTGCTTTACAGATATTTTTAGATCTTCATCTATTTCTGGAAGCTCTGGAAATTCATTAGTATTCATGTACACTACATCAAATACAGACTTTTCACAAGTTATTCTTATTATTTGATTTTCTAAAGTTTCTATTTTTATTGATGAATTAGGAAGTTTTCTTATAATTTCTCCAAATATTTTTGCATCTATTACTATACTTCCTTGTTGTATTATATTGGCATTAACAGTAGTTTGAATGCTTACATCCATATCTGAACCAATTAATGTTAACGAATTAGAATTTGTTTTTATGTAGATACCTTCTAATATAGGCATTGTTGATTTGCCTGTTATTGCTTTTTGAACAATTGATATACCTTCTAATATTTCTTGTTTTTCACATGTAAAAATCATTGTTGATCCTCCTTAATTTATTCACAGGAATTTTGAAAGTAGAGTAAGGTTAGATATATATAAATTTTTAGTAATAATAGTAGTAGGGGCTGTTAATTTGTTGATAAGTATCTCAAACATTGATATATCAACAAAAAAATATGCAAAAATATTGTGGATAAGTGAGTGATAAACGAAGTATATTATCCACAATTATTCACACTTAATTATCACGAAAAAAATATCCACATGTTATTATATAGTTATTATATACACTTTGTGGATTAATTTAGTTTTGAGTTATTTTTTTAGTTAAGTCATTTATAGTATGTTGTAATGAATCATCAGTTTTTAGATTTTCAGAAATTTTTTCATAAGCATGGATTACTGTTGTATGATCTCTGCCGCCAAATTCTTCACCTATTTTAGGTAATGACATATCCGTAAGTTTTCTGCTTAAATACATAGCAATTTGTCTAGGATAAGCTACATTTCTAGTTCTACGCTGAGATTTTAAATCTTCAACTCTTAAATTAAAATAACTTGAAACTACATCTTGAATAAGATCTATAGTTATATGCTTGCTTTGTTTTTTAGAAATAATATCTTTTAAAGCTTCAGTAGCTAAATCTACTGTAATTTCTCTGTTTGTTAAAGAAGAATATGCTACTATCCTTATCAATGCACCCTCTAATTCTCTTATATTTGATTTTATTTTTGTTGCAATATATCCCATAACTTCATTAGCAACATTAAGATTTTCTACATCAGCTTTCTTTTTTAATATAGCCATTCTTGTTTCAAAATCTGGAACTTGAATATCAGCAATTAGGCCCCATTCAAATCTAGATCGTAATCTATCTTCTAATGTAGGAATTTCTTTCGGTGGTCTATCAGATGATAGTATGATTTGCTTATTTGCATCATGTAATTCATTAAACGTGTGGAAAAATTCTTCTTGAGTACGTTCTTTTCCTGCGATAAATTGAATATCATCTATAAGTAAAACATCTACATTTCTATATTTTTTTCTAAATTCTTCATTTCTATCATCTTTTATTGCATTAATTAGTTCATTAGTGAATTTTTCTGATGAAACGTAGACAACTTTTGCATTTGGATTACCATCTAAAATATAATGACCTATGGCATGCATTAGATGGGTTTTTCCAAGTCCTACACCACCATAGATAAATAATGGATTATAAGCTTTTGCTGGAGCTTCAGCAACAGCTAATGAGGCTGCATGAGCGAATCTATTACTGTTTCCAATTACAAATGAATTGAAAGTATATTTTGGATTTAATGTTGAAGACATTTCGTCATTTACAACTATAGATTTTGATGGAGCTTTTTCTGTTTTTTTTATATCTTCCTTAATATGTGCCTCGGAAGCTATTACAAATTCAATATTATATAGCTTAGAACAAATAGCTTTGATTGAATTTGCCATTAAATCTTTATAACGCTTATCTAAAATATCTTGTGTAAAGGAATTTGGAACGCTTATCTTTAACGTATTAGAAGATAGAGATATAGGCTCACAGCTTTTTATCCAAGTATTAAAGCTAACTTCACTTAATTCACTTTTTATGATATCTAAGGTTTTTTCCCATAAATTTTTTAGATCGGCATCCATTTATTTTCCTCCAATTATATATAATGAAAATTTTTTTATTAGTATTATGTACATATTATTAACAATTATATCAACAGTTTTATATTATAAACAAAAATGTATACAATTATATCAACATGTTAATAATTATGTGTATATAATAAATTGCTTTTAAGTTAATAACAGAATAATTAATATAGTTATAAACAATAAAAATAAGTAAATATCTACTATAAACGAAAAATATATAGTAGATAATAAACAAGTTATTCACAAGTTTATCCACACATGTGGATAAACTATATGTAATTTAAGTTATTAACAATTCATTCATATGATAACACAAGTAAATGCACATATTCAATAAGTTATCCACAAAAAAATATATAATAATATAATTATCAACATATTTATACCCACTTTACAGACCTTGACAGAAAATTAGTATGTATATATAATAGAAAAGTAAAATTTAAAATCATGAAGTATAGTTTTTTACTATAAATAAATTATTTTAAGGGGGTGCATGCAAATGTTCATGACTTATCAACCTAAAAAAAGACAAAGAAAAAAAGAACATGGTTTCAGAAAGAGAATGAGCACTCAATCAGGAAGAAACATTCTTAAGAGCAGAAGACAAAAAGGAAGAAAAAAATTAACAGCATAAGGGCCGCATTAAGTGGCCTTTTTTCTGCAAATGGCGGAAAAAAAGGAGTTTTAATATCTATGATTTATAGATTAAAAAAGAATTACGAATTTAATATTGTATATAAAAGAGGAAAATCATATGCCAATGATCTTTTGGTTCTATATATTTTGAAAAATAGAAGAAATAAAGATAAGAATATGGAATTATATAATAAAATAGGTGTTTCTGTAAGTAAAAAAGTTGGAAATAGTGTTGTAAGAAGCAGATGTAAAAGACTCATAAGTGAAAGTTTTAGATTAAACTATAATAATATTATAAAAGGATATGATTTTGTTTTTATAGCTAGAAATTTGCTTAAAGACAAAAAATACTTTGATGTAGAAAAGTCTATGAAAAATTTAATTAAAAAGGCAGGTTTATATATTAATGAAGAAACTGTTAATAAGTCTAATTAAATTTTATAGAAATTTTATTTCACCAGGAAAAGCTCCATGCTGTAAATTTAGGCCAACATGTTCACAGTATGCCTTAGATGCAGTTAATAAGTACGGTGCAGTTAAGGGCGGGATTATGGCTGGTTACAGAATTTTAAGATGTAATCCTTTTTCTAAAGGTGGATATGATCCAGTAAAATAGTATAGGAGGTAAAGAAATTTATGTTTCAAGCAATAGTTGATTTTATGAGATACATATTTGAATACTTTCATGCTGTGATAGTAAACATGGGAGTGTCAGATGTTGGGTTATCATATGTATTAGCGATTTTTGTATTTACACTTGTAATAAGAGTTCTTATATTACCATTTAATATAAAAGCTGCAAAATCAACAAGAGGAATGCAAAAGATTCAGCCACAAGTAAAAAAAGTTCAAGAAAAATATAAAAATGATCCTCAAAAGATGAATGAGGAAGTTATGAAATTGTATAAAGAAAATAATGTTAGTATGGCAGGAGGATGCTTACCTTCATTATTACCTATACCAATATTAATGGCTCTTTATTGGGTATTCATGGGTATTAATTTACCTGATGGTCAGATAGCATCATTTTTATGGATTAAAGATGTATTTGCACCAGATCCATATTATATTTTACCTATTTTAGCTGCTTTATCAACTTATTTACCATCATATTTGATGACTAAGTCAACTCCACAGCAAGAAAATGGGATAAATATGGGAAGTATGAACTTAGTTATGGCTGGAATGACGGGATTTATGGCATTGAATTTTAAATCGATTTTGGTTTTATATTGGATAATTGGAAACTTTATACAACTAGTTCAAACTTATTTCTTAAATTATAAGCCAGCTATGAAGGAAGTTGAAATCTTAGAAAAAAAAGATGCTGAAAGCAATAAAGAAAAATTTGTTATGAATGTTGAAGAGCCTAAAAATTTAGCTAGTAAAAAGAAAAGAAAGAAAAAATAATATAAATTTTGCTTTCATATTTTAGAGGTGGTGGATTAACACATGAAATCAATAGAAATAGAAGGAAAAACTGTTGAAGAAGCATTAAATAAAGCATTAGAAGAATTGAGAACAGAAGAAAACATGGTAAATGTTGAAATACTTGATCAAGGCTCCAAGGGATTATTTAATGTTATAGGAGTTAAACCAGCAAAAGTTAAAGTAAGTTTAAAATATGACTATATTGAAGAAGCTCGTAATTTTTTAGATAATATACTTAGGACAATGAAAATTAATGCCAATATTAGTATTGAAGAAAAAAATAATACTATATATATTAATTTAAGTGGTAAAAATATGGGACTTTTAATTGGACGTAGAGGGGAAACTTTAGATTCAATACAATATTTAGTTTCATTAGTAGTCAATAAAATACATGAATTTCCTCATAAAAGAGTTGTATTGGATACTGAAAATTATAGAAGCAAAAGAGAAGAAATTTTAAAAGGTTTAGCTATTAAAACAGCCAATCGGGTTATTAAGACTAAAAAGTCATTTAAACTCGAACCGATGAATTCATATGAAAGAAGAATAATTCATTCTGCATTACAGGCTAATGTAGCGGTTGCAACATATAGTGAAGGGGAAGAACCTTTTAGAAGAGTTGTTATTGAACTAAAAAAATAGGAATCACAAAGAAAGCCTTATTTAGGCTTTCTTTTTACATTTAAGATAAAATAAATTATAATTTTGACTAATTAAATTTTGTTATGTAAAATTGATATTAGTTGAAATTGGATATACTAATAAGAAAAGCTTCTTTAAATAGAAGGAGGATTATAAATGAAAGAATTTGATACTATTTGTGCTATAGCAACTCCTATCGGAGAAGGCGGTGTTGCTATAATAAGAGTTTCTGGAGAAAAAGCTTTAGATATTGTAGCCAAGATATTTGTAGGAAAAAATAATAGAGATATAAAAGATATGAAGACATATACTATGAGATATGGAAATATTATTGATAGATACAATGGAGAGATTATTGATGATGTTATTATAAGTTTTATGAAAATGCCACGTAGTTATACAGGTGAAAATGTTGTAGAAATAAATTGCCATGGTGGAGTTGTTGCAACAAATAGAGTATTAAATGAAATAGTTAAAGGTGGTGCAAGACTTGCTGAACCTGGAGAATTTACAAAAAGAGCGTTTTTAAATGGAAGAATAGATTTAAGCCAGGCAGAAGCTATTATGGATATAATAACAGCAAAAACTGAATTGTCTATGAAATCAGCAATTATGCAGAGTAATGGTGCATTATCAAAAGAAATCAGAGAGTTAAGAAAGTATTTATTAAATGTATTGGCTTTAATAGAATATGCTGTTGATTTTACAGAAGATGATGAAGATGTAGTAGATGATAATATGGTTCTTCAAATAAAGGATGGAGTTGGAAAAACTCTTTCAAGAGTGGAGAATTTGCTACAAAATGCTGATGAAGGAAAAATAATAAGGGACGGACTTAATGTTGTTATAGTTGGAAAGCCTAATGTAGGTAAATCATCGTTACTTAATTCATTATTAAAGGAAAAAAGAGCAATTGTAACTGATGTGCCTGGTACTACAAGGGATGTTATAGAAGAATACATAAATTTAGATGGAATTCCAATTAGAATTACCGATACTGCGGGTATAAGAGATACTGATGATACAGTTGAAAGAATTGGAGTAGAAATATCAAAGCAAAAGATAGAAGAAGCCGATTTAATAATTCTTATGCTTGATACCTCTAGAGAACTTGATAATGAAGATAGAATAATTATTGATTCAATAAAGAATAAGAAATATATTGTATTGTTAAATAAGGTAGATTTAGAGGCAAAATTAAATGACAATGTAATTAATCAATTAGAAAATAAGATTGAAATTTCAGCTAAAACAGGTTTGGGTATTGAAAAATTAAAAGAAGAAATTAAGAAATTATTCTTTAATGGGGAAATTGATACTGAAAGCTTAATTGTATCTAATACAAGACATAAACAGGCGTTATATAGAACTCTTGAAAACTGCAGAAAGGCATTAGATAGAATTAATGCTAATGAATATTTAGATTTAATATCAATATATATAACTGCAGCGATGAGAGCATTAGGTGAAATAACAGGCGACGAATTAGAAGAGGATGTATTAAACAAAATATTTAGCGAATTTTGTGTTGGAAAGTAAGGGAGAAAAGAAATGAATATTAATTATGAAGGTGGAAGTTATGATATCATTGTAGTTGGTGCTGGTCATGCAGGTTGTGAAGCTGCACTTGCATCAGCTAGAATGGGATTAAATACATTAGTTTGTACTATTAATTTAGATTCTATAGCATTAATGCCATGTAATCCTAATATAGGTGGAACTGCAAAAGGGCATTTGGTTAGAGAAATTGATGCATTAGGTGGAGAAATGGGAGTTAATATAGACCATACTTTTATCCAATCTAGAATGTTAAATACATCTAAGGGGCCTGCAGTTCATTCGCTTAGAGCTCAAGCTGATAAAAAAGATTATCAGTTTAGAATGAAAAAAGTATTAGAAGAACAGGACAATTTAACAATAAGACAAATTGAAGTTATAGAACTTATTACTGAAAACAATAAAATAACTGGTGTTATAACTAAAAATGGAGCCATTTTTAGATGTAAAGCAGTTGTGTTAGCTACTGGTACATATTTAAAAGGGAAAATAATAATAGGAGAAGTTTCTTATAGTGGTGGTCCTAATGGACTATTTCCAGCTAATGATCTATCACAATCTTTATTAGATTTAGGAATATCTCTTAGAAGATTTAAGACTGGTACTCCGGCAAGAATTAACAGAAAAACTGTTGATTTTTCAAAAATGATCGAACAAAATGGAGATGATAAAATAGTACCATTTTCATTTATGAGTGAAAAACTTGATAAAGACCAAGTACCATGTTATTTAACTTATACAAATGAAGAAACTCACAATATAATCAGAGAAAATATAAATAGATCACCAATATATAATGGAAGCATTAAGGGAGTGGGTCCTAGATACTGTCCATCTATAGAAGATAAGGTTATGAGATTCCCGGATAAAACTCAACATCAAATTTTTATTGAACCAGAGGGATTAAATACTTTAGAAATGTATGTTGGAGGATTCTCTTCGTCTTTACCAGAAGAAGTTCAAGTTAAAATGCTAAGAACTTTACCTGGATTAGAAAATGTTGAAATGATGAGAACTGCATATGCTATAGAATATGATTCTATAGATCCGACTCAATTAAAACCAACATTAGAATTTAAAAATATTGAAGGATTATATGGTGCTGGCCAGTTAAATGGAAGTTCTGGATATGAAGAAGCTGGAGCACAAGGATTAGTAGCTGGGATAAATGCAGCATTAAAGATTAAAAATGAAGAACCTTTAATTTTAACTAGATCTGATGCGTATATTGGAGTTCTTATTGATGATTTAGTAACCAAAGGAACTAATGAGCCATATAGAATGATGACATCTAGAGCTGAGTATAGATTATTATTACGACAGGATAATGCTGATTTAAGATTAACTGAAATTGGTCATAGAGTGGGATTAGTAACTAAAGAAAGATATAGCAGATACTTAAAAAGAAAAGCGAATATAGAAAATGAATTAGAAAGACTTAAAAAATTACAAATAACTAATAAAAAAGAAAATAATGATTTTTTAGCTACTTTAAATTCAGCACCATTAAGAAAGCCTATAAGTTTTTATGAATTATTGCAAAGACCTGAATTAGATTATTTTGCATTAAAAGACTTAGATGTTGATAGACCAGAATTGTCAGAAGATATTGGAGAGCAGATAAATATATTAACTAAATATGAGGGATATATACAAAGCCAATTAGAGCAGGTGGCTCAGTTTAGTAAATTTGAAAAGAAACTACTTCCAAAGGATATTGATTATAGTGATGTAAGCGGATTAAGAATTGAAGCTGTACAAAAATTAAGTAATATAAAACCAATAAGTATAGGGCAGGCATCTCGTATATCTGGAGTTTCACCTGCAGATATTTCCGTTTTACTTATATATCTTGAACATCAATATGGGAAAAAAGCTTAATTTTAGGTGGAGGATTTTATGGAATTTTATGAATTGATGATTAGAGCAGCAGATGATGTTGGACTAGAAATGACTGAAGATAAATATAATAAATTTATGAAATATATGAGACTTCTTCAAAATTGGAATAAAAAAATAAACTTAACAGCTATTACTGAAGATGAAGATATTATAAAGAAACATTTTATTGATTGTATAAAAGCATTTAAGCGTGATGAATTTAAAAATGCAAATACATTGATTGATGTTGGAACTGGAGCAGGATTTCCTGGACTTCCAATAGCTATTATGAGAGAAGATTTAGATGTTACACTTCTTGATTCATTAAATAAAAGAATTAATTTTTTAAGTATTGTAATTAGAGAACTTGGATTAAAAAATGTTACAACAATACATTCAAGAGCGGAAGACGGAGCTAGAGATAAAAAGTTGAGAGAAAATTTTGATATTGCAACATCAAGAGCTGTTGCTAATATGAGTGTATTATCTGAGTTTTGTTTGCCTTATGTAAAGGTAGGAGGAAATTTTATTGCACTTAAAGGACCTTCTGTAGAACAAGAAATACAGAATAGCAAAAATGCTATTGGCACATTGGGTGGCAAATTAATTGATATTTGTGAAGTTGAAATAGAAGATACTGAATTAAAGCACAATTTAGTAGTTGTTAAAAAGATAAAAGAATGTGGTAAAACATATCCTAGAAAACCAAGTTCAATAACTAAAAAACCTCTTTAATTATTGAATATAAGATTAATTAAGTATTATAATATATAATTTATAAAATCAATAACTATTAAATTAAAAAAGGGAAATTATAGTTAAAGTAGAATTTTAATTAATATGTAGAGATAGTGTTACAGCAATTTTAATAAGGGATGGGTATATGAATGAATAATGAAATAGTAAATATAAGTATTGATAAAGTAGTCCCAAATATTTATCAACCACGTAAATATTTTAATGAGGAAGCGATTGAAGAATTGTCTCAATCAATAAAAGAGCATGGAATAATTCAACCACTTACAGTAAGAAAAATGGGAGAAATTTATGAACTTGTTGCAGGAGAAAGAAGACTTAGAGCGGCAAAACTTGCTGAACTTACAACTGTTCCATGTAATATTGTTGATATTACAGATTCTCAATCAGCAGAAATTGCTTTATTAGAAAACTTACAAAGAGAAGATTTAAATTATATTGAAGAAGCAGAGGCATATTACAATTTAATTAATGATCATAATTTTACACAAGATGAATTAGCTAAACGTATGGGTAAAAAACAGTCTACGATTGCTAATAAATTACGTTTGTTAAAATTGAGTTCAGATGTTAGGGAAATATGTTTACAGAATAGATTAACTGAAAGACATGCTAGGGCATTACTTACTGTTCAAAATGAAGAACTACAACTTAAAATAATAAAAAAGGTTATTAATGAAGGATTAACTGTTAAAAAAACAGAAGAACTTATTAATAAAGAGTTACTTAAACTTGCTGGTAAGGAATTAAAAGAAAGAAGAAAAAAAAATACAAAAAGTGTTTTACCAGCTAAGTTATATGTTAATACTATAAAGCAAGTGTTTCAAAAATTTGATATACCTGCTGAGTATGGATTTAAAGATGAAGAAGAATTTATAGAAGTGACTGTAAAGATTCCAAAAATACAGAAATAAAATTTAATACATAGTATAATTAGGGTTACAATATTTGTAGCCTTAATTTTTTATTCGAAGTTGAGTTATATCAGGCAAATTTATAACATTGTTCTTTTAATATGTTATAAAAATATATATAATATATTTATGGAAAGGGGGGACGCTCTTTTAGGGCTTAATTATGAAGACAATTTGTATTTTCAATCAAAAGGGTGGAGTCGGAAAAACTACTACTAATATAAATTTATGTGCTTATTTAGCAATGGAAGGTTATAGAGTTCTGACAATAGATATAGATCCTCAAGGTAATACAACTAGTGGATTAGGATTAGATAAAAATAGTTTAGATTTTTCTATGTATGATGTATTAGTATCAGATACAACTATAAAAGAATCTATAATTACAAGTGATTTAGTTCAAAATCTTTCAATTGCACCATCTACTATGGAATTAGCAGGTGCAGAGGTTGAACTTATAAATAAAAAGAATAGGGAAAGAATAATGAAGGATAAGTTAAAAGACATTGAAGCGGAATATGATTATGTATTTATAGATTGTCCTCCATCATTAGGTATTTTAACTATAAATGCATTATCCTGTGCTGATTCGGTATTAATTCCAATTCAGTGTGAATTTTATGCATTAGAAGGTGTTAGTCAGCTTATGAATACAGTTCAACTTGTAAAAAAATCGCTAAATAAAAAATTAGACATTGAAGGTGTTGTAATGACAATGTTTGATTTTAGAACAAATCTTAGTAACGAAGTATTGAAAGAAGTTCAGAAGTTTTTTAATGAGAAAGTATATAAAACAACAATTCCAAGGAATGTAAGATTAGCAGAGGCGCCAAGTTTTGGATTACCAATAATGTTGTATGATGAAAAGTGTAAAGGTGCAGAAGCATATGTAAATTTAACTAAAGAATTTTTAAATAGGCAGTAGGTGATATAAATGGGTAAAAAATTTGCTTTAGGAAAAGGACTAAGTGCTCTTATTCCTGATGACAGTTTTGATGAGGATAATAACCAAAAGAATACTTTATCTATTTCTATAAATAAAATAAAAAGTGATAAAGATCAACCAAGAAAAGCTTTTGATTCTGAAAAGATTGCAGAATTAACAGAATCAATAAAAACACATGGAATTATACAACCATTAATTTTAAGAAAAGTAAATAGTGATCAATATACAATAGTAGCAGGAGAAAGAAGATGGCGTGCAGCTAAGATTGCAGGATTAAAAGAAGTACCAGCTATTATAATGGAGTTAACTGAAAGCGAAATACTAGAGATATCACTTATTGAAAATATTCAAAGACAAGATTTGAATCCGATTGAAGAAGCTATAGCTTACAAAAAATTGATAGATGATTTTAAAATGACTCATGAACAATTAAGTAAAAGGATAGGAAAATCTAGAACATCTATAACTAATACTATGAGATTGATTAACTTAGATGTTAGAGTACAGCAATATATTATTGAGGGCGTAATTTCAGAGGGACATGGAAGAGCACTTTTAGCAATAAAGGATTTTGAAGTTCAATATGAAGTAGCTCAAGAAGTTATTGATGAAAAGCTATCAGTAAGAGAATTGGAAAAAATAATTAAAAGAATGTTGGAGCCTAGTAATAGAAATAATAGTAAGCCGGAATTGAATCCATATTATAAAGAAATAAAAAATCAACTTCAGAATTATTTTGGAACTAAAGTTAATATATCTAATAAAAATAATAGAGGAAAAATCGAAATTGAATATTATTCAGAAGATGATTTACAAAGAATTTTAGATATAATAAACATATAAATATTTGTTTCATGTGAAACAATTTTGAAAGGAATGACACACAAGTGGAATTATTTTTTAATACAATTAATAGCTTAGCACCATTTATAATTTTAGGAATGGCAGTAATAATATTATTATTGTTTATTATGGTGGTTGTTTTATTTAAAGCAGTTGGAAGAGTAGAAAATAGATATAGAAGAATAATGAGAGGAACTACTAATAAGAATTTAGAAGAAATGCTTTTGGAAAAGGTTGATAGTATAGAAGAAGTAAAGGAAATTTCACAAAAGGTAATTTCAGAATTGGAAAGATTAGAAAATAAGATGAAAGAATGTATTCAGAAAGTTGCTATTATGAGATACAAAGCATTTGAAGATGTGGGGAGTGATTTAAGTTTTTCAATTGCAATGTTAGATGATAAAAATGATGGTGTTATAGTTACTGGAATATATGGAAGACAAGAAAGCACAACATATGCAAAACCTATAGATAAAGGAATATCTAGATATGATCTTTCAGAAGAGGAACTTTATGTATTAAATGAAGCTATCAATAAATATGAAGAAAAAAAATAATTATAATTAAGTTTATTTAATGTTTAACATAATTGTTTCACGTGAAACAATTATGTTAAACATTTTTTATAGAAAATTAATATTATTTTTTATGTTAGAATCTAGGTTTTGTTTTTTATTTATACTTTCAATGAGAAAATGATAAATTCCTTTAGATATGACATCAGCTAAAGACATTACTGTATATAAACGTGTATTTTGTAATACTAAAAATTCGAACTGTCCTGAAATATTGACAATTCCAGTTATACTCATATTTCCTATTGGAGGAAGATCTTTGTTTAATGCTAATCCTGGAAGCAAAGGTGAATTTTTAATATAGATTTTTCCTATATTATTTAATGAGCCTAAACAAGAATCTATAGCAATAATGTAGGGATTATTGAATTTTGAATAAATTTCAGCAATTAATTTGCATATATTTTTAGCGTGAACTGGTGATTTTAGAGTACCATATATATGAATATTAGTTTTATTTAAAAGTTGAAGTTTATATCCTACGAGAGGACCAAGAGAATCACCAGTGGATCTATCTGTGCCAATGCATACAAAAATAATTGGACGATTGTCATTTAATATAGGTATAAGTTCATTTAAAAGATAATTTTTTATTTGTAAATATGCAGTAGGTAATGAGGAATCAACAGAAAAATTTTTACCCATTACTAAACCTCCTTTATTAGATTTATTTCCAATAAAGGAGGTTTTATTCAAATTATTTAGATATAATTTTATTAATTGATTTAAGTGTAGTTTATATGGATTTTAGTTGTAAAATAACTTAAACTTAAGTGTACTGTTCCACTTAGATAGGTATCAATGGTTTTATGAGTAAGAGGAGAACAATGAAGTTCACATCTTGTTTTTATAACTTCTTTTTTGCAAGGTATCCTCTAATTTTGAAACGTCTAATTAAAGTGCATTAATAAATACGCAAGTAGTGCTATTATTTTCTAGAATATGTTTATATATTTTTGAGACAGAAATATTCATAAGTCCGCTTAAGTAGTATTTTAATAAATATTTATTATGTTTATTAATTTCTTTTAATCCTATTGATATTTGATTGATTCTGATAACCAATTATTTTAGAAAGATTATGAGTTACGCATTCAAATTTATTTGGTAAAAAATCAGGTTTTTTTAATGAATATGATAAACTTTCAGTACCATCTTGCAGTAACTTGAACAATATTTATTTAGTCTATTATTAATTATGAAACTACTAATACCTTAAGCTAATAAACTTTTGTGACCAGTAAATGCAATTACACCTACATTTACTATATCTAAATTAATATGCAGTGAATTTTTACAATGAATAAGTGGTCTTATTACAGAATTTTGAATTACATGATTTATTGTTTTAATAAGCATATTAAGTGAAGTGACAACATCGTTGATAAAAATTACATACAATTTTTCTAGGATGTATATAAATATCTATTACTTTGTAGAAAGTTACTATAATTACCTTGCCAAACAGTTCCATCTACATTTAACATATAATTATATATAGCATAAAACTTGTTTTGGTTTTGGAAAAATTGTTGATACATTGTCTAAATAATTTATATAAAAAGCGTACATACTTACAATTTAATTATAAGTATATACGCTTTTTTCAACTAAACATAAACTTGATAATTCCTAAGATAATAAATATTATTCCTAGAAGCATTAAGAAATAATTTAATAGTTTAGAGGTTGTATCACAGTGAGTTGATTTTAATTTTTTAAATCCTTTACTTACTAAAATATTAAGTAAACAAAACCATGAAATGCTTCCTAGAATCATAGAACATGTAGAAAATAAAAAATAAATTGTACCATTACCTTTCCATACGCTTAGGACAGTTGCACTTAATGCAATCCATAAAGAAGGAGTGGTAGGATTAATAAAAGTAATTAAATATCCAGTTAAAAATCCATTTGAAGTATATTTAACAAGGTGATTCTTGTGATTTTTATCATTATTATTGAAAGATAATCTATTGAATAAGATTAATATTATTCCTGAAATTATCCAAAAAATACTTTGAAAATGACGATGTTTGCTTAAAAGAGCAAATAATCCTAAATTGATTATTAATATATATGTAATATCTGCAGATACAGCTCCTATAGAAACTTTGAATCCTTCCTTGAATCCTTGAGATATTGAACGATTAACAGATTCAAGACCTGAGGGACCCAATGGTATAGAAGCTATAAATCCAGTGAAAAAACCTATTAATATAGCTTTACAAATAGTCCAAATTGTAAACATAATATTCTCCTTATAAAATACATTTAATATAATTATAGAATAAAAATAGAAAATTTTCACTAAAATAAAAAAGTTTTTATATAGAATAATATTAAGAATGGCAAATGCTTTATAAAGTATAAAAATTATATATAATATATTTAGATAGAAGGTGGTGTAATAATGAATTATTATATAATTGTTTTTTAGAATATATATGATGAAGTGGCAGCTGAAAAAATTAGAGTTATGTCAACACCAACAACAATAATGATGAGTTGTGAAATATGTGTAAGAATGGAAGAAGAGAAATTATTGATAATAAAACATTTGGATTTTAAGATGTTTATCTAAGAAATGAAGAAGGATATATAGAAATTCGAAATAGTATTATTGGTTTAAGAACAATTTGATGATAGAACTTATATTAGAATAGGAAAGTTTAATGGTATTATTTATAAAGTGGAATAGAGATATATCATATTTTATTTAACTGTTTAATTTAAATATAGAAATGAGGGATAATAAAGATGATAGATAATTTTAATTTAGGTGATGTTGTTGAAATGAAAAAACAGCATCCTTGTGGTACAAACAAATTTGAAATAATAAGAATGGGTGCAGATATAAAGATAAAATGTGTCGGATGTGGAAGAATAGTAATGATTCCGCGTAATAAATTTCAAAAAGATGCGAAACGTGTAATATTAAAATCAGAAAATTAGATAAATCACTTGAAATTTTTTGAATTGAATGATATAATCGTGAATTGTAATCCATGCTGTGCGTAAGTACGGCCGTTAGTCCAAGTGGAGGAGGTGAAATTGATGAGAAAATACGAAACTATATTCATATTAAACCCATCATTCGATGATGAAACTGTTAAAGCTAACATCGAAAAGTTTAAGGGTGTTATAGAAAATGGTGGAGGAACAGTAGAAAACGTTGATTTCTGGGGTAAGAGAAAACTTGCTTACGAAATCGCTAAAGTTAGTGAAGGTTACTACACTTTAGTTAACTTTACTGCTAGTCCAGAATTACCTAGAGAATTAGATAGAATATTCAGAATTACTGATGGTGTTATCAGACATATCATTGTTAGTGAGCAAGCGTAAGGTGGTGTTGTAAATGAACAAAGTAGTTCTAGTCGGAAGATTAACTAAAGATCCAGAACTAAGATTTACACCAGGAACTGGTACCGCTGTTACAAGCATAACAATTGCAATTGATAGATATAACACTAAAACTGGTGAGAGAGAAGCTGACTTTATACCTGTAGTAATATGGGGAAAGCAAGCTGAAAGTACTGCTAATTACATGAGTAAGGGTAGCCAAATAGCTATAAGCGGTAGAATTCAAACTAGAAGTTATGACGCTAAAGATGGTACTAAGAGATATGTTACTGAAGTTGTAGCAGATCAATTTGGTGGCGTTCAATTCCTTGGAGGAAGAGGTAACAATTCTTCTACAGGAAATGGTTTTGGCGGAAGCAATGAATATTCAGCACCAGCAAATGATGTATTTGGTGGTAGCAATTTCGAGGAAGATATAACTCCAGTAGATGACGGAGATATGCCTTTCTAATAATTTAGGTAAGGAGGGAAAATGATGAGTAGAGAAGAAAATAATAACAGAAGACCTGGCGGTAGAATGAGAAGATCTAGAAAGAAAGTTTGTGCTTTCTGTGTAGATAAAGCTGAATTCATCGATTACAAAGATATAACTAAGCTAAGAAAGTATGTTACTGAAAGAGGTAAGATACTTCCAAGAAGAATCTCTGGAACATGTGCTAAGCACCAAAGAGAATTAACTACTGCTATAAAGAGAGCTAGAAACATAGCATTATTACCATTCACAACTGAATAGTAGTAATATTACCCCTGAGAAATCAGGGGTTTTTATTTTATATATAAATATAATAAAAGAATAATATGTATTACATGAATCTTTCAATAATTCTAATAAAAATATTTATTCGATATATGTCGTAAATAATATTCAAATTACAGTGTATTAAAATTTATATGAATTTTTTTGTATATTTTAATAAATTTTTAGATCATTTTATTAGTGTGATAATAGTAGAAATGAATTATAAAATCTTGCAATAAGTAGTAAAAAAATTTAAAATAAAAATACAAGGGTTTAGAGGAGAGGTGATATGTCTATGAAAAAAGATAATTTTAATATAATGAGAAACATTAAAATCATAGAAGAATTAAAAGCACAACTTCTTTGTATAATAGGGGAATTTTTTAGACTTTTAACTAAAGGAAACAATGTAGCTAAGGATGCTATACTTGAATGTATTTCAGGAGCTATAATAATATTATATATATTAGGAGAAAAACTGGGATATACATTTGGCGATATAGATGATAAAACAAAGGCAAAATTAGATTTGGGTATAAGAGCTGAAGATCAAATAGAAAGAGATGGAAAAAGCTTAAGTAAATTAAAACGTTATATTAGTGGTAGAATAGATTAAAATATGACTTACTTAACGGAATGTAAAAATATCTTAGGAGGATTATATGAATAAGATAACTATGCTTAAACGTTTGCTTAAGCCTGGATTATTAATCGTATTTTCAATAATACTTTTTTTATGTGGTTATGCTGAATTGAGCATAATAATTCTTGTAATCTGTATAATAAATAATTTATGTAAGTTAAATTATTATTGGGAAAAGGAAATAAGAACAGATGAATTTGCAAAAAGTATTAATAAAGAAATAACCGATAATATACTTCAATTCATATATCCATTAGCTTTAATTAAAGAAGATGGAGAATTAATATGGTATAACAAACTATTTAATTCTTTAAAAACGAATAAAGAAGTTAATGAAAAGAATATTTTAAGTATAGCTAGAGGATTAAATTTACAGGATATTTTAAAGCATGAAGAAAATCTTCACCAAAGGTTAAATATAAATAAAAAATTATATGATGTGTATGCAACGTTAATACAGAAAGATGAGAATACGTATGTATATTTATTATCTTTTAATGATATAACAAAACTTATTGATTATGAAACTACTCAAGAAGATATAATGCTTATAGAGGTAGATAACTTATCAGAAGTATTAGATACAACAGAAGAAAATAGTAGACCTCTTTTAGTTGCAGAAATAGAAAGAATGATAAATTCATATGCTAATAATTTAAAAGCGATGATAAAGAAATATGATACTAATAAATATGTTTTATCTATTCAAGATAAATACATAGAAGAAGAAATTAAGAATAAGTTTAAGATAATTGAAGACATATCAAAAATATATAATGGGAATCAGATTGAAGTTACATTGAGTATAGGCATAGGAAGAGGAGGAGTTTCACCTCTGGAAAACTATAATAATGCTAATGTTGCTAAGGAAATTGCACTTGGTAGAGGTGGAGATCAAGTAGCTATCAAGACTAATAATAGTATCAAATTCTTTGGGGGTAATACTAAGGAAATTGAGAAAAGAACTAAAGTAAAGGCAAGAGTGATTGCAAGAGCTTTAAGTGAATTAATTTATGAAAGCAGTAATGTTTATATAATAGGTCATAAGAATCCTGATATGGATTGCTTTGGAGCTGCAGTAGCATTATCGAGTATAATAAAACAGTTAGGAAAAACGTGTAATATTATTTTAAATAAAGAAACAAATGCTGTTGATTATTATTTAAATAAATTAAAAAAAGATGATAAGTATAATGAATTATTTACTAGTTCTGAAGAAGCTAAAGAAAATATGAATGATGAAACTTTAGTTATTATAGTCGATGTTCATAATAAAAGCTATATAGAAGATTTATCATTAGTAGAAAATGCAAGGCGTAAAGTAATAATTGATCATCATAGGAGAAGTCCTGATATGATTGAACATGATATATTAAATTATATTGAAGTATATGCATCTTCAACTTCAGAAATGGTTACTGAAATAATTCAATATATGGTTCAAAGACCAAACTTATCAAAAACAGAAGCAGAAGGACTTCTTGCAGGAATATTCATGGATACAAAAGGTTTTTCTTTTAAAACAGGAGTAAGAACTTTTGATGCTGCATCATATTTGAAATCTTTAGGCGCAGATCCTATTGAAATAAAGAAAATGTTTAATGATGATTTAAAAGATTATTTACTAATTGCAGAAACAATAAAGTCAGTTGAAGTAAATAACAATGTAGCTATTGCAATTGCACCCAAAAACATAGATACTGTAATTGTAGCAAAAGCAGCAGATGAACTGTTAAATATATCAGGTATTAATGTGAGTTTTGTTTTAGGGGAAATAAATAATGATATATATATAAGCGGAAGGTCTTTAGGAGATATAAATATTCAAGTTGTTTTAGAATCATTGGGTGGTGGAGGACACATGAACATAGCAGGAGCTAAGATGTCTGATATAACTATGCAGGAAGTAGTTCAGAAGCTAAAAGAATCAATGAAAAAAAACTTAAGGATAGGTGAATAGATATGAAAGTTATTTTATTACAAGATGTTAAAAGAGTAGGTAAAAAGGGAGATGTAATAGAAGCATCAGATGGATATGCAAGAAATTTCTTATTTCCTAGGAAATTAGCTCAAGAAGCAAATGATGCCAATTTACACATTTTAAATAATAAAAAAGAAAATGAAAGAAAGCAGAAATTAGCTGAACTTGAAGCTGCACAAAAAGTAGCAGCAGAATTAAAGGGAAAAGAAGTTAAAATAACTGCTAAGACAGGAGAAAATGGAAAACTATTCGGAGCAATAACTAGCAAAGATGTTGCAGAATTAGTTAACAAGCAATATGGCGTAAATATTGATAAAAAGAAAATTGTTATGGATACAATAAAAGTTGCGGGCGGATATGAATTTGAAGTTAAATTATATCCAGAAGTTAGTACGAAGATGAAGGTGATTATTGTTCCACAAGCATAAGGAGGATTAAATTTGAATTCATATGATGACTCAAAGATATTAGAATATCTTACTACGGATAATTTATCAATACAATCACAGATTGAAGCTTTATTTTCAATAACTAAAAATGTTCTTGATAAAGGAGCCTTTAGAGCTAGAACTATACGTTTTAAATTAGATAAATATTTAAAATCAACAAATTTATGCGATAGAATATTTGCATTAAATAATATATTAGCAGAAGGTAATGATTTGAAAACAGTACCTAAGGAATCTGAACTTAAAGAAGCAATTGATAGAACTGTTGAACTAATATCTAATGAATTAGCAAAAAGATATGTACAAAATAAAATAGAAGCTGAAGTTGAACAATCTATAATGGAAAAACAAGAAAAATATATAGATGAAGTAAGACTTTCAGTAATTAACAAACAAAAGGGTGTAGAAAATAAGAAAACTCTAAGTAAACTAGATAATTTAGTTGACTTAGATAGTAGAGTTACAAGTAAGAATATTATGAGTTTCTTAAGACCGAATACGTTTGAAGAAATAATCGGTCAAGAAAGAGCAATAACTTCACTTGTATCTAAATTGTCTTCACCATATCCACAGCATATTATTTTATATGGGCCTCCAGGAGTAGGAAAGACTTCTGCTGCAAGACTTGCACTTGAAGAAGTTAGAAAGCTTCCATTTACTCCTTTTGATGAAAAATCAAAATTTATAGAGGTTGATGGAACTACTTTAAGATGGGATCCAAGAGAAATAACAAATCCTTTATTAGGTTCTGTTCATGATCCAATATATCAAGGAAGCAAAAGAGATTTGGCGGAAATAGGAATTCCGGAACCAAAGCCAGGTTTAGTAACAGAAGCACATGGTGGAGTTTTATTTATAGATGAAATAGGTGAACTTGATTCTATGCTTCAAAATAAACTTTTAAAAGTATTAGAAGATAAGAGAGTGGAATTTTCATCATCTTATTATGATCCAGATGATGAAATGATACCTAAATATATTAAGTATTTATTTGACAATGGAGCACCAGCAGATTTCGTATTAATAGGAGCTACTACTAAGAGTCCGAGTGAAATTAATCCTGCTTTAAGATCAAGATGCACAGAAGTATATTTTGAACCTCTTTCATCAGCTGATATAGTTAATATTATAGAAGATGCTGCTAAGAAACTTAATGTAAAATTAGAAGATGGAGTTGCAGCTAAAATCAGTAATTATACTTATGAGGGAAGAAAGGCTATAAATATGCTTACTGATGCATATGGATATGCACTATATTGTTCAAAAAATAAAGTTGAAAATTTAGAGATAAAGCTTTCTCATCTTGATGAAGTAATTTCAATAGGAAGATATAATCCATTTGAAAGATTAAAAGATATAAATAAAAGAGAAATTGGCCATGTATATGGTCTTGGAGTAAGTGGATTCTTAGGATCTACAATAGAAATAGAAGCAGCAGTTTTTCCTGCTAAGAAAAAAGGAGCGGGAGTAGTTAGATTTAATGATACTGCTGGTTCTATGGCAAAGGATTCTGTGTTTAATGCTGCATCAGTTATTAGAAATATAACAGATAAGGATATTAAGGATTATGATATTCATGTTAATGTTATTGGTGGAGGGAAAATAGATGGACCTTCAGCAGGTACTGCTATTACGATATGTATAATAAGTGCATTATTAAAGAAGTCAATAAGACAGGATTTAGCTATTACAGGAGAAATATCTCTTGTAGGAAAAGTAAAACCAGTAGGCGGTATATTTGAAAAAATATATGGTGCTAAAAGAATGGGAATAAAGCTTGTATTAGTCCCAAAAGATAATGAAAATGAAATACCATTAAATAATAATGGTATTGAAGTGAGAACTGTAAGCAGTATAGAAGAAGTTATGGATATTGCATTTAATTAGCATATAATGCACAATGTATAATAAGCAGATAATGATAAATCTGTTTATTGATACTTGTGCATTTTTATTTTCAAATAATGAAATTTGATATATAATTTGTATTACGTAATAATTTTAGCAGGAAGGAGGAATAAAACATGGATGCACCAGCAATGAGAAGTTTGCCTCAGAGCATAGAAGCAGAACAGTCAGTAATTGGTTCTATGATTATAGACAAAAATGCAATTGCTAAGGTATTAGAAAGTTTAAATGAAGAAGATTTTTATAGAGATGGACATAAGGTTATTTATAAAGCTATATTTGAGATGTTTAGAAATGATATAGCAGTAGATCTTGTTACTTTATTAGAATATTTAAAGAGTACTGACAATCTAGAAAGAGCTGGAGGAGTAACTTATATAACAGAACTTAGTTCATCAGTTCCAACTACAGCTAATTTAAGTGCGTACATAAAAATTGTGTCAGATAAGTCTACTCTTAGAAAGCTTATCAAAGCTTCAACTAATATAATAGAAGAAAGTTATAATAATCAGAGTCAGGTTGAAAATGTAGTAGATTTAGCAGAAAAGAACATATTCAATATATCTGAAAATAGACAGACTAAAGACTTTGAACCGTTAAGTGATGTATTAGAAAGAGGATTTGTTCAAATAGAAAAACTTTTTAATAATAAAGGTGAAGTAACTGGAGTACCTTCTGGATTTGCTGATTTAGATGCAAAAACATCAGGATTTCAAAGTGGTGATATGATTCTAATTGCGGCTAGACCATCTATGGGAAAAACAACTTTTGCTCTTAATATAGCTGAAAATGCAGCTCTTAGAGAAGGAAAAAGTGTAGTTATATTTTCGCTAGAAATGTCTAAAGAACAGCTTGCGTATAAACTTCTATGCTCAGAAGCAAATGTTGATATGCTTAAGCTTAGAACGGGTACACTTGATGATAAAGATTGGGAAAATATAGCTATGGCTACAGGTCCGCTTTCAAAGGCAAAGATATATATAGATGATACTGCAGGTGTTACTGTTATGGAAATGAGATCTAAATGCAGAAGACTTAAGATGGAATATGGAATAGATTTAATAGTAATAGATTACTTACAGCTTATGTCTGGGGGAGCAGGTTCAGATGGAAACAGACAACAAGAAGTATCTGAAATATCAAGATCTATAAAGGCATTAGCTAAAGAAATGGAATGCCCGGTTATTGCTCTATCACAGTTATCTCGTGCTCCAGAACAGAGAGCAGATCATAGACCAATGTTGTCAGATCTTAGAGAATCAGGTTCTATAGAGCAGGATGCTGATATAGTTATCTTTCTTTATAGAGATGAATATTATAATAAGGAAACAGAAGATAAGAATATTGGTGAATGCATTATGGCTAAACAGAGAAATGGTCCAGTTGGAACTGTAAAACTAGCCTGGTTAGGTCAATATAGTAAATTTGGTAATTTAGATTTAATGCATCAAGAGTAACATAGATTAAATAGATATAAGAAATTAATTTTTTGTTTTCTTATATCTATTTTTTATATTCATTTTAAATTTAAATTATTTTGAAGTTTAAATATGCTATATTTTGAAATTTTAATTCAAAAATTAAGTGTAATAGATTTTTGAAATCTTTAATGTTACACTATTACTGTAATAAGTATGGCATATTTTATTTATATCTATATTAGGTAAGAAAAACATTCTTGTTAATAATATCTTATCTTTATTTTCTCTAGGTATTATCTGTAATATTAAGAAATTATTTTTATAGTAAATTTGAAAAGAGTGTTTATCCTTATAATAATTTTCTAAATGGATAGTATAAGATTGTGAGTTTTCATTTATTTGACACGATGGGATTTTATTAATAGAAAAATGATTATTTAAAATAGAATCAATAAAATTTTCAATATTCATTATTTTATTATTATATACTAGGGAAATATCAGTCACAAAAATTCCTCCCTTCATATTATTAATAGTTTGTGATTATGAGATATAAGGTATCCTATGATTGTGATGGAGGATATTTTAAATCTTTATATAAAAACATAAAAAATCAAATAATAACAAAAAATTTAAAAATGGGGGCTTAGAAAATGAGTAAAAAAATTGGCTTTATTGGTTGTGGAAATATGGGAAGTGCAATGGTGGGAGGATTAATAAAATCAGGATTTATAAGTGCTGATGATATAATCGTATCAACAAAGACAGAAGCTTCTTGTAAAAGATTAAAGGATGAATTTAAAATAGCAACAACTTTGAATAGTAAATTAGTTGCTAAAGAAAGTGAAACAATAGTTTTAGCTATTAAACCTAATATGTATAAAAGTGTAGTTGAAGAAATAAAAGAAGAGTTAACAAAAGATAAATTAATAGTAACAATAGCAGCAGGAATAGAAATTTCCAATATGGAAGAATGGCTTGGTGATAATTACAAGATAATTAGAACAATGCCTAACACACCTGCATTAGTAGGACAGGCGATGTCAGCAGTATGTCCTAATAAAAATGTTTCAGAAGAAGAACTACAATACTGTATTAATATTTTTGAAAGTTTTGGAGAATGTGAAGTATTAGAAGAAAAATATTTTGACGGATTTATAGCTGTAGCTGGTTCATCGCCTGCGTATATATTTATGCTTATTGAAGCTATGGCAGATGGAGCTGTAAAACTTGGAATACCAAGAGTAAAAGCATATAAGATGGCAGCACAAAGTGTGTTGGGCTCTGCAAATATGGTCTTACATACAGGTAAGCATCCAGGAGAATTAAAGGATATGGTATGTTCACCAGGAGGAACTACAATAGATGCTGTAGTTGAGCTTGAAAAGTTAGGATTAAGAAACAGTGTAATTCAAGCTATGGATAAGTGTGCTGAAAAGTCAAAAAGTCTTGCTAAAAAATAGATGTATATATAAAAGTATTAATGTTAAGAAGATTATAGAAAAATATTTTCATGGATTAAAATAATATAGTTTAATAATTATATAAAGGTTTGAGTGCTTGTTACATAATTCTATGCTCCCAAACCTTTATATTTTTGCTTTATGTGAAATAGCTTATATTATATTTGTGCTGCTCCGCTTTTTATAGCAGCTTCTTTTACAGCTTCAGCAACTAATTTCTGAACTTTTAAATCAAATGCTTTTGGAATAATATTTTCAGCATTTAATTCTCTTTCAGGAATAGCTCCAGCTATTGCATATGCCGCAGCAACTTTCATTTCTTCATTGATTTCTTTTGCTCTTACATCTAGAGCCCCTCTAAAGACTCCAGGGAAAGCAAGAACATTATTAATTTGGTTAGGATAATCTGAACGTCCAGTACCTATTACAGCAATACCAGCTTCTTTGGCATCTTCAGGGAAAATTTCAGGAGTTGGATTTGCCATAGCAAAAATTATTCCATCTTTATTCATGGTTTTAACCATATCTTTTGATACAATATTAGGAGCAGAAACACCAATTAGGACATCAGCTCCTACCATAGCATCTTTAAGCATTCCAGTTAGGTTTTCAGGATTAGTTATTTGAGCTAATTCTTCCATATACTTATTATTACTTAAATCTTTATCTCTGCTTATTATTCCATTAATATCACACATTACTATATTTTTTACTCCAGAAGATAATAATAATTTACATATAGCTGTTCCTGCTGAACCTGCACCATTTATAACAACTTTTATATTTTCTAGTTTTTTATTTACTACTTTTAAGGCATTAATAAGTCCTGATAAAACAACAATAGCAGTTCCATGTTGATCATCATGGAATACAGGAATATTTAATCTTTCTTTTAATTTTTTTTCAACTTCAAAGCATCTTGGAGCAGATATATCTTCCAGATTTATTCCTCCTAAAGTTGGAGCAATATTAGCAACTGTTTCAACAATTTCATCAACGTTTTTAGTATCAAGAACTATTGGAAATGCATCTACATTACCAAATTCCTTAAATAATACACTTTTCCCTTCCATTACAGGTAAAGCAGCAAGAGGTCCTATATCTCCAAGTCCTAGTACTGCAGTTCCATCAGATACTACAGCTACTGTATTCCATTTTCGTGTATAAGTATAAGCTTTTATTGGATCTTTATGAATTTCTCTACATGGTTGTGCAACACCTGGTGTATAAGCTAAGCTTAAGTCTTTAGCGTTTTTTACTTGACATGTAGGTTTTATTTCAAATTTACCTTTCTTTTCTTCGTGGAATTTCAAAGCTTCTTCATAAATATTCATATAAAACACTCCTTAATGGTTAAAATATATATTAATAATGTTAAAATTAACAAAAAATGTAGTTGTACATATTGATTATACGAATAATTTTTTTAAAAAGCAAAAAAATATTCGATATATAGTTGACCATAGACATGTACTTTGCTAATATTTAAAAGGAGATAAAAAATAGTTTATAGATGAATAACTCCAATTAATAAGAATGAATATAAAATAAGAGTATTTATTTAAGGGAGGCAAGATAAATGTCAGCATTTATTGTTTTAGGAGCTCAATGGGGCGATGAAGGAAAGGGAAAAATGACAGATTACTTAGCAGAAGAGGCTAATGTTGTTGTTAGATTCCAAGGAGGAAATAATGCTGGTCACACTGTTGTAGTTGGTGACAAAGAATACAAATTGCACTTAATACCATCAGGAATTTTATATGACGATAAATTAAACGTAATTGGAAATGGAGTAGTTGTAGATCCAAAAGCGTTATTTGAAGAAATAGATTATTTAGAAGGAGTTGGAGTTAAGGTAACTCCTGAAAAATTAATAATTAGTGATAGAGCTCAGCTTATAATGCCATATCATAAAGTTTTAGATAGATTAAAAGAAAAAGCAAGAGGAAAGAACGACATTGGTACTACTGGTAAAGGAATAGGACCTTGTTATACAGATAAATTTGAAAGATGTGGAATCAGAATGTGCGATTTAATGCATGAGGAAGTTTTCACAGAAAAATTGAAAGAAAATATAGAAATGAAAAATGCTTATATAACTAAAGTTTTAGGGGGAGAAGCATTAGATTTTGATTCAATATTAAAGGAATATTTAGAATACGGTAAAAAACTTAAAACATTTATACAAGATACATCAGTTAGAGTATATGATGATATAAAAGCTGACAAGACTGTATTATTTGAAGGTGCTCAAGGTATGTTATTAGATATAGATTATGGAACTTATCCATATGTAACATCATCTAATACAACTGCTGGTGGAGTAGCTAATGGAGTAGGAATAGGGCCTAACATGATCACTAATGCTGTTGGTATAACAAAAGCTTATACAACAAGAGTTGGTAAAGGACCATTCCCAACTGAATTAGTAAATGAAACTGGTGACTGGATAAGAGAAAAAGGTCATGAATTTGGAGTTACTACAGGAAGAGCTAGAAGATGTGGTTGGCTTGATCTTGTAATTGTTAAAACTGCATGTAGAGTAAGTGGATTAACTTCATTAGCTATTACTAAAATAGATACATTAGCAGGTCTTCAAAAGATCAAGGTGTGTGTAGGATATAAATTTGATGGAAAAGTTATAGATTACTTCCCAGCAAGCTTAGAAGATTTAGCTAAATGTGAGCCAATATACGAAGAATTTGATGGATGGGGTGATGAAGTAGCTGATGCTAGAAGTTATGATGAATTACCTGAAAATGCAAAGAAATACTTAAAGAGAATTGAAGAAGTAACAGGTACAGATATATCAATAGTTTCAGTTGGTCCTAAGAGAGATCAAACTATGAGAGTTAAGGAGTTATAGTATACTAATATAGTCGGGTATTGACTTTTAAGTTAGCATAAAATATAATTTTTGATATACAATAATAATTATGTTATGTGCAAAAGAAGGTGAATATAATGATAACTAAGGACATGACAATAGGTGAAGTAGTTCATGCAGATGCATCAAAAGCTGAAATATTAATGAGATTTGGAATGGGATGTGTTGGATGTCCATCAGCTCAAGCTGAAACTATTGCAGAAGCTGCAGCAGTTCACGGATTAAATTTAGATGAATTACTAGAAGCATTAAATAAATAATATTTATATTAGGACTTTCAATTTTGGAAGTCCTAATTTTTTTGGATTTTAAACTTAAAAAATTAATAATCTAAGCTGTATTATGATAACTTAATATGTAAGTGGAAGTATACATTTTTATTAGAAATACATTGTTAGTTAGAGTTGTATAGATAATAACTTTTTGTGTTAAATTATTATGAACATATAACAAGAAAAGGAATTAAGTGTGATAATATAGAATAATGAGTAGAAAAATTTCATATTGAAATGGATTAAAGATACATACAGAAGGGGGGATTATTATAAAAGACTGATTTGTAGATAGTTAATCGGCTTTTATTATAGTGAGGTATGAGTTATAAGTTTACAAAGAATTATGAAATACATTATTACGAGGTTGATTCTAATTTAAGATGTAAGTTGTCTTCAATAATTGAATTTATAGGAGATATTGCAACACATCAATCGGAAGAATTAGGCGGTGGCATGCAATATTGCATAGATAATAAATGTGCATGGGTTTTTTATCAAGATGATATTAAGATGTACCGATATCCTATGTTTGGAGAAACTATAAGTATAACTACAGAAGCAGTTGGATTTAAAAAATTTTATGGGTTAAGAAAATATATAATAAAAGATTGCCAAGACAAAATAATAGGAGAAGCAGATATATTATTTTTCTTGATTAATATTGAAAAGAGAAGACCTATGAGAATTCAGAAAGAACAGTATGAATTTTATGGAGTAGATGGAGATGTTGATTATGATATAAGTCTTGAAAAGCTTCATCCAGTAAACGAAATTCAATATACAAAAAAGTTCAATATTAGATATTCAGATATTGATTCCAATAAACATGTAAATAATGTGAAGTACATTGAATGGGCTATAGAGGCAGTACCAATGGAAATAGTTAAAGAATATGAAATAAAAAGAATTAAAGTTATGTTTGAAAAGGAATGTAAATATGGAGAAGTTGTTTCTTCATCTGCAGCAATAACACAACGTGATGATATTAATATTCAGTCAAAGCATATTATTGAAAATGATGACGGAAAAAAACTTACTTTGTTAGAGATAGAATGGGAAAAAATAAAGTATTGATTAAAGTTAGACTGAGTTATAAAATACCCAGAATATAAGAATATAAGAATATAAGAATATAAGAATATAAGAATATAAGAATATAAGAATATAAGAATATAAGAATATAAGAATATAAGAATATAAGAATATAAGAATATAAGAATATAA
>SVCE01000029.1 GCA_015058525.1 Clostridium butyricum
CATTGTTGAAAGTGTGTGGACGTAAATGGTTGTACCACACATACGCATAATCATAAATACCATCATTTAGTTCTTGATCATTATGATAATAATGTTGATTAATAAGTTCGCGCTTTAAAGTATTAAAATAACGTTCCATTGGAGCATTATCGTAGGGATAACCTGCTTTACTCATACTTTGAGTGATGTTATTTTGTGAACAGAAATCCACAAATACTTTTGAAGCAAACTGTGTTCCCTGATCACTATGCAGTATCAATCCATGGCTAATACTTGGCTGCGCTGCGAAAGCTTTCTTAATAGTGTTAATAGCCAATTCACTAGTTATTTCTTTTCCGTTAAGCGTAGCTACAACAGATCTGTCATACAAATCAATTATTGTACAGTTATATCTTTTAGAACCATTTGTTAAATTTAAATATGTAAAATCAGTACACCAAATAGTATTTTTCTTAGTAGCTGTGAAATTTTGATTAATAAGATTAGCAAATTTTTTATGTGCATGTCCATGCTTGTAATTTGGCTTTTTTCTTTGAGTTACAGACTTAATCTGTAAATCCTTATTCATATATTTATGTGTTGTTAAATTGCTTATGAAAATTCCTTTACGTTCTAAAAATACCTTCATAGTTCTATATCCAAGAATTCCATTACTCTCATGATATATTGTGCTAATAGTATCTTTAATCTTCTTTTTATTAGCTCTGTAGCTATCTTTTCTGCCTTTCAAGTAATTATAATAAGCATTTGCACTTAAACTAAATCTTCGTAATAACCATCTAACTCCAAAATCTTCTTTATTATTATCAATGAATCGATAAACCATCAATCGATTTCCTTCGCAAAGAATGCCGCCGCTTTTTTTAAGAAAGCAACCTCTTTTTTCGCCTCATCTAATTCCTTTTTTAATCTCTTATTTTCTTCTATATAATCACATTCTTCTTTTAATTCTTGGTTTGTTTGGCATTCGCTGCGGTATAATTTAACCCAGTTAGAAATACTGGCTTTAGAAACTCCATATTCTTCTGCTAAGCTTTTTAAGGTTCTTTCTTCTAAATGTAATTTAACTATTTTATGTTTAACTTCTTCTTCAAAATATTGTTGTGACATATCCATTCCCCTTTTCCTAATAAAATTATATTCCATTAGGTTCCACTGTTACAACTTCACTATATCACAACAAATCAAATGATATTGAATCTGTAGTTGTTGTATTGCTTACTTCATCTCTAGCCAATATACAATTATATAAAACTCTGTTTGTATAAGTTCCATCTGAATTAGTCTGCTGATATAAAAGTGCTAGTGATGGTGCTGAATCCGTAACACTTGTCACTTTCTTACCATTTTCATATTTCTTCCCCATAATAAATGCTTCAAGTTCATTCGATAATTCCCTTAATGTTATTGAAATATCAATATATGAAGGCTTTTTTATATTTGTATCCTGCACATTATCTGAAAATGCAGAACCTTCAGCATAGTTATTAGTTAGTGATATATCTTCTAAACCAATAACAGCTATTGGCTTTGCATATGAAATCAATCCACTACTAGAATTTCTTTTTGCTAAATGCAGTAATCTGCATCCTTCTGCTCTCTTTGCCATTACTCATTCCTACTTTCTAATTTTATCTTTAGTCTTATTGGCATATTAAAAAAGCCGTCATTACAATCAAGTGCTGACTGTATGGCGACTTTCTTAAATCCATATTCATTTAATTTTTTTATTATTTTTTCACTTGTTTCTACTATATTTTCTCTATCATATAAGTTCAAAAGAACATCATATGCTGTTGTATCTTCTTTGTTATCTGCAAATGATGATGGTGTTTCTATGTAGTTAAAAACTACACATGGTTCTTTAAAATTACCTTTTGATATATAAAAAGCAGGTAATTTTAGCTCATCAAATGCTTGTATTAATATTTTATTAATCAATCTCTCCACCTTTTTCTATTAGATATCTAATAGATATTTAATTTTTCTTCTTGACATATACCTTTCAAAGTTTTATTATATAAATATAGAAAAACTTACCAGGAAGGTGGAATATATTATGTCTAATGCATGGTTAGTAAGACCAAATCCTCATAACATTTCTAGAATCAATGAATTTAAAACTCAGAATATTATAGCTGTTGGTTGGCCAGGTATAGGTGATCTTACTGGAAAATCTAGAGAAGAAATTAAATCATTATTGGAAGGTGCTCCTTATCATTATACAAGTTTAGAATTAGGTAATTCATATGCTACTATTGACATTCTTGTTAATCAAATAAATATAGACGATTTAATTCTAATTCCAAATCATGATGATATCTATTTTGCAAAAGTTTTAGGACCATACAAGTATGATTCTTCAAAAGATAATAATACTGATGGTTATCCACATCAAAGAAGTATTAAATTTTTAACTGGTCCAATAAATCGCTCAACTTTACCTAGTGATTTACGCAATTCTCTAAAAGTACATCGTGCTACTGCCGATTTATCAAAACATTATAACTCAATAAAAGCATTATCTGAAGGAAGTACTCCTAACCCTTCTAATAATACTCCTATTAATAACGAATTTATTGAAGTAGAATATCCTATAAGAGCAAATACAACTGTTAAATTAAACATTCCAAATAACTTAACTCAAAATGAAGCTGAAAGATTATCGAACTTTGTTAAAACATTATATTTCAATTAAACAAAGAATAAGACTTTAGGTAGCAATATCTAAAGCCTTATTTTTATGTTACTCTTAATTTTACTTTTCACGTTACTTTCACTTATTGCATTTTCAAACCACATAACATGAGGAGTTATCATTTCACCACTCTTCCAATGAGTATACCCCCAATTGTGATACCACAACCCTTTCCATAGTTCAAAATCAACATTATTATTTTTTAATCCAATATCAACAAAATAACTCGTTCCATAATCTCTAACATCACATTTGCCAATATATAAATATTCAGTATCTGAAAATTTCCTTGCTTCATTAACTATTGCAGTTTCAACATCTTTAGCCACATCTTCAATAACTTCTTTAGCTTTAATATTAGAAATCTTATTTAACTTATTTATTAGCTTATCTACACCTTTTATTTCAAATGCCACTATTCTATTTTTACTCCTTTTATCCTCAACCATTTATTAAGATTATCTAAATCATCAATATAAGTTATATTAAAATAATTATCATTAAATTTTATTCTATATGTTTCCTTTATCTTAACTAAAGGATTAAATCTTATATAAACTTCAATTTGAATTTTATTTTGAATTCCTTCATTATTATAATTTTCACTACCATCAATATTAACCACTCTTGCCCTTGTATTTATTATTTCAGTATATTTTTCAACTAAAATACCATATTCATTTTTTTCTTCTGATAGCTTTTCAATTGATATAATCTGTTTCAAATCACTGTTTTTAATCTTTAATTCTTTAGCCATTAAAATCTCCTGTCAATTGTCATAAAGGATACTGCTGATGTAGCAGTAATCCTTCCATTATCATATAAATCTTGTATTATAGTCATTGCTAGTTCACATAAAATATCATTTGAATTAATATCTTCATCTTTCTCATATCCATGTGATAATTCAACGTACTTTATAGCAGCATCAATATGTGATTGTATTTTTTCATCATCAAGATTATGTTCTACATTCAAATACTTCTTTACATATTCTAAATTTAAATCATTTAATTTCATTATGCAACTTTTCTAGCCTTTGCAGTAGCTGACTTTGTTTTATATACTGCCATGGCTTCTCCTAAAGTCTTTTTAATATCTAATCTTACATTTGCTTTTATTGCAACACTATCATCAATAAATCCATATTCATCTGATCTTTTGATTGTAAATGCTTTTCTTGGTGCTACAACTAATGCTTTTGTTAAATCTCCAAAGAATATTCCTGCACCTTCTTCACCTAAATCTGCAACATAATCATTAATAATAACTGGCTTTCCTAATATTGTTGAATTCTGTCCAACAGGAGCATTATTGTATCCAGTAAATAATACAGGTGTTCCATCATTATAAGTAAGCTTTGATAATTCTCTAGCAGTTGAATCTGAAATTACCCATGTAGCATTATTTCTATACTGAATTGGTAAAGTATAATATATATCCACTAATTCATCTGCTGTAATTTTTCCTGCTGTAACCTGCTCAATCTTATGAGAATTTTCATCTTCAATAAATGCATTTAACCCTTCAACTTTGTTTGCTTCATCACCTGTTACAATAAGTTCATCCATTGTGGCTCCATATGCTTCTGTTAATTGTGATAACATATCAGCTTCAAGATTATATCCTAAATCTTCAAGAACTTCTTCTGAAAAAGTAATTAAAGTACCATATTTATTAGGCTCAACCTTAACTGTATTGTAATCTGCATGCTGACTAGCATATTTCTGTAATTCATTCATTTTTACAAACTTACCAATCTTATTTTTTTGAACTGGAATTGAATGAGTCGCTGATGTAAGAATTTCTTTTCTCATAGCTCCATAAAGGGGTGAAATATAAGGTAATCTCTTTAATATATAATCAGCATATGTTGTCTTTTTAATATTTCCTGCGGATATATTGCCATCTGTGGCTTCACCAATAGTCATTGTTCTAACTTCAAGCTCTCTTAAATCTAATTCTTCATTATTTTCAATGGCATTTCTTATTTCATCCACTTCATTTGACTCATCTTCAGTATGATCTATACTTATATTCCTACTTTTCTTTAACTCAAGCATTCTTTTTTCAGCATTTATTTCTTTATCTAATTCTTGTAATTCACGCTCTTTAGCTTCAAATAAATCAAATGCTCTGTTTTCATTTGCTTCTTCCATTTCTGTTATTATAACTGCTCTTTTTTCTTGTAGCTTTTTTAATTTATTCATTCCGTTCCTCTTTCGTTTACTAAGTTTATCTAAAAAGAAATGCTACCAAAAATCTTATTTTTAATAGCATAACTAAAATTTATTTATTTAATTTTAATAAAAATCTTATAGAAGATATATAAGTGTAGAAAAACCATTCATACCATTCTTCTTTTAAATATTCACCTTGTTGTTTCGCTTTTTGATGATGCCTCAAATCAAATCTATTTAATATTAGAAACAAATCACTATCATCTTTATTTTCTAATCTTACTCCACTAGATTTTAAATATTCTAATACTCCTCCTAATGATAATACAGCTGCTTTTTTATCAGCAAGTGTAGAATTAAATCTAAAAAATTGTGAGATTGCACTATTAATTCTATCATCTATATTTGATGCATCTGATGTTACAATCTTTTCTTCTAATAGTTTTTCCAATCCCGATGCCGCCATTTTATGTACTTCTCCATCTTCTGTTAATATATACCCTTCATCATATTTACTAATTATCTTATTAATTTCTTCTATATATATTTTTTTACCTTCATTTTTATCGTAATCATCACAATGTTTATGACAATACCAATTTCTACATTCATATATCTGTTTTGGTTTTGAAACATAATCATAAAGAAATTCTATCAATGAAAATATTTCATTTTCATTTTTTGAATAATATTCTTCTTTGTTTATTGGCCATAGCCCTTCTATTCCTGTTTTAGTAAATATAAATACTTCTACATCACTACCCCATTTCCCTGGTATAGTTCCCTTATTCTCGCAGTAATCTCCTATTGCTTCTGTAAAATAAAATTCACTACTTAAACGTTCATACATATTCACAAATAAATCTACCATTCTGATATAATCTATTTTAGAATCAGTAATTTTTCCATTTCTTTTTGCATAATATACCTTATCCATCACATATCCCCTTAATAATTTTGTAATTCTAGGTATATTATAACATCTAATTATTGATTAATAACTTAATTTTATTTTTATTATATATATAAGTATAATTGTATCTTTCTTCAATTTCTTCAAACGCTCTAGCATAAGCCTTAGTTTCATTATAGGCTCCAACTCTAACAATAGAAATTTCATGAATATCAAAATCAACTATTGATCTTTCTTTGATTCCATCTTTTCCAACATTCCATTTTGATTTTGGCTTATTAAACCCAAAGCTAAATTCCCTCAGTACTCCACTTTTCACTAATTCATAAACATCTCGAGAAAAACTTGTTTCTGGCAATACTGCTCTCATTCTTAACTGATTGTTCTCTTTATCTTCAATAAGTTCCAATGTATTAGATTTAACTGATGCTAACGGTAATGCTTTATTATCATGTTGATGCAAAAAGAATATATCACCATTCTCTAATGCTCTAATAATTGCTCTTTCGAATACACCTTCCTCTATTTTTTCTCTGAACTGTCCACCTATAGACTTTGACCATTGCCCAATATTGTTAACAACTCCTTCAATAATCATTTGCTTTTCATCATAAACAGTTCTTACTTCATTAACTGCTCTATATTCTATTATCCTCACCTCCTTTCACTGGCTCTCTATTTACACCAACTACTTCACCATTTTCATTTATAGTGCATGTTCCACTCATAACAATTGGTCTATCCATTCCCTTTAAATGATTCCAATTCATTTTTCTTCTTGCTTCATTAACAGTAATAAGTGAGCCTTTTACTGCATTTGCATACATTAATATTTCTTTTTCTGGTGTAGTTCTTAGCATATTCTGAGTATTAAATTCAAAGAAAAATCCATTCTCCTTTTCATCTTCCGTAAGCAGATATTTGTTAAATGTATCTTCAATTAATCTTAGAATTGGGTCTATTGTCATTTGTAAAAACATTAACTGTGTTTGCTCTACATTTGAATAAACCATACTTGAACCTGAAGCTCCTAACATATAACTTGGAATTTTTAAAAGTCTTGCAATATCTTCAACTGTAAAGCTCTTTTGCTGTAATAAATTCATATCAGCAGGAGATAAACTTAACCCCTTAAACTTCATACCATCATCAAGAATTAATATCTTTCCTGCATTCTTTCCACCACTAAAAAATCTTTTTAGCATTGCAGTTAAACTCTGTCTTGAAGGCTTTGACATTATCTTTTCACTTTCAATTACTCCTCGAGCATTAAATCCTGTATTAATAACATTTTTAGAATATTCATCAAGTCCATTTGCTCCTTCAAGTGCCATTGAACCTTCCTCTAATACTCCAACACCATTAAGCTGGTCTTTATATGGATTTCTAACTAAATTCAATACTTCATGAAATTCATTTGTCATTCCCCAATAGCTATATTGATATTCTAATTCTCTTTTATTAATTGAATTTACATCTATAAGCTGAATTTCTTTATATGGAATATGCATAAGTGAAATAATTTCATTTTTAATATCTCTGTTAATATCAAGATAGCCATTACCATAAAATAAAAAGTCCATTATTAAATTTTTCTTCATGTTATACGATGTTGAATGCTTACTATTTTCAAGATTTAATAATTTATTTCTCTTGTCATTAACCTTCTGCCTTGAACCATCATCTTCTCTTTTATATAAATAAACAGGTAATGCTGATATTGAGTCTGCAATCTGATTTATACCTTCATTAAGTGCAGTTATTTTCATTGCTACTTCCCTTGTTAATGGAATATTGTCTATTTTAAAATCAGTTATCCCATCATCTTTAATATCACTAATAGTAGCCATACTTTCTTGATCTAGTTCAATTGACTTTTCATTTCCTCCAAATCTTATGAAGTTCTCTATTGATTTCTTCATACGTTCTTTTAAATCCACTATTTCACCCCTTTATGCAATATAATCATCGTCATATTCCTTGCTTACATAATTCCATTTCTCCATGTCACACATTAAAAATGCAAATATTGCAGCAGCCAGTAAATCAATTTTATTTTCTGATTTGACCTTATCTAAAATCTCATTTTGAAACTTATCTTTTGTTGTTATTGCATTACTTACACACCAATCTAATATTGGATTTTCTTTGTATTTAATCTTATGTTTATACACATATTCTCTAAATAATTTAGTTGGTCCAGATAACATTCTGTACCCCTGTCTTATTTCAAAAGTATTAATCCCAAGTTCATCTAATCTATTAAGCATATAATCTGAATTATAAGGGTCATATCCTACCATTGCTATATACTCTTGATTTTGATTTTTCAAAATCCACTCAATAATAAAATCTTGGTCTATTATTCTACCATCACATAAAGTCATATATCCTTCATCTGCATACTGTCTGTAAGGTATTCCATCTCTTACTTCTAATTCATGAATATTTTCTTTTGGAGCAAAACCATGAACTTCTATTTCAAAATTATCTGATATAGGGTCATAAACACATTTTGCTACTGCTGATAAATCCGTTGTAATAGATAAATCAACACCATAAAAAACATATTTCTTATTGAAATCAATATTATCTATTTTGTTTTCTCTCCATGATGGTAAATGCAGATATTTATCAATTCCTATTCCATCAAGAATTAAATTCATCCTTTTAATCTTGAAATTTCTAAGTTCTGCTGGTGATAATTTTGTTCTCTTATATGCTTCATGTAAATCTTCCATAAGTACTGGTGAATAAGGTATTAATGGATTTGCCTTTTCCCACATCTCAGGCTTATCAATTTCATTTTCATCATCAAGCGAATATATCATTCCAAAGTGCCTTTCATTATCTACAAGTCCCTCATTAATTTTCTTTGTATACTGCATATCTTCCCACGCCCAGTTGCCTACACTTGGAACATCATAGCTTGTTGTAATACAAACTATTAATGGAGATAATCTTGCACCTGTTCCAGATGATACTGAGTTTTTAACCCCAACAGGAACAATATAAGCTTCATCAATAATTCCAGTTGATGGTGAAGTACCATCAAGTGTTTTTTCTTCTGAAGCTAAAGGCTGAAACTTTGAATTGTTCTTCTTTAAAATTATTTCAAGTTTATTTAATTTAAACTTCCTTGCTACTTTAGGATTGCTCCTTATTAATGCTTTCGCCTGTTCAAAACATATTCTTGCCTGCTCTTTCTTTCCTGCAAATGAGTAAGTTTCATTTTCCTGCTCATCCATCATAGCCATAAGTGAAATTAAGGCAATTAAAAAAGACTTAGAATTCTTTCTTGAAATCATCAAGAAAACAAATCTAAATCTTCGTTTCTTTTTATTATTCTTAAATCTCCAACCATATATATTTCCTAGTATAAAACTTTGTGGTGGTGCTAAATCAATCTTTTCTCCTGCTCTAGCTCCACTTGTAAATTTAAAACATGAAGCCACATTTTCAATTCTAGCCATAATATCTAAATCAAAATAATACGGAAAATCTTCACTTTCTGATTTTTCAATATCCTTTAAAAATCTATTACAACAGTTAAATACATCCTCACAAACAATAATATTACCTTCAACTACATTCCAAGCATACCAATAAGCTTTTGTTTCCTCTATACAGCTATATGTTATCAAAGAGTTCATCCTCCTCACTTATATCTGCATTAGCTTCAACTTGATACATTGCAAGTTTTGCTCTGCTTGAAGGTGACAATCCAAGCTCTCTAACTCCTGCATGAAAAATAGCTTGATAGTCTTTGGTAATCTGAACCCAAGGTGATTTAAATAACTTTCCATTGAAGTCAGTAATAACTTCACCCTGTTCATCAAGATTTTTTCTAGCAACTCCAAGCCTATAAATTGAATCAGCAGTAATGCTTATCAAATCTATATCTAAATTATTTAATACTTTGGCATGTTTTAATTCTTCAACGATTGCAACATAAATTTTAGCCACCCTCGGATTCATCCCTCGTGGTGGCTTATAAACTTTATCATCATTTCCTTTTAATTTATCTTCTGCTTCTTGCCTACGCTCTTTTTCTCCTTTGCCCATCTTTGATGTTTGCAGGGCAATTGGTTTTGGTGCTCTTGCTATGGTATCACCTCCTATTTGTTAATACTCTATGTTAATCTACATGATTAAAGTCCGATATATATTTTACAAATATTCTTGAGAATAACAATCCCATATACAATCAGACACAATATTTTCATTATAATCACTTAACCTATATGAGTCTAAAAAACTATCTTTTTGTATATCGTGTAATTGGGAAATAGGATCGTAATATACAGGTACTTTTTTTGACTTCCAACTATCTTTCACTACTATGGAGCTTATTTTTCTTTCATAGTCCCCATATCTATAAAGATAGTCAACTATTTTAAGTAAACCATCACGTTCTGATTCTCCACAGAATTGAAAACGAAATTCTTCTAAATTACTAATTTCATTAATCAAATTTATATATATAGATTTTTTCATACCGTATTTCAAGCTCAATGCGTATAATATATAAACAGAATCTAAATATTGAGAAATAATGATATCATTAGGAGATTGCATACACAACACTTCTTTATCCTTTTCTGGAGATGCACATTTCTTTCTTCCTGTTCTAGTTTTTACCTTCAAATAACTATCCAATAAATTATTATTTGATACATCTACTTGAAAATTCAGAAGTATTATTTGTGTTCTTGTCTGCAGAGATGACATCTTCAACAAACCATACGATAAATCAAATGGACAATAACATGGCACTCCTGGATTCTTCAAATCATAGAAATAAACACCATCACACCAATTATTCATGTTAATATGTAATTCATTGTAAGCATACTGATTATATTTTAACAAACAAATACCTAAAGATTTGGAATAACTCAATAGTTTTCTATCATTGCTATTATTAATTTCCTTACGTATTTCATCTGCAATATAGTTTTCAAGTTCCTCTATATCTAATTTGGGAAGATTATCATATGAAATTTCATATTCTCTACAATGACCATCTAAATTTTCATTATCTTCTATTCTAAAAAGCATAACTATCCATCCTTAAATTATATTTTCTTAATTGTAATACTTTTATATTAATTCTATACTGTTACAAATTATAAAAAACTCCATTTCGGCATTTTTTATAAATTACTGAGGGGCTTATGTTCTATAGGCAAGTGCCTAGAAAAAAAACATATCTCCCCCATTAATATCAACATAGTATCTCTAAATGACAAATTAAACTTTGTCAATTTAGATTGTGTTCTATTATAATAATTGATTCTTCATGCTCACCAATCATTTCAACTGATATCTTGTTGATAATAGTATTAAATTTATCATTATACCTACTTACATCCTCAAATGCTTTATCAAGTAATTCCACAGACGATAACTTCCCAACTGTCATATGCGGAATATAGTCATTATTTCCCATATAAAATTGTTTCAACTTATCACTGTATAGCATATTGTGAATGTTTTTTATGATATATGCACCTTGTACTACATTTAAAAATAAGTAGTTACCATATCTATTTTCTTGTTTACTAAAACCTGATAATTCAATTTTAAATGGCTGTATATCTCTTAAACTTCTTTGTAAATGCAACTTAATCTCTTCATTAGTTAACTCGCTATCAAAAGGAAATACTAGAGTAATATGAGGTAATACTAAATTTGCCAAAGGATCATACTTTTCACGGATATCATTTATAATCCCCATATTTTCAAACTCAGGAAAAATCATAATAGTTCTTGTATTCATACTCACACCCACTTTTTTGCAATTCATAGTGTAATTATAACCTTCTTCTTTACACATGAAAACTAATATACTTTAATATTTCTTCAACATTCATTCCCTCAATAACTCTATGACACCTAGTACAAACATAAATCAAATTATCCAAATCATAATGCTTATCACTATTTCCATTAGCAACCTTAACAATATGATGTACTTCATTTCCTGTTCTAAGTCTTCCCTGTGCTTTACATATTTCACACAATCCATTTGCTCTCTTAATAGCTTCAAGCCTTACTCTCGCCCATTGTGGATTATTATAAACCTTCTGTACTCTCTCTCTTTTAACACTAGGTAAAGTCTTTAAATATTTATATTTATTTCTTTTACATTCTTCACATTGTCCTTTTACTTCTAATGGCATCTTTCTTTTGCATCTTGGACATCCTTTATATTTAGCCATTATTTAAACCTCAAAAAGTTTCTATATTTCATATCCTGTTCTTTTAAATGAGTATCAAGTTTAACTAATTTTTCAAAGTCTGCAACATTATCAATTCGTATATTTCCTTCAGATAATTCCTTTAAGAATTTATTTATAGATGCCTTAATAATCTTCAAATTATTATCATTCTCTTTTATATATTCTTCTAATCTTATCTTCTGAACATCTTTACTCATCTCTCACCAACTCTGCTTTAATCCCAGTAACTTGTTCAAACCTATTAATTATTATTTGTGCATACACAGGATCAAGTTCCATGTTATAAGATATTCTTCCCATCTGCTCTGCAGCAATTAATGTTGAACCACTTCCACCAAATAACTCAAGCATTACATCTCCTGCTTTTGATGAATTACTTATTGCTTTCATAATAAGTTGTAATGGCTTTTGATTAGGATGTACATAATTACTTTCTCTAGGAACCTTCCAAACTGTAGAATTATCATGGCTATCTATTTCTATATTTTCAATATCATTAACTGTGATATGATAATCTCTACCTTCAGCTTGTATTTTAATTATTTTCTTATCATTGACTCTTTCAATTTCAAAAGCTTCATGATTTAAATTTTCCCACACAGTTGTATTCTTTCTATCTCCATAAAACTGTAATGATCCATTTTCTTTTGCTCCATATAATATAGGCTCATGCTTCCACTTGTATTGTGCAAATCCAAATGTAGCAACATTCTTTACCCAAATTATTTGAGTCCTTACATTAATATCATTATCTTTCATTGAATTTTCAAAATTAATATGTTCTTTTGAAGCATAGCAAACATAAAAAGGACAGTTCTTATCTGTAAATCTACTATAATTAGCAAACACCAAATCTAAAAATTCTTTAAATACTTTTGAATCCATATCATCATTCTTTATACTCCTGCCTTTGCTATCTTCGTATGCCACATTATAAGGAGGGTCAGTCCATACAAGATTTGCCTTAACTTCTTGTCCACTTGCACTCATAAGTCTTCTCACATGGGAATGTGGAGAGATTTGTGTAAATAAATCTTTCCACATTCTTTTTTTGTATGGTTTGATGGAAGATTTGGAATAATATACTTCAAATTGATAAGGGAGGATTCCAAATGAAAGAACCAAAAATAAATTATGAAGAAGAAATAAAGAAGTGCAAAACAATGGACGATGTCGTCGGTAAAAATGGCTTAATGCAAAAGTTACTAAAAGATGTTATGCAACAATTATTAG
>SVCE01000030.1 GCA_015058525.1 Clostridium butyricum
TGCTATAATTAAATGATTTGGGTTAAAAACGTAAAAAGAGTTATAGTTCCTAGTAAAATCTCGATATGCTATAATTCATTCTTATCAATAAAGTATCTTCGATTTGTTATAGTTCCTAGTAAAATCTCGATATGCTATAATGTTGACATGACCGTATATTATTCCCATAGAGTTATAGTTCCTAGTAAAATCTCGATATGCTATAATTTTCATCATTAATGGATTTAATACAGATAAGTTATAGTTCCTAGTAAAATCTCGATATGCTATAATCCCAAGTGGAACGGTTCTAAATGGATAGAGGTTATAGTTCCTAGTAAAATCTCGATATGCTATAATTATGACAGAAAGTGCAACTAATAAATGTAGGTTATAGTTCCTAGTAAAATCTCGATATGCTATAATTATTATGCCTACTACAATTAACCGCATTGGTTATAGTTCCTAGTAAAATCTCGATATGCTATAATTATTTTTTATTTCTATACAACATAAAAAAAGTTATAGTTCCTAGTAAAATCTCGATATGCTATAATATGTAATCCTTGTGGCAATACTTCATTTTCGTTATAGTTCCTAGTAAAATCTCGATATGCTATAATATTAGTGTTAACAACCTCTTGTTTATCAACGTTATAGTTCCTAGTAAAATCTCGATATGCTATAATTTTTAATGATTAGCCATGGCAATGTTAAGAGTTATAGTTCCTAGTAAAATCTCGATATGCTATAATAATAATGGGATGGAATAATATAGATGATAAGTTATAGTTCCTAGTAAAATCTCGATATGCTATAATACACTTCCTAACTTAAATACTATTTATATTGTTATAGTTCCTAGTAAAATCTCGATATGCTATAATTTGCAATTAATACTACTATAGAAATAGTAGGTTATAGTTCCTAGTAAAATCTCGATATGCTATAATCCTAGCGAGGATAATAAAGGGCATTTTGAGGTTATAGTTCCTAGTAAAATCTCGATATGCTATAATGCCAAATGTTAAATACAAGTGATTTTATAGTTATAGTTCCTAGTAAAATCTCGATATGCTATAATATAAAGAGAGAGTAGCATATGTACATTGTGTTATAGTTCCTAGTAAAATCTCGATATGCTATAATGGGATATATAAGATGTCCCTTTCATCAAGAGTTATAGTTCCTAGTAAAATCTCGATATGCTATAATTAACATAATATTTTTGTCTACTAAGTTTTTGTTATAGTTCCTAGTAAAATCTCGATATGCTATAATTGGAGCTTCTTCTTTTATTGCACCTTTTTTGTTATAGTTCCTAGTAAAATCTCGATATGCTATAATACCCATAATTTCACTTTCATATTTTCCAAAGTTATAGTTCCTAGTAAAATCTCGATATGCTATAATCTGTCTTGTTGTCCTTGAATGAAATACATGGTTATAGTTCCTAGTAAAATCTCGATATGCTATAATTAATATATCACAAAATAAAAAGAGTGTAAAGTTATAGTTCCTAGTAAAATCTCGATATGCTATAATAAATCTAATAGATGGAATGAATATTCAGCCGTTATAGTTCCTAGTAAAATCTCGATATGCTATAATTTTTATAGAACCCTTTAGAAGCATAAATGAGTTATAGTTCCTAGTAAAATCTCGATATGCTATAATATAAATTAAGAAACCCCTGTAATTAACTTAATTACAGGGGAATTTACTATTTAAAAAATACTCAATTGTGTTGCTTTAACCTTTCTTTCTTGTGGTTTTTGTTTTCCCACAAGAAATTTCATCTGTGTATATTGTTTTTCTGTTATCTGAAGATATCTTACTGAGCCTCTCTGTGGCAAATTATGCATAAGTCTTGATATATGCTTGTTTGCTCCTTCAGTCCCATTACATATCCTAGAATAAACTGAAAATTGAACCATATTGTACCCATCATTAATTAAAAATCTTCTAAACTTTTGATATTCTTTTTTATCTTCATATTTTACTACGGGCAAATCAAAAAATACTAATATTCTCATAAATCTGTTACTCATACAAATGATATTCCAATTTTTTTATATATGGCAATTTTAGTAATTCATAATTCTTTTTATTACAACACGTTGAATATGAAGCTATAACTATGTCTATTGCATTCAAAATTGATTGATTTTGCCCGTCTATAATACATTCATAATTTAAAAGATCTATTAATTTAATTCTATCTTCTTTTGTAAACTCTTCACTATTTCTCATATTTTCATAAACCCACAAATCAACTATAGGTCTAAAAGGTTCAATAAAATCATCAGCTAAATTAAAGCTGTTTAACTCACTACAGTGATTAACTCCTAATGTACAGTTAAATCCATATGCAACCAAGGATCTAGCAATAGCACTTCTCACTATTGTATATCCATAATTAAGTCCAGCATTAATTATATCTGAATTTCTTCTTTTAAATTCTTCGCCAAATAAACATGTAAAATAAAATTTTGCTCCAACTGCTTCTCTGTTATTTTTATCTCCACTTTCAACTTTATCTGATAACTTATATAAATATTCAAATCCATTTAATCCAAGTAGTTCTAAACATTTACCTTGATTATATAGTTTTCTCATAATTATTTTTTGCCATATCCTCTTTCTAAATGCAGCACTTGAATCTAATTGTTCCTTAAGTACTTTATAAGATTTATAGTGTGAATTAATTGGTAAAACTATTGCATTTGGCAAATGTTTTTCATTGCATAATATTGTAGCCACATTATTTTCTGCAAGATTTGAGAGTAATTTATTAGTTAATCTAATTCCAATCGAATCAATAACTAAAGTTGAGATATCTTCAATTGGTACATTATAACTTTCATCAGTAGTTATAGTCATGCTATTATTTTTAACTGCAAGATTTGCAGAATTGGAAATTACTATGCTTCTAAAGCTCAATTTTTATTTACCACCTTTTACTTTATAATATTCTCCAAGCACATTAACTTCATATTTATTTAATTCCTTTACCCCTTTTTTTATTGCTATCTTTTGTTCTAATGAATTATCATGACTTTTGATTACATATCTAGCTGAATCTCTATCAAAGTTGTTAAAATAACCAAAAATACTTTCTTCATTCTCCCTCTTTATCTCAATCAAATCATTTTTATATACTGAAAATTGAAATTCATAATTTTCATCTATTTCAGTCCATTCACTTTCTGGTTTATGGTTTACAGCAGCTTTTTTAGGTATTACACCTTTGGCTATGTCTACTCTATATACTGGTACTGAATAATATTTTTTATCTTTCTTATAAATATCTACTCTTACTATTCCGTCTTTCTGCACCTTTCCTTTATTTAAATCTACCATATCTTTTGCAATCAAATTTGTAACGATTTTGATACTTTTTACAACAGGACCTAACTTTCCACTTTTAGTAGGTTTTCTAAATCCATTTTCAAATGCCTTTTTTGCATTTCCATCATATTTAACTAACTGTTCTTTTATTGAATCATATAATTTTTTATCACTACTATAATTATATACATTATCCATATCAGATAATTTAAGATCACATAAATTCTTTTTTACAATAGATTTATTATTTTTAAATGCATTAGCTGAATATATAGTTTCTTTAAACAACATTCCACTAGCTTTTCTATTAGGAACTCTAGATACAAATACAGGTCTTACAGTATTTTCAATGAATTCATTATCATAAGAATCAAATGATAATTTTTTAAGTTCTTCTTTTGGATTATCACTTAATCTAAGTTTCAACTCCTGTGAAAAACCTCTCCATGGTCTTGGAAGTACATCTTTCAATAATACTTTATTCTGTTTAATTATATTTTCATCTATTACTTCACCAGTTTCTATGTCTATATATTCTTCATTACATTTAATATTTTTTAACTCATTAGCTTTACTATATTTTGATATTTCATTAACCATTTTTTGAGTAGTTACTGCTATTACTGCTGCATCCAATGCATGATGCTTATCTCCATTTTCTCTTACTTTAATCAATCCCCATTTTGCTCTTAAAAATGATGTAGCTCCTCCATTAATTGTAATTACTTTCTTGGTGTTCCTTTTCACATTATCCTCTTTAAATATCAATCTATTATCTATATAGTTAGCAATATATTTTGATATATATCTTGTATCGTTCAAATTTCTTGATTTAAACGCTTTTTGTTCTTCTTCTGAAACCTTCTTTTTAAGCAGGTTAGTTTTCTTTTTTAATCCAAGGCTGCTTTGTTCAACCCAAACTTCAAATTTATGCCATCTATCTGTATCACTTCCAAAATACTCATAAGGAATCCTGTTTTTCTTATTCTGATTCTCTACCCCCTTAACAAGAACTTTATTACTTAAACTATCATCAAAACATCTACTAAAAGGTATAATATGATCAATTTCATATAAGCCAGGCTTAAATAAATCATCTATATAGATATGTTCCTGTGAATATGCACATTCTTCTTTTTGTTCCTTCCAAAGTCTATACTTTAATACTTCGCTGCCAGTAGGTTCTTTTCTCATAAGTTCTTTAAGTTCGTTTCTAATTTTTTCTTTATTATCTCTGTTTTCTTTCTGTTGTTTTTCGATATTTTTCCTGTCCTTAAAGCTTTTAGCTAAATCCCTAGCAAGTTCTATATTTATACCCCTAGGCGAACCATACTTATCTATAATTGCATTAACAACTTTTCTAGTCTGCGTTAATGAACGTATTACAACAGGGTTAATAATTTCCTCTGCATTTATTAGAGGAAGTTTTAATTCTTTTTCACCTTTAAAAACTGCCTTAAAATCATATCCAGCTTTGTCACAGGCTTCATTATACTGATACCCCTCTTTTAAGTATGGCAGTATTTTTTCTATTGCTTTTATAGATAAATTATTAAATTTGGTAAAAGATATTTCAATAACTGCATTTATAATATCTTCATCTACATTTCTTATTTTTAGTTGCTTTATAATATCTTCATCTGTTTTAGCAATTGTAAGAACATAAGCTAAATCATTAAGAAGCTTTCTATCATTTTTTATATTATTCCATTTTTCTTTTCCAAGGTTCTTTTCGATTGACTTCTTAATCTCATGATACCCTTTCATAGATACAAACTTTGAATTTTCAGTTTTAGATATATCAGTTTTATTACTATAAGTAAGTCCAGAAAATCTATCATTATCATCTAATGATAAAATCTTTCTTAAATCTTTATATTTTATTTCATTTTTTTTATATGCATTTTCAATTATTGTGTTACGTTCTTCTTTTGTAAGATTACGTTTATTTCCATTGTTTATAATTGAAAGTTTATTCATGTTATCATATAAAATAAATTCCTCAACTGAAATACAATTTTTAGGTGCCCTAAGCTCCTTGTTATCTTTTTCAAAAGTACAGTATCCAATCATTTTTTCTAAATCTTCAAACTTTGAATACGGTCTTTGTGCATTAAAAATATTTAAATATTCTTTCTCAATTTTCTCATTTGCAAATTCTGATCCTAAATTTCTTTGGCTCTCAAATAATATTTTTATTTCATTTTCAATCATCATTCTAGACACACACATATTATACGTGCCATTTTTATTTCTAATAGGCATATACTTATCCGCAGTTTGTTCTTTTAACTTGTACATATATTCAGCTACAGTTTTAGCATTTAAATCAAGCATACGATTTTCATTAATTTTTATACTTGAAATAAGCTTTCCAGCTTCTTTGTCTTTTGCTTCATTTTTTCTATTAGATTTAAACCCTCTTCTTTTACATAAATTAATTAAAATCTTAGCCCATTCTTTAGCAGTAACTCTTTGATTTAGTGCTTTTACTCTCAAAGACCAAATATCTTCATATTCATTATATAGATTGTCTATTTCTTCTTTTGATAAAATTCCAAAATCACTAATTAATTTTTTTACTCTTTTTATTCTATAAGCCTTACGCCTTAATAGTCTTCTTCTACTTCTTGCTAATCTTCGTGGAAGCGCTAATGATGAACCATCTTTAGGATGTTCTGCTGCCTCAAAAATTCTTACGCCTAAATCTTCTATTCTTTGTTTATCTAAATTTATTACTGCCCATCCAACAGATGCTATTCCAACATCTAAACCAATCCTATAATTAATATCTTTCACTTAAATAATCCCCTTTCATTTAATTTATATACACTTTACATAATATTATTCAAATTCTATATAAAAAAAGATACCCCAAATTCAAAAATGAATTTGGGGATACTCTACGGCTTTTTGCCTTATTATAGTAACTAGTAAAATCTCGATATGCTACAACCAGTTCCTATGTTTATTATTATACCATTATGACCAATTATTGTAAACCTTTTTTTAATAAATTTTAACATCTAAAATAATCCACACCATATATTTATATGTTATTACAGCTTATTTATAAATCTCTTCTTATACTTCATTTTAGCAGCCTTACTTATATTACTTAAAACCATATAATTAACAACTCCACCTACCGTTCCAACTAAAGGAATTCCTTGAATAAACTTTGAAACAAGAAGTGTATTAACAAGATTTTTTGAAGTTTCCTTTATCATATTATCAATATTTAAATCTATATCACATTCTTTATTGTCATCAATTAATCCTGCTATTTTATCACATGCTTCTGAATATTTCTTTTTATGTTCCGCCTTACTTATTCCAAAACATATTATATTTAATATAAACACCTTTTCTCTGTCATTATCATAACTAAAACCATACTTAAGAGAAATTTCATAAATCATCCTGAGAATAACTGAAATAAACACAGGCACATCTGGCATTCCAATACCTAAGAATCCAAGTGCAGAACCTTCAACTGCTGTAATTCCTTGACTTATTACCTTACCTTGATTAACTCCTTTATCTATTATTTTTAAATTTTTGGTACTTATTTCTTTAGATAATCTATATTTATTTACATCTGCTTCAAGCTTTATCTCATTCATATTATAGCTTTTTTCAATTATTGATGTTCCTTTTGCAAAAATGTAGTAAAATCCCGTTTCAAATGCCTTATTTATTGTATTTGCCAATTTATCAGGTATCTTTTCTTCAACTTTGCTTTTTAATGGATCCAACTTTTTCTTTAACAACAAATTTTCTTTTTTGTTTATAAATTTTTCTTCTTTTTTAGCTAGATTACGTTTTTCTTTTAATATAACTTTTTCCTCACGTCTATTCTTCTTCAACATTTACCTCCATATATAAAATAATATTATAATATTGCCTTTATTCTGTTATTAATTATATGCTTTAAATATTCATGTAAAACATACTTATAAAATCACTCCATTAATTCATAAAAATATAAATAATTTTATAATAAATACCTCTTACTGTAAATGGTTTCTTGATTGTATTGATATTAAATTGTTCAAATAATATAATCAAATTATACTTATTTTTTGCATATATAGCTTTTAGTTAACAAAAAAGGGGGATAAATATGGAAAACTATTCAGTTCCAAGTGAATTTGACACTAAAAAAGCAGAAATTAAATATGGAGATTTAAAAGAAGTTTCATACTACTCTAAAACTACTGGTAATACCAGAAAATGTAATGTATTATTACCACCAGACTATTCAAAAAATAAAAAATATCCTGTACTATACTTACTACATGGTATAGGAGGCGACCATAAAGAATGGCTTGGAGGTAACCCTGCAGAAATAATTGGAAATCTTCAAGCAGAAGGACACTGTGCCGAAATGATTGTTGTTATGCCTAACGTAAGAGCTTCATATGATGATGCATGCCCAAAAGATATACTAAGTTTTGAAAATATAAATGCCTTTGACAATTTTATAAATGATTTAAATAATGATTTGATGCCATTTATAACTTCTAATTATTCTACAAAAGAAGGCAGAGAAAATACAGCTATTGCTGGTCTTTCAATGGGTGGACGTGAATCTCTTTTTATAGGATTTACAGAGCCAGAAAAATTTGCATACATTGGAGCATTTTCTCCTGCACCTGGACTTCTTCCAGAAAAAACATTAAATTACCCTGGTCAATTTACGCCAGATAAATTTACTTTAAATAGAAATTCAGAAAACTTTCCTAAACTTATTTTAATATGTAACGGAAATACTGACAGTGTTGTTCATAATAATCCAAACATTTACCACGAAACATTATTAAAAAATGATGTTCAACATTTATGGTATACAATTGATGGAGACCATAATTTCATAGTATGGAAACATGGTTTATACAACTTTGTTAAAAGAATATTTAAATAGTAAATTAATATATAAATCTATAAAGCTCATGAATATAAATATAAAAAAATCCCCAAACTTATTGGGGATTTTTTTTAATGTGCTGTTAAAACTATTGCTTTTGTTTTCCATACTCCGCTTGCATAACGCAAAATACATACTACTGCCGTAACTGTCCATGTTGCTCCTGATGTAATCCAGATTCCCCATAAACCAATAAATGCAATCTTAGTAAACAAATTAGAAAATACTATTCTACATAATACTTCTGTAATACCATTAATCATTGCAAATTTTGCATCGCCAGCGCCATTTAATAATGCTCTAGGTATAAATATCATTCCAAGTGGGAAATAGCATATACTTGTTATTCTAAGAGCCTTAGCCCCCATTTCAATAACATCAGCTTCATTTACAAATATTCCAATTACTGATTCACCAAATATATATGCTACTGGAAGCATTAATAAACTAAATAAAAGAATCATTAATGTAGAACTGTATAAACCTTTTTTTACACGCTCAATTTTTCCAGCCCCCATATTCTGTCCCGTAAATGTTGTTACTGCCATAGATAAAGAACCATATGGCTGCATTACTACTTGCTCAACTCTAGATGTTACAGTAAAAGCTGCCACTACTGTTGCTCCAAAACTATTTACTATACTTTGAAGAACTATACACGAAATGGCAATAAGTGAATTTTGAAATGCCATAGGTGTTCCTATTTTTAGTGAATTAATGATAATATCCTTATCAGGCTTTCTCTCTTCTTTTGTTATTTTAAAATATGATACATTTCTACACGCATAAACTGTACTTGTTACTGCAGAAATTGCTTGAGAAATAATTGTTGCAAGTGCAACTCCAAAAACGCCTGCATTAAAATATAATACCAAAATAAGATCTAATCCAATATTCAATATACAAGAAATGATAAGAAAAATAAGCGGAGTCTTTGAATCACCAAGTGCTCTTAATATTGAAGAAACTCCGTTATATGCTGTAATTGCAATCATTCCTGCACAGGTTGTCCTAAGATAAAGTATTGAGTCCTGTATTATTTCTTGTGGTGTAGATAAAAATTCAAGAATCTGAGGCGCAAATACTATACCTATTATACTTACCACTACACATACTGTACCTAATACATAAATTGAATTTGCTATAGTATCTTTTACTTTGCTCGTATCTCCTGCTCCAAAATACTGTGCTACAATTATGCCAATACCACCTGAAATTCCTCCACTTAATGAAAAAAATAAAAAATTCAAAGATCCACATGCTCCAACTGCTGCAAGTGCATTAGCTCCAACATAATTTCCTACTACTATTGAATCTACAAGATTATAAAATTGCTGAAATAAATTTCCAAATAGCAAAGGAAGTGCAAATTTTATAATATGTTTTGTACTGCTTCCAACTGTCATATCTGTTATTCTCTTTTCTGCCATAAGCCACCTCCATCAACCATATGTATTTTATTTTAAGTTAACTAGATAAGATTAATCTTTTGCTGTACATTAAAGATTACCTAAGAATTTATTTCTATTACATTATATAAATGCACTAATAAAAAAACTAACTAGTATTTGTCAAAAACTTCTCATTTTTTGTCATTTGACACTACCCCATTTTTTTCCTAATATAAAAATATATTATATAGCTTCTAAGAAAGGATTATAGTCTATGAAAGATTTATCAAACTTTGAAAACCTTTGTTTTCACGGCAACCTAAATGTAATAGACAGATTTTCTACTTGTTTTCCTATGCACTGGCATAATTATATAGAAATTATCTGCATTCCATCAAAATCTAATAATAATCAAAATAATGCATCTTATTTATTTGTAACTATAAATAATACAACTCATCACCTAAAACCAGGAGATATTCTTATAATTTGGCCTGGAGAACTCCATGAAATACTAAGTGGAAGTGGTGCTGATATTCTTGGCATCCAGTTTACTTCATCTTTGTTAAACGAACGTCCTGAATTTTCTTCTAACTATAACACATTTAGGAATTACCATCATATCCAAAAGTGTAATTTTCCAAATATCACAGAAGAAATGTCCTTTTTTCTTCATGAAATAGAATCATTTAATAAAATTGATGATTATTATAAAGGTGTTAATATGATAATAAGCCTTTATAAATGTTTCTTAACTTTTGCACGATATGTAAATATTATCCACAAAAAAAATTCCAATAATGCTTCTTCAATTAATATCAAAACTATAAAAAAAATACATTCTGTCTGTAATTACATAAATAAAAACTGTAGCCATGATCTTTCATTAGATTATGTTGCTTCATTTGCTGGTTTTAGTTCATACTATTTTTCTAGAACTTTTAAACAGGTAACCTCATGTTCATTTGTTGAATATGTAACAAACCAAAGAATACGACTTGCCCAACAGCTTTTATCAGATTCATCTCATACAATAACAGAAATTGCTTATTTATCAGGATTTAAAAGCATAGCTACATTTAACAGGGTATTTAAAAATCACAAAGGATATTCACCTAGGGAATTCAGAACATTCTACTTACAAGAATAACTACTATATTTTTATTATGACAAACTAATATAATTACTCACCATTTTAAATTTTCTATTTTTTATATAAAGATACATATAAAAAGATGATTCTACACTAAACTAGAATCATCTTATATAAATTTGTTATAGTTTTTTAATTATTTATTATGGTTTTAAGTTCTGTCAATATTTCATATATTATAAATTTTTTCTGTTCATCCCTAGATTCTATTGGAACTTTTATTTTTTTTACTACTTTGGAATCGCCGCCATAATTTATGCAAAAGTATACTTCACCTTGAACGCTATCTTTATTATTAGGATCAATATTACTTAATGTTCCTGTTATTCCAACTCCAATTTCAGAATTTATTTTTATACGACACACTCTTGCCATATGTATAGCTGTTTCTTTTGAATATACTCCATAAGTATCAATGATTTCCTTTGGAACTCCTATTTTAACTTTTTGTTCATTGGAATATGTAACAAATCCACCTTCTGTTATTCTTGACGCCCCTTCTATGTCTGTTATAGCACTTATAAGAGCTCCTCCAGTACAACTTTCCATAGTTGTTATTGACATTTTATTCTTAATTAATTTTTTAACCACTATATCTTTCAATTCATTTAATTTATTATCTATATTATCTTTATTTCCCATATTATTTCTTCTCCTTTTTCCTCCTTAATTTTACTAGTATTATTTGAAAAAATATCGCACTTTATTAAATAAAAAGTACGATATTTTTCATAATCTATATTATTAAAACTTAAATATTTCAAATTATCTTAAATAAACATCATTTATTGAATTTTGATTTATTATGTATTTTATACTATATTCATTTAAATTCACAATCTTTATATCTTTATGAAGCCCTTGCAATCTTAATATCTTCCTCATTTTCTCTCATAAGCTTTTTCATTACCCATATAAAACATATTATATGTACTATACTTGTAAGTATCCATGAAATTGGATATGAATCATATACAACTTGTACACTATGAAATCTATCAAGACGAAATATAGTTGCAATCCATATAAGCCTAAATACGCATGCTCCCATAAGAGAAACAATCATTGGCATTACTGAATATCCTATTCCCCTAAGTGCTCCTACCATTACATCCATTATTCCACATAATGCATATGTTTTTGAAACAATTTCAAACCTCACCATTCCTGCCTGTATAACATCTTCACTTGATGTATATAATCCAAGTAATGAATGCCCAAACAATACTACTAGATTTCCTAATACAACTCCAACTATAATTACACAAAATTGTCCTGTAAGCAAAATTCTTTTTATTCTGTGGTAATTTTTAGCTCCATAATTTTGACTTGTAAATGATATTGTAGACTGATAAAATGCATTCATAGCAAAATAAACAAATTGTTCAACATTTGCTGCTGCTGAATTTCCAGCCATAACAGTTGCACCAAATGAATTTACTGATGATTGAATTATTACATTTGAAAGCGAAAATAAAATTCCTTGAAATCCTGCTGGAAGTCCTATTTTCATAATTTCAGCAAATATGTTCTTGTCCAAATGCAATCTATGTATATCAAGATGTATTCCAGCTTCCTCATGACTAAGACATCTTATTATCAATGCTGCTGATATACATTGTGAAATAACTGTTGCTATTGCAACTCCTACAACATCCAATTTAAATACAACTACTAAAAATAAATTTAAAATTACATTTACAATTCCTGCAGTAAAAAGAAAATACAATGGTCTTTTTGTATCTCCTACAGATCTTAAAATAGCACTTCCAAAGTTATATAGCATTGTTGGAATCATACCCAAAAAACATATTCTAAGATATGATGCAGCCAAATCAATCACTTCATCAGGAGTCTGCATCCATATTAAGATTTTTCTTGCCCCTGCTACTCCTATAATAGTTAAAATTATTCCACTTATAATACTTAAAAAAATTGATGTATGAACTGTTTCTGATAGTTTTTTCTGATCTTTTGCTCCATAATACTTTGCAGAAAGTACATTTGCTCCAATTGAAAGTCCAAAAAAAAGGTTAGTAAGAAGTCCTATAAGAGCAGTATTAGATCCAACTGCCGCAAGAGAATTGTCCCCTGCAAACTTTCCTACCACCACAATATCTGCTGCATTAAACAAAAGCTGCAACACACTTGAACACATAAGTGGTATTGAAAATATAAGCATTTTTTTTAATATTGGTCCATTGCACATATCAATTGTATAATCTTTTTTATTCTTCTTTTGCACTTTTCATCTTCCTTCATTTTTATTTTTATAAAAATAAACTGTTATTATTTATCTGTAATATACAAATTATTCTACACCAATTTAACTTATTATACAAATAATCTCACAATACTTATAGCACCTTTTGTTTACACCTGATTTATTTAATGTTAATATTATAATTAATTGTGTTTTTAAACTAATTAAACAATTATAATTTCGTTTGAAAATACATTCTTTAATAAGAATACATACTATTTTACTTATAATCTAAGGAGGGATTAATTAATGTATACATACGCTGTTTGTTATTCGTGGTTTGAATTCCATACAGTCGGTGGAAATAACTATCAGCTTTCAAAAATGGATAATCTAATAATTAAAATGGACAATAAAGTAAATAATGAACGATCATATTGGGAACTAGTTCAACAATGTAGAAAACATTTCATTGCTAATCATCAGTCTAAAATATTTAACACTGAATTTAGTGCAATTGTAACATTTACTGAATTAGCAGAATAGTTAGTATGTTCTGTTTTTTTCGCTACTTGTCATATTAAATTTCATAAAAAAATAGAATATTATAAAAGATTTAAAGTGAGGAATATGATGCAATGAGTGGAATTATTTTATATCATTATACACACAAAAATGCTTTAATAAATATTCTAAAAAACAGAACTATATGGGCAACTAATTTTAAATACTTAAAAGACAATGAACAAATATCCAATCTATGCAGAAAACTAAAGTACTTAAATCCTGATAATATATATGTACAAAAAATTGTGGATTTATCATTTTCACTTCAATCAAATAAAGGTGTATTTTCTTTATCTGAAAAAGGAGATCTTTTAAGCCAATGGATTCATTATGGAGAGTTTGCTATAGGATTTAACCAAGACAAACTTAATATATGTCTTGAAAAGCAAGGATTTTACAAATTGCAAAAATGTATTTACAATGAAGATTTACAAAATAAAATTATACTTGATAGTATATCTAATTATGATTCATTTAATATAGAAAAATTTTTAAGCAACATAGGACTTATCTTTAAAAATATAAAACATGCTCAAGAAAATGAATGGCGTGCTATATCAACTTCTCTGGCTGTAACATCATCTTCAAAGTATGATAAATGGAAAATACGTATAACACCTTCAAGGCATATATTAGAATATCTTGAGATAAATTTAAGCGACTGTTTTCCTATAGAAGAAATAATAGTAAGTTCTGAAAAAGATTTTGAAAAGGAAAAATACTCCTTAGAGCATATTATTGCTATGAATTATGGCAATGATTCTCTTAATAATATAAAAATTAAAAAATCTAGTATCCCATTTAGAAAAATTTAATTCATATATTAAAATTGTACAGATCCAATTTATAAAATCACCAAGAACTATTAACATAACATTAGTATTTATTTAAATTTATATAAAGCTTTATAAAAAAAGAGTACACTTATTTAAAAACTAAATGTGCTAATCTTAAGAAAATTTAATTTCTTAAATATCTTTAGCATATTTAATATATAAAGTGTACTCTCTTTATAATTTAAAGTTAATATAATAAAAATATTAGTTTTTATTAATTATTCAATCATTGTTAGAACATTTATAAATCTGTTCTAAATTATATCTCATAGCTTCAATGTAACTCTTATCATCTTCTTTTGATTCTAAAGTATATATAGGAACTACTTCTGCTCCTACTTCATTAGCTAATGTTTCAGATACTTTAGGACTTGCTAATGATTCTGAAAATACTGTTTTTATATTATTTTCTTTACAAAAATTCACAAGTTCTTTTAGCTGTCCTGGTGTAGGCTCTCCTTCACCAAACAGATTTTCAACGCTTCTCTGTGTAATACCAAAATCCCTACATAAATATCCAAATGCTGCATGACCAGTTATAAAGTTTTTATTTGTAAGATTATCAAATTTAGGTTTATATTCATTATATAATTCTTCTAATTCACTCTTAAATTTTTCGTAATTCTTTTCATAATATGCTTTGTTTTCAGCATCTGCTTCAATAAGTGCATTTTTTATATTTTCTGACTGTATTTCTGCATTTTTAATACTTAACCATATATGTGGATCTATAGCATTTTCTTCTGTTCTTATTTCTATGCCAGCACTTGAATCTACCTTTATTATTTTGCTATCATTTGTTATTTCATTTACTTTATCAATCCAGTTTTCCATCCCTAACCCGTTATATACAAATATATCGCTCTTTGCAAGTTCTGTAAGATTCTTTGATTTAGGATCATAATCATGAGGCTCAATATTCTCTGGAACCATACATGTAATTTCAGCTTTATCGCCTGCTATTGCTTCTGCATATTCTTTTAATGGATATATTGATACTGTAACTTTAACTTTTTCTGAATTTTCTTGTATAGATTTATTGCCTCCACATCCTACAAGCATTATTCCCATAAGAATTGCTGCAATCCCACTTAATAATTTCTTTTTCATTTCCAATCCTCCACATGCAAATAATTTGCATTTACATTTTCGTTTTTTATATTAACTAATTTCCTCACCATTGTCAATACTTTCGAAAAAATAGCTTATATAATCCGTTTTAGAAAGTTATTTTTTATTAATTTCTTCTCTTATTCATTAAAAAATAAATCAAGTCATATTATATAAAAAACAGTTTATATAATATATATAACTTTATTTCAAATAATACATATACAGAATTTATATTTTCATTTACAGTTGATTCTAAGTAAGGAGTTGGTAATATATGAATATTTGTGAATACAGGCAACTTTATAAAAATGAAATTTTATCTATTATAAATTCTAAAAAAATTTGCAATCTTGCCACTATAAACTCTGGTACTGCAAATATAACACCTATATGGTTCATTTTTGACGTTGATGAAAATAATAATTTTACATTTTACTTTATAAATATGAATAATGAAACCAATTTAAATGATTTAAGCGAAAGTAACAAAGTATGTATTTATTTTGAAAACTATATTCTAGACTTCTATATGGGAGCCTATCAAACTATTACAGCTCATGGCAATCCTCACATTGTTACCGAAGTTCAAGAAAAGGAACATATTCTAAATCAATTTAAAAAGAAATATTCCATAGACAAATGTAAAGAAAAAATATCAGACTTAACCTATATAAAAGTTGATATTGATGCTATAAGAGGAAGACAATATTAATTTATAACCACATAAATTTAATAAAAGAATAACATTAAACTTAAATTAAAAACTTATTTCATATAAAAAACTGACTGAATAGTGATATATAATCTCCTATACAGTCAGCTGTTTTATATTAATTATAGATTCTATCTTTAAATTTTTGTTCAATTATAGCATAGCTTTCCTTAACCTGTTGCTTAGTCTCTTCTATAGAATTATTTATATTTTTAAGTTCCCTGTTAAGACTAGATGTTTCATCATCTGCGCCTCCAATGCTTCCAATGAGTTTTGCTTTTATCTCTTCCAATGCAAATAGAATTATGGAATAATTTTTATTATTTTTTTTCATAATTGAAAATACTACCATCCAGATAACTCCTGATATCACAACCAGCGTAAACATTAAACTCTTGCAAAATATCGTATTACTTATTCTTGCAAAAAGTAATATCATACTAAAAACAAATATAAAGCTTATAAAAATAGTCATAAAACTAGATATAAGGCTCTCTTCTTTCATTATTGAATACTTTTCAATCTGTTGCCTTATATATATTAACTTTTCATCTTTCGTGAATATATTAGCTATCTCTCTCTTAAATGGCTCTTTAGCCTTTTTTATAAGTTCTATATAATCATCTGATTTTATCTCACTTTTTTGTTTAACTTTCCCTAAAGCCTCTTCGTCATTTATCTGTTTATCATTCTTCTCACTACTCTTCTCCATAGTACCCTCCTTGCCTAGCTTCTACTTTTAGAAATATTCAATCACTTTACTTTTTAATTATGTCAGCTTTAATTTATTCTACATTTCACATTCATTTAAAATATCACTAAAATTAAACTAATATAAAGTCTTGATTTTTTGCTACTATATTTGATTTATATTTTATATTATATATTATAATTGCTATATTTTATAGTTTTTTGTAAAGAAATAAAATTTAATGTATATATGTATATATATATCTTTATCTAATTTAAACCTATTGAAGTCAAGAAGGTTTGTTTATGAATAACAAAAGTTAGGAGTTTTTCCACCAAGTGAAAAAACTCCTAATAAAAATCAGAAAACTCTTATAACTCTACAATAATTTTATCTAGTTCTTATCCAAGCTCCACTTTCATTTACATAGTATTTATTAATCCATGTACTGTGTGCCATAACCCCATTACTGTATAAATAGTACCATGTACCTCCATCATTAAGCCAGCCTGTTTTCATTGTTCCATTTGGATTTAAATAGAACCAATTTCCATAGCTATAATCATAAAGCCATCCTGTCTTCATTGTCCCATTTGGATTTAAATAGAACCAACTTCCATAGTTATAATCATAAAGCCATCCTGTCTTCATAGAACCATCTGGATTCAAATAAAACCATGAACTATAATCTTCATCAAATTTCCAACCTGTACATTTATGCCCATCATTCTTATCATAGTAATACCATTTACCATCATTTTCTTTTTTCCATCAAGCTTGAAAACCTAGCGCAATTCCTTTATCACAATCTTTTACTTGACTTGATTCGTCAGTATTTGCTGGTATACCATTTTGTGATTCTATAGATGTATTTACATTGTCATTAGTTTCTCCTGTACCTTCTTTTGTACTTTCTTCTGTACTTTCTTCTGATACATTACCTCTAGAAACTATAACACCATCAAATTTTGTTCCTAAGAAAGCTGCATATTTTACTACTATATTTTCACCATAGTCAAATGTTTCAAGACTGTTACATCCCCTAAATGCTCCACTTTCAATTTTGGTTACACTTGATGGAAGATTAATCTTTTTAATCCTTCCACATTGAGAAAATGCTTTTTCCCCAATAGTCTGAACACCCTCACCTATTTCTACCTCTTCAAGTTTTGTGCAGTGTTCAAATGCTGTATAAGCTATATTTTTTATACTTCCCGGAATCTCAACACTCTTTATTGATGATCCTGCAAATGCAGTCTTTCCCATTTCTGTAACTGTTTTAGGAATCTTAACACTTATTATATTCTGATTATTATAAAATGCTCTTTCAGCAATCTTTGTAACTCCATCGGGTATAACTACATCCCCCTTTGCATCCTTACCACTTAATAATACTCCATCTGAGATTACTAGTCCTTCAGATGTACCTGAATTATTTGTATCTTGTGTAGCAGATGATGGTTCAAAAGCTTGTACCCCTAACTCCTTTACAGTACTTGGAATCTTTGCATTCTTTAATTCAAAACAATTTGCAAAAGCATTTCTTCCTATTACTTCTATTCCTTCTTTCATTGATACTTTTTTCAAATTCTTACATCCATAAAATGAATATTTCCCTATTTTCTTAACATTTGAATGAATAGTCACACTTGTTATATTATCATTATTGTAAAAAGCATAATCCCCTATACAATTTATACTATTAGGAATTACAACATCACCTTGTGCATTATCAGCACTTAATAGTATTCCATTATATACACTACATATCCATTTGAATCCTTATGTGCATTTTCCCATGCTTCATTAAATGCATGAGCACCTATTGATTTTATTGTTGATGGAAGCTTTATATTATTAAGATTCTTATAGCTTAATGAATAACCTGATATTTCAGTAACACCTTCAGGTATTTCAATACTCTTAGGAGTATTTGATCTAACTCCATAATCAGACAAACTACGGCTTGTTTCCTTAACTAGCTTTGCAATTTTGGTTACTTTATGTCCATCTATCTCAGATGGTATAATCATATTTTCTTTTGGATAAAATGTTCCCCAAATAGATGCATTGCCATCTGCATCCAAATAGTAATCCCATTCTATTCCTTTCGAATCTACTCCTGTTTTAAGACTTTCCCCACTTTGTACATCATCATAATCAACAAAACAGCTATATTCTCCAGCTATTACCCCTGTTGGTAATACTGTAAATAAACTTGTAGTTACTGCGGCACATGCAATAAGTCTTATAAAATTGTTTCTTTTAATCATTATATTCTCTCCTTAATTCAAATTATAACCTAACCATACCATTTAATCCATGTACAGTCAAAAACAACTCTAATATTTCAATATCCCTTAATATATACAAATTAAGATTGAAAATTTTGGTACTTTTTTAAAAATAAAGCATATAAAGAAAATCCATCTAGCTATTCTTATTTCCCAAAATGGATTTTCTAAAATACTTACTTTAATTCAATTTATCATTTTCTGATGATTCTTCGCTTGCTTCACTTTTTATACCATTACTCAATGTGACTTCACCAATAAGCTCATCTTCCACTTGTTCTCTTGCATCATCGACTACTATGTTTCCTTCTAATTCATCATTATTGCGACCATCTATCTAAACATGTGTTTGATGCATTAGAATTTATATTGATTTCATTATCATCGAGCACAAGTTTTCCTACTTTTTCAATTTCAACTTCAATAGCTTTTCTTAGATTTCCTCTAGCTATATCTAGTCTCATAGAACTAATTTCATCAAGTTCAATATTATTATCTTCTGTATTATCATCTTCTTCATCTATTAGTCTATCATGAACTATATTATCCTGTAAATCTATTTTCGTTGCTTTATTCTCATGATAAATACTGTTGCTATTATCATTGTTAAAATCAACTATTTCCTTAGGTATTTCATACCTTAAATTTTTATCATTAGTGTTATATAATTTTTCGTTGCTAATATATTCAACAGGTATTACAAATCCGTTATCTGGTTTTAATATAATCATATATCTATTCACATCTCCATAAAAACTATCACCATATTATATTATTTATTTTAAATAAAACTGTGTAAAAAATATATTATTATATAAGAAAATAAGCTTTCTCTAATAATAGGAGAAAACTTATTTTCTTCATTTAATTATTTATATTTTTAACTCTAGAGCCTAATTAAAATCAATTGACATTTAACTTCTATTTACCTGATAACTGAATTAAAAGTTCTCCAGTCTTAACTTGTTGACCTTCTTTAGCCATTATCTTTTCAACAATACCATCAGCTGATGCTACAACATTTGTTTCCATTTTCATAGCTTCAACAACTACAAGACTTTCGCCTTCTTTTACTTCTTGACCTTCTTCAACTAAAACTTTAATTACATTACCTGGTATACTTGCTCCTACCTGCATTTTGTCATCTGAATCCGCCATCAGTATAGAATTCTCACTTAAATTAGCTTCTGCTCTTTCAGTTTTATCCTTAATTTTAATTGATCTTCTATTTCCGTTTATTTCGAATTCTAAGGTTCTAAATCCTTGGTTATCAAGTTTTCCAATTTCAATTAACTGAACAATAAGAATTTTTCCTTCCTTAACTTCAATTTCACTTGTTTCACCTTCCGCAAGTCCATGGAAAAATACATCACTACCCATAAGTCTTACTTGACCATATTCCATAACATGCTTGATAAAGTCTTCAAATACTTCTGGATATAAAGCATAACTTAATATATCTTGTTTAGATGGCTTAAACTTATATTTATCTTCTAAGTATCTAGCAATCTCATCAAAATCTTCTGGAGGTAATAATTCACCTGGCCTTACTGTTATAGGTTCTTCTCCTTTTAATACAAGTTTTTGAAGTTTTTCTGGGAAACCTCCTTCTGGCTGTCCCATCATTCCCTTAAAGTATGAAACTACAGAATCTGGGAATGCCATATTCTTTCCTTTTTCAAATATGTTTTCTGGAGTAAGTTCATTTTGCACCATGAATATAGCCATATCTCCAACCATTTTAGATGATGGAGTAACCTTTATTATATCTCCAAGCATTTCATTAACTGTTTTATACATCTTCTTGATATCATCAAATCTGTGACCAAGTCCAAAACTTTCAGCCTGTGGTTTTAAGTTTGAATATTGTCCACCAGGAATTTCATAATTATAAATTTCTGTACTTCCTGATTTTAAATCTGATTCATATTCACCATATACAGTTCTTACTGTTTCCCAGTATTCTGAAAGTTTTTGTATTCCACCTAAATCAATTCCTGTATCTCTATCTGTATTCTTAAGTGCTGCTACAACAGAGTTAAGTGCTGGCTGACTTGTAAGTCCAGACATACTATTAAATGCTGTATCAACTATATCCACTCCTGAATCAGCGGCCATAAGAATAGTAGCTACTCCGTTACCTGTAGTATCATGTGTATGAAGGTGTATTGGCATAGAAACTTCATTTTTAAGTGCTGTAATAAGTTTTTTAGCTGCATAAGGTTTAAGAAGTGCAGACATATCCTTAATTGCTAAAATATGCGCTCCCATCTTCTCTATTTCCTTAGCTTTTCTAACATAATAATCAAGAGAATATTTATCTCTAGTTTCATCTAAAATATCACCAGTATAGCAAAGTGCTACTTCTGCAACCTTACCTGCTTTAAGAACTTCATCAAGAGATACTTCAATTCCTTTTAACCAATTAAGAGAATCAAAAATTCTGAATATATCAATTCCACTTTTTGCACTTTCTCTAATAAATTCTCTAATAACATTGTCAGGATAATTTTTATATCCAACTGCATTTGCACCTCTCAAAAGCATTTGGAACATTACATTTGGAATTCTCTTTCTAAGTGATTCCAATCTCTGCCATGGAGATTCTTTAAGAAATCTATATGCAGTATCAAATGTTGCTCCTCCCCACATTTCAAGTGAGAATAAATCCTTACCATAATAAGCTGTAGATTTAGCAACTTTACTCATATCAACACTTCTAACTCTTGTTGCAAGTAATGACTGCTGAGCATCTCTCATAGTTGTATCTGTAAGAAGTAATTTCTTTTGATTCTTTATATAATCTACTACTCCCTGAGGTCCTTTTTCATCTAAAATTTGTTTAGTTCCTCTCAAGTCTTTTACAATATCTCCACTTACATGAGGAACTACTGGAATATCAAATTCTTTTTTATTCCCTTTAGTTACATTTACTATTGTATTTCCTATAAATTTAAGAACCCTTTGTTCTTCATCTGTTCTTGGATTAATATCAAATAATTGAGGATTGTCTGCAATAAAGTTAGTATCACAAGTACCTTTTTTAAATTGCTCATTATTTAACACATTAATAAGGAAATCTACATTTGTCTTAACACCTGAAATAGTAAGTTCCTTAATTGAACGTATAGATTTTCTTATTGTATCTTCAAAAGTTCTTGAATATGCAGTAGTCTTTACAAGAAGGCTATCATAGTAAGGACTTATTGTAGCTCCTGCAAATCCATTACCTCCATCATGTCTTATACCAAAACCAGCTCCACTTCTGTATACATCAATTTTTCCTGTATCAGGTGCAAAGTTATTAGCTGGATCTTCTGTAGTTATTCTACATTGTATTGCATACCCTCTTGGCTTAATTGAATCTTGAGATGGAATTCCAATTTCTTTCGAATCTAATGCATATCCTTCTGCAACTAATATTTGGCTTTGTACAAGATCAATTCCAGTAATCATTTCAGTTACAGTATGTTCAACCTGAATTCTTGGATTCATTTCTATAAAATAATGATTACCATTTGAATCAAATAAAAATTCTAATGTACCTGCACTTCTATAATTAACTGATTTTGCAATCTTAAGAGCATCATTACATATTTCTTCTCTCTGCTTATCAGTAAGTACAAGAGATGGTGTAAATTCAACTACTTTTTGATGTCTTCTTTGAATTGAGCAATCTCTTTCATATAAATGTACAATGTTTCCATACTTATCTCCAAGCACCTGTACTTCTATATGTTTTGGTCTCTCTATGTACTTTTCAATATAAATATCATCTATACCAAAAGCCTTCTTAGCTTCATTTTTAGCATTTCTATAGTTTTCAAGAAGATCTTCTTCTTTTCTAACTATTCTCATACCTCTTCCGCCACCACCTGCAGCAGCTTTTACCATTACTGGATATCCACAATATCTAGCAGCCTCTAAAGCTTCTTCTTCAGTTTCAACTGGTTTTTCTAATCCTGGAATTACTGGAACTCCAACACTTTCTGCAACAAGTTTAGACTGAATCTTATCACCAAGCTTTTCCATCATTTCAGGCTTAGGTCCTATAAATTCAATACCTGCTTCTTCACATCTTCTTGCAAATTCAGGATTTTCAGATAAGAAACCATATCCTGGATGAATAGCATCAACATTCTTTTTAATTGCCAGATTAATAATCTCATCAATATTTAAATAAGCTTCAACTGGCCCCTTATTTCTTCCTATTAAATATGACTCATGAGCCTTAGTTCTAAAAAGAGAATATTTATCCTCTTCTGTATATATAGCCACTGTTCTTATACCAAGTTCATGACATGCCCTAAAAATTCTTATTGCAATTTCCCCTCTGTTTGCAACTAAAACTCTTTTAAACTTTCTCCCCAATTTAAAACAACTCCTTTGTTATTTTTTCAAATATGAAACTTATTGAATCAAGAAATTCATATTTTGTATACTATATTTTTTCTTTAATGAAGTAACGTTAACTAGATTATAACACATTTTTACTATTTTACATATATTTTATCTTATTTTCATTATAATATTTTGTCCTTTTCTAAATATTATTTGTATTATTTGTATATATTGTTCATATTTTTCATAAAATTAATAAAAAAAAATAAACTAATTCTTAAAAAATTTAAGAATCAGCTTATTTTAACCCCTATATCAACATAAACTTTAAAATTTCAATTTTAACACATGCAATTTTTAAATCAAAAAACTTGCAAATTAACTTATTTGTGACTTATAGATTCATCACTTAACTGCCAGCATCTATTACTCAGCATATACACTGAAGAATAAAGCTTTTCCTAATGGTGTGCTCTTAATATGTGACTTTATAAGTCCTGCTGCTTTTTGATCATCACCATAATTAGAATCAAAATGTAATTTAAGACCTTGTTTATTCTTAAATTTAAATGGTTTTTGACCGTCAATTTCCATGTCTTCTACTATTTTTATAATTTCATCTTGACTTAATGCACAGTTAACTAATATCATGTTTCTACCCCATTCCTCTACTCTTTTTATATAAGATATCCGCAAAGGTTTTCTTATATATTGTAAATATACCATATTTTAATTTAGTTTTCAATGTTTCGTTTTTTATACATTTTTAACCTATTACAATACAGCTAAATTACCTCTTTGTTTAAATTTTATAACATTTGCAGAATTCTTATCCTCATTAAAAAGTAGAATTATTAGCAACTATATTCCTTCAAATATTATTAACCCATCATCCATAGATATTATGCCCATTTCTTCAAGTTTATCTAATTCCCTATTAAAATCAAACTTACTTATTTCCTTAGCATTTGGGTATATTTTATTTTTTTCAAAGTGTTTCTTTAATTCAAAATAACTTATTTCTTTTACATCCATAAGCATTCTTATTATTGCAGATGAATATGTTGAAATATTATCCATAATGCTACCTCCAAACTTTATCAATATATAATATTATTATGGTGAAATTAAATATATTAGAACATCTTTCTATATATAAAACTATTATTCAAGTTAGCTTCATAAATATATACCAATTAATAATTTCATTTGTCCTGTTTAAAGTTAAGATTTATTGTAAAAAATATACTATAAAACAGTATTTATAAATATATTTTTCTTGTCATATTTTGATAAATATTGTATATATAAATTGTTCTGATATAATAAATCTGATATAATAATATGATGTTTATACAATAATTTAAACATGCTATTTTGAAAGAGGTGTTCATTATTAATACTAATAAAAAAGCAAAAGAAAATAAATACACTACAAAAGATGTTCTTACTGAAATTACTGTTTATAAAAAAGATGGAACAGAATTTATTTGCAAGATAGATACTTTTGATGCTGAAAGAGTAAAAAATGCTGGTCCTTGGTTTGCACAATGGCATAAGGATTTCAACAACTACTTAGTTCAAAGATTTATTACAACACATGTAAACGGAAAAACTAAGCGCACAAAACAAACTATACAAAGTTTTATTTTAGATGTTGATCCAAAGGCTCCAATAAAGCATTTAAACGGAAATACTCTAGATAATAGAAAAAATAATCTTGAATTATACGATAGATGTGCAAAAAACGACTGTGAAAAAATAGACCATGAAACTATGGGTATAATTTTAAGAGATAAATTTGGTAATCCAAAAGATACTGCATTAATTGATATTGACGACGTTAATGATGTTGTTAAAGATGGATATAATTGGGTTACATATAGAAAAGGTAATGAACTTATGGTAGTTGCCAATACTAAAAACGGAAGAATCCGTTTAGATGAATTCATAATGAAACCTGAAGAAGGATTAAAAATACATCATATAAACTTAAATCCTTTAGATAACAGAAGAAAAAATTTAGAAATTAAAGAGCTTTAATTTTCAATACCTTGAAATATTCTTCACATGGAAATTTCAAGGTATTATTTTATATATATCAATTAAACATTATCCATTTTAAAATAATAAGCAAATATATTCGCTCATAATTTACATTAATTGTATATTTTTTAGTTTTTATTTTAATCATTTAGGTGTAAACTATTAATATGAGAATTATATGACAAATATGAGGTGATTTATTTGACTATTTTTAAAATATTATTAGGTGACATAACTGAACTTAAATTTGATGCTATTGTAAATGCCGCAAATACATCTCTCCTAGGTGGAGGTGGTGTTGATGGTTGTATTCATAAAGCGTGTGGAAGCAAACTTCTAGATGAATGCAGAGAACTAAAAGGCTGTCTAACTGGTCATTCCAAAATAACAAGATCTTATAATCTAACATCTAAAGGTATATATTGGGTAATTCATACTGTTGGACCAATTTATAGACATACTGGAACTGAAGAAAAATACTTACGAAGTGCTTATAAATCTGTATTAAACTGTGCTTCTAATTATTCATCAATCTATATAAAACAATGTAATGAAATACTTGAACATTATATATATAAGTTTAAAAGTAATGGTATTATTGGACAAAAGAAAAAAGAATTACTTATTAATGAATTTACTGAATATACTAAAAATCACCCTATAAAAACTCTTGCATTTCCTTCCATAAGCACTGGAGCATATTGTTATCCTTTAATGGAAGCATGTACTATTGCTCTTGATGAAATAACTACTTTTATTAATAATAATCCTGAAATGTTTGATGAAATTGCAATGGTATGCTTTGATCAGAAAACTTATAATATGTTTAAAAACTTATCTGCTAATAATAAAAATATAATTATAAACCCTATAATCAACTAATGCTCATTGAAAAGCTATTCATTCATATTAAAATATACAAATAATAATATTCTATTTATAATTTATTTTCAGTAATATCTTATAAAATAAGTATTACTGAAAATAATTATAATCAGCTAATTTTTATCTAATTCTCCTTGGCAAATTCTTCTAAATACTTAGCTGAGGATGTTAATTTATCTATAGCTGAATTTAGTTCTTCCATAACTGTAACGCCAGTTTCAACTGATTCATTAACATTATTAATTTTATTTGAAATTGAATCAACCGAACCTTTTATATTTGATAATATTTCTTCTATTTTAGCAACAGATTCATTACTTGAACTAGATAATTTTCTTATTTCACCTGCTACAACTGAAAAACCTTTTCCAAATTCTCCTGCTCTAGCCGATTCAATTGCTGCATTAAGTCCCAATAAATTTGTTTGTTTTGAAACGCCTCTTATTATACTTAATATTTCATTACTTCCATCAACATTTTTTGTAGCATTATTAACTTCATTAACCATATTTTCATTATCACTTGATATTGTCTTCATATTTGTTGTTATTTCTTGTATTGCTAAAGAAATCTCTTCAATAGATTGAGTCAGATTTTCTGATAAATTTATAATCTCTTTTTGCTTTTCAAGGCTTTTTCCTACAACAAATATTCCTACTGCTTGTCCTTCATCATCAAAAATAGGTACTGCATATGATTTAAATGGTATTCCATATACTTCCTTTCCAACTTCTCTAATTATATTTTTTCCTTTCCTTAAAGCTTCATAAACTGCACCACCATTAGGTATTTTATCTCCTTCCTTAATATTCAAACGTAATTTTTCTGATAAAACTACATTTAAATATTTATCCTTATCTGTTATAGCAAATGATGCTTCACCATCAAATATAACTGATAAATATGGTAGTACTTTTCTTAAACATTCTAATATATTATTCATATCTTCTCTCCCTTTGAAATTTATAATTTTGTTAAACTATATTAACATTGCTCTTCTAAACATTAGAAATATAATATAGAAGAACAATATAATCTAAACTAATCAAATCCATTCTACTATTTTACACCATTTTCTTTTTTTTGACAACATTTATGGTTACACAAACCTAAAATTAAGTATGTATATTATAGTTTTACTTTTAATTTAATTTTATTTATACTTTATAAATTTCCAAACAAAAAAAGCATCTAAAAACACTAAATCTTTTTAGATGCTAATATAATCATTTATTTTGTTTTTTGCCAATCCTCTATTTCTTTAGTAAGGGTATTTAAATTTGACCAATGTAAATAATGATCACCTTCTATGACCGTTACCCTACTATTTGAGTTTGTAACAATATCTCTATGGTATTTTTCCCAATTTTCATCACTCTCACAATTCTCTTCTGAAAGTACATATAATACTGGTACAGAATCTGGAAATTTCATATCATAACATTCTAATGCATTAGAACCACTTAGCTTCATTTCATTAAGCTGTGTAGAATTTAAAGGAATTTGTCTATATAATGCTTTGGCAATTTTTTCTCACCATCATCAAGTCCAGGTATTTTTTCCAAAGAGTCAGTATCAGTAAATTCAGGAAGAAGATTAATTATCCCTTGAGCTACACTTGCAACTTTATATGATTTGTATTCTTGGGCAGATTCTTCTTTCCACTCTTCTCTTGGTGTCTGTTCTGGAATAGATGAATCAATACCAACAAATCCTTCTACCTCATCCATATAATTATTGGCATAATAAAGACCATATATTCCAGAAATTGAATGTGATATTATGGTATATTTATCATAACCTAAGTGCTGCATAAGATCATGTAACTCACTGCAATAATTTTTCACACTACGCTCGCCTTTAGCTTGGTCACTAAGTCCATATCCTAAAGGTTCATAAATGACAACCTTATATGTTTTACTAAGCTCCTTTGCTAGTGCCTCAAATTCAAAATGTGGCGACCCACTTCCATAACCAGGTAAAATAACTGCCACCTTATCAGAATTACTGTCATATAAAGTATAATTTATTTTTTCATTATTTTCTGTATAAAAACATTCACCATATGCATCCTTATATATCTCCATATCCTGTTTCTTTAATAAATAAGATCGAATTGATTTAATCTGTTTTAGTTCTTGTACCTCAACTCATTTCCATTAATTAAAATATCTCTCTAAAAGTCCTTGGAACGCTTTACCGTGTCTTGCCTCATCTTTAGCCATTTCATGAACTGTGTCATGGATAGAATCTAAATTAGCAGCTTTAGCTCTTTTAGCTAAATCTAATTTTCCTTCAGTAGCACCATTTTCAGCATCTACTCTTAATTGTAAATTCTTCTTAGTTGAGCTAGTTACAACCTCCCCTAATAATTCAGCAAATTTAGCTGCATGTTCAGCTTCTTCATAAGCTGCTTTTTCATAATACATTCCTACTTCTGGATATCCTTCTCTATAAGCTACTCTAGCCATAGCTAAATACATACCAACTTCTGTACATTCTCCTTCAAAATTAGCTTTTAAATCTGCCATTATATCTTCTGAAGCTCCTTTAGCAATTCCAACTTCATGTTCACAAGCCCAGCTTCTTTCACCAGATTGTTCTTTAAACTTTTCAGCTCCAACTCCACATACTGGACATTTTTCTGGAGCCTGTTCCCCTTCATAAATATATCCACAAACTGTACAAACAAATTTTTTCATAATTTATTCCTCCTAATTTTTTATATCAATCTTAATTTCATATCTTTTATCTTTTGTTCATTTTTTATTATTTCCTCTCAATTAACTATCGAATATAAAGCACACAACTAAATATTACACATATTTTTTTATCATAAATTTAAAAAATATACAATATAAATGTTAATATTATCTAAAATTTTCATTAACCTATATATATATGTATATACTATAGTTTATAATTAACTATATACACGCTAATACTAAATTTAATAAGGAGTGTTTTTATTGTTTGGATATATTACACCACTCAAAGCAGAACTAAAAGTAAAAGATTTCAAACGCTTCAAATGCTATTACTGTGGCCTATGCTGTGAAATTAAAAAGCAATTTGGCAATATTCCAAGACTGTCATTAAACTATGATATGACTTTTCTTGCTCTACTTCTTGATGGATTAAATCCTGAAGAAGTTAAAGTAGATTCTCATATATGCATACTTCATCCAGGAGAAAAGAAAACTATAGTTATTGATAATAAACCACTATCATATGCATCTGCTATAAACATTGCATTATTTTATTACAAACTTATAGATGATATTAATGATGATAAAAACCTAAAAAGTAAACTATCCGCAGCAATATTATCTCCATATAGAAAAAAATTTTCTAAGACAATATTAAAAATAGATGAATACATAAAAAAATGCCTTCTAAAACTTAATATTCTTGAAAAATCACAAAACTTTACTTCAATAGATGAAATATGCGATCCATTCAGTGAACTTGTAGGTATAGTACTTAAAAACTATCCTTTTAAACTTTCTAATGATTGTGAAAAACTTAGACATACATTATATACTTTAGGATATTCTATAGGAAAATGGATTTATATTATTGATGCTTTAGATGACTTAAAAGAAGATATGGAAAAGAAAAAATTTAATCCTATAAATTTTTTATACAATAAAGAAGCTTTAGAATACAATAAATTCATTGAAATTATTAAACCAAAAATTGAATTTATTATACTTAATTGTGGTTATACATGCATTGAGAATTTAAAAAAACTAGATTTAAAACGTAATAAAGATATTTTATGCAATATAATTGAATTAGGTTTAATGGACAAATATACACAAATAATAAATAATACAACTTTAAAAAATACTAACAAAACAAAAAGGAGAGATTTATAATGAATCCATATGAAATACTCGGTGTAAAACCTGGAGCAAGCCAAGATGAAATAAAAAGTGCTTATAGAAAACTTATTAAAAAATATCACCCTGATCAATATGGCGATAATCCACTTAAAGAACTGGCTCAAGAAAAAATCATTGAAATAAATAAAGCATATGACGCTTTAACTAAAAATATGGGAAATAACTACAGTTCATCAAGCAGCTATTCCTCAAGCACTTCTTCTAGAAGCTATGAAACAGCTGGTGGTTCTAATAACTCTTACAGAAATGACTCATCAGAATTTATTCATATAAGACAAATGATTAATTCCAAAAATTTTTCTAGTGCTGAAAATAGCTTAAATTCAATGAATAACAGAAATGCAGAATGGCACTTTTTATATGGTGTCGTAATGCTTAACAAAGGCTGGTACGATTCTGCTCTTAATCATATGACTACAGCTGTAAACATGGATCCAAATAACTTTGAATATAGACAAGGATTAAATTCATTAAGACAACGAGGAACAAATTACTCTAATCCTTACTACAGAAAAACTAATAGCAGCACTATGGATGCATGTGATTGTTGCACAACACTTTGGTGCTTAGATACATTATGCGAATGTACTGGCGGCGATATTATATCCTGCTGTTAAATTCATTAAAAATCACTTAATATATATATGAAAAGAGGCTTAAATATGAAAGCTAAACATATTGCAGAAAGCGGTATTCTCACAGCTCTTACACTAATTGTACTATATGCCGCTTCTATTATTCCTGTAAGCAAGCTTACTGTACTTACTATAGCTTCATGTATTGTTCCTATAGGATTAATAAGAACATCAGTAAAAAACTCAATACTTATTTATGCAGCTTCAAGTATTCTAAGCTTATTCCTTATACCAATAAATACTGCATTATCATATATATTATTTTTTGGTATATATGGACTAATAAAATACTATATTGAAAAAATAAAAAATCTACCTTTAGAAATATTATTAAAACTAATATGCTTTAATATACTTTTTAGTATAATATATTTTATTGCAAAAAATATAATTGTACTGCAATCTTCATTTCCAATATTACTTATTATATTTATTGCACAATTTCTATTTTTACTTTATGATTATACATTAAGTGTTGTAATAAATTATTTTTATGAAGAAATCCATAAAAATAATTAATATAATATCAGCAATGCATTTAAATTTTAAGCAATAAAAACACCACTAATATATTGAAATAAACTCAATATATTAGTGGTGTTATATTTATAATATTTATTGGTATGAAATTCACATTTCTAAGACTATTTTTAGGTAGTTTGTTGGCTTAATAAAATCAACCTTTAGCTCTATCACTTAGCCTAAGAAACTTTATTCTTTAATCTTAATTTATCTGCAATAATTGCAATAAATTCTGAGTTTGTTGGTTTACCCTTATCATTATGAACAGTGTATCCAAATAACTTATTAATTGCTTCTATTTGTCCTCTGCCCCAAGCTACTTCGATAGCATGTCTTATTGCTCTCTCTACTCTTGAAGCTGTAGTGTTATACTTTTTAGCTATTGATGGATATAATTCCTTTGTAACTGCTGAAAGAAGTTCCATGTCATTTACGACCATAGTTATAGCTTCTCTTAAATACATATATCCTTTAATATGAGCAGGTACACCGATTTCATGAATTATATTTGTTATTTCTGTTTCAAGATCAACAGGTGATTTTGCTTCTTGTGTTAAACTATTAAATGCTGGTGTCTGAACTGGGAAAGATACTCTGCCTGCACTTACTTTTTCAGCTGGAACAGGTGTACTGTTAAACATTTCTCTTATTCTCTTTGTGAATACTTCCATATCAAATGGTTTAACAGTATAATAATCAGCACCTAAAGTTATAGCTTGTTGAGTTATCTTATCTTGACCTACAGCAGATAGTATAATTATTCTTGGTGTTTTTTCTAAATTCATTGTATTTAATTTTTCTAATACACCTAATCCATCAAGATGTGGCATAATAATATCAAGGATAACTAAATCAGGTTTCTTTTCTACAATCTGCTCTAGTGCTTCTCTACCATCTTTAGCTATTCCAGTAACGACAATATCCCTTTGATTTAGTAAGTAATCATTTAAAATACTGCAGAATTCCTTGTTATCATCCGCAATAAGTACTGATATTTTTGAATCTTCCATTTTATTCTCTCCTTTAACTATTATTGCATTATGTTTGTACTTTTTTACCCTATAAACATTCTTAAATATATATTTTTATTTCCTTAATAATATAAATTCTACAAAACATTATATTTTTATTTCTTAAGGGTATGTATCCTCCTTTAAGACAGGAGTATTTAACTCTCTTATTGGTTGTATAGTTATATTGTAATTATCTTCCACTATTTGTAAATTATACACTTTTTTTTGCTATAAGTAAATACCAAACTCAAAAATTGCCCTTATAATTTTCCTTGTTATGTTAATTTATAGGTAAATATTATATTAAATTATTACTTTCTAATACTTTTATTATATTATATTATAGTCTTTTCTACAATCAAATTTGTACGCAAAATTACTATTTAGGTTAATTTTTTATATTTAGATATATAATTTTATTTTTTTGAAATTTATCCCATGATGTCCTCCTATTTTAATACATAATTATATCTAAATTTTTAAAAATAAAAGTCAATGGTTGTATTTTCTAGATATTTATACGGTTATCTAAAAACTCAAATTTTTTCAATATATTCGTCATTATAATAAGCTGTTTCAAAATACTTTTATTTATTATATTTCGAAACAGCTTCCTACAGCTTTTATTTAATTATTCCAGCATCCTCAAGCATCCACTCAATGTATATTCCATACCCTGTATCAGGCTTATTTATAAGTACATGAGTTACAGCTCCAACTATCTTGCCATTTTGAATTATTGGACTTCCACTCATTCCCTGTACTATTCCTCCTGTCTTTTCTAGAAGTCTTGGATCTGTTATCTTAATCACCATGCTCTTAGATCCTGAGGTACTCTGATTTAATAATTTTTCTATTTGTATATCAAATTCTTGTGGACCTTTTTCATCTACTGTAGCTATAATTTTTGCATTTCCTTCAGTAATTTCATTTCTAAGTCCTATTTTCATAGGTGAACCTTCTTTTAAAACAGCATTTGATTCATTTATTTTACCAAATATTCCACTCTGAGTATTTTTTTCAATTTTTCCACTTGGATGATTTTCATTTATAAATATTCCTTTTAATTCACCTGGACATCCTTTTTCACCTTTTCTTACGCTTATTATACTTGACTCTACTACATCACCATCTTTTATTAAAAACTTTTCATTAGTATCGCAGTCTGTAATTGGATGCCCTAAGGCTCCAAATTTTCCTGTAGCTTTATCATAAAATGTCAATGTTCCAACACCTGCTGTAGAATCACGTATCCACAAACCTATTTTATAGTCTTTTTCATTTTCTTTTTGTAATTTAATTACCTTTGTCATATTCTGACCGTTTCTTAATATATCTACCTTTATAGTGTCTTTATCTAATTTTTTTAATACTTTTAACAGATCCTGAGAATTTTCCATTTCTATTCCGTTAACTTTCAATATTACATCCCCTATTTCAAGTCCTCCTGTTTTCCCTGGACTTTCTTGCCTTTCATTATTAATAGTTATATCTGAATATCCCACTACTAATACACCTTCTGAATTTACTCTTATACCAATTGGAATTCCTCCTGGATATACTTCAATTTCATTTATATTCTGAACCTGAACTGACTTTACTGGAATCATACCTAAAAATCTTATTTCATATCCATTTTTATTATCTATTTTTCTCAAGGTATTTCCTATAGGAGCAATAGACGGCATACTTTCTTTATTGTTAGTATAAATATTACTTGGTATTCCTAAAAGATTCACAGTGGTTAATAAAATTAGAATTAGGATTGGAGTTATAATTAGACTAATCATATAAAAAAATTTTTTCTTCATATTTCTCTCCTCCTTTACTTCTTGATTTTAATTTATCCACTGGACAAGTATCTTATCCTATTAGATAGTTGTTATTAAAGACAAAAAATTTACTCTATACTAAATTTTAATAATAAAAAAATTAATTTCTTTAAATCCCTTATATAATTGACTTTAAAAAACTTTGTTATTATTTACTTTTCTTCTATTGTTATTTTTTATTTCCTATAAAACCTACATACAATTGCTATTATTTACAAATATTAATAAATAAAAAAAAGATAAAACCATAACTTCCTATGATTTTATCTTTTCCAAATTTAATAAGTATATGTATACTTATCTTCTTATTTCTTCTTTTTTATTTTCAGCAGAGCATATCATTTCTTTTACATTATTAATAGTTGCTTCTGTAACATCATCTCCAGCAAGCATTTTACTAATTTCCATCTGCTTTTCTTCCTTAGATAAGACTTTTATATTTGTAAAAGTTTTATTATCTATAACTCTTTTCATTACAAAATAATGATGATCTGATAATACTGCTATCTGAGGAAGATGTGTAATACATAACACCTGATGAGTACATGACAATTGATACATCTTTTCTCCAACTCTCTGTGCTACTGCACCACTAATTCCAGTATCAATTTCGTCAAATATAAGCGTAGGTATTTCATCTTTTTCTGCAAATACACATTTTAGCGCAAGCATAATTCTTGAAAGTTCTCCACCAGATAATACTTTTTCCAGTGGCATTAGTGGTTCTCCAGGATTTGTAGAAATCATAAAGCATACATCATCAAATCCTCTTTCATTGAAGTTTTCACTTCTTTCTACACTTATTTCCATTCTTGATTTTTCAAGTCCTACAAAGGCAAGTTCATTCAATATTTTTGTTTCTAATGCTTTACTTTTGTCAGTTCTAAGATTATGAAGAACCATTGCTGCTTCTTTCATTTTTGATATTACTGCTTCTTCTTTATTTTTAAGTTCTTCTATTATCTTTTCAGAATTTACTATTTCATTATATTCTTTTTTTATTTTTTCAAGATACTCTAAAATTTCTTTTATGCTTGGTGCATATTTCTTCTTATATTGATTTATTTCATAAATTCTTGCATTTATCTTTTCTAATCTATCATTATCAAAGACTATTTCTTCACCCATATCACGTATTTCGCGACTACATTCTTCAATAGTATAAAATGCTTCTTCTAAAGCATCTCTATTCTTTTTGATTTTTTCAAAATGTTTTTCTACACTGCCAAGTTCTGAAAGAACCTTAGACAATCCATCAATAACATTTACTTCTTCATTTCCACTTAAAATACTATATGAACTTACAAGTGCACTATTTATCTTTTCAGCATTTGCTAAAATATTATATTCTTCTTTTAGTGCTTCTTCTTCATTTTCTTTTAATTTTGCTTTTTCAATATCTTCAATTTGGAATTTCAAATAATCAAGAAGTTTTTCTCTATCTTGATTCCCTGTAATTCTAACAATATCTTCACGTATTTTTAAAAGTTCTTCTCTAAGCTTCGTATATTTTTCAAGTGGAACTTTGCATTCTTCATCAATAAATCCATCTAAGTATAGTATGTGACTACTTCTTTGTAATAATTCCTGATTCTGATGCTGTCCATGAATATCTAAAAGTTTTGCCCTTACTTTTCTTAGCTGAGAAGTAATTAAACTTTTTCCGTTAATTTTTATAAGATTTTTTCCACTTTGATGTGATTCTCTTGAAATAATAAGTATATCTTCATACTCTATTTCAAGTTCATCAAGAACTTCATTTACCTTTGACCCTTCAATAGTAAATATAGCTTCAACATATGTTCTATCTTCACCTGTCCTTATAAGACTTTTTGAAAATTTTCCTCCAAGGACAAAATCTATAGCATCAATCATTATAGATTTTCCTGCTCCTGTTTCTCCAGAAAGTATATTAAATCCTTCATCAAAGTTTATTGTCATCTCTTCTATTAACGCAAAATTTTTAATATTTAATTGAATTAACATCTCATCCCATCCTTAACCTTATGATGCCATTCTCTTTCTTATTTTAGCAACAAGTTCTTCTGCACTTTCTATATTTCTTACTAAAATGAAAATAGTATTATCACCAGCTACTGTTCCTGCTATATCAGCACTTTCAAGATTATCTATAGCTTCTGCTGTTATAGGTGCAGAACCAGTTATTGTCTTGATTACAACCATTTTATCTACATTTTCAACACTTAATACAGTATTAGATAATATATTACTTAATCTATCTATAATATTCTTCTGTTCTCCTGTTGAAACTGCATATTTTGACTTCCCACTTGAAGTCTGAATTTTTATAAGTTTTAAATTTTTTATATCTCTTGAAACTGTAGCCTGAGTAACATCAAAACCTTGTTGTCTTAATGCTTCTGCTAGTTCTTCTTGAGTTTCTATTTCTGTAGATCCTATAATCTCTAAAATTTTTGTATGTCTTTTTGATTTCAAAATTCTTCACCATCACATTCTTTAGAATTATTTAAAATCTTTCCCCTTAACACCTTAAAGTAATCATAATTATCACACAAAAGTACTTTAATATTTTTACTGCACTTTCTCAACTTTATTGGAATCTTTTGATTTACTTCAATAGCTTTTTGTCCATCAACTGTAAGATAAATCTTTTCTTCTTCATTATCTGCATATATCTCTATGTTACTGTCTCCATTTAAAACAACAGTCTGCATAGCCTTTGTATGTGGACATATTGGAGTAATGGTTATAAGTTCTAAGTCTGGATAGATAAAGGGACCCCCTGCTGAAAAAGAATATGCTGTTGAACCTGTAGGAGTAGCTATAATAAGCCCATCACCTTTAAATTTTGAATACAGCTTTCCATCAACATATATTCTAAATTTCACCATTCTTGATAATGTTCCTCTTGCAAGAACAACATCATTTAACGCCCTTAATTCTTCTCCATGAAAAATATGATCTGTATTATTGCATAAAATGGTACCATCTTTTGATTCTTCTACATTACAAGACAACATCATTCGTTCAGCTATCTTGTATTCTCCATTTTTAATCTTATCAAGGGCATAATCTATCTCAGATATATCAACACTTGATAAGAACCCCAAGTTTCCAATGTTTATTCCAAACAGTGGTGCGTTAAAATCATCTTTAAGATTTCTAGCTACACCTAGAATAGTTCCATCTCCTCCAAGAACTATAAGAAGTTCAAGTTCTTTAAGTTCCTGCTTTTTTGTATCAAAACTATCGAATACATATATATCTTCCAGTTCAAATTTTTCTCTTAATTTTTTTACAACCATATTTAAGATTTTATTATCATTATCCTTTGACGGATTAATTGCAATACCTATCTTTTTCATAGCCCCTCCAAAAGAAATTAAATTTCAACGTGTGATGCTTCTACTACAGTATCCACATCTTCTCTTTTAAAATTACTTTCTTTATTCTTATCTTTAGTAAAGTATACTAGATATTCTCTATTTCCTTTTGGTCCTTTAATTGGAGAATATCCAATGCCAAGAACATTTAAATCCTGTTCCATAAGGAAATCAACTATATCAAACACAACTTCTTTATGAGTACTTATTTCTTTTACCACACCTTTTTTACCTATTTTTTCTCTTCCAGCTTCAAACTGTGGCTTTATAAGTGCTACAACTTCTCCATTGTCTTTTAAAAGTTCTAATGTTGCTGGCATTATTTTTTTTAATGATATGAAAGATACATCTATTGATGCAAAATCTAAATGTTCTCCACCAATATCTTCTGGAGTTACATTTTTTATATTTGTTCTCTCCATACATATAACTCTTTCATCTTCTCTAAGCTTTGATGCGAACTGTTCATATCCAACGTCTACTGAAAATACTTTAGCAGCACCATTTTGAAGCATACAATCTGTAAACCCACCTGTTGATGCTCCTATATCCATACATACTTTATTTTTTAAATTTATAGGCCATATTTTCATAGCTTTTTCTAATTTCAATCCGCCTCTGCTTACATATTGTAATTTGTCGCCTCTATATTCTATATCTGCATATACGCTTACTTTTTCTCCTGCTTTTTCAATCTTTTGCCCATTAACATACACCATTCCTTCCATTATGCAGGTTTTAGCTTTTTCTCTAGATGTTATTATACCTTTTTCTACCAAAAGTACATCAAGTCTTTCTTTCTTTTCTGCCATTTCTTTCTCCTTTTAATCGTAAAGTTCTAAAATTTCATTCATTATACTTTCAGAGTCTAATTTATATTGTTTATATAATAAATCTACACTGCCTTGAGGTACAAATGTATTATCGTACCCTAATCTTTTTATTTTCCCTTTAAAATTATTTTCTATCAAATAACTTTCGACAAGAGATCCCAAACCTCCATGCAGAATATTATCTTCTATGGTTAAAATATTATAACCTTTTTTTATAATATCATCTAATAATTCTTTATCAATAGGTTTTATAAATGTTGCATTTATAAGTGTTGGATTTAATCCTCTTTCATACATCATGTCCATAGCCAGCTTTGCATGCTGAACCATTATTCCTGAAGCTATTATGCACACCTGTGAACCAGAATGAATTTTTTCCCACTTACCTTCTTTGATTTCATATAAGGCATTCATATTATCTATAATATCTCCTCCTCTAGGATATCTTATAGCTACTGGTGCATTCTTTTCAAATGCCCATTTAAGAAGTGTTTCAACTTCTCCAAGACACTTTGGTGCAACTATAGTCATATTGGGTATTATAGAAAGATATGACAAATCAATTATACCTTGATGTGTTTCTCCATCATTCCCAACTATTCCTGCTCTATCTATAGCAAATACTACAGGTAATTTCTGAATACATACATCATGCACTATTTGGTCAAATCCTCTTTGAAGAAATGTTGAATATACTGCAAATACTGGTTTTAATCCATTACTAGCCATTCCAGCTGCAAGCGTTACTGCATGCTGTTCTGCTATTCCTACATCAAAAAATCTATCCTTAAATTGTTGTGCAAAGCCTACTAGTCCAGTTCCTTCTGGCATAGCAGCTGTTATTGCTACTATATTTTTGTCTTTCTTAGCACAATTAATAAGCGCTTTTCCAAATACTTTTGAATAACTATTTTTAGATGAAACTTTCATTTCTCCACTTTCAAGATTAAATGGTCCTACTCCATGATATTTTGTAGGGCTTTCTTCTGCAAGTGCATAACCTTTTCCTTTTTGCGTAAGAATATGTAACAATACTGGTTCATCAATTTCCTTTACTTTTTCAAATACTTCTACCATATTGCTTATATTGTGGCCATCTATAGGTCCTATGTACTTAATCCCCATATCCTCAAATAACATTGATGGCACTACCAGATGTTTTATGCTATCTTTTATTTTTGAAAGTTTTGCTGCTATATTCTTTCCTACTTTAGACTGATTTAATGATTCATTTATTTCTGTCTTTAAAGCATTATACTTAGGATCACTTCTAAGTTTATTAAGATATTTTGACATACCTCCTACATTAGTAGATATAGACATTTGATTATCATTTAAAATTATAATCATCTTAGATTTTCTATATCCCACATCATTAAGAGCTTCTAAAGCCATTCCACCAGTAAGAGCACCATCTCCTATAACTGCAAGCACATTATATTTTTCTTTTTTTATATCTCTTGCACGTGCAATCCCAACTGCTGCTGAAATTGATGTACTACTATGACCAGTATCAAAATAATCATATTTACTTTCACATCTCTTTGGAAATCCACTCATTCCATTAAATTTTCTTAAATTTTTAAATCCATCTTTTCTTCCTGTAAGAATCTTATATACATAACTCTGATGTCCCACATCCCAGACTATTTTATCATTATTAAAATCAAAAGATTTAAATAAACTTATAGTAAGGTCAACAACTCCTAAATTTGATGCTAAATGGCCTCCCGTCTTTGATACACTTTCAATAAGAAACTCTCTTATCTCCTCACTTAAACTTTCAAGATCCTCAATAGTAAGTTTCTTTATATCTTCTGGGAATTTTAATTTATCTAATAACTTCATAATACCATTTCCTCTATTATTTTTCTCTTTTTAAAAGACTGTATGTAAGTTCAATAAGTTCATCTGCTTCTACAGATAAATCTCTTAATATTTTTACACATTCATCACTTAAAATCTCACATAGTTCCTGGCATTTTTCAAGCCCATAAACTGTAATAAAATTAGTCTTGTTATTTTCTTCATCTACATGAATGTTTTTTCCCAGTAATTTTGCATCACCAATAACATCTAGAATATCATCTTTAATTTGAAATACAAGGCCAAGCTTTTCCCCATATTGACGAAGAAGCTCTATATCTTCTTGTGGTGCACCAGCTAAAATTGCTCCAGCAACTATAGAGCATCTTATAAGAGCTCCTGTTTTTTTAGCATGCATATATTCAAGTTCATCTTTAGAAATAGTCTTTCCTTCAGACATAACATCTACAACCTGACCACCTATCATGCCTTCTGCACCTGCTGCACATGCTATTTCATATGCACTTTTTAATGAATTACCACCATTTTTCAAAGCATAATCCATCATAGTAATCATAGCTTCATTCAATAAATTATCCCCTGCAAGGACAGCTATATTTTCTCCAAAAACCTTATGATTTGTAGGCTTTCCTCTTCTTAAATCATCATTATCCATACAAGGAAGATCATCATGTATAAGAGAATATGTATGTATCATTTCTATAGCACATGCCATCTGCATTATATTATTATATTGTCTTTTGTAAATATAATATCCCAACACAAACAATATAGGACGTATTCTCTTTCCACCTACATTTACACTATAGCTTGATGCCTCATATATTATCTTATTGTACTTTCCTTTATCTTTAAAATAATTATCAAGATATTCATTTATATCTTTTTGTAAAATTCTAATCTCCATCTCATTCACTAAACTCCACTTCTTTTTGCTCTTTTACAACCAAAATTTTACCTTCATATGTATTAAGAGTCTTATATATCTTATTGACTAATTTTACGCCTTCTTCATATGACTTCATAGAATCTTCAAGATTCAATTCATCATTTTCTAAATTGCTTAGTATAGTCTGAAGTTTAGATAACATTTCTTCATAACTTTCTTTTTTTGCCATATTAAACTCCTTATTTCTTAGGAAGAAATTCTCCTTTGACTTCTCCATCTCTTAAAGAAATTTTTATATTTCTATTTTTATTTAATTGTTCTTTTGACACAATTAAGTTTTTTTCTTCATCCTCTATTATAGCATATCCTTTACTTATTACTTTTATAGGATTGTACGCAGTAAGAAGATTATTTAAACCTTGGACTTTACTCTTTTCTTTGGTTATTTTAGATTTAACTGCAAAATCAAGTCTTTGCTTAATCTTATCTACCTCAAGATAAGAATTTGCTATTCTGCTCATAGGAGTATGTATTTTTAAAATCCTTTGTGCATTTTCTATTTCTAATTTGCAATTTTTTAATTTATTTTTAATGTCCAAATAGAGCATTGTTGAAATATCTTTTATGTTCCCTTCCATTTCACTATCCAATGGCACTGCTATTTCTGCCCCTTGTGAAGGCGTAGCAGCTCTCATATCCGCTACAAAATCACATATAGTAAAATCTATTTCGTGACCTACAGCAGAGATTATAGGAATATCAGATAAATATACCGCTTTTGCCAGTTCTTCTTCATTAAAGTTCCATAATTCCTCTATAGATCCTCCGCCTCTTCCAACTATAATAAGATCAACACTTTTATTTTTATTAAAGTATTTTATTCCTTCTATTACTTCTTTATATGCACCTATGCCTTGAACTTTTGCAGGATAAAGAACAACATCTACATATTTATTTCTTCTAGTTGTTACATTTATTATATCTCTTATTGCTGCTCCTGTTTCTGCAGTTACAACACCTATTCTTCTTGGATATCTTGGAAGCTGTTTTTTATGTTGTTCATCAAAAAATCCTTGTTCAGCAAGCTTTGCTTTAAGCTTTTCAAACTTTACAAAAAGCTCTCCCTGACCTTCTTTTTTTATTTCATCACAATAAAGCTGAAATGAACCTGTGGCAGGATAAAGAGAGGCTCTTCCTGTAATAACTACTTTTATCCCTTCTTCAAGTTGAAAATCTAAATAAGAAGCATTTCCCTTGAACATAACACAATTTACTTTTCCATTATCATCTTTCAAGGAAAAATATATATGTCCGCTGCTATGATATTTTAAATTTGAAATTTCTCCTTTTACAGAGAGATTGTTTAAAATAAAATCATTATCCAGAATTCTTTTTATATAACTATTTAATTCTGAAACTGTTAATGTTTTAATTTTCATCTTTCTTTAAAGCCTCACATGCATTTTTAATCAAAAGAGTTGTTGTAAGTGCTCCTACACCTCCTGGAACTGGAGTAATAGCTCTACATTTATCTATAACTTTATCAAAATCAACATCACCAGTTATCTTACCTTCAAAACGTGAAGTTCCAACATCTATTATAACTGCATTTTCATTTACATAAGTATCATCTATAAATTTAGGTTTCCCTATAGCAGCAACAAGTATATCCGCTTCCTTACATACTTCTTTTAAATTCTTAGTCCTTGAATGGCATATTGTAACTGTAGCATTTTCATTTAACAAAAGCTGTGCCGTAGGCTTACCAACTATATTACTTCTTCCAAGAACAACTACTTTTTTACCTGTAATATCCATATTAAGACTCTTTATAAGAGTAACTACACTATTAGGTGTGCATGGAAGAAATTCAGGTTCTCCCATATATAGCTTTCCTTGACTTTCAAATGTAAGACAGTCAATATCTTTAGACGGTGATATTTCTCTTACTATTTTCTTTTCATCAAATTTTTTAGGAAGAGGTAGCTGAAGTATTATTCCCTGTATATTTTCGTCTTCATTAAGTTCATGAATTTTATTAATAACTGTTTCTTCTGATATTTCTTCTGATAAAACTATTTTTTCAAAACCAACTCCAAGATTTTTTGCATTTTTCTCCTGACTTTCCATATAGTAAATTGAGCCCCCATCATTTCCTATTAAAATAGATGCTATCTTAGGTGTTCTTAAATTATTGTTTTCTCTTTCACTTACAAAATTCTTAATTTCTTCTTTTATTTTTATTGCTATTTCTTTTCCATTAATTATTTGCCCCATATTATCCCAACTTTCTTAAGTATTATTCTGTGTTTATTTTAACTTTAGTTCAATATTTTTTCAACAAAAACCAAATAATGCAATTATCACCTAACTATTAATTTCTAATAATCAACTTAAAAAAGGACTCAGATACAGCCACTTTTTATTAGTCACTTTACCTAAGTCTCTTAATATTCCTTACGTAGAATATTTTATTTAATGCTACCCCTCTGATTATAATATTCTACATTAATATAAAATTTTATACAATAAATATTATTTTATCTTATCAAGAACTCCATTTATAAATGACACACTCTTTTCATCAGAATATCTTTTAGTGATTTCTAATGCTTCATTTATAGCTACACCTTTTGGAACTTCTTCATTATATATTACTTCATAAGCTGCTAATCTTAATATAGTTAAATTAATTTTTGAGATTCTATCAATCTTCCAATTATGTAAATTAGCTGCTATTACTTCATCAATAGCCTCTTTATTATTTTCAATACCTATTAAAGTTTTCTTAACATATGTTAAATCTATTTCTTTTATGTTTCCTTCATAATTGTCTATAAAGTTTTCTACTGCTTCTTCAACTGTATCTTTACTTAAAGTCATTCCAAATAATAACTCCATTGTTTTTTCCCTAGATAATTTTCTGTTCATTTAATCCTCCTACAATATACGACTATTAATTATGTACATTAACATTATACACACTTTTTAATTCTTTTAAACCCCAATCAAACGAAACACCCTCTGAAATTTCAGAGGGTGAAAATCAAACTATTTAGTTTCACTTTCTTCTTTCTTAGGTAAATAAATGCTTTGAACACATACATTTACCGATGCCACACATAAACCTGTCATAGCTTCAACTGTCTTCTTTACGTTCTCTTGAACTTGTGCCACTAAATCCATAATTTTTCTACCGTATTCTACTGCTATGTTCATATATATAGTAGCTTCATTGTCTTCTAATGTTACTTTTGTTCCCTTAGGAGCATTCTTTTTACCTTTGAATATATTTGTTAAATTACTTGCAACACCGCTTTGATAATCTATGATTCCATCAATCTCTTGTGCTGCTATTCCTGCTATAACGCTAACTACTTCATCAGAAATTTTTACAACCCCGATGCTTTCATCTTTATTAAAATCTTCCATGCTATCCAAGCCTCCTCGGTTTTGTATTGACAAAACATGCTAATCTTATGTTTATTATATCAAATAAAAATTAACATTACAATATCAACTGTATTCTGTTAAATTTTATATTTATTATATGCTATTTTTGAACTTCAATGATAACATCTTTTATATTTGAAACATCTTGTACTATTTCTTGAATAGAAACACTGTCTGCTTCTTCAATTCCTGTTGGTGATTTTACTATTACTGTAGCTTTATTATCTTCAAGCATACAGAAAGCATCCTCAAAGCCTTTATTTTTTATATTTAACTCTATTCTTGATTCATTATCTTTTACCATAGTTTTTTTAGTTAATTCCTTAGTAGCAGCATCCTTCTGTTCTTTTGATGTATTGCTATCTGCTATAATTGCATTTAATGATTGAATTGTAGCTGAATCTTGTTGTTCTCTAGTACTTCGAGAATCATAAAAATAGTTTTGTTGACTAACAGCTGTTGCTTGTTCATCTTTAGATTTATCAACATTTACATCAGCTTCTGATGAGTTTGATATATCTGGAGTTGAAATAACCTGACTTAAATCTGTTGGATCATTAAGTCCTCCTTTATTAAGTTTTGCTGCTAACATGCCTGTACATAATATTAAAGCTAGTAATGTAAATATAATCCCACACTGTTTCTTTGTCATAATAAAATTCCTCCCATTCTTTTTCTATAAAATTATATGCTACTTCTTCATGCTATATACATTAACCTTATCTAAACTTAAGTTATATAATTTCGAAACCGCCTGTTCAATTTCATATTTTATTTTACTGTCCTGAGCTCCTTCAGCTACTACTACAATACCTACAATATTAGGTTTTATAGTAGTTAGTATAAATGGTTGATTTTCACCATTTTTAGTTGTCATAACTACTTTAGAATTATCTGTATTTTGGTCATTTACTCTTTTTCCTCCCTGATTATCAGTTTCCTCTGTTGTAGACTTCTGAGTTGTATTATCATATGCTGGAACCTTTTTTTCTCCATTTTCAAAATGTATCATTACATCTACATCTCCAACTCCATTCATCTTCTTTAGTATATTTATAAGATCCGCCTTCTGCTGCTCTTCATATTCTGTAATTGTCTTAGCATCTGCTATTTCCTTAGTACTTGAAGCACTTGCTGTGCTTTCAGTATTATTATTTCTGTTTATTACAGAAGTAAGTTTATTCCCAAAACTTGAACTACCTTGAAATATATTAACTGCTATAAGAAGAAATACAGCTATAAGGCATATTACTAATATGTTTCTAAATTTTTTATCTTTAAGTATTCTGTCAAATTCATCTGTCATCTTACTTTTTCCCATACTAATCCCTCCTATTCCTCTAATCTATACATTTCTATTTTTTCCTTAGATATTTTTAATTCTGAAGACACATAAGTTATTATGTCTCCATATTTATCCTTTAAGTTTTCATTATCTTCCCTTTTCTCTTTACCTATCTTAACAGTTTCAATTTTTCTTACTGTTTTGTCTTTTATGCCTATTCGTAATTTCTTTATATTAATATTTATATTATTAAAATCCACATCACATTCTACTTCACTCTTAAAAATTTTATCTGGATACTTTTCTTTCAGCATAATGTCACAGTTTTTATTGAAATTTTTTAGAAATGCCCTTTTTCTTGTATCGTTATTATCTCTATTATTTTCAAATGATGCATTAAAATTATTTTCACTATTTATTCTGTTTTCATTCTTAGAAAACACAGTTGTATAATTTTCAATTCCATTCTGAATACTTCTTTTTCCATTAGATATAAATCTTACTATTGGATTTAATATAACGCTTATAAGAATAAGTCCTAAAACAAAATTTATATACTTTTTTGTTTTATTCTTTGGTGCTATAAGTTCCACTGCACTTATAAATATAAGTACTGTTGTAAGTGTAGTAACTAACCCTTTAAGTGTTTCCATCTTTCTTCTCACCTACCCTCCTATTACAAAACTACCTGCCTGAGCCATAATAGCAATTAATATGAAGAATATAAGGCTTATAGTTAGAACACATGATATTATAAGTACCATGGAATTTCCTGCAGCTTCTAAAGATTTTGTTATTCTTGAATCACTTATTGGTTCTATAAGTGCTGATGATAATTTATATATAAAAGTCATCATTATAAGTTTTATTATTGGATGCAGAAGTATCAATACAATTACCAAAAGACCTATTGAACTTATTGCATTCTTTATAATAAGTGAATATCCTGCTACAGAAGTTATTGCATCTGAAAAAGTCTTACCTACAATAGGTATAAAATTGTCTATTGCAAATTTAGCTGTTTTAAGCGTTACCGCATCTAATGTGTTTGAAGTTATTCCCCGTATAGTCAAAATAGCAATAAATGCTGTAACTATAATTCCTTGAAACCATAATATACATTGCTTTAAAAGTCCACATAAATTTGTTATCTTATGCTCTTCTGATAAATTATTTGCAAATTCTAATACAAACTCCATAAGTATCATTGGAATTATTATAGTTGTATATATCTTAGGAATTAGAATTACTGCCCCAAGCACAAATGGATCTAATGCTGCTGCTGAAGTTATTCCTCCTGCAAGACCTATCATTGTCACCAGTATAGGAAGAAGTGCATTCATAAATTCTGATATGCGAGTTATAGCTTCTTTAGCTACTGAAATTGATATTATAAAGCTCCTTGAAAGTATCATTATGATAAGTACAAAGCATGCATAAAATGCTATCTTTGAAATACTTTCATCAGCAAATGCATCTTGAAGATTTTTCAAAAGCGCACATATTATAGCAATTGTAATTACAGATACTATAAAAGCTAATACACTTTTTACTTCTTTAAAACATAAACTCAAAACTGCTTTACTAAGTAGATTAAAAGAGAGATTCCCTTTTCCATCGGAAATATATGATTTAATATAATCCTTAGGATTAAGATTTCCCATAAGCTCTACATCTGTTTTCATCTTGTTTATATAATCATACAAACTTTCTATCTGTCCCTTTGCTGTTTCCCCTAAATCATCTATTTTAATCTCATCTTTTGTTTTATTATGATCATCCTTATTATAAGTTTGTACATTTGTGCTATTTCCATAACTTTTAATATTTGTACTTATCTCATGTGATTTTATGGAGTTGCCAAAAACCGCTTGTCCATATACTTCAGCTTTGTCTAAAGTAAATCCAATTGTAAAAATAACAATAATGCTTAATAATATTAAGACTGTAATTCTTTTTATCTTCCTCATAACAACACCTACATTATCTGCAAAATAGAATTTAGTACAGCCATAAGTATTGGAATTGCAAGCACCAAAATCATAATTCTGCCGGCAAAGTCTATTTGAGTTCCTAAGCTATCTACATTTGCATCTTTGCATAATGCACTTGAAAATGATGCTATATATGCAATAGATAATATTTTCAATACAATTCCAATATAAACTGTATCTATATTAGCCTTATCTGCTACTGTCTGCAGAAAAGTAATAATTTCCTTAAGTGGATCAATAACAATAAAAAATATTAATGCACATGTAGTTATAGCCATTAGTGGATTCAATTCACTTTTTATATTTTTAAGTAGCATCATTATAAATAATGCTACAAAAGCTATCCCTACAACCTTAACAATCAACATGCAATCACCTGCTACATAATAAACATAGTTCTTACTGTACTGAACAAATCTCCTATAATGGAAACTATCATAAGAAGAATTATTACAACACCAGCAATATTAGTTATAGCTGCTATCTCACCCTTACCGCTGCTTGTCAAAACCTTATCTAGTACAACAAGTATTATTCCCGCTCCGCCTATCTTAAGTAAAATGCTTATATCATTCATACACTCCAGCTCCTTTAACCTTAAAATCCAATCTTTTTATTGTGCATTTGCACCCATAATTATCAATTAATTTTATGTTTATAAATACTTCGTTTATTTATTGTTTATGATTGACTTTTTCAAATTTATAAAATAAATATTCCAATCATTCCTCCAATGCATGCACCAAGATACCTATACAGCTTTACATTTTTCTTTGCAATTTCCTCTGAATCCTTCAGGTTAATCTTTATTCCCTCAATGGCAAGTGTAAATATTTTTTCCTGTCCATAAACTCCTGATTCTCCTAAAGATTTAAAAAAATCCTCAAGTATTTTTTTATCTTCATCATATAAATAAAATTCACTTTTAAAATTATTATATTCTATTTGAACTCCCTGAAATACACTATCCACACTGCCATCTATAAGCTTTTTGGTAACCTCTCTTAAAAATGCGTTTAAAGGTTTCATAAGTTTTACACTTAAATTATTAAGTGCTTCCGGAATTGGCACTGCTCCATATAAAATATCATTTTGGAGAATTGTAAGTCCCTTAAGTATTTCTTTTAAAAATACTGTCCGCTTTCTAAATGTATCTCCATATAAAAAACCAGTATAACTGCATATTATAAATATAATTATTCCTAAAGCTACTTTAAGCATATGTTTTTGCCTCCTTTTAAGTCATAGACATTTTCAATAGTGCCCATTCCTCTCCTTGAACTCAAAACAACTGCTCTTTCAAGTATTCCATTATCTAGAAGTTCTTTAAACACCATTCTTTTGTACAAATCCTCCACTGTAAATCCATGAATTGTAGCTATTATGTTCACACCTGAATTAAACGCCATCATAAGAGCTTCTATATCTCCTTTAGTTCCAATTTCATCACATATTAAAACTTCTGGTGAAAGACTTCTTATAGCCATTATCATGCCTTCTCTTTTCAAGCAGTTATCTAAGATATCCGTTCTTATTCCAAGATCATTCTGTGGTATTCCAAAGTAACATGCACCTATTTCACTTCTTTCATCAATTACAGCAACTTTTTTACCATACAGGCCTAGAGCCGAAACACCATTTGATATATTTCTTGTAATATCTCTAAGAATTGTAGTCTTTCCACACTTAGGAGGAGATATTATTATTGTGTTATATACTCTGTTTTTTAAAATAACATAAGGAAGTATATTGTCTGAACATCCTATAACTTCATTTGCAATCCTTACGTTTACAGATGATATATTTCGTATAGTTTTAACCTTTCCATTTTCCATAACACATTCTCCAGCAATCCCTATCCTATGCCCACCTTTTATAGTTATAAATCCTTGACGTATATCTTCTTCATAAGCATATAGAGAATAATTGGATATCTTTTGCATCATATTCTTCAGTTCTTCTTTTGTAGTGTGATAATTTATTATACTTTCACCATACTTAGAATAAACAAGAATCGGACTTCCAACTTTAATCCTTATTTCATAAATATGTTCATTAATCAGCCTCTCCTTAAGAAGCTGCGCCAGTCTTACTGGAAATATATCAATAATTTCCTTTGAATTCTCCAATGAATATCACTTCCTCCTCTCATGCTCGTATACTAAATTAATATTTATTCATTGTTTAAATTATTACTAATTCTAATAAAAATATGTAAAACAAAAAATTCCCATACTAAATTTCAAATATGAAATTCAGTACAGGATTCAAAAAAATAAGAGATTCCTCAATTGGAATCTCTTATTTCTCTTTTATATTTTTATGACAATAAGGACATGGAATTTGAGCATTATTTTCCAACGCTGATTTTTCTATAAAAATAGGTTTATTACAGTGGATACAATTTATTTCAGTATATTCATCTTCAATATCATTTAATTCATCTATTGATACTTCTTCAAATAACTCATCTTGAATGCCACTTACATCTTCATCTAAATACTGCATTTTTTCTTCCATAGTTTCTTGATTAACAAGAAGTTCTTCAATTTTATTGCTCATTATATTTAAAACTGAAAATATTCCATTAAAGCATTCCTTGTATTCTTTATCTTTTACTTTTGACAAAGATGTTTTTAAGTTATCAATTTCTTTTCTAAGCTCTTCCATATCTTTTCACTTCCTATAATTCAGATTTTTTGTGTATATACAAATAAAGTTGCTAAGCATACTGCCTAGCAACCCCATATAATATAATACTAAACTCTTTCCATGTATTCGCCAGTTCTAGTATCTATTCTTATAACGTCTCCTTCGTTAACGAACATTGGTACACTGATTACTGCACCAGTTTCAACTGTAGCTGGTTTTAAAGCATTAGTAGTTGTATTTCCTTTCACTCCTGGTTCTGAGTGAGTAATTTGTAATTCAACAAAGTTTGGAGCTTCTACTGAGAAAGCTTCACCTTTAAAGAATTTTATTGTGGCAAACATATTTTCTTTTAAGAATCTGATTGCATCTTCAACTTTTTCATGGTTTAAAGGAATTTGTTCAAAAGTTTCTTGATCCATGAAGTAATATAATTCACCATCATTATATAAGTATTGCATTTCTTTTCTTTCAATAACTGCTTCTTGTAATTTTTCAGTTGGGTTAAATGTTCTATCTACAACTCCTCCTGAAATTACGTTTCTAAGTTTAGTTCTTACGAATGCTGCACCTTTACCTGGTTTAACATGTAAGAAATCTGTTACTGTAAACACTTGTCCATCGAGCTCAAAAGTAGTTCCTTTTCTTAAGTCTCCTGCTGATATCATAAAATATCCCTCCAAATTTATAAAATAATTACAATGCAAATTTTAAACTTAAATATTACTTTAAATACTTAGTCGTTGACATAACAATGATATTTTATCAAAAGACAATAATAATTGCAATTATTTCTGCTTAATTTCTACTAAAAAATTATAAATTTATTGTCTAAAGTATTACTGTATTCCATACATTTCTAAAACAATAAATTGTTCGTCATTATTTTTTGATATATGATAAGAAGTTATTTCATATTTCTGCAAATTAATCAATTCATTTATTATATCTTCATGTTCTCCACTTATCCTAACCTTGATTTTCCACTTATCACCATCATTGTTTGCCCCAATAAGACTGCACATTTTTAAACAGCTTATTTCATTATTTAGTTTACTCAAAGATTTATATTTTATACTTGACTCTTTATTTAAATCTTTAATAACATTAATTTCTTTATGTTTCATTGCAAATTTATTATTTATTTCTATTTGCAAAAGAGCCAAAACAATAAGCACTACACATAAAATCTTAATAGATATTTTACTCATAACCATTTACCTTCAATTCATAATTTCCATCATCCCTAAGCAAAACCTCCTCCACCTTAAATATATTTTTACCATTAAAAATATCTGCTTCTTCCATATTACCTATAACTATGCTTCCATTCTCATTTGTTACATCACATTCTTTAACATCATGCGAAAACAAAACATTTGCAATACTCCTAATATCTTCTACATCAAAAGTTGCCTTTTTACTATATGTTTCAATTTTTTCTTTAGCCACAGGTTCATTATAATTTTTACTTAATAATGAAATATTTAAAGGAAGATAAATAAGATTTAAACATAAAAATATAACTATTATTTTCTTTTCATTTTTCAGGCTTTTATCATGAGCCTGTAAAATAAACTTTTCTGGAATAAATCCCTTATTTTTAATATAATTTCTCATACAACTGTTCCTTCATATTTATTTTTTTAAACTTTATATTATTTTTATAATTATTTAAACATATAGACTCATCTATATATACTTCTTCTTCAATTTTCTGTTCATCTATCTTATTTATTATTTCATCAATATTTTTACTTATACAATTGTCTGCTATAATTCCCTTTTTTATATATACAAAATAATAATTTTCTTCTATTTTAATAATCACACCACATGTAAGTCTCTTATTTTTCATCTTCTTAATCATCACTTCTCTCATAAAAAATTGTATTGGAATAACTTGAACATCCCTTGCATTTGATATAAGTTTTTCTATTTTTTTCTTACCTTTTATTGAATAAATAGATAAAAGTTTTTCTGATTTAATTCTTTCATAATCGTAAAGTATATCTCCAGTTTGTGGAAATATATTTTCTATCTTTTCCTGAATAAAATCTGTTATTTTCCTTATATTCTTATTTATTTGAAATACTTTTATAAACAGCGGTTCTTCCAAAATAATAATTTTCATTTTAACATTACATAAATTTATAGTATTGCCTAAGGTATAAAAATCATATTCTTCATTTCCATAAAAATATGAATTCTGCTTCAACAATATTTTTACTTTTTTCATTTATACTCCTTTAATCTCATTTTGTTTTTTATTTATCAAATTTGACATCTTTTTCTTCAAAAATATATAGAGGAATTAATATTATCTTCTTATTATCAATTTTATAATCTATATCTCTATACTTTTCAGAATTATTTTTTTCACGATACTTTAATATAAATCTATGAGTTGAAACATTATATTTTAAAATATTATTTTTATCATCATGAAGATCTGTTTTCACTATTAACTCTTCAACGTTAAACTCTTCTTCATCACTAAGTTTTCCGCCAACATTCTTATTAATTTCTTCCATAAACTTATATATAGTTTCATTTTCTTCAGTACTCATTTTATACCTATCACTATGATTGTAATTTAAAGCTTCAAGTTCAATATTATATACACTCATCCTATAATAAATAAATCCTAAAAGACTCATTAGAAAAAGTACTATTATTGAACTAATAATAGCAGAGCCCTCTTTTTTTATAAACACGAAATAAACTCCTTCCCATATTTATCATAAATAATAAGATAAATAAGATTTCCTTTTTCCTTTACAACCATATTACTTACATTTCCTAGTATTACGTTCTCATTTAAAAATTTACCCCACTCATCATATGTTCTTACAACAATAGACTTACTTGAAGCTTTATATCTCATAGACTTATTTTTTATCATTCCATCAATATATTTTGAAAATTTTATTTCATTGGCAGAACATGTTACTTTACTAATATCCCTTTCTAAAATAATATTCTGAAAATTAATATTAAAATTCTGCATATCATTATATTCACTTACTATTTCTGCATTTTCCACATAAGATTTATAGATAATAACTGTCAGACTTAAACCTTCACTTAAAATTATTATAGTCATAAAAATATAAATTAAAGATTCTATAATTGTAAATGCATTTTTATGTTTCTTGCTCATCAATCCACCAACTTCTAATAAATCTATCCTTAATATTTACTTCTGTGCTTCCTTGTCTAATATTTGCATTTACTTTAAATTCTATATTTTCATCATTTCTATTTATTATTTTTACAACTATATCATCTCCTCTTTTTAGTTGATCTAGTTTTTTGTTTAAAAGATCCTTGCCAAAATTTTGATTATACTCAAAACCAACTTCATAATCCTTAAAAAGTTCATCTAATTCATTTTTATTTAAGTTATAATTAATTTCTCTTTTTAAACTTTCTATATTTCTCGTAACATCTTCGCTTAAAATTCTCTCTTTAATAGTTTTACAGTTATCAATATATGCATTAATAGCAAACATGGCTGAAATACTTAATACCATAATGCCTATAACTGCTTCAATAACTATACTCCCTTTAAGCTTTCCATAACTACACACATTCATTTCTCCCTTTTTACTCATTATTACAATTGATATAATCAATTCCCACTCTTATGCTTATACTATTTAACTCATTAAAATTATTTCTAAACTTAATAGAACCTGCTTTGTTAATTCTTCCTGATGAATCTATAGGCATTAATGCTTTACCACTTATTATTTTCATACTATTAGGAAGTGCTACACTCTTTATAACATTTGATTTATTATCTACATAATATATCTTATTTTCATAAGGATTAACAATTAAATTTCCTGGTTTATGTTCCCTTTTATTTCTTAATTTTGAATATGTCAATAAATTATACACATCATGTATAAAGCCTTCATTTTCAATATTTTTGTATATATTATTTTCAACAGTCCCAATGGATACCACTCCAGCAAACAAAATCATCACTATAAATAAGGATATTATTGTTTCTATAAGAGTAAAACCTTTCTTCTTCATCGTATCGACCTAAGTTGAAGACTATCATATAAAGGAAGTACAAATACACCTAAAAAAATCATTACACAAATTCCCATGATAACTACAAAAGCTGGTGTTATATACGATAAATACTTTTTTATTTCTTTTGAAATCATCTGTTCCATATCTTCTGATATTTCTTTGAATCCTTCTGAGATAGTACCGCTCTCTTCTCTAATTTTTACAACTGTCAGCGTATATTTAGATAATAAACCGCTTTTTTCAAGTGATTCTGCAAGTCCCCTGCCTTTTATCAATTGATTATTAACTTCTTTCAACTTTTCATTTAAATATTTTGGTCTTATGCTGTCTTCACAAAAACTAAGTCCTTTTGAAATATTTATTCCTGTACTAAATAATATTGAAAATAATAAAACAGTAATGTATTCAATTATATTTTTTACTATTTTCAATCTTCTAAATGACTCAACATTAAAGCGCTTATTTAAACATTTAAAAATCACTGCAAATACTGCCCCCCAACACAAAATACTAAAAATAGTTGTGTACATATTCTGTTCAAAAAATAATTTCACTTTATATAAAAAAATACAGCTAGCCGGAGGACTTATATTTATTGATTTGTAAATATCATAAAAACTTGGATTTATATGTTCTGTAAGTAACAATATTAAAATGGCTATAGATATGAGTACAAATGCTGGATAAACGCATGCACTTTTTAAAGATTCTGTAATATTCAAATATTTTTCATAAAATAAGCTCAAACCACATAAGACTTCATATAACTTTCCAGTATTTTCACCTATAGAAATTAATCCTGTGAAAAATTGAGGATATAAATAATCAAATTTCTTAAAACTATCACTTAAATTCAAACCATCTTTCATATATATTGAAATTTTTTTAAGACTCTGTTTATATTCCTTATTGTGTATAGTATCACCAATTATTTCTATTCCTTCATTTATAGGTATTCCATCTTTATAAATCTGCCCTAAATTTCTTGAAATTATCATAAGATGTTTCAATGAAACCTTTTTATTATTCATCAACCAACTCCCCTTCTAAAAATTTATCATAATCCTCCTTAGATATTGATCCATCATAAAGTAAGTCATTTAAATTTTTTCTCATCCCATCATTTGAAAAGCAGGATGTATCTTCATAAATATTCTCTAACTTCTCCTTTTCATTTCTTGCTAAAAAATATATAGAACTGATTATTTTTTGTCCTTCATATCCTGTATAATCACATTCTGTGCATCCGCACTTTTTATATAATTTTATTTCATTAGACGAATTTTCATCATCCTTTTCTCTACATTTTCTACATAAAACCTTAATTAAGCGCTGAGATATTATTCCGCATAAAGCATCTTTAAGCAGATAATTTTTAACTCCCATATTTTCTAATCTCAAATATACTTCTCTGGGTGATTTTGCATGAATTGTTGTGAATACCTTATGTCCTGTAATTGAAGCTCTTACTGCAATTTCTGCAGTTTCTTCATCTCTTATTTCTCCAACCATTATAACATCAGGATCTTGTCTCAATATACTTCTTAAGGCACTAGAAAATGTCATATCAGCTTTTCTATTTAATGCCACCTGATTTATATTTGGCAAATAAACTTCTACTGGATCTTCTAAGGTTGTAATATTCAAACTTTTTGAATCAAGTTCTTTTAGAATTGTATATAAAGTTGTAGATTTTCCAGAACCGGTGGGTCCATTAACTACAACTAGACCTGTATTTAAATTAATTATCTTTTTTATTTTACTTTTTTGTTCATCATTAAAACCTAAATCTTCTAATTTATAATTGAAATTATTGCAATATAGAATTCTAATAACTATTTTTTCTCCATAAACAACAGGTATAGATGAGATTCTAAGATCATATTTTATATCTTTATACTGTAATATAATCTTTCCATCCTGAGGTCTTCTCTTATCAGTTATATCCATTCCTGCCTTAATCTTAATTTTAGAACATAATCTTATATATAAATCATTTTCTATTTTATTTACAATACATAAAGATCCATTTATTCTGTATCTTATGGCTGTATATGATTCCATAGGTTCAAAATGAATATCACTAGCACCACGTTCAATAGCATTGTAAATAATAGATTCATCCACTTCTTTATTGTCCTCTCCAAAGATAGCATTTAATAATTTTAAATAATTGAATTCAGAAATTTTCTCAATAATAATTTCTTTTTCATATAAAAACTTTATATAATCTTCTATATCCTCATTTTCATAAGTCAAAATATAAACATTATTTTTATCTTCTCTAAAAGGAATTATCTTATATTTACTACATATTTCTTTATTTAAACTTTTTGCTGTTTTTAAATTTAAATCACTTATATCATACTCTCTTATTACTTTCACCCCTTAATCATGAATTGTTATAACTTAATATTTGCCTCTTCCATTATTTTTTATACACAACTATTGGATTTTATTTATTATAGAAAAAAAGTCAATCCTGAATATATTAAATTCAAAACTGACTTTTTAACTCATGTTAATTTATATACTTTACAAAAGTATAATCTGTTCCATTATTTTGAACAAGACTTACGGTTCCATCATTAGCATATTTATAAATCTGTTCTTGGGATGATTCTCCATCTTTTGAACCAATAAATAATATATTACCATTGTCATCTGCCATTAACCCTTTTTCAATTTTAATTACTGAAGGGAAATCATATACAAGTCTCTTTACAGAATTTTTTTTAATTTCATATAATGATTCAACATTATCCTTTCCTTTTCCAACAGCATAATATTTATCATCAACTCTTATTATATCTTTTATTTCATCCATATTAAGACTTAATGTTTCTACATTCTTTGTATTCTTATTTATTACCATAATAGCTTTTTTATTTTCTAATGTTATCTGAAGAAATAGCACATCATTTTGATTGCCTTTTAAATATGCTAAAAATCCCTCTTTTATCTTATATAACAGTTCTTCCTTATTTTCTTCTAAATTATAAGTAAATAATCCATTTATTCCTTCTTTACTTACTCCATAATAAACAATAGTATTTTTATCATACCAATCATATAATGTTCCAGATATAGTTACATTGGAATTAATTTTTATCTCTTCATTATTACATGTATTATAAATTTTTAATTTTAATCCATTATCTTGTATAAAATATGATATATATTTTCCTTCTTTTGACAGCTTCAAAGCACTAATATTATTATCTTTTATATCATACTTTTCCCCATTAGATATAAAATAATTTACTCCATTATCTATACATATATAATTGGAACTTTCCTTATCATAAGCTAATACAACATCATCTACATTTATATTCGAGTATTTTTCATCTTTATAATTATATAGATTATAGCTTCCTTCTTCACTACTAATAACTGCTCCAGAATTCAATGTTACTTTCTCTGCTGAATTACTTGATACATTAGCCTTGTTAGAAGCTGATGTACATCCAAATAACCACAAAGGAAGAATAATGAAAGCTATTATACTCAAGTACTTTCTTTTTATTGGTTCCATTTCAAATCCCTCTTTTTTATAATCTACTAATTTCTTGTATAAGCTTAATCAAATTAAACTCCTTTAAATATTTAAATCTAATTCTGTTTTTCCTTCAAAAGATACCTCAGCTGGCCCTTTCATATAAACATCATTACCTACAACTTCTATAATAAGTTCTCCTCCTGGTGCTTGAACACATATGTCTTTATCTTTATCTACAAGACCTAATCTTTTAGCTACAACTACAGATGCACAACATCCTGTACCACACGCCAAAGTAAATCCTGCTCCTCGTTCCCATGTATTAACTCTTATATGAGTATCATCTATTATTTTAACAAAATTAATATTACTTCCTTCTTTAAAGTATTTATATTTTTCTAAAACCATTCCTTCATTTATAACATCATATTCTCTATTAGTTTCAAAAACAACTGTATGTGGAACTCCCATAAGAAGTGTTGTAACATTATAAGATTTATTATTTACATCTATTTTTGCATCTATTAAACCATCTACTTCATTTAATGGTATATCTTTTGCATCATAAGAAGGTACACCCATATATACCCTTACATATTTAACTTTTTCAGCATCCAGTATTACTTCTATTATTTTAACTCCATCTCCAGTTTCTACTTTAAATTTAGTTTGTGTAACTATTTTATGTTCATATACATATTTTCCAAAGCATCTTATGGCATTTCCACACATATTAGCTCTAGATCCATCAGCATTTATTATTATCATTTTTGCTTCTGCTTTTTCACTTTTACGAACTATAACAAGTCCATCTGCGCCTATACCAAAATGTCTGTCGCATAACTTAACAGCTAATTTACATTCTTCTTCTATTTCATTGTTCAAATCTTCAACAAATACAAAATCATTTCCAGCTCCTTGCATCTTGTAAAAATTCATTACATTTCCCCCAAACCATTTATTTTAATATAATATGTTCGAATACATTAACTGTAATTTTTATTCTTCCATTTTGCTACTATTAAATAATAAAAGTATTACGCCAAAAATACAATGGTTAACATAAATTTTTCTCATTTTTTTATTATTATATAAATAAAGTATCATATTTTATCTTTATTCATTATTTTCTTGGTTTTTTTCAAATAATTGATAATGACTACTTCAAAATGTTATACTATTCTTAGTTCTACTAAGAAAGGATGACTAAAAATGGCATTAGACGGTATCTATTTATATAGTTTAGTAAATAATTTAAAAAAATCAATTTTAAATTCAAAAATAGATAAAATAAATCAACCTGAAAAAGATGAAATTATTTTAACCTTAAGAAAAGAACGTAAAAACATAAAACTTCTTATTTCTTCCTCTCCTAGATTTGCAAGAATACATTTAACAAATACTATTAAGGAAAATCCTATTAAAGCCCCCATGTATTTAATGGTTCTTAGAAAATATATTTTAGGTGGAAAAATAACCAAACTAACTCAACTAAATAATGATAGAATTGTAGTAATGGAAATTGAAAACACTGATGAGCTTGGTTTTAACAGCATTTATTCTCTAATAATAGAAATAATGGGAAGACACTCAAATATTACTCTTGTAAGAAACAGAGATAATAAAGTTATGGAATCAATAAAACATATAACTCCTGATATAAATAGCTACAGAGTACTTTATCCTGGAGTAACATATGTTTATCCTCCTAAAACAACCAAGCTTAATCCTTTTACAATTACTTATGATGAATTTAATTCATATATAAGTAATAATTCTATAAATTTTGACGAAAAATTTTATTTGAATACATTTACTGGAATAAGCAAACTTTTATCAAATGAATTGTATTATAACATTACTAATATAAATACTTCACCTACAAGAATTGAAATTTATGATGATTTTAAGAATTTCATAAATAATATAGACTTACATCTTTCTTTTGATATATATACAAATAAATCTGGAATTTTAAAGGATTTCTATTCCATAAAACTACACAGCTTATCAAAAGATTTTAATTTAATTTCATATGACGATCCAAATACTCTTATGGATGACTTCTATAGCAAAAAAGATAAACAAGATAGACTTCAAAATAAATCAACTGATCTTCAAAAGCTTATTCATACTAATATTGAAAGATGTAATAAAAAAGCTAAAATATTAAGAGAAACCTTAAAAAACTGCGAAGAAAAAGAATCCTTAAGAGTTAAAGGAGATCTTTTAACATCATTTATATACACTATAAAGAAAGGCGATAAAGAATGTACTCTTCTTAACTTCTATAATGAAAATGAAGAAGAATATTTAACTATATCTTTAGATCCAAATAAAACTCCTTCAGAAAATGTTCAAACATATTATAAGAAATATAATAAACTTAAAACATCAGAAGAATATGCAAAAGTTCAGTTGGAAAAAAATCTAGAAGAAGAAACTTACTTAAATTCAGTTTTCACAAATATACTCAATGTTGAAAGCTACGATGAAATAGCTGAAATTAAGAAAGAGCTTATTGAAACAGGATATATAAGATTTAAAAAGAAAGGAAAATATCCTAAAAAGCAAAAAACTTCAAAACCTCACCACTTCATTTCAAGTGATGGAATTGATATTTATGTAGGAAAAAATAATCTTCAAAATGATTATTTAAGTTTAAAATTTGCAAATAAAAACTACTTATGGCTTCACGCCAAAGATATTCCTGGTTCCCATGTAATAGTATGTGCATTTGATGTACCTGATACTACTTTAGAAGAAGCTGCAATAATTGCTGGTTATTACAGCAAAGGAAAACTTTCTCCTAAAGTTGATGTTGATTACACTAAAGTCAAGGAACTAAAAAAACCTAATGGTGCAAAACCTGGCATGGTAATATACCATACCAATAAAACAGTTGTCATAAATCCTGGTGAATTCGATGAAGTAATGAAAAAAATATATACTAAATAAATCATTAACAAAGTAAAAAAGTGATTGAAAATTACAAGAGTTAATTTCAATCACTTTTTTACATATACATATAATTAATTTAAAAAACATGAATAATGTTATTTAATAAATGTTTCATCTTAAATACTATCTCATCATTTGATGAAGAAGCGTATCTCCATGATTTTTTATTATATTATTATGGAAATATTGATAATAGTAACATTTAATCTTACCATTATAAAGTTTTCTATTTTTAGTTGATTTCATTCCAAAAGTCTTTTCAAATGGTTCAAATGAAGTTAAAAGATTAAAATCCCATGTATCTAATTTCTTTTTTACTCTTCCCATATGCTTATATAACTCTATAAGCTGTTTTCCTTCACCTATTCTTTCTCCATATGGTGGATTGGAAACTATGAATCCATGTTTTCTAGAAGTTGAAAACTCCATAAAGTCTCTTTTTTGAAACTGAATATAATTATCTACTCCAGCTTTTTTAGCATTTTCCATAGCAACCTTAAGAGTTTTATAGTCTATATCGTATCCAATAATCTTTAAATCCTTATGCTTTTCCGAATTTCTTGCCCCTTCTCTTACATCTTCGAATATATGTTTAGGCATTGAAGGCCATGTTTCACATACAAAATCTCTATTTACTCCTGGAGCAATATTTAATGCTATCATAGCTGCTTCAATAAGAATTGTACCCGAACCACAAAATGGATCTATAAGTTCACAATCATCTTTCCATCTAGATATCAAAAGCATAGATGCTGCTAAAGTTTCTTTTAACGGAGCTATACCTGCAATTTCTCTATATCCTCTTTTATGTAACCCTGCACCTGTAGTATCTACTGTTAGTGTGACAACATCTTTAAGTATTGCAACTTCGATTTTGTAAACTGGACCTGTTTCACTGAATCGCTCTATTCCATAACTTTCACTCATGCTTTTGACTATAGCTCTTTTAACTATAGACTGACAATCTGGAACACTATGAAGTGTTGACTTAATAGATTTACCAGTAACATGCATAACTCCATCGATTGGAATTAAACGGCTCCATTCAATATTTTTAGTTCCTTGGAATAACTCTTCAAAAGATCTTGCTTCAAATTCAGCCATTTTTATAAGAACTCTATCTGCTGTTCTTAGATGAACATTAGCAATTGCTATATCCATTTCATCGCCTTCAAAGGTTACTTTTCCATTTTCTATTTTTAAATTTTCATATCCTAAAGCTTTTAATTCCTTTGCTGTTATACTTTCTATTCCAAAAGTACTAGTAGCAATTAAGTCGTACATCATATTATTTTTCTCCTTATAATAGTTTCTTTTATTTTTCAAAAATCTTTACTGAATCATCACCATCAATTTCTTTTAAATCAACTGCTATTATTTCATTTTTTGATGTTGGTATATTTTTACCAACATAATCTGCTCTTATAGGGAGTTCCTTATATCCTCTATCTATAAGCACTGCAAGCTGAATTCCTTGTGGTCTATCCACATCAATAATTGCATCTATAGCAGCTCTTACAGTTCTGCATGTATATAAAACATCATCAACTATTATTACTTTTTTGTTTTTTATATCTGTACCAAGATCAGAATTTTTAACTTCTGGCACATCTTCAGTTGTTGAAAGATCATCTCTATATAATGTTATATCAACATATCCTACAGGAACTTCATGACCTTCTATTCCCTTTATATATTCTGCAATTCTTTCAGCTAAAGGATATCCTCTTGTTTTTACTCCTATTAAAACAACATCATCTATCCCTTTATTTCTTTCTATTATTTCATGCGATATTCTTATTAATGTTCTGTTTATGGCTTTTTCATCTAACAATACAGCTTTTAGTTTCATAACTTCCTCCTTAACTTTCTATATAAAATATTAATTGCATATTTCCCAAGAAATATTTCCTTATAATACATTCATTCTAATTTATTACATTTCATTTCTTAATTTATTTAGCAACTTTATAAAATAATCTGGCAAATCTGTAGTAAATTCCATATATTCTTTAGTTTTTGGATGAATAAATCCTAAAGTTTTTGCATGAAGCACCTGTCCTTTAACCTTAAATTTCTGTCTTTTAAATCCATAAAGCGGATCCCCCACTAAAGGAAATCCTATAGATGCCATATGAACTCTTATTTGATGAGTTCTTCCAGTCTCTAATACACATTTAATAAGTGTATATCCGTTATATCTCTCAATAACTTCATAATGAGTTACTGCTCTTTTTCCATCTTCAACAATTCCTATTTTTAAACGATCTTTCTTACTTCTAGCTAAAGGCTTATTAATAGTACCACTGTCATTTTTTAATGTTCCTTCTACAAGAGCATAATATTCTCTTTTCATAGAGTGATCTTTAAGCTGTTGTGATAAAAAAGTATGTGCTTCATCATTTTTAGCAATTACTAAAACACCTGAAGTATCTTTATCTATTCTATGTACTATACCTGGTCTTATAACTCCATTAATACTTGATAAATTTTTACAGTGATATAGTAATGCATTTACAAGTGTTCCATTGTAATTTCCTGGTGCAGGATGTACTACCATTCCCTGTGCTTTATTCACCACTACTACATCATCATCTTCATAAATAACATCTATCTGTATATTTTCTGGTTCTACATTTAAAACTTCCGGTTCAGGAAGTATAACTTCAATTTCATCAAGGGTCCTTAATTTATAATTATTTTTAGGACTTTTTCCATTAACTTTAATGCTATCCTTTTCAATAAGTCCTTGAATAAAAGATCTTGATTTACCTTCAATAGCATCACTTAAGTATTTGTCTATCCTCGTTCCTTTATCTTTTTCATCAACTATAAATACAGTTTTATCCATTGGTTATACCCTTTCTTCTTATATTCTTTAAATATTATAATATAATAATTTTTAAATGACAATGAACAATTAGAACTGTCATTTTGACTAAAAAAACCCCACTTTCATTTGAAAATGGGGTCTTAAAAAACTACTTATCTACAAAGAAACTTTTAATTTCTTGTAAGTCATCAATTTCACTCTTAGCTTCTTCTTTAACTGCAGCAACTTGTTCTTCCGCATTACCTTCTAAAACATCAGCTTCTTTTTCATGAACACCTTCATCATCTACTGGCTCTGAAACATTATAATTTTTAATAAAATCTTTTTCTAAATCATCAAAGGTTTCTAACTGAGTATTCATAAAGTTTCTATATTTTGCTCTAAACTTTATAAATTCTTGCTTAACTTTCTCATACTCATCATTAATTTCTACAACATCACTATGAGCCTTATCCATAATCTTTTGTGCACTTTCATTAGCATTCTTAACTAATAATTCTGCTTCTTTTTTAGCCGAATTTTTTGCCTGTTCAGCAGCATTTTGAGCTAATAATAATGTATTTTGTATAGTTGATTCAATTTGAGAATAATGTTCAACTTTTTCATTTAAGTTTTGTAGTTTTTCTTTTAAATGTGAATTTTCCTTGTATAGTTCTTCATAATTATCAACTATTTCATCTAAAAACTCATCAACTTCTTCAGGATTATATCCTCTAAGTCCCTTTTTAAATTCTTTATTATTAATATCCATTGGAGTCAACTTCATATTTTTCACCTCTACTATGTATATTTTTTTATTATAATCTTAATTCTACCACTTTTACTCTTACCCAATTTTTCACCTAATATAAATTTTCCATTTCCTCGTATAGTTATTCTTTCTCCACTTTTAAGTTCATGACTCTTATCTCTTATCTTAACATAATCTAAAAGAACCTGTCCCTGTTCAATAAGTTCCTGAGCTTTTGCTCTTGATACATTACTTATCTTAGAAACTATTCCATCTAATCTCAAAGAAGAAACAAGTACCATTTCTTCTTTGAATTTATATTGTGGAAGTTCTTCATAATCCTCTAAAACTTCAACTTTACATGATGCTTTCCCTATTTTTTCAACATTATATAAAAGATAATCTTTTACATCTTCATGAACAGGTACATAACAACTATTGCCTTGTACTAATAAATCCCCAATTTTATTTCTCTGTATCCCTAATCCTAATATTCCACCTAAATAATCTCTATGAGATAAATTAGAAAACTTAGAATTATGAGAAATCTTTATAAGAATCATAGGATATGGAATATCGTAAATATTATTAAAAGCAATCATTCTTCGTTCTGCTTCTTCAAAAATACCATTACTTTGAACTTTAAAAGCTTTACTTGCTGTATTCTGTTCAAACCACTTCCATATATTAGGTGTATAAAAACCATTTCCAAACATAGGTATATCTTTATCCAGAGCCAATTTATATTTTTCATATAAACTTAACACTTCAACTTTATCTTCATCACTAAATGTTCTATTGATTATTTCTTTCATATTATTATAATAAATAAATTAATACTCCTCTTATAACATCCACCATCAATAATGCTATAAGTGGTGAAAAATCAAAAGGCATATTAGGTAAATATTTATATTGAAGTTTTCTGCATGGTTCTAAAACTAAACTTATAATATTGTGAATAATCTCTATAAACTTATTATATCTACTTTGTGGAATAAATGAAGAAATACATTCTATAATTATTGCTATTTCAAAAATTCTAAATATCCCATCAATAACATTATAAACTATCATAATTCCACCTTATTTAGACCAATTAAACAAAGCTTTCGAACTTATTTCATTTTTTAATTCATTAGTCACCTCAACATTTGAAGGTGAAAGAAGATATACTCCTTTTTCTATCTGTTGTAATTCTCCTCCTAATGCATAACATGAGCCACTAATAAAATCTAGCAATCTTTGAGCAATTTTTAATTCTAAGGCAGTAGTATTTACTAACACTATTCTTCTATTTTTTAATGCTTCACAAATTTCTGTTGCTTCTTCATAATCAACAGGTTTTGTAATTGTAACCTTAATTGATGAAGATGTATGAATATTGACAACTTTATTGTTATTTAAATTCTTTTTGCTTGTAATAACAGGTTCTATAGCTTCCTCTTCTTCACCTGATTCGATTTCATATTCTTCATCTTCATAATCTTCGTAATCTTCATACTCCTCAAACCCTAAAATAGATTTAACTTTTGAAAAAACATTATTACTCATTCTTACTTCCTCCTGTATTATAATTTCTTTCCCCAAATATTCCAGTTCCTATTCTTACTAGATTAGAACCTTCTTCAATAGCTGTCAAATAATCATGTGTCATTCCCATAGATAATACTTCCATACTAATATTATTAAACTTTCTCATCTTAAGATCATCAAATATATTCTTTGTTTTCTTAAAGTAAGCTCTGTTACTTTCCTCATTCCCTTGAGGTATTATTACCATAATTCCCTTTACACGAACATGACTGCATTTCTCTATTTCTTGTATGAATTCTTCAAGATTTTCTTCATAAATTCCACTTTTACTTTCTTCTCTGCCTATATTAATTTGAATTAACATATTTGCAATTTTATCAGCTTTTCCAAATACCTTTTCTACCTGATTTAACAAATTCACACTATCAAGAGAATGAATAAGATATACTTTATCAACTAAATACTTAACTTTATTTGTTTGTAAATGTCCTATTAAATGCCATCGTACATCATCGTGAAAATTCTCAGATTTATTTATAAGTTCCTGTACTTTATTTTCTCCAAAGTCTCTCATTCCGCACTTATATGCTTCTTCTAAATATTCCAATGGTTTTGTTTTAGATACTGCTAAAAGTTTTACACCTTCTGGAATGGTTGGTTTAAGTTTTTCAATATTTTCTTTGATCCCCATTGATTAACACCTTTTTTCAACTATTCTTTTTGCTTCATTTAATTTATATTCTATATAAAACTTCAATTTCCTTTAAAAAAATCAATTTATTTTCACTTTGATTTTTCATCTCTTTTCATAAAGGAAACATTTCCATTTTGTGCAGAAGCAGGCATTGCAATTTTTTCACTTTCTTCTATGTTTACATATAGTTTTCTCACCATAAGTTCTCTTATGTGACTTCCATCTTCAAGTAATGCAGCTTTTAAAGTTTGCGGATCTCCAATTGCATATATTTTAAAAGGTGGAGATTCACGGCTTGAATCTTCAAACTGAATAAATGCCCATGCACATACAACTCCTGACCAAGGCACAATTCTATGATTATTTACACATATTGCTTCTGCTCCTGCCTGTTTTAATTCATTTATTATGAGAGCCATATCACTATCATGGATAAGTTTGCTCATAACATCAGACATTTCTTCTTTACCTGCAGTAATCGTTCCATCATTAATGGTTAAAATTATTCCACTGCCTTCAATTTCTCTACTGCCTGTGAACATGCTATAATCTCCAATTTGATCCTTCATATCTTTAATTATCTTCTCATTTTTTTCATCATCATACATATACTGATCAATTTTCTCTTTAGTCTCTGCATTATTTTCTTTTAAATCACTTATTTCCTTGTAAAGCCTTGTTCTTTCCTCTACAGCATTTTGATATTCTGATGCATTAAGTTCATTATGAGATGTAATAGCATCAAAGTTAAAATTTACCGAAAGCAATAATCCTAATAACATCGATGCAATAAAGATAAAAAAACTCTCTTTATTTTTTTTCATTACTTCACCTCATTTAAGCATCACTCAAGCCATTTTTATCTCTTAATCTAACTTTATCTAAGTTCTTCTTTTTTTTAAAATTTTCCAGCAAAAGCCTTCTTATTATAGCAAAATTATCAAATATCCTTCCACCAAATACAATAACTGCTGCTATGTATATTGGAATTCCAAGTTTATCTCCCAAATATGCGAGAAGAGCTGCAAGTAACGCATTTCCAAAAAAACCTGAAATAAATATATCTGGTTGAAAATTCTTTGAAAGATTTGCTCTTATAGCTCCAAATACCGAATCTAAACATGCCAAAATTGCAACAGACATATATGGTGAAAATTTATCTGATATATTTATATCCAATACAAAGCCTAATATAATTCCTATCAATAGTCCAACGACTGCAATCAATTTATCCAGCTCCTATTCCTTAACTAATTTTATAAATTCACTCTTAAGTGGTTGAGTTGACTTTCCTATAAAGATTTCGTCTTCAGTTTTAACTTCATTATTATAATTAGGAAGAGCAAGATATTCCAATGATCCTGGGAATGATATTCCTACATTTAGCCTTCCCTTATCTCCAATTGCTTTTATTATTATTTTTTCTTTAGGATATATACGTCCTACTGATCCAATAGAAATACCATTTCCAGCAGTTTTTATTCCAGTCTGATGTGTTATTCTTATATCATTAATAGATATTGCTTCTGCACCAGAATACCACAGCAAATTAACTATATGAACTATTTCATCTTCACCTAAATCTCTGCTTGTATCTACAGAATTGGAATTAAAAATAGATGATTTAGGAGTTATAGTAAGCACTATCCCCGGTCCCTTTACATCCACAACTCCTAAATGCATTCTAGCATCATCAAGCTGGCTTTTTATTTCCTTATTAAGATCACCATCTTTTGTAGCTGTTTCTTCAAGCTTCTTTAATTCTTTTGAAAGCTTTGAGTTTGTTATACTTAATTCTTCTTTTTCTTTTTTTAACGTTTCAACTTCTGAAATTATGCTATTTTGATCATAACCATTTATGCTTCCTGTATTTTTATTGGCTAAAACTTTAAATTGATATGTTAGTAAAAATCCTAAGAGTGCACAAACTAATGCAATAAATATTTGTGATTTAGATATTTTCATTTTCCCATATTCCTTCCTGTTTACCTACTGACTTCTTCCTTATAATAAATTGGTGATCCATCAAATCCTACATCTATATATCCTTTTTTAATACCTATCTGAGAATTTTCTACAATATGAAGCAGTTTATTCATTTTATCAGGTATATTTTCATCATTACCTATTTTGCCTTCTACCTCACCAATATATACTTTTATATTCATCAAATCAGTCATATCAATAGAATCGATATTAAAATTACTTGGGTTTACTTTTGCAATTTCTGAAAAAATTCTTAACACTTTCATAACTCTATAACTATCTGAAATATTATTTCCAAGATCAATATCATTTATATTAAGTCCTATTATACTTATTAATTTTCTATTATCAATATTATTAGCTTTTTCCAATAAAAGCCCTTCATCACTTAATACATAATATTTCTCATCTTTTAATACTGCATACATTCCCTGCTTTTCAGTAATTTTTATATTTACTTGCTTCGGATATGATTTTATTACTGTAACTCCTTCCACATAAGGGTTCTTCTTAGCTTCTTCTATTATTTTTCCTTTATCTATAAAAAATATATTCTGACCTAAAAGATATTCAGTATTAGCTTTAACATCTTCACCACTCATAATAGGATTTCCAACTACTGATACCTTTTTTACAATAAATACATTAGATTTAGTAATAAAAACCCCTATTCCAATGCACAAACTTATAACCATGGCTATAAGCTTTCTAATAAGTCTTTTTCGTCTTAATTGTAATATTAACTTATTATTTGTTGTTTTTTTCTTCTTACTCACTTTTAACATCTATTTACCTATCTCTCAAAATCTCAAATATGAAAACCTTCCACTATAATTTCATATATAATAATAACACTTTACATAAATTTTTTCATTAATTAATTTTATTGATCAGTTGTTTTTTATCTTCATTATCAACATTCATGCTCCTTTAATAATAGAAAACAAGTTAAATATACTATATTAATTTAAATAAAAATGACTGTTGAATTAATAATATTTTTCATTATTCAACAGTCATTTTTATTATAATTCTTTACCTTCCATCTGACTTGATATATTAAGAAGAATTCCTATAGCTGTAAGATTTATTACTAACGATGTACCACCATAACTTATAAATGGTAATGGCACTCCTGTTACAGGCATTGATCCTGTTACAACAGCAACATTAATTATTGCCTGAACAGCTATTACAGATGTTATTCCTATAGCAAGTAATGTTCCATAAGTATCTTTTGCCTTTATTGCAACATTTATACCCTTCCAAATAAATATTATAAACAAAGATATAATGACAAGACATCCTATAAGTCCAAGTTCTTCTCCAATAATTGAAAATATAAAGTCATTATGTGGTTCTGGCATATATAAAGTTTTCTGCCTTGACTGACCTAATCCAAGTCCAGTTATTCCACCTGCACCTAAGGCATAGAAAGACTGAATAAGCTGATACCCATTACCTGCTGGATCTTGCCAAGGATTTATAAAATTAAGTAATCTCTTTCTTCTATATTCACTTGAATATGCAAAGAACACTGCTGCCGCACACATAACTGGTGCTACTATACCAAATAAGTGTTTAATTCTTCCTCCTGATGCAAACAACATTATGAATGTAACTATCATAATAACAGATGCAATACTTAAGTTTTTTTCAGCAAGAATAAGTCCTGCAAAAGTTCCAGAAACCATTAAATAAGGAATTATTCCTGTTTTAAAATCTTTAATCCCTTCACCTTTCCGCTCAAGTCCAAGTGCCAAAAAAAATACTACTGCATATTTGGTAAGGTCAGATGGCTGAAAGCTTAATGGTCCAAGTTTTATCCATCTTTGTGCACCATTTGTACCTGGAAATAAAAATACCAATAAAAGTAGTGGTATACATCCAATTATTAACCATGGTGTATACTTTTTTAGTTTATGATAATCAAATCCAATCATAAAAAACATACATACAAGCCCTACACTTACCCATAAAACCTGCTTTTTTAGAAAGTACATGCTATCCGTATATGTGAACATTGAATAATATGAACTTGCAGAATATACCATTACAGTCCCTATCGCCAAAAGAAAGAGCACTGTATAGAATATTCCATAATCAAATTTACCCATTTTCTTTTTTCTTATGATCTTTTTTCTCTTAGGATTAGTTATATTCATACATAAATCCTCCACATAAAATTGTTAAATAGCCATAAACCCTATAATACAAAGAACTGTTGTAATGCATGAAAATACTGTTACTATCTTTACTTCGCTCCATCCACATTGTTCAAAATGATGATGGATTGGTGACATTTTGAATACTCTTTTCCCTGTCATTTTAAATGATGTCACCTGTATTATTACAGATAATGTTTCTATTACATACATTCCTCCAACTATAATAACTAATAGCTCCATTTTCATCATCAATGCTAATGTCCCAATTGCTCCACCTAATGCTAAAGATCCTGTATCTCCCATAAATATTTTTGCAGGGAATGCATTATACTTCAAAAATCCTAATAACGCACCTGCTAAAGTTATTGCAAATATTGCAACCGCCATGTTTCCTGTTTTAAATCCTACTATCGTAAAGAAAGTAAGTACAACTATAGTTATAGATGTTGCTAGACCATCTATTCCATCTGTTAAGTTAACTGCATTAGTTACAGCAGAATAATAAATAACTATAAATGGTATATACAGTATTCTCAAATCAAATCTATAGTTTTTAACAAAAGGTATTAATATATCTGTTCCAATATTCTTATAACCATACCATGCTAATGCTACTGAAAATAAAAGTAATAAAATCATCTTCTGACCTGCTTTTAATCCTTCATTCTGTTTATGAATTATTTTGAGCATATCATCTAAGAAACCAATAAATCCAAATGCTAATAATGAATATAGAATTATCATTTCCTTAGCCGCAAAATTTTTACCTAATATTAAAATTGTAGCTGTTACAGAAATAAAAAATATTAACCCTCCCATAGTTGGAGTACCAGCTTTTTTCTGGTGGTTCTTTGGCCCTTCCTTTCTTATATTCTGTCCAAACTTTAACTTATGAAGTATTGGAATAAATATTGGTCCTAGTATAAGTGAAAATACTAATGCCATAAAAAATGGCGCTAATAACGTAGTATTAAATAAATTTTTTATTGTCTCCTCCATCTAGTTCTCCTCCTATGTTTTATTTATTTTTTAATTCTTTAATTATTTCTTCAAATTTTGCACTTCTAGATGCTTTTACAAGTAATGTATCACCATCTTTTATCATGGATTCAAGTGCTGCTATAAGTTCTTCCTTTGTATCATAAACAAATGTTTTACTTCCAAAACCTTCTTTATATTGTTTTTTGAAGTCACCAGTTGTTACTAGTATATCTGCTCTATCTTTTGCATATTTTCCTACTTCTCTATGAGCATCTTCTGCATGAAAACCAAGTTCTCCCATAGTTCCAAGTACAGCAATTTTTCTCTTTCCAGAATAGTTCTTAAGTACATTTAATGCAGCTTTCATAGAATCAGGATTTGCATTATATGAATCATTTATTAAAACAAAATTATCTTTTTTTATAAATTCAAGTCTCATAGATGTAGCCTTAAAGTTTTCAAGTCCTTTTTCCATTTCTTCAAAAGTAAGCCCTAAATCAAGTCCTATCTGAATTCCTAAAAGTGCATTTAAAACATTATGCTCTCCAACCATATTTAAAGTAAAAATATGAGTGTTATTATCTTTTGTCACTACTTCAAAAGATGTAGTATCGCAAGTAAGTTTTACATTTTTAGCATATAAGTCATAACTCTCATCATATCCTGTTTTTTGCAAATTATACTTTTCACTTTCTCTAACTGTATTTAACATATCATTTTCGCAATTTATTACAAGGTTATTTTTGTTTTGAAAGAAATCCGAAATACTCATCTTCTCTTTTAGTATATTTTCTCTAGTCTTTAAATATTCTATATGTGCTACACCAACATTTGTTATTGCTGCAATATCTGGTTTTGCTATACTTGCTAATCTGTGTATTTCTCCAAAATTGCTTGTGCCCATTTCTAATACTGCAATATCATAGTCTTTAGATAATTCAAATATCATAAGTGGAAGTCCTATTTCATTATTAAAATTACCCTGAGTCTTAAACACTCTATATTTTCCACTTAGGAATGCAGCTATTAAATCTTTTGTTGATGTTTTACCTGTTGATCCTGTAATAGATACAACTTTTATTCCAAGTTTAGTTCTGTAATATGCTGCTAAATCCCCAAGCGCTGTTCTTGTATCCTTAACTTTTATTACAGTTCCTTTTCCATTTAACTTTTCACTGTCAAATTTAATTTCATCCACTATTACAACAGATGCACCTTTTTCAATAGCTGAAACTGCATAACTGTTGCCATTAAAATTTTCCCCTTTTAATGCAAAAAATAAATTTCCTCTTTCAATTTTTCTTGTATCTGTAGAAATTTTATTAAAAGTCCCATCATTATTTTGAACTATTATTTCTCCATTTACTGCTTTAACTACTTCATTTAAATTTAAATCCAACATCATCACCCCGATAATTCAGTTAACAATTATTATTATATACTATTACATTTTGACAACAGCAAAATAAATTTAACTATTTTAACTTTGAATCTAAAATTTCTTTTACTATTTCACGTTCATCAAAATGTATTGTTTCATTCTTTAATATCTGATATGTTTCATGCCCTTTTCCTGCTATAACAACAACGTCATCATCTTTTGCAATGCTTATAGCTTCCTTAATAGCTTCTTTTCTATTTTCTATAATAATATAGTTGTCTTTATCAAGCCCCTTTTTTATATCCTCTATAATATCCATTGGATCTTCACTTCTTGGATTATCAGAAGTTACTACAGCTATATCCGCAAAATCTATAGCAATCTTTCCCATTTGTGGTCTTTTCTCCTTATCTCTATTTCCTCCACAGCCAAAAATCACTATAAGCTTCCCTTTAGTAAATGCTTTAACTGTTTTTAAGATATTTTTAAGTCCATCTGGAGTATGAGCATAATCTATTATTATCTCATAAGGAAGATTATATTCACTTCCTACTCTCTCACATCTTCCTGGTACAACTACTTTTTTAATTCCTTCTTTTATAGCTTTTTCGCTTATTCCAAGTTTAAAACATACGCCTATAGCTCCTAACGCATTGTATATATTATATTCACCTGGTATATTCAATATAAAATCCTCAGATTTATTTAAATTAACATTAAACTTGATATTTCTGCTGCCCATTTTTTCATTATACGCTTTAAAATCAGAATCTTTTGCTACTGAGAATGAGTAAACTTGATCTAGTTTTAATTTACTACAATCTTCAGCTATCTTCATTCCATAATTGTCGTCAATATTTACCACTTTTATTCTGCTTCTTTCAAATAATTTGAATTTAGCTTTATAATAGTTTTCAAAGGTCTTATGGAAATCAAGATGATCTCTTGTAAGGTTTGTAAATATAGCACCATCAAATTGTATTCCATATACTCTATCTAATGCCAATGAATGTGAAGATACTTCCATTACGCAATATTCTACTCCACTATCAACCATTCTTCCAAATAATTCTTGAAGTTCAAGTGATTCTGGAGTTGTTCTTTCTGTATGAATCTTTTGACTACCTATATAGTTAGCAATAGTACCTATTAATCCTACTTTTTTTCCTTCTGCTTCTAAAATATTTTTTATCATAAAAGCTGTAGTAGTCTTACCATTTGTTCCTGTAATTCCAATCATTTTCATTTTTCTGCTTGGATTATCATAGAAATTAGCACCCATTACTGCTAATGCTTTTCTTGTATCACTACATTTTATTACTGTGATATTTTGATTTTTTATTTTCACATCATCTTGAAGTACAATTACAGAAGCTCCATTTTCTAATGCCTTATCAATGTATTTATGGCCATCAGTAGCAAATCCTTTTATACATACAAATATGTCATTTTCCTTTACTTTTCTGCTGTCATAATTTATGCTGTGCACTTCAAAATCAGCATTTCCTTGAACTACTTCATAGTCAATATTTTCTAAAATAGATTTAAGATTCATACTACTCTCTCCTATCAATTTTAAGTTTTACAATAATTAATAATAAATGCTGTTAATTATTAATTCAATCATGCTTATGTATATAATTAAATATAGCATGTGAGCATTACCCACATGCTAGTTTTTATCAATATGATTATAACACTATTAATCTTTATAATCAGCATTTAAAGTAAGCTTTACAGATGTTCCTTTTGGAATTACTTCTCCACTGGAAATACTCTGTTCACTAATCATTCCATCCCCATCAAATACAGGGGTTATTCCAAGTCCCTTTAATAAAGTTTCTGCTTCTTCTTTAGAATATCCTCTAACATCTGGCATTGCAACATTATTATTATAATTCTCACCACCAGTTGTGTAAAGATTTATTTTCGAACCTTCTTTTACAGAATATCCTGGATATGGTGTAATAGATACTACATTTTCTCCATCACCCTCTATATTAAAGTCTAAATTATTATCTTTCAATGCTTTTTTAGCATCTGAAATACTCATTCCTCTTAGTTCTGGGACTATTTTTTCACGTACTATCTGTTCTTCATTTTCATCTTTAAACTCTTCATTTAAATAATTAAATATATCCAAAAATAATGTTTTTCCATAAGGAGCGGCAACCTGTCCAGCATAATATGCTCCATTACTTGGTTCATCTACTGTTATCATTATAGTTACTTTAGGATCGTCTACTGGTGCCATTCCTACAAATGATGATATATATTTACCACAATATTTACCATTTTCAACTTTCTGTGCAGTACCAGTTTTACCTCCTATATGATATCCTTCTATAAATGTTGATTTACCAGATCCAGCTATTACAACTTTTTCAAGATAACTTCTAAGTTCTGCTGTTTTTTCCGCTGTTGCAACTGTAGTATTAGTTGGATTAAAAGTTTCATCTACAACCTTATTTCCATTTTCATCTTCATGAGTTATTTCTTTCATTACATGAGGTTGGATTAGATTGCCTCCATTAGCTACCGAATTAAACGCAGCCATATATTGAACTGAATTCACTGTATTAGTCTGTCCAAAAGCTATAGTTGCAAGATCTGCTTCTGTGACCTTATCTACATTCTTTACAATACCCTTTGCTTCTCCTGGAAGATCGATTCCACAAACTTTCCCAAATCCAAATTTTTTTATAGATTCACATAATTTTTCTTTTCCTATCATAGCACCAAGTTCCATAAAACCAACATTACATGAATTTTGAATTATTTCTGGGAACTTCTGAGAACCGTGTCCTTGAGTTCTCCAACATTTAGGATGTATTCCACCTACAGAAAGTGAACCATTGCAGTAAAAATTTGTATCAGCATTTACTACCCCTTCTTCAAGTCCAGTAATTGCAGTTATTACTTTAAATATAGACCCTGGTTCAAATGTATCATTAACAAGTCTGTTTCTCCACATCTTCTGAATTTTATCCATATTAGTATTTCCTTCAAAGCTTTCAGCACCTTCATATGGTTTATTAGGATCAAATTCTGGCTTATTTACCATTGCAAGAATTTCACCATTTTTAGGATTCATAACAAGTACTGATACAGCTTTTGCTTTATTATCCTCATAGCATTCCTGCGCAGTCTTTTCTGCAAAAGCCTGAATATTTTCATCTATAGTAAGAACTACATCCTTACCATTTTCAGGCGAAGTAAACTTTGAAATTGTATATGGAAGATCTCTATTATTCTTCTCTAATTCTGTTATCTTAACGCCTGGTTTTCCTGATAAATACTTATTATACTGAAGTTCAACTCCAGTAAGTCCCTTACCATCTACATTTGTACTTCCAAGTACATGAGACAAAAAACTACCATTAGGATAATATCTCTTTGTATCTGGTGAAACAATAACTCCACTTATTTGTAATTTTTTAACTTTATCTGCATCTGCTTTTTCTATTCTTCTTATTAATGTTGCAGCACCTGCTGCTGCACCACTTGGAAGTCTTGTTTCAAGTTTATCCTGAACTTTTGATGTTTCTAGTCCTAAAGCATTAGCTATTTGTGGAGCTATATCACTTGTAGTTATTCCTTCATCATCTGTAGGAAGGGGAATTCCTACACTCTTTCTTTGAGCTATTTGCTCATCAGACAAGTCTCTTAATTTTGTTTTTAAATAAGTCCTTATTGAATTCAAATCAAAGTCTACTCTATATACATTAGCAGATACTGCAAGTTCTTTCCCATTTCTATCCAAAATCTTTCCTCTTATTGCATCAATTTTTACTTCACTTGTCCATTGTTCCTCTGCAAGTCCAGCATAATCTGGTGCTTTTACTACCATAATATAAGATAACCTGATTATTAAAACTAAAAGAACTGCTGTCATTACAAATACAACTGCAGTCATTCTTCTTCTCATCTGACCTCTATCTTTAAAATTATTCTTTTTCAAACCATGTTTCCCCCATCTTGTAAATCATATCCAGATTATTTATTAAATTCATAACATAAATAATATTATTTGCACCTCCATTCTTTATCATTACTCTCTGTTTTATACACTAAACTCACCCTATTTTAAGCATATTTTGATCCCCTTTTTACTAATAATATTCTAGCCACAAAAAATTTATTCATATATTATATTCTGTTAATTTGCAAAAAAACAGCAACTAAATTTAACTTGCTTAAATCTAGTTGCTGTTTAATATAACTAATATTTTAATCTTTATAATTTGCATTCAACTTTAGAGTAACGGTAGTTCCCTTTGCTATTATTTCACCTTGTGATACACTTTGTTCTGATACTAGTCCATCACCTTCAAATATTACTGACATACCTAAGTTATCCAAAATTTTCATTGCATCTTCTTTACTATGACCTCTTAAATCAGGCATTACTACATTTTTAGTATCACCAGAATCTTCTGATGATGAAATAATTATCTTGGATCCTTCTTTAACTACTGATCCTGGATATGGTTTCATAGAAACCACTTTATCTCCATCACCATCAATTTCACATTCTAAATTTAAATTTTTTAAAACTTTAGATGCATCATCCATCTTCATTCCTCTTATTTCTGGAATTATTTGTTCTTTCATGATTTTGTTTTCAGCTTCACTTGAAAATTTATTATTTAAATAATTGAATATATCAATAAATAATGTTTTGGCATATGGAACTGCAACCTGACTTGCATAATATGTTCCAGTGCTAGGTTCATCTACAGTTATCATTATGGTAATTTTAGGATCATCTACTGGCGCCATTCCTACAAATGAAGATATATATTTTCCTTCTATATATCTTCCATTTTCCATCTTTTGAGCAGTACCAGTCTTACCACCAATATGATATCCATCTATAAATGTTGCTGTTGCAGATCCAGATGTAACAACTCTTTCAAGTGCAGATCTAAGATCTGCTGTCTTCTCTTTACTTGCCACATTCTTTTTTGTTGGATCAAAAGTATTATCTACTACTCGTATTCCATCATCATCATGAGTTATTTCTTTCATAAGATGTGGCTGTATCCATGTTCCACCATTAGCTACTGCATTGAATGCTGCCATATACTGCACAGAGTTTACTGTATTTGTATGTCCAAATGATATTGTTGCCAAATCTGTGCTAGAAGTATTTTCTGGAGTTTTAATTATCCCCTCTGTTTCACCTTGTAAATCAATTCCTGTAACCTTTCCAAATCCAAACTTCTTAATATATTCATATAGTTTTTCTTTACCAAGCATTTCTCCTACTTTTATAAAACCAATGTTACATGAATTCTGAACTATCTCTGGAAATGTCTGAGCTCCATGCCCAGCAAGATCCCAACAATTAATAATCCTGTCTGCAATCTTTATGTTTCCACCGCAATAAAATGCAGTTTGATCATTAACCACATTTTCTTCTAAAGCTGCTATTGCAGTAATTACCTTGAATATAGAACCTGGTTCAAAAGAATCACTTACAAGCCTATTCCTCCACATCTTCTGAATTTTATCCGTTTCAGTTTCTCCATCAAAACCTTCATACCCCTCATATGGTACATTAGGATTAAAATCTGGTTTGTTAGCCATGGCAAGCACTTCTCCTGTCTTAGGATTCATAATAAGTACAGATGCTGCTTTTGCTCTATTTTCTTTATACGCCTGATTTGCAGCCTTTTCTGCAAATGATTGAATTGTTTCATCTATTGTAAGAGTTACATCTTTACCATCAACAGGAGATGTAAAAGTTGACTGTGAGTATGGTAAATCATTATCATTCTTATCAAATTCTCCTATTTTAACCCCAGGTATACCAGATAAATACGTATTGTATTCTGATTCAATTCCTGTAAGGCCCTTTCCATCTGTTCCAAGAGCTCCAATTACATGTGACAAAAAATTATTATTAGGATAAATTCTCTTGGTATCCTTAGATACAACTAACCCGTCTATTTTTAATTGTTTTATTTTATCTGATTTATCTTTCTCTATTCTTCTAATTAAAGTAGCAGCTTTAGCTGGTACACCACTTTCTAATCTTGAATCCAGTTTTTTTAGCACTTCGTTCGTATCCATATTTAAAACATTTGCTATTACTGGTGCAATATCATTTATTGTAAGTCCTTCTTCTCCTTTTGGAACTGGAATTCCTAAACTTTCTCTTCTTGCTATTTCTTTTGAATAAATTTTGCTTATACCAGTTGATAAATATTTTCTAAGTGCTTCTAAATCTAAATCTACTCTATAAACATCAGCAGAAACAGCAAGTTCTTTTCCATTTCTATCTAAAATTCTACCTCTTGCCGCATCAACTTTGACCTCATTAGTCCATTGTTCTTGAGCCATTCCTGAATATTCTTGAGCCTTTACAGTCATTATGTATGTCAACCTACAAATTAAAAATACAAAAAACACATACAATCCATATGCTACCCACTTTAATCTCAAGGGATTCTTTCTAGTACTATTTTTTCTATAACGTATTCTTTTCCTTTTCAAACTGCCTTCCCCCATTTGTTCTCTCAAAACACTTAAGACTCAGATAGAAATATTTTTTTACAAAATCCTCTCATCTGAGCCTTATTAAAAAACTCTAATTCTCTTTATTTAAATATATCAGTAATCTTAAAGAAAAAGCTTTTTCTAATCTTTTTAGTAATATTTTCTTCATCAGATATATCACTAAAATAATTTTCTGAAAAATCTATTTTTACAACATCAGCTGAAGATGGTACATACATTCCTAATTTTGCTCCTGCATTTTCCTCAATATTGTTCAAAGCTGAGTACTTAAGCAGCTTTACCTTTAAATCTTCATTTTCTTCCTTCATTGTCTTTATATCACTGTTTAGCTGTGTAACTTTTCTCTGCATATTGTATACTTTATTATCTCCAGATATGGTAACACATCCAAATATAAAAATTGTCACAACAATTAAAAACATATATTTCCTATCATTTTTTCTGCTTGCAATTATTGCTTTTTGTTTATTTCTTTTTCTTAAGGCACTTTTTTTCTTATTATTATTTTTACCTATCCTAGTTTTTCTTTCAGGTGCTACTGCTGTATTACCTCTTATATACCCAAATTGTTGTCTTTCCCGCATTATATTTCACATCCCTGTCTATACAAACCATATTCTATATTTTTTCAACTACTCTTACTTTCGCACTTCTACTTCTTGGATTTTCTTCTATTTCTTTCTCAGTAGGTGCAATTCCTTTTTTACTTAATACTTTTACTAATGGTTTCTTACCACACACACATACTGGAAATTCTTTTGGACATGTGCATGGGTTTTCTAACTCCCTAAATTTCAACTTAACTATTCTATCTTCCAATGAATGGAATGTAATAATAGCCATTCTACCTCCAGGATTAAGTCTGTTTATTCCATCTTCAATAGTTTTATTTAATATTTTAAGTTCAGAATTAACTTCTATTCTTATAGCTTGAAAAGTTCTCTTTGCTGGATGAGGTCCTTCTCTTCTAGCTTTTGCCGGAATAGCAGCTTTAATTATATCGACTAGTTCAAACGTTGTTTCTATAGGCTTTATACTTCTCTTGTTCACTATAAAATTTGCAATCCTTTTTGCAAATCTTTCTTCGCCATAATCCTTTATTATTTTATACAATTCTTCTTCACTGTAATTATTTACAACTTCATAAGCCGAAAAGTCATTATCTCTATTCATTCTCATATCTAAATGTGCATCCTGCATATAACTAAATCCTCTTGAAGCTTCATCAAGCTGATATGATGATACTCCAAGATCCATTAGTATACCATCTACTTTATCTACATCAAGTTCTGTTAATATATTATCTATATTATAAAAATTACTATGAATATAATTTACATTATCGTAATCCTTTAATCTTTCTTTTGCTGCTTTTAAAGCATCTCTATCTTGATCAATTCCAATAAGCATTCCATTTTTAGATAAATGCTTTAAAATATGTGATGAATGTCCTGCGCCCCCTAATGTACAGTCAACATAAATCCCATTTTCCTTAATATTTAATGCATCAATACATTCATTTAACAAAACCGATACATGTTTAAATTCCATAATAAAAACTCCTTATATTCCTAAATCATTCATTTTTTCTGCTATTGAATTAAAATATAAATCCAAGTCATTGTATTCATTCCACTTTATTTACTCAAATTTCTACTCTAGATAATACTTCTATAATTACTATGTCCTTTTTTATTCCAGCATATTCTTTTGATTTTTGTGGAATCAACCCTCTGAACTTATTATCTAATTCAAAACTTCATACATTTCATGAAAATATGAATTTGACAAATGCTCCTGCATCTCTATTAGTTAAAGGCAAAGTTTTTAATTTATTCTCTAGTATTTTCAATTCTTCAAGCGGTTAAGTATACAAATATCCGTCAGTTTTTGGTTACAATAAATTTTATTCTAACCTATTTTAGCCACTTTAAATATTATATTCTATATAAACTTCACATTTCCTCCTTACAATTTGAAGAAAATCATATTTTTATATTTTTTTAAATATATATTTAAATTATTTATATTTTTATAATAAATAATCAATTTATTCTCTAAATCCACAAGTTTTAAGGTCATAATATAAATTCATTAGTATAAGAATTATAAATAATATCATAATCCACAAATGTTCTTCAAGAGGTGATTTTAATAATCCCATTGCAGCTTTAAATAGAAAATAGAAATACATAACGTAGTTTCCCATAAAAATAATATTAATGTATTTATTCTTAATATCACCTTCTCTTGAAAAATTTATTATAAGTCCTATTGTATAAAGACCTTTCCAAATTATCATTGCTGTAATTAAAATAATTATTATAAGATTCACTTATACTCACCTGCTTTACTGTTTAATATCTCTATATATAATGTTATTTTTTTCAACATAAAAAAATAACATTATAATTCAACAAACACTCCTTAAAAATATAAAACCTATATATTTCTCATCAACAAAAAAGAAGAGATAATACATCCCTTCTTTTCCATTAATTGAATCACAAATTCAATGTCAATGATTCAAAGAATATCTTTCACTCAATATAGTAAATTCTTATTTTTTCTTGAATCTTACTTCAGCTTTAAACAAATCTCCATCTATATATATACCAAATTTACCACCTTGAATTTCTGTCAAGCTTTTAGCTATAGCCAAGCCCAATCCATTTCCTTCTGTAGTTCTTGATGAATCTCCTCTTTTAAATCTTTCCACAATTTCTTCTTCATTTAAATTCAAACGATATTTAGATATATTTTTAAATACCATTAATATATTCTCTTCTTCTTCAATTACATCAATATACACTCTAGACTTGTCTAACGAATACTTCAATATGTTTGATATTAAATTCTGTATTATTCTAAATGTCTTTCTTCCATCAGCTTCAATATACACTTTTTCTTCCGGAACGTCCTTTATAAATTCCAGTCCTGATGCTGTTATCCTATCATTCAATTCACCTAGAACTTGTCTAATAAGTGCTACTGGATCTAATGTTTCATAATTTAGCACCAAAGCACCTGATGCTGCCTTTGAGGCTTCAAATAAATCTTCTATTAAAACTTTTAATCTTTGACTTCTTTCACTCAAAATAGAAAGATATTTCTGCTTATCCTCTTCTGTAATACCTTCTTTAGAAAGCAAGTCAACATAATTTATTATGGATGCAAGTGGTGTTTTTAAATCATGAGAGACATTTGTTATTAATTCACTTTTCATTCTCTCACTTTTTACTGCATCATCTATAGCTTTACTAAAACCTTCTTTTATATTTGAAATATTATCAGCTATATTTTTCTCTATTCCAAATCCATATATCTTTATGTTATCTGTGTAATTTCCTTGTATAATATTTCCTAATCCACTTTCTATATTGCATAAATTAATGCACTTAATTATCATGTGAACAAAAATGACTATCCCAAGTATTATACTTATAATCAAAAAGCTTTCAGTAGTATCGTTACCTCCATCCCATAGAATTCTATGATATCCAACATTGATTAAAGTATAACAAATAATAATAGAGTAGAACATAAAACACAAAATCCTTTCGAGAATTCTTTCTCGTATGCTTCTTTTTAAATTATTCTTTTTTTTATTATGACTTAAACCACCTAATTTATTTCTAATACTTTTTATAAATTTTATAATTACGTTATTACTATTTTTCAATTTTGTATCCAATTCCCCATACCACCTTTAAATATTTTGGTTCTTTTGGATTTATCTCGATTTTTTCTCTTATCCTTCTAATATGTACTGATACTGTATCAACGTTATTAAATGCAGGTTCTCCCCACACTTTTTCATAAATCTCTTCTATTGAAAATACATGATTAGGATTTTCCATTAACAATGTTAAGATTTTAAGTTCTAAGGGAGTAAGCCTTACATTATTTCCATCTACAAATACTTCTTTGCTTTCTTTATTAAGTTCTATGCCACCAATTTTAATTATACTTTTATTCTCATTGACCTTTGAAAATACAGTATATCTCCTTATTTGAGAATTAACTCTTGCAATAAGCTCTAATGGATTAAATGGTTTAGTAACATAATCATCTGCTCCAAGATTTAATCCTAAGATTTTATCTGTTTCTTCAGATTTAGCCGAAAGCATTATAATTGGAATTTGTTTTTCTTCTCTAATTTTAACAGTAGCCCTTGTCCCATCCATATTCGGCATCATTATATCCATTATTATAAGGTGAATTTCTTCACTTTCTAACACTTTTAATGCTTCTATACCATCATATGCTTTAATAATATTGTAGCCTTCATTTACAAGATAAATTTCTATTGCATCAGTTATTGCTTTATCGTCATCTACAACTAATATATTATATTTATTCATTGCCCCTCCTGAATTGTATTATTTCTATATTTTTACTTAATAGTCTTTTTTATCATAAGTTCTTTTTTCTAAAAAATCAATAAACCCATAAATAAATGCTACATTAGATTTTTTACATTATAGTAATTAAAATTTTTAAGAAATCCGAAAGATTTCTAATTTCTAGCTTAATTTCTAGCTTAATTTCTTCTTAGAATTCGCTTTATTTTACATTTACTTATTATATAATCCAAATGTTACTTTACATAACAAAAAGGAGAAAATTCAATAATGTATGATTTAGTTATTTGTGATGCTGTTGCTGTTTGTGTTTTTTATATTTTTATAACTGCATATAAAGCAATGACAGGCAAGTAAAAAAAGAAATAATAACAAAATAGCAGCCATATTTAAATGACTGCTATTTTTATTACTCAAAACTAATCTCTTAAAGTAGCTCCAAGCTTATGTTCTAAAGCTCTTAATATCTTATCATGAACTTTATTTATATCTTTATCTTGTAATGTCTTGTTTGGATCTCTGTATGCAATTGCATAAGCGATACTCTTCTTACCTTCTGGTATTTGCTTACCTTTGTAGATGTCAAATAATGCAACTTTTTCTACTAAGTTTCCACCAGCTCTTCTTATAGTATCTTCAATTTCTTGAACTAATATAGCATCATCAACTAATAATGCAATATCTCTAGTTACAGCTGGGAATTTAGGAAGTGCTTTATACTTTCTATCCATATCTGCTGCTTCATAAAGAGCATCTAAGTTTATTTCAGCTACATAGCAAGGTACATCTATTCCATAGTTTTCAGTTACATCTAAGTGAACTTCTCCTAATGTAGCAACAACGTTCTTTCCAATAACAACTTTAGCAGTTTTTCCTGGATGGTAGCTTACATTTTCGCTTTCTCTTTCATATTTAACATTCTTGATTCCTAATCCATCAGTAATGTTTTCAACTACCCCCTTAAGATCTAAGTAGTCACAGTCTCCATACATACCTACAGTTAAGATATGTCTTTCAGTTGGGATCTTGTTTTCATCTTCGTTCTTGATATATACTTTACCCATTTCGAATAATCTTACGTATTCGTTATTTCTTGAGTAATTTCTGCTTAAAGATTCCATCATTGAAGGTAATGTAGTAGTTCTCATTACGCTGTAATCTTCACCTAATGGATTTTTAATCTTAACAACATTTCTTAATTCGCTGTCTTCTGGAACACAGATTTTATCAAATACCTTTGGAGATACGAATGAGTAACTTATAGATTGGTTTAATCCGCTTCCTGTAGCAAGCATTATAACCTTGTCATCTAAAATTCTCTTTCTGTATTTTGGTTCTCTTCCTGTAGAAACACTGAATGTTGTAGCAGGGATAACATCATATCCGTGAATTCTAGCAACTTCTTCTGCAATATCTTCTCTTATTGCAATATCAACTCTGAAAGTTGAAGCTGTTACAACTAAGTTATCTCCATCGATTTCTGTTGGTAAATCAACGCTGTCTAAACATCTCTTCATTTCTTCTTTAGTTAAATCAGTTCCAAGGAATGCATTAACCCAGTTAGAGTCAACTACAACTTTTCCAGCTTCTTTAACTTTATTGTAAACATCAATAGTTCCATCTACAACTTCACCACAGCCTAATTCACAGATTAAAGCACATGCTCTATCTATAGCAAGTTTAGCTAAGTTTGGATCTATATCTTTTTCAAATCTGCTTGATGCTTCACTTCTCAAAGCTAAAGCTTTAGAATTAACTCTTATGTTAGTTCCATCGAAGTTTGCAGATTCAAATATAACTTCAGTAGTATCTTCTTCAATTTCTGAGTTTAATCCACCCATGATTCCAGCAAGACCTACTATAGTATCACTGTCTTTTATGCAAAGCATAGAATCATTTAAAGTTCTTTCTACTTCATCTAAAGTAGTGAATTTTTCTCCAGCTTTAGCTCTTTCAACTACTATCTTATTAGTAGAGATTTCTCTTGCATCATAAGCATGCATTGGCTGACCTAATTCAAGCATAACAAAGTTAGTTATATCAACTATGTTATTTATTGGTCTTATACCAGCTTCAAGAAGTCTTTCCTGCATCCAGCCTGGTGATTGTTGAACTTTTACGTTCTTAACTTTTCTAGCCATATATCTTAAGCATAAGCCATCTTTAACTTCTACTTTTAATTCATCATTAACATTTCCGCTGCCAGTCACCTTATATTCCATGTTTGGCATTTTATATGTAGTTCTTAATGCAGCAGCTGTTTCTCTAGCCATACCAACTATACTTAAGCAGTCTGGTCTATTTGAAGTTATTTCAAAATCCAAAATAGCTTTGTTCAATTTTAATACTTCTTTAATATCAGCACCTAAAACTGTATCTGTAGGTAATATTAATAATCCATGTACAGGTTCATCTCCAGCAATTCCAAGTTCTTCTTCTGAACAGAACATACCATTTGATAATACTCCTCTTAATTTACCTTTTTTTATCTTAGTTCCATCTGCAAGTGTTGAACCATGTAAAGCCACAGGAACTACATCCTGTTCCTTCATATTTGTTGCAGCTGTAACTATTTGAATAGTTTCAGTTCCAATATCTACTTGACAAATACTCAATTTATCAGCATCTGGATGCTTTTCTATTTGCGTAATCTTTCCTGTTACTACTTTATCTATGGTATCACCTTGAATTATTAATTCTTCTAATTGTGATCCTGTTAAAGTTAATTTATCTCCTAATTCTTTAGGACTTACATTTATATCAACGTAATCCTGTAACCAACTGAATGGTACTTTCATAATATCTCCTCCTTTAGCCGATTGACAGTTTAAAAATCAATTTTTTTCTTAACTCTAAAATATTTTCTAGAATTGATCTAAAAATCTCATATCACTTTCATATAATAATCTTATATCATCTATTCCGTATTTAAGCATAACCATTCTATCTACACCAAATCCAAATGCAAATCCACTGTATACTTCTGGATCAATTCCACAGTTTCTTAATACTTGTGGATGAACCATACCGCATCCTAATATTTCTATCCATCCGCTGTTCTTACATACTCTACATCCTTTTCCTCCACATACAAAGCAAGTAGCATCCATTTCTGCTGATGGCTCAGTAAATGGGAAGTGATGAGGTCTAAATTTAGTCTTAACCTTTTCTCCAAACATCTTCTTAGCAAAAAGTTCTAGAGTTCCTTTTAAATCCGCAAAAGTAACACCTTTATCTATAACAAGTCCTTCCATTTGATAGAATATAGGAGAGTGAGTTGCATCAACTGAGTCAGCTCTATAAACCTTACCTGGCGAAATCATTTTTATTGGTGGTTTTTGATTCTCCATAACTCTAGCTTGAACTGGTGAAGTCTGAGTTCTAAGTACTATATTATCATTAATATATAAAGTATCTTGTTCACTTCTAGCTGGATGGTTCTTAGGAATATTTAAAGCCTCAAAGTTGTAGTGATCATATTCAACTTCTGGACCTTCTTCTATTGTAAATCCCATAGAAACGAATATATCTTCCATAGTTTGTAGCGTTAAATCAAGAGGATGTCTCTTTCCTATAACCTTTTTCTTTCCTGGAAGTGAAATATCTATAGTTTCTCCTGCTAGCTTTTCAGCTTTTTCCTTATTTTTTATAACTATCATAGCTTCTTCTAATTTAGCTTCAACCACTGCCTTAGTTTCATTAACCATTTTACCTACTAATGGTCTTTCTTCTGGTGCTACAGATCCCATACCTCTTAGGATTGTAGTAAGTTCTCCTTTTTTACCAAGAAACTTAACTCTTATTTCTTCTAATTCTGAACTTTTAGTTGCAGTTTCAATTTGTTTTAAAGCTAATTTTTGTAGTTCTTGTAGTTTTTCTTTCATAATTCTTCTCCTTTCAAAAACTTATTCTTCACTTAAAGTAAAGCTTATTTATTCATTAAAAATTTGATTAAGCGACTCCTTTATTGATAATTTTTTTGTTATCATAAATCAATTCACTTACTTTTGTGCATAAAAAAATCGTCCCCTGCAAACAAGGGACGAATCATCCGCGTTACCACCCTAATTGGTGCTTATAAAGGCTACCCAACTTAATTTTATTAACGACATTTTCATGCCGCTAGCTACTACTATTAGTTCACAGCTAGAACTCCTGAGTGAACTTCATAATTACTTCATTTAAAAAGGCTTCCAGTCCCTTGGCCTCTTCTCCCTGAAAACTCCATAAAAACTACTCTCTCAATCATAATTTTTAATTTATTGAATTAATACATCTTATTATACAAATAAAGTTTTAAAAATTCAATAGTTTTTATTTATATTAATCACCAAAAAACACTTCAAAACTTATTAAAATATAAGAATAAATTTCACAAAATTATTAATGTAAGTTCTGATTACTATTATTTATAAAATAAATCCTGCCTTACTTTTTCATACATTATTACTGAAGTAGCTATAGCAACATTTAAAGATTCCGCATTCCCAGGCATAGGTATTTTCACTTTTATATCCGCAAGTTCAACTATTTCATCACTTACTCCATTTCCCTCATTTCCTACTGTTAAAAGTACTTTTCCCCTTATATCTTGCTCAAAAAAATTTTTATTTGCATCCAAAGCTGTAACAACTGTTTTAAAACCTTCCCTTTTAAGCTGCTTTACAAGAGTATAATTTTCATCATCATAATGAATTGGAACATAAAAAATTGATCCCATTGTAGAACGTATAGTCTTTTCATTATAAATATCTACAGTTCCCTTAGTTAATATTATACCTTCAACTCCTACTGCATGAGCAGTTCTTATTATTGTTCCTAAATTGCCTGGATCCTGAACCTTATCACACAAAAGATAAAAACTACCATTTAAATTTAATGGTTTTTCATTCATGTTAATAACTGCAACTATTCCCTGTGGCTGCTCAGTAAAAATTAATTCTTTAAAAAGCACATCACTCATTTCATAAACATTGATTTTTTCATTCAAATATCCACCTAAATATAATTCAAGTTTTTCTTTCCCATCACTTGTAACAATTAGGTAATCAACATCAATTCCAACTTTAAAAGCTTCCTTCACCAATCTAAATCCTTCTATAATATATTTTCCACTTTTTATTCTATTTTTTCTTTCTTTAAGTTTTTTTGTTTCTTTAAATAAATTATTACCTTTACTTTCAATAAAAATCAAAGTTTTCACCTCAAAACATTTATCCTTTTGCTAATATTCTCTCCAATTTTCTCAAATCATTTACAGATCCAAGAGCAACTACAATATCACTTTTTCTTATGAGATCCTCAGCATTTGGAGATATATTAATATTATTTCCATCTTTTATAGCCACTATGTTAACACCATATTTTTTTCTAAGTTCTAAATCCTTAAGGCTCTTGCCTTCCCATGCTGTTAGTGCTTCTATTTCCATCATACTATATTCTGATGATAATTCTATGTAATCTAAAATATTAGATGATACGATATTATGAGCGACTCTGACTCCCATATCCTTCTCAGGAAGTATAACTTTATCTGCTCCTATTTTATCAAGAACTTTAGCATGCTGTTCATTCTGAGCTTTTGCTATAATAAATTTCACACCCATTTCTTTAACAAGAAGTGTAGTCATTATACTTGCCTGTATATCTGAACCAATTGTAATAACTACTACATCAAAATTTCTAATTCCAACAGTTTTTAATACATTCTCATCAGTTGCATCCATTTGTATTGCATGAGTAACATAATCAGCAATATCTTGAACTCTTTCTTCATTTTTATCTATTGCAAGAACATCATGTCCTAGCCCATACACTGTCTCCGCAAGAGATTTTCCAAATCTCCCCAATCCTATTACAACAAACTGCTTTTTTGCCATAACCCATCCTCCCAAAACTTAAATTTATCCTATTAATATCTTTCCTTCAGGATATTTAATCCCTACTTTTTTCTTTCTATGTATTAAAGCCAAAAGAACTGTTAACGTTCCAACTCTTCCACAATACATTGTAAATATCAGGACAACTTTACTAATCCAATTAGTAATCTGCTGTGTAACACCTGTAGTAAGCCCTGCTGTACCTAATGCAGATGTTGCTTCATAAAAAAGATCAATAAACTTCTGAGAAGGTTCTGTAATTGTTAAAATCATAGTTACTGCTATTACAATAATCATTTCTATTGAAAATAAAGTAAATGATTTATATACAATTTGTTTTGAAAATCTTCTTCCAAAAGCTTCAGTATCTTCTCTCCCATTAATAACAGAAAATATTGTTATTATAAGTATACCAAAAGTTGCAGTTTTAAGGCCTCCTGCTGTGGAACCTGATGATCCACCTATAAACATTAGAATTATAGTAGTAAACTTTCCAGCCATAGTCATATCTCCAGTAGATATGCTATTAAATCCTGCTGTTCTTGGAGTAACTGAAGCAAAAAATGAATTAAGTATTTTTTCTCCTAAATTCATATTTTGTAGAGTAGCTGAATTATTATATTCAACAAGAAATATAATCACAGCTCCCCATACTATCAATCCACAAGTTATAGTCAATACTATTTTAGAATTGACGCTAAGCATTTTTCTCTTAGGATAGTTAATAAGTTCAATTAACACAGTAAACCCAAACCCACCTATTATAATTAACATACTAATAACTAATATAACAACATAATTTTCTGCATAACTTGTAAGACTCGAGAAATTTCCAAACAAATCAAATCCAGCATTACAAAAAGCTGAAGCCGAATGAAATAACCCATAAAATATACCTCTAAGCATTCCATACTGAGGTACAAATACAACTGATAATAATACAGCTCCAATTAATTGTATGATTACTGTAAGACCTAAAATATATTTCACCATTCCTACAAGTCCTTGTATTTTAAAAGCATTCATAGATTCCTGCATTATAAGCCTATCTCTAAGTGTTATCTTTTTTCCAAATACAATAGCTATAAAAGTAGTAATAGACATAAATCCCAGTCCACCAACTTCTATCAAAAATATTATTACAATTTGACCAAATGTACTCCAATAAGTCCCTGTATCTAAAGTTATAAGCCCTGTAACACAAACTGCTGATGTTGCTGTAAATATAGAATCTAAAAGGCTTGTATATATTCCTTCTTTACTACATATAGGCAAACTTAAAAGCACTCCCCCAAAAAGAATTATAATTGCAAATCCTAATGCAATTATTCTTACAGAACTCATCTTGCTGATTTTTAAAGAATTATTCATAATTTATTCACCCCAAAACAAGCGCTCTTACATATTTAAATAAAATTAATAGTTATTAAGTGATATGATTCCCTTCAGCATATCAACTTTTAATTTATTAATATTATTTCAAAAAAGTTATAACTTTCAAAATAACTTCAACGCAAAACACTTACTAAGTTTTAAGTATAACTTGATTTTTATTTTTTTATATAAAAAATAAAATGCGGCCTAAACCGCATTTTATTTCTTAAGCGTTTAATGCTTTTTTAGCAACTTCTACTAATTCAGCAAATGCTTTTGGATCATTGATAGCTATTTCAGATAACATTTTTCTATTTATGTCGATTCCAGCTACTTTAATTCCGTTCATGAATTTTGAATAAGACATATCATTCATTCTTGCAGCTGCATTAATTCTAGCAATCCATAATGATCTGTAATCTCTCTTCTTGTTCTTTCTTCCAACATAAGCATTTCTTAATGCTCTTATTACTGATTCGTTAGCAGTTTTAAATAACTTACTCTTTCCACCGTAGTATCCTTTTGCAAGTTTTAAAACTTTTTTATGATTTTTACGAGAATTCTTTGCTCTCTTTACTCTTGCCATTACTTAAACCTCCTGTACCAAATACTCTATCTTATAGGTATGGTAATAATTTCTTCATTACTTTTTCTTGTGCCTTACAAACGTATCCAGCTTTTCTAAGATTTCTCTTAGTTTTTGAGCTTTTCTTAGTTAAGATATGGCTCTTAAATGCTTTAGCTCTCTTAAGCTTACCTGTTCCTGTCTTTTTAAATCTCTTTGCTGCACCTCTATGGCTCTTCATTTTTGGCATGATTAAAATCCTCCTCTCAAGTTATGCCTTTTTAGGCCCTAAAACCATTGTCATGTTTCTACCTTCTCTTTTAGCATTTTTCTCTATAAGTGAAACATCTTCTAGCTTAGAAGCAAACATATCTAGAATTCTTTGACCCATATGACCAAGTTCCATTTCTCTACCTCTAAATCTAACAGTGATTTTAACTTTATCTCCATCTAATAGGAACTTTCTTGCATTTTTTGCTTTTATATCAATGTCGTGTTCCTCAATAGTTAGACTAACTCTAATTTCTTTAATGTTAACAACTTTTTGTTTTTTCTTAGCTTCTTTTTCTTTCTTTGATTGCTCATATACAAACTTACCATAGTCCATAATCTTACAAACTGGTGGTTTTGCATTTGGAGAAATCATAACTAAATCTAAGTCGCTTTCTTCAGCAAGTTTTCTTGCTTCGTTTCCTGACATAACTCCTAATTGAGTTCCATCATTACCGATCAATCTAACTTCCTTTTCTCTTATTTCTTCATTAATTGAAAAATCTTTACTAATATTTTTCACCTCCGAAAAACTCTATACATAATAAAAAGACGGCCTTTATTAGCCGTCTCATATTATCAATACATAATGCATAGATATCCATAAAAAACCTAACTAATAATCATTCGACATTGAAAGGTGAGAAACGGCTGTTTCTTCTTAACAAAACAAAGTATATCATCATAATTAATACATGTCAACAATTTTAATTAAATTTTTTTATTGCTTATTTCACAACATTGTTCATATAATTTTACTTTATCTCCAAATACACTATTTATAGTATTTATAAATTCTTTATTACCACAATTATTTGTTCCATATATAGTTATATTTTTAGGAGAACTTGTTATTAATCCACTTATAAGTATGTCTTCAATATTTATATTCAAGTTGTTCACATCTCCTGCAAGTTGAATAACAAATTCTTTATATAAGTCCTTTCCAAAGCCATCCTGAATAACATAATTATTTCTTTCATCTATATATATATTTATTTCTTCTATTTTGCACTCTTGAATATCAACAAAGTATTTTAAAAGTTTTACAAATTCTTCATATTCTTTATCTACCATGTACTTTTCTACTACTTTATCTATGACCTTTTCAATATCTTCCCTAAGTTTTCTCATTCTAAAAGTTATAAATCCATCAACATTTATTTCTTGCTTCTCACAAATACAATCTCGAATCTTTTCTATAATTGAATTTACAATATTTAAGCAATAAATAAATTTTTCATCCTCAATCTTTTTTTTGCAATGTAACACATCTAATACTGCTTCTTCAATTTCTAATATTTCTTTTTGTTTCAAAAAGAAATAATTGTCAATTAAAAATTCTAACATTTCCTTTTGTCTATAATTTTCTATTACTATTTTATATAATATATTACTAACATAAAGATTAATAATATCTTTTATCTCTTCACTATATGAATTTTCATCACAAATAACTTTAATTATATGAGTCTTTCCTTCAATACTTTCTACAAGTCCTATTAAAATGTTTCTTTTCTTAAGTGATTCTCTTAGCTCCTGTAGGTCATGCCCAAAAGTAAGTTCTTCATTATAAGCTAATTTTAAAATAAGCATGGATTTCACTCCCTTCTTAATATTAGTATGTATGAAAAATCTCCTTGATATACAGATTAGTATTTAATTATTTATTGACACAAATTCATCTCAAGCTCAAAATATATAAATATAAATTATTTTTTATAATTTTTAAATCAATTTCACAATATATATTTTAAGGAGGATACTATGCACGCTTTTGTTGACTATAGAATTACGACAGAAGAATTAAGAAATCTCGAAAAGCTGAATATAAATACTTTACTTGTTCCAAAAACTACAGCTGTATATGAAGCAATTAACGGTCATCCTGACATTCAGTTAAATATATTAAAAAATAATTCTTCAAATCAAATCATAATCCAAAAAGATATATCTGAAAATTTTAAGGAGATCTTAAATAGAAACCATATAAAATATATTCTTTCAAAAAGAACCTTGTCTCATACATATCCTGGAGATATTATTTTAAATTCACTAATACTGGATAAATATTTTATTCATAATTTGAAAAATACAGATGAAAATCTATTACAATCTCAAAAATCTAAAATTTTAATTAATGTACCTCAAGGCTATTCAAAATGCTCTATTCTTCCAGTAAGAGAAAATGCTCTTATTACAAGTGATAAAGGAATTGTACGTTCACTACAAGAATATAACTTTGATATTCTATTAATTCCTCCTGAAGATATACTATTGCCGTCCTTAAATTATGGCTTTATCGGAGGGGTTGGCGGTATGATTTCCCATGATAGGATGGCTTTCTTTGGTGAATTAGAAAATTATAGATATGGAAAAGAAATAAAAAACTTCTTATATAAATATGACGTGAAACCTATTTCCCTTCGAAAGGGAAAATTAATTGACAGAGGCAGTCTACTTACTATTTAATCATGTTACTATATAGTATGATTTATAAATTTTTATGTTACTCCAAATTTAGATAGTCAATTTATATCATTCCTATTACTAATAATTAATACAATATTGTTTAAACTAATTAAGTATTATAAAAGGAAAGGAATGATATTATATATGAAAATTTTAAAATTTCTCCTTATATTTGTACCTATAAGCATAGTTGCTAAACTTATGAATGTATCACCAACTATGATGTTTATACTTGCATCCTTATCCATAATCCCTCTTGCAGGCCTTATGGGGGAAGGTACAGAAGAAATATCATTTTATACAGGGCCTAAAATGGGAGGATTCTTAAATGCTACTTTTGGCAATGCTACCGAACTAATAATATCCTTTTTTGCATTAAAAGCAGGCTTATTTGAAGTTGTTAAATTTTCTATAACTGGTTCTTTAATAGGAAATATATTATTGGTTTTAGGTTTAAGCATGTTAATAGGAGGATTAAAACACAAAACTCAAAAATTTAATGGTCAAGTAGCAAATATAACCTCCAGCATGCTTTTGTTTTCAGTAATAGGAGTCTGTGTACCAGCATTATTTACACATACACTATCTCCAGAACTATTAAATACCAAATATGAAGGCTTAAGTATTGCTATATCTATTATAATGTTCTTACTTTATTTGCTAAGTCTTATTTTTTCTTTCTTTACTCACAAACACCTATACAGTACAAATGCTGAAAGCAAAGAATCTTCCAAAAATGCAAAATGGTCACTAAAAAAAGCCATTTCCATTTTAGTAACAGCTACTATTCTAATAGCAATTGAAAGCGAATTTCTTGTAGGTGGTATCGAAGATATAACTACTACTATAGGATTAAGCGAATATTTTGTAGGCATTGTACTCATTCCTGTAATAGGTAATGCTGCTGAACATAGTACTGCTATAACTATGGCAATAAAAAACAAAATGGATGTAGCTATTGAAATAGCCTTAGGTTCAAGTCTACAAATAATATTATTTGTAACTCCTATATTAATTTTTTTAAGCCTTTTATTCACCCCTATGAGTATTATATTTAATGAATTTGAACTGATAGCTTTATTAGTATCAGTATTAATTGCAGATAAAGTTGCATCTGACTGTGAATCAAACTGGCTTGAAGGTGCTCAACTTGTTGCTGTTTATATAATCATAGCTATTGGCTTCTTTATTTTATAAATCTAAATTTGACACAAAAAAATCAGCCTATACCAAATACTGTATAGGCTAATATAAAAAATTAATAAAAAATGGTATATTTTTTATAACTCGTATATATAATATAATGTAATAAGAAATAAACATTTTATAAGGCACTATAGCCAAGTGGTAAGGCAGAGGTCTGCAAAACCTTTATTCCCCAGTTCAAATCTGGGTGGTGCCTCCATAAAAAACCAGTAGACTGGGACATTTTCCTTGCCTACTTGTTTTTTCTATTTATTTGATTTATTATCTATAACTTTTAAAATAATATCATTTCCAAATATATACAACGCTTATTATATTTTATAAATTCACAATTTTAATTTATATTATAATTTTTATTACTTTTTATAAAATTCGATTCATATTGTGGACTATAACTTAAACTTATTTGCATACATATTTAATTCTTCTGATAATTTTATAAGCTCCACTACTGATTTATCACATTCAAAAACTATATTTTTAACTTGTTCCATAGATGCTGATGTTTCTTCTGTAGTTGCAGCATTTTCTTCAGATGCTGCAGCAAGACTTTCAACATTAGTTAAAGACTCTTCCTTTAATTTATTAAGTCTATTGTTTTCAGATGAAATACTTTGAACTGCCATAATCACATTATTTATTTCTTCTTTTAATTTTATAAACATATTCTTGGTTAAGTTAAGTTCTTCACTCTGTTTATTAATTCTATTCTGTAAATTATTCATAGTATTAACTGTTGTATTTGAATCACTTATAAGCTTTTCTACAATATTAGAAATCTTTGCTGATGCTTCTTGAGACTGATCTGCAAGATTTCTTATTTCTTCTGCTACTACCACAAATCCTTTTCCTGCTTCTCCTGCTCTTGCTGCCTCTATACTTGCATTAAGAGATAAAAGATTAGTCTGTTCCGCAATTTCAGAAATAAGTTTTGTTGCAAGTCGTATTTCCTCTGCTGAATTATTTGTAACTTCTGTCTGCCTATTCACTATTTTTACTGATTCATTTGTTTCAGTGTTTATTTTAAGAAGCGATACTAATGTATTATCAACTGAGTCATTATATTCACTCATTCTATCTGAACTTTGAACTAACATTTTAGTATTTGTTATATTAGAATCAATAGCACTTCCCATAGATATTATCTTTTCATTTACACCTTGGCTGTCTTGTGCCTGAGTAGTTGCCACATCTGCAATTTCTTCTACTGCATAGTTTATATTATCTATAGTTGCAGTTATTTCATCAAATGAACCCTTATACTTGCTTGAAAAGTCATTAAGTCTTTGGGATGCAATTATAATATTATTAATTATTCCTCTAAAAGATTCAACAAGGGTTTTTGTTGCTCTGACCATGTCACCTATTTCATCAGTTCTATTTAAACCATTATCACTACAGTTATAAACCAAATTACCATTAGCCAAATCACTTATTTGAGCTTCTTCATTTTTCAATGCACAAACTATTCTCTTTATACAATAGTAAGACATAGCAAAAACCACTAATATACACGCTCCACCTATTGCAAGAAATTTTATTATTACCCAATTTATTTGATCATCAATAACACTTTTTTCTTTACCTACAAAAACCATTCCTATAATTTCACTAGAATTATCTTGTTTTAAAGGTATATACAATGCTGAACATTTATTTCCTTGTATTATTATATTGTCTGTATAATACTCTTGACCACCTTTTAATACTTTTTCTGTAACTTTATCATCAGCTTTTGTTCCTATCACTGATTTTCCGTTCTCATCCAAAATACTAGATACTGCACGTGTATCTCCATAGAATATAGTGACATACAAATTACTATTCTCTTTTATATTATCTATAAATTTCTTATCTTCTGATATATCAAGCTTTCCTTTTTTAAGCTTTCCACTAGCATATTCGTACTTTCCATCATCTATTTCCTTATAATGTTCTAATACACTATAGGCAGTTGAACTAAGCTGATTTTCCATCATGTGATAAGCCAATCTTTTCTCTGCTACCGCATTTAAACAACTAAAAATAATTCCCAATAACATCATTGGTCCCATAACTAACAATAACATTCGTGTCATAAAATTAAATTTTTTCAAAATGCCCCCTCCATTTTCATACATAATATCAATATCATTTTAACATTTTGTCTATTTATTTTCAATTTTTGAATTTATTAGAAAAAATATAACTTTTTAACCGCAAAAAAACCATAGCTTTACTGTTTGTCCCATATATTCTATATAAAAACCTTACAGATTCTTCATAAAATCAATATATTTTTTTATTATTATTTATTTTTCTTCTAAGTCTTTCTTGATTAAATCTCTTTCTGCTTTGTATAATCAAACATTTTCACATTAATTTTTATATTTTTTCTCATACATAAAAATAAGAACAGTCAGTATCTCTACCAAAGCTGTTCTTACTTTAAATTTTATTGTTCAAATTAGCAAGATAATATTGTTTCTATACTTATATAATCTTCAAATAAAATCAGTTTACAATTTGAATACAAACCTTAAAGATATATACCGCTAATTAAAAGTATACTCTGAGTCTACCATTATTTCATTAGATAATCTTATATCCTCTACAGAACTTCCTACAAATACATTGAAATTTCCTTTCTCAATAATCCATGATTTCTTATCAACACTGTAAAAAGCTAATGCACGTTTATCTAATTTTATTTTCACTTCTTTACTTTCTCCCTTTTCAAGAGATATTTTTGTAAATCCTTTAAGTTCAAGTTTAGGTCTCTTTACACTTGATATTTCATCACTTATATAAATTTGTGCTATTTCCTTTCCTTGTCTATTGCCAGTATTAGTTATCTTAAAAGTCACTTCAACACATATATCATCATCTTTTTCTTTCACTTCAGTCTTTAAGTCCTCATATTTAAATGTTGTATATGAAAGTCCGTGTCCAAAACAGAACAAAGGCTTAACATCATAAGTTGAAAAATATCTATACCCTACAAATACTCCCTCTCCATAATTTACAGTTTCTCCACCAGGGAATTCACCAAGTTTATGAGCTGGACTATCTTCTAATTTTCTAGGTAATGTAACTGTAAGTTTTCCAGATGGATTAACATCTCCAAATATAACTTCTGCAAGAGCTCTTCCACCTTCCATTCCATTGTACCAAGTCTGTACTACTGAATGTGCATCGTCAATCCATTCTGACATATCTACTGGAGATCCACTTGAAATTACTATAACTGTGTTTTTATTAGCTTTAAGCACTTCTTTTATAAGCTTATCTTGATTATAAGGAAGCTTCATATCACTTCTATCATATCCTTCACTATCAATTCTTCGCTTTATTTCTTCATCTTTATTTACTGATAATGCATTATCTTCTAATTGAAGTTCTTCAGCTACATGCTTTAATCCACCTACATATATAACTGCATCAGCATTTTCAGCTTCTTTTACTGCTTCCAAAATTAATTCTTTAGATTTTTCTTTATCAGCATCATATCCCTTTACATACTTAACTTCTGTATTACCGCCTAGTCTCATTTTTATTCCTAAAAGAGGTGTTATTTCATACAACGCTTTTATTTCAGCACTTCCACCTCCATTAGAATGAGTAAAATTAGCATTTTCACCTATTACAACTAGTTTCTTTATCTTCTTATGATCTAAAGGAAGAAGATTATCTTCATTCTTTAAAAGAACAATAGATTCTCTTGCTGTTTCAAGAGTTACATTTCTATGTTCTGGAGAATTATAATCTCCAGATTTTCTATTTTCTGAAAACACATTAAGTTTATCCATTAATCTTAATATATTTCTTATTTTATCATCTATTACTTCTTCTTTTATCTGACCTTCTTTTACCGCATTAACTAATGGTTTTGCAAAGTAATATTCATCAAAATTATATGTAACACTCATTTCAATATCAAGACCTGCATTAGCTGCAAGTTCAGTATCATGTACAGCGCTCCAATCTGAAATTACTATGCCATCAAATCCCCACTCATCTCTTAAAATTTCTTGTAATAGCTTCTTATTATGCGAGCAATGATATCCCCAAATTTTATTATAAGCACTCATTATAGCAGATGCATGTCCTTCTTTTACTGCAGCCTCAAAAGCTGGTAAATATATTTCTCTAAGTGTTCTATCATCAACTATTGCTTCAACGTTAAGTCTTTCTGTTTCTTGATTATTAACAGCAAAATGCTTTACACACACAGAAACATCATTTTCCTGTACACCTTTTATAAAAGGTACTGCCATTTGTCCTGCTATATATGGATCTTCAGACATATATTCAAAATTTCTCCCACAAAGAGGACTTCTTATAATATTTACTCCAGGACCAAGGATTACATCCTTTCCTCTTCCCCTTGCTTCACTTCCAAGCACCTGACCACTCTTGTAAGCTAATTCCCTATTCCACGTAGCTGCAAGAGCAAGACTACATGTAAGATAAGTCACATAATCATCTGAATTTCCAACAGGCACCCAACTATTATCAGGAAACTCATGTCTTACTCCTATTGGACCATCTGACATTTTAAGTGGTGGAATATTTAATCTCTTTACTCCATCAGTTCTAAATAACCCTGCACCATGAATCATTGCAGATTTTTCTTCTATTGTAAGCTTTGAAATTAGTTCTTCTATAACTTCAGCATTCATAATATTTCTTCTCCTTTCTGTATTTAATATTTTTATTTTAATTTACAAACAATTTCACAATTTCCACTTGCTATTTCTATTTCAGTATCATTTCCATTTGTCTTAAATTCAGCACCTTCTACACTTTCAACATTAGTTAAATTCTTTAATACAAATTTCCATGGTTTATCTTCACCAGAAGCTTTAATAGTTATTGTATTACCATCTTTTAATGCACTTACATTTAATACTTCTTCCCTCTTCATATTAATTACTTTAGTTTCACTTTGCACCTTATCAGTTAATTCATAAGCTAATACTGTTACATTTTCTCTATAGTCATAATCAGGTCTTGTATTATCATGCCCTACAGCTATAAGACTATTTTCCTTAACCATCATTGGAATACTTAAATAATCATGATACTCCTTAATATATTTTCCTCCCTCATATACCTTTCCATTTATAAAATTAGTCCATTTTCCTTCTGGAAGATAATATTTAGCTATTCCTTTATCATTAAATATTGGAGCAACTAAAATTGAATCTCCAAGCATATACTGCTTATCTAAATAAGAACACATATCATCATCTGTGAATTCCATTACCATTGATCTCATCACTGGAACCCCAATTTTATTAGCTTCATCTGCTGTTTTAAATAAATATGGCATAATACTGCATTTTAATTTACTAAAGAATCTTACAACTTCTGATGCATCTTCATCATAAGCCCATGGAACTCTATATGAAGTACTTCCATGTAATCTACTGTGAGAAGACAATAATCCAAATGCTACCCATCTTTTATACACATCTGCTGTAGATGTATTTTCAAATCCACCTATATCATGACTCCAAAATCCAAATCCAGACATGCATAGTGACAATCCACCTCTTAGACTTTCAGCCATTGATTCATAGTTTGACTCACAATCTCCACCCCAATGTACAGGGAATTGCTGACCTCCAGCTGTTGCTGATCTTGCAAATACAACTGCTTCATCTTCACCTTTTACTTCTTTAATAGTATTAAATACTACACTGTTATACATTTCAGTATAATAATTATGCATCTTATAAGGATCTGAACCATCAAAATATTTTACTCCTTCGACTGGGATACGTTCACCAAAGTCAGTCTTGAAACAATCTACTCCCATAGCCATTAATTCTTTAAGTTTGCTACTGTACCATTTACATGCATCTGGATTTGTAAAGTCTACTATTGCCATTCCTGGTTGCCACATATCATACTGCCATACATCACCATTAGTGTTCTTTATAAAATATCCATTTTCTTTTCCTTCTTTAAATAATTTAGATTCCTGCGCTATATATGGATTTATCCATACACATATATTCAAATCCTTTGCCTTAAGTCTTTCAAGCATTCCCTTTGGATCTGGGAATACTCTCTTATCCCACTCAAAATCACACCAGTTAAATTCTTTCATCCAGAAACAATCAAAGTGGAATACTCTAAGAGGAATATCTCTATCTTTCATTCCATTTACAAATTCATTAACTGTCTTTTCATCATAATTAGTAGTAAATGATGTTGAAAGCCATAAACCAAATGACCAAGCTGGTGGCATAGCTGGTTTTCCTGTAAGAGAAGTATAATTTTTAATTACTTCTTTCATTGAATCTCCACCAATTATAAAGTAATCTAAATATTCACCAGGCACACTGAACTGAACCTTTGTTACTCTTTCTGAACCCACTTCAAATGACACTTTTTCAGGATGATTTACAAAAACCCCATATCCCTTATTAGTCAAATAAAATGGAATACTCTTGTACGACTGATCAGTGCTTGTACCTCCATCATTATTCCATATATCAACTGTTTGGCCATTCTTAACAAAAGGAGTAAACTTTTCTCCTAGACCATATACAAGTTCACCAACACTAAGTTGTAATTGTTCTCTCATATATGTCTTTTCTGGCTGAGCTAAAAATTCTTCTTTTCCTTCTTTTATATACGCCATTCCTCTATATTTGCTAGATGTTAATTTTTCATCACCTCTGAAAAAACTCATTTCAACGTTTTCTTTATCAAATTCCATCTTTAGATTTCCTGACTTAAATACAACATTCTTGTCATTATTACTAATTGACACATTAACGTTTTCATTCTCATTAATATTAAATCCTGGTGTTTTTTCTTCTTCACCCATATAATGATATGCTCTAACTCTTATTACATTTTCTAAAGGCGAAGAAATTTTATATGTTATAACTGGACCTCCTAGAGTACATCCTCTATTAAAAACCTTATTACAAGGTGCATGTAATATTAAAATATTATCTTTTACATCTACACTATAAATCTCCTGTGGACTAAACATCTGAATTCCTGTTTTATTTAACCAACATCCATTACTAAATCTCATATTAATACGACCTCCCATATGTTTTATTTATATTGTCATATTAACATTTATTATTTGATGAGTATTGTTAATTCTTCACCTAAAATTGTCAATTCTTATCTTTTTAAGAAAATTATTTCTATATTTCCCTGGAGTCATATGATAGGCTTTTTTAAATACTTCTATAAACGACTTCACATTTGCAAATCCATTATTAAGTGCTATTTCTGTTATAGAAAGTTCAGTATTCATAAGTTCCTTATATGAATAGTACAATCTTATCTTATTTAGATAACTATAAAAAGTTTCACCAGTGTTTTTCTTAAAAAATCTTTCAAAATAAGTTGGAGCCATTCCTATTTCATTTGCAATATCATTGAGGCAGATATTCAGCTCATAGTTTTCCTCCATATAAGCAATAGCCTTTTTTACATTTTCTATACTCTTCTCTTCTTGAAGCACAATGTTCTTTTTATCTCTTTTCACTTTGCATTTTTCAATTAAAATCCTGCACAATTCCATCAATAAAATAGATACTTTTAGTTCATATATTTCTCCCTTTTTCTTACACAACTCTGCACATTCAATCATCAATGCATTAATACTTGCACTTTCTAATTCTCTTCCTTGAAGTTCAAAATAATATGAATCAATATTAGGATAATATTGTTTCATAAACTCATAAGATAAAAGAACAGTTATAGCTTCTATTTCATTCTTATTATTTGATTCTGTTTCATGAAGTTCATTACTATTTACAAACAATATTTCACCTGAATGCACAACATACTCCATATTGCTTACTCTTGCTTTTATTTCTCCAGACAATACAAGAATAATTTCTATATTATTATGCCAATGCATAGGATAATGAGTATTTGCGCCCTTAGTGTTTCCAAAATAAATCTTTGCAGGCATAAGTGAATTTATTTCAACTTTTTCCTTATAAAATCGCATATGTATCAATCCTTCTCATAGTTTCATTTTACTAATATAACTTATGTATTACTTCTCGATATAAATAAATTTACCTTTATGAAATTATTTCGAATATTTCAAATTAACACATTTCCATATTTAACATATAGAAAAACAACCTTAAGCATTTAACACATATACTTAAGGTTATTTTTAACAAATATTAATTTTTATTTTTCAGCTTTTAGCTTATCTGCAACCCAATTTAATGCTGCATCATTAACATATTTTCCTTGGAATCCATGAGGTGCTTTTGAATTGCTCATGAATATATTTTCAACTCCTGCTTTATTTAAAGCTTCAACCATTCTTTTACTTTGTTCTATAGAAACTAAACTATCACATCCTCCATGAGCTATAAACATTGGTGGATCATCAGATGTTACATTATTAATAGGACTTCCTAGTTCAGCTAACTTAACCTTATCCCAATATGGAGAATCAACTTTATTCTTGTCTCTTAATTCTCTTAATACTCCTACCCCTTGTCCTTCTTTTGTGAATCCGAGAAGTATAGATTCATTTGCTCTTATAGAATCATGAGTTTCTGCTGCATCTTCTTTAGATTGAAGTTCAGGATCCATTTCTGGTCCCATTGTTAATAAATCTGTTGGCCCATAAAAATCAATACAAGCTAATACTTTACTAGAATATTCTAAGTTTCCTCCAACATTACCTTCAAGTTCTTCTATATCACTTGTAGTTGCAAGTTCAGCTGCAAGATGAGCACCTGCTGATGTTCCAGATATTGCAATTCTATCTGGATCTATTCCAAACTTTTCAGCATGAGCACGTAAATATCTTATAGCACCTTTTACATCATAAATTTGTGCTGGGAAAGCAGCTTCAGAATTCAAACGATAATCTATAGATACAAAAGCTATTCCCTTATTTAGTATACTCTTAAAAATCATATAAGAAGAAGCATTATCTGAAGCCATTTGTCCCGATTTATTTTGAGTATCTTTTTCTTTTCCTAGAGCATCATCCCCTTGATAATCTCCCATTGCCCATCCGCCACCATGGACAAATACTAATACTGGAGTTTTATCATTGGAACCTTCTGGTTTAAAGACATTCATTCTTAATTTTCTGTCTTCTCCATTATAATTTTTAACAGTATCAATTAATACATCCCTAAAAGTAGGTTGCATATTCACCATATCTTTAACTTGAGTATTTTCAGAAGCATGCGCTACTCCATTAGTCCAAAATCCCCCTATTGAAAAAGATACTGTCATTGTTAAGAATAATGATACTATCATATTCTTAATTTTTTTACAATTCATAGTTAATCCCCCATTAAACAATATTAAATTACATGTTGTTACAAATATATAATTGTTTACATGTTTATTTTACATAACTATGTTACATTATTCACAATAACTTGTCAATATTTTGGTTATTTTTTGTTTCTATACAATTTTTTAAGTTATTCAAATTAATAACATCTATATTTATTGTACTAAAACACTCTATTTAAGTAATCACTTTGAATATAACCTTATTTTACAATTTCTAATTGATAGTTAATATTTTATCATTTTATGTCACATTTCACATTTTTAATAATAAATAATTTTTATATGTATTTCATAACATTTTCTCTTAAAAACCTTGCATTAATCTAATATAGTCATTATGATCCATACACATATAATTATAAAAACATATATCATCTTTTTATTTGCAACAAAAAATACCGTTGCTATTTTTAGCAACGGTAAATCTGTAAATATTTATATACTTTCCTTTCTATGATACCAGAATATTGATATTACTGCACATATACCCATTAAATATGGATAATATAAATATTTCATTATAGCAAACGGAGAAATTGCTGCAAGCCCTGCTGCTGAAATAAGCTGTGCTCCATATGGTATAAGACCTTGAAATACACACGAAAACATATCCATTATTCCAGCAACCCTCTTAGGCTCTAAATTAAATTCATCAGAAATATTTTTTGCTATAGGCCCCACAGTTACTATTGCTATAGTATTATTTGCTGTACACATGTCAACAAAGCTTACAAGTGCTCCAATACCAAGCTCTGCATTTCTCTTATTTTTAAATTTCTTAAGACCTTTATGTAATATATATTCTATTCCTCCATTTTCTTTAATAAGTGATATAGTGCCTGCCATTAATAATGTAACTATTATTAACTCACTCATTCCTGAAATACCATTAGCCATAGACTGACATAAACTTATAATATTAAATGAACCATAAACTATACCTATTCCACCAGCAAGTATAATACCTACAAGTAAAATTAAAATTACATTCATTCCACATAATGCTGAAATTATTACAACTAAATATGGAATTATTTTTACTATGCTAAAATCAAGCTGCTCAATATTTGCTGATGCTGCATTCATTGTAATAAGTCCAAATATTATTGTTGTAAGTATTGCTGCTGGTAAAACTATTCTAAAATTCATTCTAAATTTATCTTTCATTTCGCAACCTTGAGTTCTCGTAGCAGCTATTGTAGTATCTGAAATAATAGATAAATTATCTCCAAACATTGCTCCACTTACTACAGCCCCTACTGCTATCGCTAACAATACACCTGTCTTATCCGAAATTCCAACAGCAATAGGTACTAACGATACGATTGTTCCAACTGATGTTCCAACTGATAATGCTATAAAGCATGATATTAAAAATAATCCCACTATTAACAATCCACTTGGAAGTATTGATAATCCAATATTTACTGTAGAATCAACAGCTCCCATATCCTTTGCTACTTGAGCAAATGCTCCTGCCAATATAAATATAAGCACCATTAAAATAACATTATTTTCACCTGCTCCAGTACAAAATATATCTAACTTTTCATTTAACTTCTTCTTTCTGTTCATAATTAATGCAGTAATAGCTGCTACTGAAAAAGGTATTATTACTGATACTGCATACATATCACCTGCTATTGCTGAAATACCTATATATACAATTATAAACACAAGTAATGGCAATAACGCTTTTATACTTCTTTGTTTTTTCATTATTTTTCTCCCTCTTTTTATTATTATTAACTCACAATTTATATTATCGCATAATTTTATTATTTTTCCATGAAAACAATGAATTTTTTTATATATTTTTTATTAAAATTCTATTTATTGCGAATTTTAAACATGATATTCACTTTTTGGCATTTATAATAATTATTAATAATTCTTTATTTTCTAATCAAACTTTGTAATTATTGTAATACACAACAAACGGCATTCTTTTATATAACAAAAAAAACTCCACATATATGTGAAGCCTTTTTGTAAATATTATTTATTCTTTAATATTTCACCAATATCTTCATGAGTGAATTCATATTTTCTGTTACAGAAATTACATACTATTTCTTCACTCTTTCCATCATCATATAATTCTTGAAGGTCATCCTTACCTATTGATATTAATGCTTTTTCAACTCTTTCTCTTGAACAATCACATTTATATTCTGGATTTAAAGAATCTAATATCTTCAAATCCATTCCTTCAAAAATATATTCTAATATTTCCTCTATAGTTTTTCCTTCACTTATTAGTGTAGTTATTGGTGGAATTTCTTGAAGTCTATATGTAATTACATCTGCAAGAAGTTCATCTGCACCAGGAAGCATTTGAACTATAAATCCTCCTGCTGCTTTTATAGATAAATCTGTATCTACTAAAACACCTAATGCTACAGCTGATGGTGTTTGTTCTGAAACTGTAAAGTAATAAGCAAAGTCTTCTGCAATTTCACCAGTTTGAATTTTTACCTGTCCAACATATGGATCTTTTAACCCTAAATCTTTAATAACATAAAGCATACCGTTTGTCCCAACAGCTCCGCCAACATCTAATTTACCTTTTTCATTTAATGGTCTATCTATATACGGATTTCCAATAACACCTTTAACAGTTCCATCATTATGAGCTGTTACTGTTATTCCGTTAATTTCTCCACCACCATTTACTTTTAATGTGATAACTTCTTTTTCGCTTTTTAATGTACTTCCCATTAATGCTCCTGCTGTAAGCATTCTTCCTAATGCTGCAGATGCTACTGGAGTAGTATCATGAATCTTAGCTCCATCATTTACTAGATTAGTAGTAATACCTGCTATGATTCTAACCATATCATTTTTAGCTGTTGCTCTTACTATTTTATCCTGCATTAATCTCATCTCCTAATAAAAAATTCATCTTTATTTATCTACTTAATATAAAATTTGTACATATAAATAAATCAAAATTATATGTTATTCTATATTTAAAATTTTGATTTTTTAACAATATATAGAATTCTTTCAGTATGTTCTTTTACCTTATCCTCACTATATCCAGCAAATTTTCCCAACAACTTAAATCCACATTCATTTAAAGCTTGTTCTATATGTTCTTCAGTATATGCTCTTTCAAAATGCTCTTCTTCAAATCTTTCATATAATCCATTATTCTGTTTTACAAAGAATGTAAGGAACATATTTAATATTCCCTGTTCAAAAGTATTTTCCCATGTATAGAAAATATCTTCACTACTATATGTATAAATATTGTTACCCAATACTTCTGAAAGCTTATAATATGAATTTATATCAAATATAAATATTCCATCATCTTTTAAATGCTCATTAACTCTTCTTAAATATAACAATAAATCCTCATCTTCAGTTATGTAATTTGTAGAATCTAGAACTGATGTAATAAGATCAAATTTTCTATTTAAGCTTAGTTCACACATATCCTGACATATAACCTTAGCCTTAACTCTATGCTCTTTGAATTTTTCAAAGGCAACATTAAGCATATCATCAGATAAATCTACTGCATAAGTGCTTTTAAAATACTTGCATACTTCTATTGCTACATTACCAGTACCACATGCTAAATCTAAGTAATCGTCAAAATTTATGTTATTTTCTTTACATATATTAATAATCTTATGTGCAACTTTTTCATAATCTATATCTTCATAAATTAATTCATCATATATATTTGCAAATTCACCATATGCCATGTGCTTTATCACGCCCTTAATTATGTACTATTTCATCTAATATATTATATCTTAAATTTGGACTTAGTCAAATTCTATAATTCAGATGAATAGAGAACTTGTGCACACATTAATTTTTATCTTTATCTACTCTTCCTAATATCTCATTATTTGACGGCATCTTTAATGCTTTTTTACGTTTGGTCATAAGACCTCCTATTCGTCCTGTTTCCTCAGCTGAAAGACCACCCCAGCCTTCTTTTTTTACTTTATCACTTAATCCAAGTTCTTCTGCTATTTCATATTTCATCTTTTCTCTAATTTTTTCTGCTTCTGTAAGTTCTTTGTTGCCTTTTAACTTAGATTTAATTATTTTTTTTAATGGAGTATTACTCATGTTTTTCACTCTTCCTTTTTTATTAATACATTATGAATATTTTTATTATTTCCAATTAGATATTTTAGTATTCTGAAATTATTTTCACCCTTTAATTTTTTCTTATATTTAAGTTACTTACTTGATATTTCTTAAATATTTATCTATAGTTATGTATATACTTACTTCTTAACATAACATCTTTTACAATATTTATGTATAAGTAGTTAATTAATTTTTCAAGGGGGGCTATGCTAAAAATTTTGGGGATACTAAACATTTACGTGTAATTAACTGTTTTTTATTTAAAGTCTATAAAGCATCTCAAACTTTTGAAACACTACACCTATTTATGTATATGATAATAATAGGTATATGTTTTATAAGCACTTGTTAAATAGCAGTTAAGTAATGAAATTAATAATTAATTATATTGGAGGAATTTAAATGTCAATATTTGAGGGCTCTGGTGTTGCATTAGTAACGCCTTTTAATGAAAATGGTGTTAATTTTGAAAAGCTTAGAACTTTATTAGAGTGGCATATTGAACAAGGCACAGATGCTATTATTATCTGTGGAACAACTGGTGAAGCTACTACTATGACAGAAAAAGAAAAAAAGGATACTATTAAATTTACAGTGGATGTTGTAAACAAAAGAATACCTGTAATAGCAGGAACAGGTTCCAATAACACTTCTTCTGCTATAGAAATGAGTAAATATGCTGAAAATGTTGGAGTTGATGGATTACTTGTAATAACTCCATACTACAACAAAACTACACAAAAGGGACTTGTAAAGCACTTTGAAGCTATTAATAATGAAGTAAAAACTCCTATCATACTTTATAATGTACCTTCAAGAACTGGAGTAAATATAAAGCCATCTACTCTAGTTGAAATCGCAAAATTGAATAATGTTGTAGCTATTAAAGAAGCCAGTGGAAATATAAGCCAAATTGCTGAAATAAAAGCGTTACTTAGAGACTCCATAGATATCTATTCTGGTAATGACGATCAGGTAGTTGCTATTATGTCCCTTGGTGGAAAAGGAGTTATTTCTGTTTTAGCTAATGTAATTCCAGCACAAGTTCATAAAATGACTCAAAACTGCCTAGATGGTAATTTTAAAGCTGCTCTTCAAATTCAGCTTGATACTTTAGCTTTATCAAACACTTTATTTATAGAAACAAATCCTATTCCTATAAAAACAGCTATGAATCTTATGGGAATGAAAGTTGGTCCATTAAGACTTCCACTTTGTGAAATGGAATCACAAAATGAGAATATATTAAAAAATGTATTAAAACAAAATAAATTAATGTAAGGTGATATAAATATGATCAAAATAATTTTAAATGGCTGCGGTGGTAAGATGGGAAAAATGGTTACTGAATGCGCAAAAAATTTTAAAAATATAGAAATCATTGCTGGTATTGATAAGTTTGCATGTGAATCTTCATATCCTGTATTCAAATCTACTTCAGAAGTAAATATTGAATATGATGTTTTATTAGACTTTTCAAGAGCTGATGCATTAGATGATTTATTAGCTTTAACTGAGAAAACTAAAAAACCATTAGTAATATGCTCAACAGGTTTCTCTGATGAACAAATTGCATTAATAAACAACAAAAGCCAAACTCTTCCTTTATTCAGATCTGGAAACATGTCTGTTGGAATCAACCTAATCAATGCATTACTTAGAAAAGTGGCTCCAATCCTTTACGGAAATTATGATATTGAAATAGTTGAAAAACATCATAATCAAAAAGTAGACGCTCCAAGCGGTACTGCACTATTACTTGCAGATACAATTAGAAATTCTCTTAAAGACGAAACAAAGTATGTTTATGGAAGACAAGGGCATGCTAAGAGAGAAGAAAATGAAATTGGTATCCATGCAATTAGAGGCGGCGGAATAGTTGGCGACCACGACGTAATCTTTGCTGGAGCTGGTGAAGTAATCGAACTTAACCACAAAGCAATATCTAGAGAAGTATTTGCTATAGGTGCATTAAAAGCATGTGAATTCATGGGTACAGTAACTAAACCTGGATTATATGATATGGATGATGTCATAAATCTAAACATCTAGCTTTCATCAACTAAAATGAGCTTCAATAAAAAATCATTACTAAGATTTTTTACTTGAAGCTCATTTTTATTAATACCTAAATTTCTTCACCATATACTAAATATTATTTAATTGCGACATCAAAAAAGACTGCAAACCAAATAAGCTTGCAGCCTTACTTTAAACAATTAATCTATTCTTTAATTATTTAGTCTTTTCGTTAGTAACTTTATCAAAGAAATAGAATCCTAAGTTAGTTACTCTTAATCCCTTAACATTTTTATTTATACCTGTAGCTTTAGTATAGTAATAAATTGGAATAACAGGCATATCTTCCATTAATTGATCTTCAGCTTGATGTAATAAATCTAATCTCTTAGCTGTATCTTTTTCAACTTTTGCAGCATCAACAAGAGCATCAAACTTATCACTTGCATAACCACAATTATTTTGTCCTGATACTTTTTCAAGCATATCAAGGAATGTCATTGGATCTGAGTAATCACCTAACCAACCATCTCTTGCAATTTCAAATTGCTTATTATTTCTTGTTTGTTGGAATACTTTCCATTCTTGGCTTTGAAGTTCAACATTAATACCTAAATTGCTCTTCCACATATCTTGTACTGCTTGAGCTATATTACCATGGCCTGATTCTGGATTAAATAATAATACTATTGAAGGGAATCCTTGTCCGTCTGGATATCCTGCTTCTGCTAATAACTTTTTAGCTTGTTCTACATCACCTTTTGCTGGGAAATATTCTTTTCCTGCAAACTCTTTTCCATTTTCATCCTTAATACCAGTAGAAACAAATGATGTTGCTGGTATTTGGTCACCTTTAGAAACATTTTCAACTATAGCTTCTCTATCTATTGCTAAATTTAATGCTTTTCTTACTCTAGCATCTCCTAAAGCCTTTCCAGCTTCTGGATCTAATTCCTTAGCTTTTTCAGATACATTAACTGAATAGAAATATGTTCCAATTTGTGGGAAGATTGTTACTAATCCTTCTTTAACTCCACCTTGAATTTCTGATAATGGAACTAAGTCAGTAACATCAAATTGACCAGTCTTTAAATTTGCCCAAGATGAAGTATCTTGTGTAGCAAACTTAACATTTAATTTATCAAGAGTAACTTGGTCTTTATTATAATAAGTATCATTCTTTTCTAATGTACAACCATCCTTAATCTTATAATCAGTTAATTTGAATGCTCCATTAGAAACATAAGTTTTTGGATCAGTTGTCCAATCTTTATTTTCTTCAACTACTTTTTGATTTACTGGAAAATAACATGGGAATGCAGTTAAATCCAAGAAATATGGACATGGTGCAATTAATGAAACTTTTAATGTGTTATCATCTATTGCTTTTACTCCTACTGCATCAACACTACCTTGTTTAGTATTATATTCTTTTGCACCCTTTAAATACATCATTTGATATGCATATTCTGCTGCTACATCTGGATTTAATACTCTTTTCCAAGCATATTCAAAATCACTTGCTTTTACTGGATCTCCATTTGTCCATTTAGCATCTTTTCTTAAATGGAAAGTGTATTCTGTTTTATCCTCAGATAAATCATAACTTTCTGCAACTGCTGGCTGTGGCTTTCCATCTTCATCTAATTTATAAAGTCCATCAAAACAGTTTGAAAGTAATGTACCTCCATCAGTTGATTGGTTTAATGCTGGATCTATTGTTTTTGGATCAGCACCTAAGTTAAAAGTTATTTCTTGTTTTCCTGCTGCACTTCCTGAAGCTGTTGAGCTTTTAGAACCACAACCCACTAATGTTGACATTGCTAATGTAGCTGCCATAACAACAGCACATAGCTTTTTAATTTTACTATTTTTCATAGTTTTATTTCCCCCTTTTTATTTAATTGCATATAAAATTACTTTTGTTTCCTTGTAATTTATTATAAACAATTATAACTTATTCATTATAATAATGATTTTCTATATTAAAACTCCTTTGGAATTTCATATCAATATTAAATTTTTATCATTTCTATATTTTCAAACTATTAGAAATTATTATACATCTGCTATTTATCTAACTCAATTATTCATTATCATATAAATGACATGCTACAAAATGTCCTGGTTTCACTTCTCTAAGTTCTGGATCTACCTTAGCACAAATTGGTTTAGCACATTTACATCTACCATTAAATCTACATCCTGGTGGTGGATCTATAGGTGATGGTATATCCCCTTCAAGTACTATTCTTTGATTTTTCTTAGCTTCATCTGGATCTGGTATTGGAACCGCTGATAGTAAAGCTTTTGTATAAGGATGAAGTGCTTCAGTATAAACCTCATTACTTCCTCCAATTTCAACTAATCTTCCTAAGTACATAACACCTATTTTAGTAGAAATATGCTTAACCATTGAAAGGTCATGAGCAATAAAAAGATAAGTTAATCCTAATTCTTCTTGAAGTTCTTCTAACATGTTGATTACTTGAGCTTGAATCGAAACATCAAGTGCTGAAATAGGTTCATCACAAACTATTAAATCTGGTTCAACAGCTAATGCTCTTGCAATTCCTATTCTTTGTCTTTGTCCACCTGAGAATTCATGTGGATATCTATTAATATGGTCTGGCATAAGACCTACCCTTGATAAAAGAGATTGTATTCTTTTAGTTCTTTCTTCTCCTACAAATAACTTATGAACATCAATAGCTTCACCAATGATATCACCAACTGTCATTCTTGGATCAAGCGATGCATATGGATCCTGAAATATCATCTGCATATTCTTCCTTAATGGAATCATTTGCTTTTCAGAGTATTTAGTTATATCTTTTCCCTTAAAAATAATATTCCCTGAAGTTGGTTCATATAACTTTAATATAGTTCTTCCTGTTGTAGTTTTACCACAACCAGATTCACCAACTAAACCTAAAGTTTCACCTCTTCTCAATGTAAATGAAACTCTATCAACTGCTTTTACATAACTCTTCTTTCCAAATAAAGAAGAGCTAGCAGGAAAGTATTTACAAAGATTTTTAACTTCTAATATTACTTCTTTTTGTTCATTATTCTTTTGCATTACTTGTCCCTCCTTATAGGCGACTCAACTTTTGGTGCATCCTTATGACATAACCAACATGCACATTTATGATTTTCCCCTACTTCAAATTGAGGAGGTTGTTTTTCTACACATATTTTCATTGCATAATCACATCTTGCTGCAAATGGACATCCAACTGGTGGCTTTAATAAATCTGGTGGATGTCCTTCGATTGGCTTCAATTTTTCTTTAATATCAGCCTTTGGATTTGGAACACTCGCAAGTAATCCCCATGTGTATGGATGTTTTCCTCTATAAAAAATATCTTCTGTTGTTCCTGTTTCAACAACTATTCCACCATACATTACATTAATTCTTGTACAAAGATCGGCAACAACTCCTAAATCATGTGTAATAAGAATAATTGATGTATTTAATTTATTTTTCAAATTTTTCATAAGATCTAAAATTTGAGCTTGAATTGTAACATCTAACGCTGTTGTTGGTTCGTCAGCTATAATTAACTTAGGCTTACAAATAAGACTCATAGCTATCATAGCTCTTTGTCTCATCCCACCTGAAAATTCATGTGGATACTGTTTCATTCTCTTTTCAGGACTTGGTATTCCCACAAGTCCAAGCATTTCTATAGCTTCTTTTCTAGCTTCTTCCTTACTCATTCCTTTATGCTTAAGTAAAGGTTCCATAAGCTGTTCTCCAATAGTAAATACAGGATTTAATGATGTCATAGGATCTTGGAATATCATTCCAATATCATTTCCCCTAATACTATTCATTTCTGAATCTTTTATTTTAGAAATATCTTTACCATCAAAATTTATTTCTCCGTTTACTATTTTTCCGTTGCTATCTATAAGTCTCATTATTGACATCATTGTTACACTTTTACCACAACCAGACTCTCCAACAATCCCTAATGCTTCACCTTGGTTCAAATAAAAGGATACCCCTCTTACTGCATGTACTTCTCCAACATTAGTTTTGAAAGAAGTCTCTAAATTTTTTACTTCTAATAACTTTTCCATTGATTTCTACCCCTATCTCTTGTTCTTAGGATCTAATGCATCACTTAATCCATCACTAAAAAGATTAAATGCTAAAATTATTAAACAAATTGCACCTGCTGGTGGAACTAATTGATATGGATAAGTGTATATAGCATTCATCGCATCATTTGCTAATGTTCCAAGAGAAGCAATTGGTGGTGTAAGTCCAAGCCCTATAAAACTTAAAAATGCTTCTGTAAATACTGCTTCTGGTATTAATAATGTAAGTGTTACCATTATTGATCCTATACAGTTTGGTATAAGATGTCTTATTAATATTTTGAAGTTTGATACGCCTAATGATTTTGCTGCAAGTACAAATTCTTGTTGCTTTAATTGAAGTACATCTCCTCTTACTATTCTAGCCATACTAATCCAATAAGAAATAGATAAAGCTAAAATTATAGTACCAAGACCACTTCCTCCATCACCTGGCTTTGAAAGTATTGCCATAAAAATAATTACATATATAGTTAATGGAATTGAATAGATAATATCAACTATTCTCATTAATATATTATCTACTGTACCACCAAAATAACCTGCAACTCCACCATAAGCAACACCAATAATTAAATTAATTATTGCTGCAACTACAGCTATAATTAATGAATATCTAGCACCAAAAAATACTCTTACAAAAATATCTCTTCCTAATTGATCTGTTCCAAAGAAATGCTCTACTGATGGACTTGAATTTGCAATACTTAAATCATTTGCCTCATAAGTATAAGATGAAAATATAGGAACAAATATAGCTGCTAGTATAATTAAAACAATTACTACTAAACCACCTATCGCCATTTTATTCTTTTTAAGTCTATTCCAAACATCTTTCCAATAACCAATACTTGGTCTTTCTACTACCTCATCTCTCTTTTCTTCAGCACTTAGAGGCGTAAATTTACTTTTATCAATCACTAATTCTTCCACTTTACGTTCCTCCTATTTATCTAACTTAATTCTTGGGTCAATTACTACATATAGTAAATCAACAACAAAACCTAATACAACAAGCATTGTACAATAGAATGCTGTAACTCCTAATAACATAGAATAGTCTCTATTGGTTACAGATTGTACAAATTCATTTCCTAGACCAGGTATTCCAAATATCTTTTCTATTATAAAACTACCTGTTAATATACTTGCTATTAATGGTCCAATATAAGTTACAATAGGAATCAAAGAATTTCTAAGAGCATGTTTAAATACAACTGTTCTTTTACCAAGTCCTTTTGCCTTTGCTGTCCTTATATAATCTGATTTTAATACATCTAATAACTTGTTTCTTGTTAATCTAGTAATAAATGCTGTTGATGACATTGAAAGTGCTATTACAGGCATTACATAATTTTCAGGTCCTGAAAGTCCTGTTGCAGGTAATAAACCTAATTGCACAGTTAATACATAAATAAGCACTGCACTTGTTACGAAACTTGGAATTGTTATTCCTAATGTAACAACAAATATTATAAGCGAATCCGCCCATTTTCCTTTTTTTAATGCAGCTATTATACCTAATACTACACCTACCAAAACAGATGTACATACACTAACTAGTCCAACCTTTGCAGATGCTGGAAATGAAGTTTCAATAGTTTCTGTTACATTTCTTCCTGGGAATACCATTGATGTACCAAAATCTGCATGTAAAACATTTTTTAAATACATTGTGTATTGTTCACTAAGCGGTTTATCTATTCCATATTTTGCTTCCATATTTGCTTTTGCTTGAGCAGTTAATTTTTCACTATCAAATGGTCCGCCTGGCATAAGTCTCATTAAGAAAAATGTCAATGTGATAACAACCCATATTGTTAGTATACTTGCCACTAATCTTTTTCCAATATACTTTATCATGTGATTACTCCTTTACTTATATTGTTAACTTACTTTTTACATTTTTAAACTTATTTATACATATTATATTAATTACGTTTTTTTGTCAAAATATAGACTTAATAACTTAAGTCTTTTATCTCTTTTTTTTTGACATTTTATCAAGGAACACCCTTAATTTTTTAATCATTTTAAACACACGTTATTTTGTAAACGTTTTAATTTTGACTTTACTATCTTTTTGCAAAATACAAATGTATTTGACTGGCATACATATTGATTATTATTTTTTTCATACTATCTTTTGCGAATATATATTGTCGTATTATTTTAATAGTTAATATAAATATTTAAATATTTATATTAACTACAAAGTTTAATTAAGAATTCACCAATTAATTTAAATAGCAAAAAAAGATCTCATGTAATAAAAATATACATAAGATCTTAAAGTAATCTGTTTTTATACACACTATTCCTTTTGTAACTAAATTATAAGTGTAGTAATTTCAAAAACTAATTTTTTGCCTTTATTAATATATCATCTGGTTTTAATATACTTTCACATTTTGCTGTGTATATCATTTGTGCTATATTTGCACTTTCAATTCTTTCACCATTTTTATTTTTCATCTCTTCAAGTTTCACTATTATGTTATCACCTGTAACTTCAAGAACTTCTACTTCAGCACCATTTAACACTTTATTCTTTTGTTCAATTGTAGCTGTTTTTGTTTGCTCATCATATGCTCTTACAATTCCAACAATATCATAATTTCTTATATAAGTAGAACTTCCATATGTCTGCTTCACTTCTTCATCAAAATAAAAACCAGTAGTAAATGGTCTATGACTTGGCTTTACAAGATAATCCATCCATTTAGGATTAAATTTATAGTTTTCTGGATCTTCAAAGTAAGAATCAATCGCTTGCCTATATGCCTTTACTACTGATGCAACATAATATACGCTCTTCATTCTTCCTTCTATTTTTAGCGAGTCTATTCCGCTTTCTACAAGTTCAGGTATATGTTCTATCATACATAAATCCTTAGAATTCATTAGATAAACACCATCATGTTCTTCAACTATTTCACTTTCATCTTTTACAAATTTTATTTTACCTAAATCTTCTGTTTTACACGAACCGCTTCCACAACTATCTAATTTTATATCTTTAATAACTTCTTTAAATTCACCATTTTCATCTTCTTCAAATAAATGATATTTATATCTGCATGGCTGAGCACATGCTCCTCTATTTGAATCTCTTCCAGTAAGATATGTAGACAAATAGCATTTTCCTGAAAATCCCATACACATTGCACCATGGACAAATGCTTCAATTTCACACGTGCTAGGAAGCTCACGTCTGAGTTCCTTTAGTTCTTCAAAAGTCATTTCTCTTGCAGTAACAACTCTTTTTACTCCAGCTCTATGCCAGAATTTTGCTTCTTCATAGTTAAGGCAATTAGCTTGAGTACTTAAATGTATTTCTAAATTTGGTACTGTATTTTTTACTATAGTCATAATTCCTGGATCAGCTACAAGTACTGCATCTACTCCAAGATTATATAATTCTGTTACATACTCCTCTATTCCAGCCAAATCAGTATCATGTGGTATTATATTCAAAGTAACATATACTTTTCTTCCTCTTGAATGAGCAAATTCTAATCCTTCTTTTAACTGTTCAGTAGTAAAATTATCTGCAAATGCTCTTAAATTTAATTTACTGCCGCCTAAATAAACAGCATCAGCTCCAAAAGTTATAGCAGTTTTTAGTTTTTCTAAATTTCCTGCTGGAGCTAAAAGTTCTGGTTTTTTCATACGTAATCTTTAGCAAAAGAAACTTTCTTTTACCAAATCCACCACCTTTCCATATATATGAATGAAATTATGCAATATTTATATTATATTATAAAATACTTTTTATTTAAACAAAAACTTCTCCTTTATTTATCTTTCTCTGTATATAATAAATATTTGTAGTAATTAATTAAATTTTTTCTATTTTCTTTAGTAAGCTGAGACAAATCTATAAAATCCTTATAATGTTCTAAATTTTCTAAAATAATAACATCATTCTTTTCCCATTCTTTTAATTTTGAAAAGAAATATGTAGACATAGTACTTGTTAGCATACTTATAAAACACACTCCTGTAATCATGAGCATACATGCTATAATTCTTCCTGCCCTTGTAACTACTATAATATCTCCATACCCTACTGTAGTAACAGTAACTACACTCCACCATAAAGCATCTTCAAAGGTTCTAATTCCTGAATTTATCTTAACTTCACAAAAATATATTCCAATAGATCCAATAATAGTAATAACAGTTATTATACCAAGAGCGTATATAAATCCATTTGTAAATAATATTTCTTTAATGTTATATAATAATCTAAGTATATAAGTTCCAACCCTTATTAGCTTAAATACACTTCCAAATTTGTATTCAAATATATACATGAGTGGTATTATTGCAATTAGATCAACAATATTGTATTTAAAAAACTTTCTTTTATCTTTGCTGCATACAAATCTAATAATATAATCAAAAACAAAAATCCAATATATCACTTTATCTAACATATATACGATTTTAATTTCCATGTTAGAAAATGCTACGGAATATTCCATCATAACTACTATAACAGCTATTATTGACATAATTCCTGCACATATATCATAAATAAATTCTGTTTTCTCACTTTTAGCAAATTCTAAGTCCTTCATATAAACTTCCGCTCCAACAAAAAAATATTTCTCTTATGCATATTAACCACTTTTTCTGTATTTACTCATAATTAAGATAAAAACTTTTTATGATAGACAAAGATGACTTCAACTTTCATATTGAAATCATCTCTTTTACAGGTTGCTTTAATTATATTTTTTTAAAATTTTAATGTATATGTTTATACATTTTATCAATCTTTTTAATTTCTTTTTCTATTCTATTGCTTATATTATTTGAAAGATTATTAATTTTTTCATCATTACTGTATTTAGCAATAATTTCACACATACGCTTCATACATTCATGATGTTTTTTTGAAGAACTGAAAAAAATCCTATCTATATTAATATCATCTCTTTTTAACTGAAGCTGTAACAGCATACTGCAATATTTCTTATCATATTCTTCTGCATATTTTTCTTCACTTAACTTATCTTCAATTGGATTTTTCCTCATTTCATCTAATAATTCATTTAGTTGTAAATTGCATTCTTTAGAGCTTTTTATAAATTTGTTAGCAATGTTCAAAACATCATTATTATTTGTATATCGTATTATATTTTCACACATACATATTTCTATTTCATTATGATGTATCATTTGTTCTAAATAATCTATTCTAACATCCCCATTTTTCTTCCAATACTTGTTACATCCATTTAAAGATCCTAAAATTTCAGAATGATTATGTATAAATTCAGCTTTCTTAGAATCAGATTTTGCAAACGCATTAACAGGTAATGAAATAAACGTAATCATTAAAATAATACTATATATTATTTTTTTTATAATTTCTTTCATAATATATTAATCCAACTCCTTAAACAGTAAATCAAGTTTATTATTCGATTTACTTTAATATTTTATACAAAAAGCTAAAATATATTATTTTTATACTGATTAGATTATTTAAAATTGTCACTTCAAAATTTAAAGCCATATATCATAATTTTTGTGATATATGGCTCTATTATACATATTATTGATTAATTAAATATACAATAGTCTTCTTTCTACCAAATTTAACTGTCTGCTCGTGAGTTGGAAACCATACGTCAATAATATATGTGCCATCTTCTTTTACTTTTACAGCTCCCCCTCTGTCTTCTACATCAAAAATACCATCTGCTTTATAATATTCTAACTCTGGTATATATAGTTTACTTCCAAGCTTTATACTTGACGGTGCTGCAACCACACCAGTTCTCACTTTAGTTCCCATGGCAGTCTGATCTCCCCATTTTCCTGAGCATTCTTCATCACTACAGTATGCTGTAAGTTCTACTTTTATTGGCGTTCCACTTATTTTAGAATCATACTCTACGCTTACTGTTGTATTATTCTGTACACTTGACACTTCTAAGGATTTTGTATCATTTTTATGTTCTTTAAAATTATCATTCAATACAGAACTTAAACCAACTGTTTTAACCATATCACTACTTATATCTTTTATTTGTAATACAGCTGATTCTGCATTTTTTTCTTCACTATATATATCTTTAATGCTCATTGCATTATTTTCAGTTATAGTTTTCGCTTGAACTATTACATATCTGTTTGCAAGTATAATACTGCATATTCCAAGTATTGCATATCCCTTGTATAAATATTTTCTTAAATTTTTCAACAAACCACTCCTCATTTACTTTAAGCATAAATAATCATATGCTTAGGGTTCCTTAGTGACATGGCATGTGGCTATTATACAAGATAGATTTTTTCATTTCAAAAGCATTATTTTCATAAATACAATAATTATTCTATTTATAGAAATACCTATGTTATTGTACAAGCAAATTTTATATATAATTTGCCATAAAATCAATAAATTTTTAGGTATTTTATACGAAATTTTTCTTGAAAAAATCTAAAAATAGTGATTCATTTTTTTTGCAATACATTTTTTAATTTTTTATAAGATAAATAATAGTTTTTTTTCTTCCAAATTCTTTTACTTCTTCATGAGTCTGAAGCCAGACATCAATTATATATGTACCATCTTCTTTAACTTTAACTGCTCCACCTCGGTCTTCAACATCAAATATACCATCATCTTTATAATATTTTAAATCTGGTATATACAGCCTAGTTCCTAATGTTATTTCCTTCGGAGCTGCAACTACGCCTCTTCTTGTCTGTGTATGCATCGCAGTTTCAGATCCCCAGTTTTCCGAACATATTTTACAATTACAATAGGCTGTAAGTTCTACTTTTTTGGGTTCTAATTCCTCTTGAGCAAGACGTTCATATTCATTATCCTTTTCTCTTTCCTCATAAGTTTTATGATGTGGCATATCATCATATTCTTCTACATATTGTTCATTTACATATCCCTCTATATCATTGTAATTAATATTGTACCATTCCTTTTCTTTATCCAATATATTAAATGTCATACCTTCATAAAGCATATATACAACTTCAGAATTTATATCCGGTTTACTTCTAATACATAAATTAGAATCCACATTGACAACTTGTCCATTTTTCTTCAAAATACTTTCCTGCTTATTAGCTGTAACATTAAAACAGACATTTTCATCTAATGTAAATTTTATATAGGCAGCTACCCCTCCCACAACAAGTGCAGCAGATATATATACTGCACATACTGCCTTTGGTAATATAGTCAATAAATCATTCCTCTCTTTTTATGTTTTACTATTATTCTTAAGTAAAAATTGTTAAACATTAATTTTATAATTATTATCCAAATATTTATATGCAAAAGCTATAATATTCATCTATTTAAGCCCAATTTCTGCAATTACAGGATAATGATCTGAAGGATATCTTCCATTTTCATTATACTTTACTATTTGTACATCAAATACCTCAAAATCTTCACTTACAAATATATAATCTATATGAAATCCTCTCTTTCTACCTCTAAAATCCCCTCTAGTTCGTTCATTATAAATTGATGAATCAAAATCTTGAACCGCTATCATTTTTTTATTTGTGTATACTCCATTTTTGAAATTTTGTATTAGTCTGCTGTTTGGAGTAGCATTAAAATCTCCCATTATTATTACTGGAAGTTCTTCCTTTTGCTGTTCTATTCTTATAATTTCAATAAGTTTTTTTAATCCAAATTCACGTGCCTTTGGCAGAAAACAATCTAAGTGTGAGTTACACACACGTATCTTATCATTGCCTATGTTTATTACAGCAGTTGTACATATTCTTGGATATAATGAATACCACTTTGAACTTCCAACCTTTTCTGGAGTATCAGATAACCAAAATGTTTTGCATTTTTCTATTCTAAATTTTTTATTAATAAGTATATCATTTCTTTCATCAGATATATCTTTACTTCTAGGCTCTCCAACTATATTATAATTCAGTAAATTTTCAGCTAAATAATCGTGCATTTTTTTAGTGGTTTCCTGAACACCTATAATATCACATTCATGATTATTTATTAAATTAATTGCTATATCTTTACGCACTTTCCACCTATTATTAAAATCTAAGATAAAATCGCATCGTAAATTAAAAGTCATTATTCTCATATAATTCCTCCTCTAAATTTCTACACTAATTACTCTGCATCTATCTTTTTTAAAATATACTAATATAAATAAAAAATCTGTCAGTCATAAATATATGTCTGACAGATTTTCAAAATTCACACTATAGCTTGTCTGCAATAGTTCCTAATAAGTGCGCTGTTGAATTTAATTCTTCTATAGAAGCTGTAATCTGTTGTAATGCTGCAGATTGATTTTGAGATATTTCATTTGTACTATTTAAGTTTTCATCAATACTTGAAATAGAATTTGAAATATATTTTATTATTCCATCTATTTTATTAATTGAATCTTTAGAAGTGTTAGATAACTTTCTAATTTCTTGGGCAACAACAGCAAATCCTTTACCATATTCTCCTGCTCTAGCTGATTCAATAGATGCATTTAAACCTAAAAGTGTAGTTTGTTTTGAAATATCTTGAATTATTGAAACTATTTCATCACTATCTTTAGCTTTTTCATTAGCTTCATTAGTTTGTTTTAATAATTTTGTATTCATTTCAGCAAGCTGTTGTACACCTATAGCTACTTCATTTATTCCTGCAGATATCTGTGATAATGATTCTACTAAATTTGAAGTAATATTTTTAATTTGTTCCTTAGTGTCTACACTAGTATCCAAAGTCTGATTACTCATTTTTTCCCCCTCTGATCTCATACCTCACAACTTGTATTAGCAAATTTTATTTCAACAAGTTTTTGGTCTTTTTTCTATTTATTTTAATTATATCATTATATTTTTAGAGTGTAAATAAATAGGAGAATGTTTACAAGTACGTATTATATATTTTTTATTACTTCAATAATATAATTTTGTTCTTCAGGAGTAAGTTCAGGATATACAGGAATTGCAAAAGTTCTATGTGATAAATATTCAGCTTCCTTTAAATCTCCTTCTTTATATCCTAAATTTTTATAAACTTTTTGTAAGTGCATTGGAACCGGATAATATATACCTGTACTTATTCCTTTTTCTTTTAATTTTTCTACTATTTCTTCTCTCTTCTCTGATTGTACAACAAACATATTAAATGCACTTTTATCTTCTTTAATAATAACAGGCATAGTAAGATCTGTATCATTAAGCATTTCCTTATACTTCATAGCATTATTATTTCTCTTTTCAACCCATTCATCTAAATATGGAAGCTTAACTCTAAGAATTGCTGCTTGAATTGCATCTAATCTTGTATTAAAACCAATTAAATAATTGTAATATTTTAATGGATTATATACTGTATCATCATGTTCTTCAGAAGTTTTTATTTCTTCCTTTATGTTATTTAAAAGATTATATGCTATTTGTCCGTTTTCACCGCTTCCATGTGTTCTAAGTGCTTTAACAATAACGGCAATATCATCATTATTAGTAGTAATCATACCACCATCTCCAGCACATCCTAAATTTTTAGTTGGGAAAAATGAAAAACATGCTACATCTCCAAGAGAACCTGCTTTTTGTCCTTTATATTCAGAACCAGCTGCTTGAGCCGCATCTTCTATGACTAATAAATTGTGTTTCTTAGCTATTTCATTTATTTCATCCATCTGAGCTGGCTGACCAAATATATGAACTGGCATTATGGCTTTTGTTTTTGAAGTTATTTTTTCTTCTATTTTAGAAGGATCTATATTATAAGTGTCTCTTCTAACATCAACAAATACTGGTGTAGCACCAACAAAAGATATACTTTCTGCTGTTGCAAAAAAAGTAAATGGAGTTGTTATAACTTCATCACCTTCACCAATTCCACATGCTTTCAACGCTACAACTAATGCATCTGTACCATTTCCTACTGATATTGCATGCTTAACACCTATATATTTTGCAAATTCTTCTTCAAAATCTGTAACAGCACTTCCCATTATATATCTTGCACTGCTTAAAATTTCTTTTGTAACTTTTTCTACTTCTTTCTCTACTGTTTTATATTGAGCTTTTAAATCAACTAATGGAATGTTCATTTGTTTATCTCTCCTTTTATATAAAATGTCCATATTTTTTCCGCTATCTTTTTTTACCATATATAGATTACTCTCTTCCCTTAGGTCAGAGTCAAGCATAAAAACAGAGAATTTTATTATTATAAAAAATAAGCAGTTTATAAATAAAACTATTTATATGCTTTAAACATACATGTCTTGGTTGTAATTGATATCTTCTTGTTTTTATCAATATAATCTTTAACATATTTTGTGAATTCTTTTTTCTTATCTCCAACAAGTATTGATCCTCCTTGAATTGTTGATGCCTTATATTCTACAACAGGCTTAGGATCATTTACAATAATTTTACCATTTAGTATTTCAACTTCGACTTTATCAAAATACTTATTCAATATATCAGTTCCATTTTCAAGTTCGAATCTTGTTGAATATCCATTACTATTAAGACCACTATTACAATCAAAATCATTAACTAAATCATTTAATTCTTTCATAGAATCACTTGAATTAGAAGTAACATAAAAAACACCACCTGGAGCCAAAACTCTTTTTATCTCACTTAATGCTTTCTCTATATTAGGTACAAAATAAATCATATGCTGAGCAATTACTATATCAAAACTATTATCTTCATATGGTATACTTTCAGCATTAATTTCTTCAAATTTAAATTTTTTATGTATTTTTTTTAACTTATCTCTAGCAATTTTAAGCATATTTTTCGAGAAATCTGAAATAGTAATATCTAAACTTTCATCAATTTCTTCCTTATTTTTTTCCCAAAACTTCCCACTACCACATCCAAGTTCCAATACTCTGCTATTTTTCTTAAAATCAATTTGCTTGTAGCACCATTCATCCCAATCAATCTTGTTTATATTATAACTATGAAGATTAGTTCTTAAATTAAGATTTTTATCATTTTTATATTGTTCCTTAATAGATTTTTCCATTCCCGTAAGCTTAATTATATTTATCAAAGTATTAGCATCTAAAAATCCTTTTTCTCTTGCTGATATTTCTGCTTTATTAAATACATTTATAACTTCTTCTATATGTTTCTTCTTTTCTTCAAGGGCCTTTTTTTGAATCACTATCATACTCTCTAAATTCTCTCCACTTTCAAAAAGAACATTTTTTATTTCACTTAAAGAAAGTCCAATAAATTTCAATGTAGTAATCTGTTGAAGCTTCAAGAAATCGTCTTCACAATATAATCTATATCCACTTTCGGTTTTGTCACTTGGTTTTAATAAACCAATCTTATCATAATGAAGCAACGTTTTTACAGTTACTCCTGATCTTTTTGCAAATTCACCAATTTTCAAGTCACTCACCCCATACAGATATTATATCGTAAAATATATCAAAACAAAAACTCAATTTTCATATACTGAGTTATAAATAAAAAAAGGGCAAACGCCCCTTTTTTATAATAATTCTTTAACCACTTTAGCAACTTCTTCAGCTACATACTTAGCATCTTCTAATGAAAGAGTGCTGTATACTGGAAGTGTTATTTCATTTTCATACTGTGCATATGCATTTGGATAATCTTTTATATCATATCCTAAATTCTTGTATAAAGTAAGCATTGGTAATGGTTTATAATGAACATTTGTTGCTATTCCTTTTTCCGCTAACATTTCTATAGCTTTATTTCTCTTTTCAACA
>SVCE01000031.1 GCA_015058525.1 Clostridium butyricum
ATTCTTATATATTTGCTTGTAGAATGCGGGTTGAGAGATTTTTTTATTATAAACATGAATAATTTCTTATGTATTTTATTTATTCATCCATATATAAATACTAAAATAAATTTGAATGAGGTGTTTATATTATGGTTAATGATGAAATTAAAATGAAGAATTATAAATGCGATACATTTGATAAAAAGCAGATAGCTCTTGCAATTAGGAATTCAACTTTAGGTGATGAGCTTGAATGTTCTATTAGAAGTGATGGGATAATAAAAAGTTGTGATGACTGTAGCTTAAAAAGTATATGTAGTGGGATTGATAAAGTGCGTGAGGAATATATAGAAAGTACAAGTACTGTTGTAAAGGAATTTAACTTTTAGTTGAAAAGAAATTGAGTAATAAAAAATAACGCCAGGGAAAAATCTCAGGCGTTATTTTTTGTGCAAAGATTTATATTAATAAGCATAAATATTTTATCCAAAATAAAATCCTTTTGAGTTATAACAGTACTATAAGGAATTCCTTTTAATATAGCATACTTTTTAACAGGATTTTCTTGAAAAAATACGTAGTTTATAAGTTCATGCTCCTCTTCTGTAAGTTTATTAAGGGCATTGTATAAAAGATTAAGGTCAAATTCTTTTAACAGGTTATGATCTACAGGCAGAGTATTAGATTCAATTGTATTTTGTACATTTTCTAATACAAGAGTTGAAGAGCCTTCAAGATGGTTTCTAGATATATTCTTTTCTATAAGGTCATTGATACTATTCTTTATTCCATTGGTAGCATAAGCAACAAATCTATGAGTAGCAGGATTATAGTATGAAACACATTTGAAGAGGATTCTATAACACTCATTCATAATATCTTCAAATTCGTATCCATGAATAAATGTTCTTTTAGATAAGTTTATTATAAAAGGTTTAAATTCATTAACCAGTTTTTCTTTTGATTCTTCATCACCAGCTTTTGATTTTATAACAAGGTTTTCAATGTAGTTATAATTCATTGGATCACCCCAAAACATATTCTTGTGTAATGTATATGGTTGAAATCAAGAAATTCAAGAAGTGAATATTAGAAATTATGTGAAACGTCCATATATCTATTTTATCTAAATAAATAGAGTATATGGAGGTTATTTTTATGGGGAATTTTATTATAGCCGCAGGTCATACTGCAAGTGGAAATGTTGGTTGTGGAGTGGTAGATAGGTTAGATGAAAGTAATTGTACAAGAGAAATATCATCATTGGTTGTATCTTACTTAGAACAGTTAGGTCATTATGCTAAATTGCTTAGAATTGATAAAAGCAACACTTATAGCTGTCAAGATTGTTATGAAAGAGCAGAAGAGGCTAATGATATAGCACAGAGCATTAATATTGATTTATATATGGAGATTCATATTAATGCAGGGGGAGGTACTGGAAGTGAAGTTCTTACTATAAGTAAATCAGAAGTGGCTAAGAGTGCAGCACAAAGAATATCAAAGTCATTATCACAAGGAATTGGAATACCTAACAGGGGAGTCAAGAGTGCTAATCTTATAGTGCTTAAGAAAACAAGTATGCCAGCTATATTAGTAGAATGTCTATTTGCAGACAGCTCAGATGCAGAGAAGTATAATGCAGAGCTTATTGCAAGAGCTATAGTAGATGGACTGCTTGGACAAAACAGTTGTGAAAATAATCTATGGAAACTTGGATGGAACAGAAATGATAAGGGGTGGTGGTATTGTACTGATGCAGTAAATAAGTGTTACTATACTTCAAAAGATGGGTGGAAGTTAATTGATGGGGACTGGTTTATATTTGATGAAGATGGATATGCTTTAAGAAATGTTTGGTATCATGATAAAAATGACGGGAAGGATTATTATCTTGGGGATGATTGTAGGATAGTTAAAAGGCATTAATTTTTAATAAAATTGTTATTATTGTTGCAAATTTTAAAATATAATCTGGTTGTTGCAAATTAACAAAAAAGGCTGTACTACAAGGTATCTAAACCAAGTAATACAGCCTTTCTTATAAATAAATGGTGCCGCTGGCCAGATTCGTGACTATATTATAAATATAAAAAAGTGTAACAAGATGCTGTATTATATATTTTTGTATAATACAGCATTTATTTATATAAAAATAGCTGTTACTTATAGAGAAATAAATTTACAAATTTTGTTGCTTACTAAGTAACTAATTGGTATAATATGTATATACATAATAAGGAAAATACATAAATTTATTAATAAATATTAGAATAATAACATGATAATAATGGAAAAATATAAATGTAGTATTATATTAATAAGCTAGTATTTATGCTGCCATAAATCATGGAGATACATAAAAATCATTAAAAGGATGTGTTTTATTTATGGCAGTAAAAACAAATTATACAAAAGGTAAAAGTAAATATTTTAGAGTTAGTGCTGTGCTTGGAAAGGATTCAAATGGAAAGAAGATAATAAAAGAATTTTATGGTAAAAGTAGAAGAGAAGCAGAAGAGAAAAAACAAAATTATTTAGAAGGAATTGAGGATGGGATTAAGTTTGATTTAGTTAATAGTACTATAGGAATTTTAATGAAAATGTGGTTGTATGAAGTTAAACGAGTATCTGAAAAACTTAAACCAAGTTCATTTGAAAAGTATGAAGGTATTTTTCGAATATATGTTGAAAATGGTCCATTAAATAATATAGGAATACAGGATATAAAATCTATTCAAATCCAAAGATATTATAATGATTTATATTCAAAAGGAAAAAGCAAAAGTATAATACATAATTTGAATAAGTTATTGAAACAGTTTTTCTTTTATGCAGTAGATGAAGGGTATATATCAAAAAATCCATGTATGGGAAAGAGAATAGTTATTCCAGGACAAAAAACTGTTAAAGAAGAAATAGAACATTTCACAGATGATGAAATAAAAATATTATTAGATTATTTAAGAAATAGTTCATATCGAGAGCTTATACTTATATGTTTAGGAACTGGTATGAGAAGAGGAGAAGCATTGGCTTTGACGTGGGATGATGTAGATTTAAAAGAAAATATTATAAGTATAAATAAATCTTTGGGAAAAGTATATTTATTTGATTCTGAAGGAAATAAAACTAGAAAACAAATAATTCAAGCACCAAAAACAACAAGTTCTATAAGAGAAATACCATTTCCAATGTCATTAAATTCAGTATTTAAAGATTTAAAAATAAAACAGAAGAGAAATAAATTAAGATGTGGTGAATGTTATCATGAGTCTAATTATATATTTACTACTCAATCTGGTACTAATATTGATGTAACCAACTTATCACATGCATGGGACAGAATTTTAAAAAATGCTGGATTAAAACATAAAAAGTTTCATGCTTTAAGGCATACATATGCAACAAAACTTTTTGAGAATCATGTTGAATTGAAAACAGCATCAAAACTTTTAGGGCATAGTTCAATAGAAATGACAGCAGATATTTATACTCATGTCATACCAAAACAAAAAATTGATGCAGTAGAAAAAATTAATTACATTTTTGAAAATACTCTTTAATTACTAGGTCGGGAAAAGGTCGGGAAAATTAAAAAAACATCAAGATTTGAAGTGGTTCAAACCTTGATGTTTATTACAATGGTGACTCATACGGGAATCGAACCCATGATTTCACCGTGAGAGGGTGACGTCTTGACCGCTTGACCAATGAGCCATACAACAAAATGAATTATACTCCTATTAAAAGAATATGTCAATAAATACATTAAAATAAATTTAATGTAAAGCTAGAAAATAATAAAATAAAACTGACTGTATAATCATAATTTTCTAAATATTTGAAAAACACTCTTGTTTTTCTTCAGAATTCTAGTATACTAATATTTAGTTAGTAATTTTTTTAGAGGCGTATATTCTAAATATACTCATCGCTCCTCTAAGTGACTTAATTGGTCATAAGAAATTACGACTCCTTTTTAATATTTTGTGGGATATCCATTAGAGTTTAAGCTTGATATGCTTAAATCTCAATGGATATTATTATTATGAATTTATATTTTGTAGGATATTATTGAATTTAATTTTAATCAGTAATGTCTTTTTTTTATTTTTGAGCTTAAATATTGTAGATAGAAAATATTTAATTGTATATCAATATTATGTTTTACTGATAGTTACAGATTGATTATTTATTAAATAATGTGGCTTTAAAATTTAAAATGAATAATAATAGAGATTGTTTTTGAAAATATTATGCAGAAAATCATTATAAAATTATTGATTTAATCATAAAAATATATTATTATAGGAAAAGTATTAAAATAAATTAGCAAATACTTAATAATTGCATATTAAAAAATGATATATTTTTAATTTGTTATGAGAAAGACAAAATTTATATGAATACAGTAGATTTAGTAGAAAAAATAAATAGAAGTAGGGAATATATTCATATATTAATTGCATTTTTAATTAAGTCTCAGAATTATTATTTTGCTAATTAAATAAAAAAATGTAGGAAAGTAGGAGAGAAGAATGGATAAGAGAGAAGGATTCTCAAGTAGGATTGGTTTTATTATGTCCTGTATAGGATCAGCCATTGGACTTGGAAACGTATGGATGTTTCCGTACAAATTAGGTGAAAATGGTGGTGCAACATTTTTAATACCTTATATAATATTTGTATTTGCACTTGCAAGTATGGGGCTTATTGGTGAAATGTGTTTTGGTAGAATGTACAAGCAGGGTTCATTAGGAGCAATAAGAACTGTAATGAATGAGAAAAACAAAAAGTGTGGAAAGATACTTTCTGTAATACCTACATTGGGATTACTGGGAATATTTATGTTTTATACAATAGTTATTGGATGGATTTTAAAATATTTTGTTATAAGTGTGTTTGGACAGCTTGGAAATATAGATACAGGAAGTTTTTTTGGTGAGTTTGCATTTAGTGGTGCTTCAGTATTATGGCATTTAGCAGCTGTTGTTATTACACTTGTTATTGTAAGAGTAGGGGTTTCAAATGGAATTGAAAAAATAAATAAGATAGTTATTCCACTTTTATTTATCATATTTGTAATGTTAATGGTGAAATCTTTCAGTTTGGATGGGGCATATAACGGGATTAAATATTTATTAAAGCCTAAGTGGGAGTATTTATTGATACCTAAAACATGGATAATGGCACTTGGACAGGCATTTTTTACTGTATCTATTACAGGATGTGGTATGGTTATTTATGGAAGTTATGCTGGAAAGGATTTTGATATACCAAATTGTGCATTCAGCACAGCTGTATTTGATACTGTTTCAGCACTTCTTGCAGCATTTATGATTATGCCAGCAGTATTTGCATATGGTTTGAGTCCTACAGCAGGACCATCATTAATGTTTATAACAGTGCCTACTATATTTCAGGAAATGCCTTTTGGAGGGATTTTATGTGCATTATTTTTCCTTAGTATAATATGTGCAGCTATTTCTTCATCTATTTCGCTTCTTGAAGGACCAGTTGAAGCATTTATGTCTATAACTAAGCTTGATAGAAAAAAATCTACTATAATAGTAGCAATAGTAGGATTTATATTAGCAGTTCCATTGAGTATGAATGGAGATTGGTTTAATGACTTTACTAACTTTGTAACAATTGTATTATCACCATTTGGTGCAGTAATTACAGCGGTTGTATTTTATTACATGGTAGATAGCAGAAAGATATTAGATGAAGTAAATCAAGGTGCAAAGCATAGATTTGGACAGTGGTATATTAATTTTGGTAAGTATATATTTGTACCAGCTACTATTATTATAATTATACTTGGTGTTATATATGGCGGAATAGGCTAAAATTTATTAATGATTTTATAAAGGTATAAAATATAAAAATGCTGATAGCAAGATTTGAGTTGCTGTCAGCATTTTTTTACATTAATTATATATTTAATACTAAAATTGAATATATGAACTATTTATTTAATAGATATATAGCTGTAAATATTACAGTTAAGCCATTGCCTATTAAATTTACTATAAAATGACTTGTTATTGTCACGTATACATTTTTTGTTTTTATATAAGATATTGTTAGAGGGAGTGCTATAATCATTACTTGTATAATTCCAAAAGGGGTAACTGTATGTTCCAATGAATATAAAAGCATTCCAAATAGTGAAGAAATAACTAGTATAAGCTTATTATCAAATCTTATGAATGCTTGTCTGTATAATGTTTCTTCTGCAAGAGGTGGAAATATAATTGTTGATACTGCAAATAAGAATAATTTTGTCCAGTTGTCTGTTTGAAGATTGAACATTCCATCATCTAAATTTGGAAATAATGAAGCTATTAATATAGTTAATAAAAATGCTCCTATCATAGATAAAGAAGTCCATAAAACAGGAAACCAGAATTTTTTGCCACATTTAAAATTTTCAATTATTTTTTTAAAAGAAAAATCACCAATAAAATGAAAATAAATAATTATGCCTAGATAAAATATGAAGTTTGTATAAATATAGAAATATTGGGGTAGCATAAAACAGCTGTAGATAAATATGAATTCCCATAGGATTGGTAAAATTAATTTTTTGAAATAAGAATTGTTTGATTTATAATCCATGAAATATATCATCTCCATAATTAATAATTCAAATAATATTTTATAAGATAAATTATATCATATTTTTACATTTTAATATTTATTATGTAAATTGGTTAAAAAACAAGAATATTTTCATTGGTGTAAGATATTTAATTATATTTTTTTCTTGGGAATAATAAACATAGTTTCCCAAAAAAACTAAAATATTTTGGAGATATGTTGACAAACTATTTATGTAAATGTTATCATGAGCTTGCAAAACAACTAGACAAGTTGAAGTACAACTCTAAATTGTTGTATAATATGAAAGATTTTAATAATGGAGGGATATAAATATGAAATATTCACAAGGTTCAGGAAAGCAATATCATATAGCTGTAGGTGAAGGAGAAGTAGGAAGATATGTAATACTTCCAGGAGATCCTAAAAGATGTGAAAAGATAGCTAAGCATTTTGATAATGCAAAGCTTGTTGCAGATAATAGAGAATATGTTACTTATACTGGATATTTAGATGGAGAAAAAGTAAGTGTAACTTCAACTGGTATAGGCGGACCATCAGCTGCAATAGCTTTAGAAGAATTAGTTAATTGTGGAGCTGATACATTTATAAGAGTTGGTACATGCGGTGGTATGGAAATGGACGTTAAAGGTGGAGACATAGTTGTAGCTACTGGTTCAATAAGAATGGAAGGTACAAGTAAAGAATATGCACCTATCGAATTCCCAGCAGTTGCAAACTTTGATGTAGTTAATGCATTAGTGGATGCATCTAAAACATTAGGAAAGAAATTCCACACAGGAGTTGTTCAATCTAAAGATTCATTTTATGGACAGCATTCACCAGAAACTAAACCTGTAAGTTATGAATTAGAAAACAAATGGAATGCATGGCTTAGATGTGGATGTTTAGCATCTGAAATGGAAAGTGCAGCATTATTTGTAGTAGGAAGCTATTTAAGAGTACGTACAGGAGCATGCTTCTTAGTAATAGCTAATCAGGAAAGAGAAAAAGCTGGATTAGATAATGAACAATGTCATGATAGTGAAGAATCAATCAAGGTTGCTGTTGAAGGTATCAGAAATATGATTAAACTTGATAAAGCTAAAGCAGCTGCTAAATAAATAATAATTTAAAAATAGCAGCATTAAGTTTTATACTATTTAAAATAGAAATAAGATTAGTGCTGCTAAATATAAAAGAAATTATTAAATTTAGAATACATAATAAAAAAATGTTTTAGAAAATCTGGGAAATTTCCTAAAACATATGATATGAAATTTATTTAGAATACAAACAAATAAACATCACTTTTATATTATAAATTAGAATTTAAATAAAATCAAAAAATATAAAAAATTTATTTATAATAGGGGTGATGATGGAGTGGAGAGTTGAGTTATGAAAATAGTTATAAGTCTTTTAGGTATATTTGTGGTGCTTGGATTAATGTTTTTATTATCATCAAATAAAAAAGAGATTCCTTATAAAACTGTTATAAGAGCACTTGGAATTCAATTTGTTATTGCATTTTTACTTGTTAAATTTCCACTTGGAAGACTTGCTGTTGAAAAAGTATCTGATGTTGTAACAGCAGTTTTAAACTGTGGTAAAGAAGGTATATCATTTGTATTTGGAAGTCTTGGAGATAGTGCAGCAGTAACTGGATCTATATTTGGAATACAAACACTTGGAAATATTGTTTTTGTATCTGCATTAGTTGGAGCTTTATATTATCTTGGTGTTATTGGATTTATAGTTAAGATAATAGGTAAAGGTGTTGGTAAAGTTCTTGGAACAAGTCAGGTTGAAAGCTTTGTTGCAGTTGCAAATATGTTTTTAGGACAAACTGAAAGTCCTATTTTAGTAAGTAAATACTTGGGTAAAATGACTAAGAGTGAAATCGTTGTAGTACTTGTGTCTGGTATGGGAAGTATGTCAGCTACTATTATAGGTGGATATACAGCACTTGGAATACCAATGCAGAATCTTCTTATTGCAAGTGCATTAGTGCCAATGGGAAGTATGGCAATAGCAAAAATTTTAACTCCTGAAACTGAAAGAGCACAAGCGGCAGATGAATTATCTATTGATAACAAAGGGGACAATGAAAATATATTATCAGCTATTTCAGAAGGTGCTATAAATGGTATGAATACAGCACTTGCAATTGGAGCATCACTTATAGCTATATTAGGATTGGTTGCTATAGTAAATATGGTCCTTGGAGCATTTGGATTAAGTCTTCAGAAAATATTCTCATATGTATTTGCACCATTTGGATTACTTATGGGACTTGAAGGAAGTGAAATATTTACAGCAGGTGAATTATTAGGAACTAAGTTAGTATTAAATGAATTTGTTGCATTCCAGTCATTAGGTGAAATAATAAATTCTTTAAACTATAGAACAGGACTAATATTATCAATTTGTCTTGCAGGCTTTGCAAACGTTTCAAGTATAGGGGTATGTATCTCAGGAATAGCAGCTCTTTGCCCAGAAAAGAGAAATGTACTTGCTCAGCTTGCATTTAAATCAATGCTTGGTGGTTTTGCAGTAAGTTTATTAAGTGGAATGATAGTTGGAGTTATTACATTAATATAGAATTATAAATATTGCGATACTTGGAAAGATTATATTTGTTATTGCAATTAGTTAAAGGAGAAATTATTTATGGGTAAGTATAACAGGATTTTTACAATAGTAATAGATTCACTTGGAATAGGAGCATTAGAGGATTCTGAAAAGTATGGAGATGTAAATGTAGATACATTAGGTCACATAGCAGATTCAGTAGATAGTTTTAATATACCAAATCTTGAAAGAATGGGA
>SVCE01000032.1 GCA_015058525.1 Clostridium butyricum
GTTTTTTAAGCAAACTAAATACAGTAAAATACTTAGTTTTAGTATTTCTAAAAATCTTAAAAATATAACTGGAAAGAAAATTTCCAGTTATATAAAAAAGTAAATTATTCAATTTACACAATTCTTATGACATTCTCGATTGTATAAACAAATTTACTACATTCTTTTTACAGTTAAATTTTAAATTTCTGCATTTCTTCATTTAATTTTCTTGAATATTTCATAGATTCTTTTATATTTTCAAGAACTACAGATGCCTTACCAAAGATGTCATTTGATTTCATTGAAACTTCAGTAGTTTCATTTGCAGCTTGACTAATAGTATTAGACATTTCTTCTGTAGCTGATAAAACATTTTCTATTGTGGCAGATAATTCTTCAGATGTAGAACTAAAATCAGTAATTAAATTTTCTATAAATACTGCATCATCTTCATATTCTTCAGCCACATCATTAAATTCATGATAATCCTTTGAAACATCATCTTTTACAAACTTTATCATTCTATTAGAACTATCTGCCAAATCTGAAACTGCTTTAGTAACTTCTAATGTAATATTCTTTATATTTTCAGCTGATAATTTAGATTTTTCTGATAATGCTCGTATTTCATCAGCTACAATTGCAAATCCTTTTCCAGCTTCTCCTGCTCGTGCTGCTTCTATTGCTGCATTTAATGATAATAAATCTGTCTGATTAGTAATTTCCATAATATCTTCTGACAATATGCTTATCTTTTCAACTATCTTAGCACTTTCAATAGCCTTTTGTACATTACCCCTAATTTCATTACTTAAATCACTTGCCCTTTTTTGCGATTCTATAACACTTTCTTTAGTTTCTTTTGCACGATTAGAAATATTAATTGCTTGCTCAGAACCTTGTTCTGATTTATTTGCTATTGATTTTGATGCTTCATTTATTTCGTGTGATGATGCAGCAACCTCCTCTGATGTAGCTGCACATTCTTCCATTTCTGCAGCCATTTCTTCTGCAACACTGGTAATATTTTCAATATCATCATACAAAGAATTAATATTATTTTCAATAACTGACGCAACTTTTAAATTTTCATCACTAGCCTGTTTAGCACTCATAATTAAATTTCTTAATGAATGTTTCATATTATTAATAGTTCCTGCAATAATACCAAAATCATCTTTTCTATCTAATAATTCATCTGGTATATCAGTTTCAAAATCCCCTTTTGACATAATTTCTATGCTCTTTGATATATTTTTAAATCCCTCCAATATTTCTTTAACTATAACAAATGCAAATATTGAAGCTACTGCTACTCCTATAACAGAAATAATAGAAAATTTAATCATATTTTTACTAATTGAACTTCTAATTTCTTTTTCATTTTCTGCTACTGCTTTATCTATATCATCAATATAATTTCCTGTACCAACAACCCAATTAAATGGTTCAAATGCCTTACTATAAGCTCTTTTAGGTGATGAAACTGTTTCTCCTTCTTTTGGGAAATAATATTCTGTATATCCTCCGCCATTTTTCCCATTCTTTATAATATCTGCGACCATTTTATATCCATTAGAATCAACTGCATTTATTCTATTAGTACCTTCTGTACTACTACCTAATAATACTACATTGTCCCCATCATAAGTATCTATCCAAAAATATCCTGATTCTCCATATCTCATCTCTCTAACTAAGTCTGCTGCTAACTTTTTAGCTTCTTCTTCTGTATAAATTCCTTCTTTATATTCACTATAAATATTATTAAGTAAACTTATTACTGAATCAACTTGATTTTCAATATTTTTATTATAAGCATCATTCATAGTTTTTTCTAATAATAACAATGAATTTTTACTTAAAGTTTGTTGTTGAAACATTGACATTGATAAAATTATTAATCCAATTAAAATTAGTGCTGAAGAAAAACTTATTATTTTAGTTTTTATTTTTACATTTTTTAGCATCAGCTTCAACTCCCTTCCCTTTTATACTTTATATTATACCCCTTTAAGTAAACGTTATCAATGTTTTATTTCCATTTGTGTCATTTTTTAACATATATATATCTGTAGAATTTACAATACTATTTTTATTATCTTATTTTTTCTCATTTACTAATTAAAATAAATCACTATAAAATAAAAATAGCACCAGTTTTACTGACGCTATAATAATTATATTATTTTTTTATTTGTTTAAATTAGAAATATAACTACTTCTTTCTTTTCTTCTTAAATATCTTATTTATATTTTCAAAACAATTAATAAAATTCATATATTCATCTGCATCTTTTATAGATTCTCTAAATACATTATCTCTAAAGTTACATTTAGACGTAGAATATATATCGTTTCCATTTAAGGAAACAGTAAACTTATATTCATTATTGTTTCCTTCAATTTTTAACAATTCATTTTTCTTTAATTGAATAATCATATTCAAAACATTAATCTTTTTATTGTCTATAGTCAATTCCTTCTGCTCCGCCTTTAAAACATTTCCTATTTTAGTCCTTGTAATATAGTGATATATATCCTTTATAACTTGTGAATGATATTTAGCAAAATCCATCTTATACTCCTCCATCCATACCCTATTTATATCTTTGTATAGATATATTCTGTAAATTGAATTTGTATTACTTTTTAAAAGATAAAAAATAGGTCTGTATCAAAACAAAATTTGATACAAACCCATTTTCTAATCTATTAGTTATTATTTAACCTTTTTCTTTAAAATTTTTAAATTTTATTCTTCATCTTTTCCAAACACTTTTTCTTTTAATGCTAATCCAGCTTTTGTTGCTGCTACTCCTCCAAGAGCAGTTTCTCTAAGTTCTGACGGAAGATTTTTTCCTACCTTATACATTGCACATACTGCATCATCAAATGGAATCTTTGCCTCTACTCCTGCCATAATCATATCAGCTGTACACAAAGCTGTTATTGCACCTTGAGCATTTCTTTTAGCACATGGTATTTCAACAAGCCCTGCAACAGGATCACATACAAGTCCTAATACATTCTGTAATATTATAGACCCTGCATCAAGACTCATTTTAGGAGTTCCTCCCATCATTTCAACAACTGCAGCTGCTCCCATTGCAGATGCAGATCCACATTCTGCCTGACATCCTCCTTCTGCTCCAGAAAGTGTTGCATTCATTCCTATAATCATTCCTACTGCTGCTGCTGCCAATAATCCTTGTATAAGTTCATCTTCATTTAATTGAAGCTGTTCACCAGCCGCTAAAATTACTGCTGGTAAAATACCACATGATCCAGCTGTAGGGCATGCTACTATTTTCCCCATAGATGCATTAACTTCAGATGATGAAAGTGCCATGGCCATAGCTATATTAGTTGCTCTTCCTGTTAATGTTTTCCCATTTTTAACATAATTATTTATTTTATATCCATCACCACCAATGAGACCGCTTACAGAATAAACTTCTTTTTTACGTCCTTCATTTGCTGCATTTATCATAACATGAAGGTTTTTTCTCATTTTTTTTATTACCTCATCTCTTGTAAGCCCCTTTTCTTCAACTTCACATCGTATAGCATATTCACTTAAAGATATATTTTCTTTTTCACATATCTCTAATAATTCTTCACCTGTTTTTGCAAGCATTTATTTCATCTCCTGTCTATTCTTCTTCTTTTGCCGGACTTATTGAAACAACTTTATGTACAAGTTCTAAATTTTCTATTTTACTTATAGTATCTGCACTCACTTTATTATCCATTTCAAATATCATAGTAGCTTCTTGTCCCTTCCCATCTCTGAAAACTCTCATAAAAGCTACATTTATATTTTCACTATAAAGTATCTGAGTAACATCATGAATTACTCCTGGAGCATCTTTATGACTTATAATTAATGTTTCATACATTCCTGTAAAATCAACTTCATTCTCATTTACTTCACATATTTTTATATTTCCACCACCAATTGATGATCCCATAACTTCACAACATTTATCATCAGTAGTTCTCATTAGAAACTTAACTGTATTAGGGTGAACATCCCCTAAATCTGCTTCTTTAAATAGAAATTTCATTCCTTTTTCTCTAGCTATATCCATAGAATTTCTCAATCTTTCATCACTTGGTTCCATTCCAAGCATTCCTGCAACTAAGGCTCTATCAGTTCCATGACCTTTATAGGTTTTAGCAAAAGATCCATGAAGTAAAAATATTACTTCAGCAATATCTCCTCCTGCTATGCTTCTCGCAATCTTACCAAGTCTTGCAGCACCCGCTGTATGCGAACTAGATGGTCCTATCATAATTGGTCCAAGTATATCAAATATTCCTATACCTTTCATAGTAACTCTCCTCATTTTTTCTATAGATTTATATTTAATTTTCTTCTCTTTTTATTAAATCATATTCTTATTAAACTATCCACCTTTATGAATATTTTGTCATAATAAAAGAAATATACACATAATTTCTTTAAATATTAATATTTTTGACTTAACACCAAAATGTGCTCTTAACAGCATTAAACTATCAATGCACATTTATTGCATTAAAAAGATGAGTAACATAATATCACTCATCTCTCTATAAATTAAATTTTAATATTCATAAAAACATGAACCACCAATAAATTCACGCAATATTGAATTCTTAGGCACTTCATTTATATCTATTTCCTTAAAAAAGCTTAAAAAAGCTTTAAGTCTTACTGCTTCAGCATATACTGGACTTTCATTTGGTATTTTCTCTAATTCTCTTAAAGCAAATGGTTTAAGCACACCTAGTTCATATACTAGTGTTGAATTAAATATTGAATCTGCTTCTTCCTGATAAACAAATATATTTTTCTTTTCCCCTCTTTTTATAGATGGCCACATTTTAAGAGTTTCTTCTGCTCCATATCCTCTTGAAAGAGAATCTCTAACTATTCTTCTAACTTTTCTAGAATCAGTTGTTGAAATTCTATTATGATTATCTATATTTAGTTGAGTCAATGCGGATATATATATTTTATATATACAGTCACTAAGTGTATTTGATATTAATTTAGGATTCAAACCATGTATTCCTTCTACAATTAATACACCATTCTTAGGTAACTGAACTGTAGTACCTGTCCACTCTCTGCTTCCTGTTTTAAAATTATACGTAGGTATCTCTACTTCATTACCTTTCATAATATCTGATAAATTTTTATTTAATAACTTTAAATCTAATGCTTCTATTGATTCATAATCATATTCTCCATTTTCATCTACTGGAGTATCAGCTCTATTTACAAAATAGTTATCTAAAGATAATGGTATAGGAATCAATCCATTAACCCTAAGCTGTATACTTAATCTATTTGCAAATGTAGTCTTACCAGATGATGATGGGCCTGCTATAAGTATTACTTTTACATTTTTTCTTTTTAAAACTTCATCTGCAATATTTGCAATTTTCTTTTCATGAAGAGCTTCTGAAACCATAATCACATTTTGAAGTTCATTCCCATTAACTTTTTCATTTAATGTCCCTACTTCACCTACATCTAATATTCTAAGCCATCTTTCAGTCTCTAAAAACACTTTTGATAAACTCTTCTGCTCAACAAAACTTGCAACAGATGTCATATCTTCTGGATCTGGTCTTCTTAAAATAAATCCATCTTCATATTTCTGTATATCAAATACTTTTATAATTCCTGTTGAATATCCCATACATTCATAAAAATAATCGTATCTTCCATCTAATTCACATAACATTAATTCCTTTAAATCACAATTTTCTATAAGTTTTATTTTATCATTCATCTTATATTGTGAAAAAATTTCTATTGCTCTTTCTTTAGATACTCTTATTCTATTTATAAGTATATTTTTATCAATAAGTTCCTGCATTCGTTTCTTTATTTGGATTATTTCAACTTCTGTAAGCGGCTTGTCCTTATGAATTTCTCCGTATATGGCTTGGCTTATTGATTGTTCTATAGTTATCTTTGAATCTGGAAATATATCTAATACAGCCTTTATAAATATAAATTGCAATGTTCTTGAATAAATCTTAATTCCAAAATAATTATTAAATCCTACAAGACTTATATCTCCATCTTCTTCTATTATTTCACTTAACTCATGATATCTGCCATTTAATTTACATATTGCAACCTTATCAATAATTTCTTTATGTTCTTTTAATATAGCGTCATAAAACTTTATTCCCTTTACAGATTTGATTTTATCAATTTCAATTTTCTCTTCTATCATCAAATTATCTCCTCTTCAAATAATCCCAAAGTTCTTCAAAATATTTACAAAAATCACTTTTACCACGTATTACTATAATTAATTTGCAACAAATTTTAGGCTATTTAACCTATTTGCTTCCAATTATATTATATACAAACTTATCATAATTGCTAAAATAATTTTCTTATTTGTATATTTATTATATTTATGAAGATATTAAATCTTAGGAGGTGATTTTTTGTTTGTTGTATTAATAAGAACTACTATTCTTTACCTTTTAGTAGTAATTACTATGAGATTAATGGGAAAAAGACAGGTTGCTGAACTCCAGCCTTACGAACTAGTAATTGCTATAATGATTTCAGATTTAGCCTCTCTGCCAATGCAGGATCAGAGACTTCCATTGTTTTTAGGAATAATACCTATATTAACTCTTTTATTTTTAAAAACTATTTTAAATCTTATATCTTTAAAATTTCAATGTACAAGAAAATTTATAGATGGCGAACCATGTATTTTAATATATAAAGGTAAAATAAATTATAATGCTCTAAAAGAGCAACAGATTGATTTAGATGAATTATTCGAGCAAATGAGAATTGCAAACTACTTTAATCTTGATGAAATTCAGTATGCAATATTGGAGAATAACGGACAATTATCAATTCTCCCTTCAAACTATAATGATTCATATACATTTAATCATTCAAAAAATTCATCTTCTAATAATCAATCAAAAATCCCCGAAGTTCAGCTTCCAAAAATTTTAATTGCTGATGGAAAAATAAATAGCCATTCATTAAATAGCATAGATAAAAATGAAGAATGGATAATTTCTATATTAAATACTCACAATATTACAGACCCCAAACAGGTATTAATTGCTCTTTTGGATACCAAAGGACACTTTAAATATCAGCTTTTTGACGAATATGAAAGGTCGTGTAAAAAATGAAAAATTCATTAATATCTCTTGTATTATTTCTATGTACAATTATTCTAGTATTCTTTTTAAATAAATCACTCATAACTTTGTGCGATGAAATTCAACAAAAAGCTGATATAATGGAACAAACCATATTAGTTAATGACTTTGACACAGCTTTTGAACAATCTATAGATTTAGTTAATTTGTTAAACCAAAAAAATTTAGTATCCTCCATTTATGTAACTCATGAATGCTTTGACTTATTAGTTGATGAATCTGTAAAATTATCTGTATTTATATCTTATAAAGATGCTGTAGACGCAAATGCAACTCTACATAGCATAAAAAATATGGCTAAAAATATGAAAGAACTGCAAACACCAACTTTAGAAAATATATTAACATATATGACAAAACTATCTTTATAAATAAAAATAACTCTATAATTTATAGAGTTATTTTTATTGCATAAATATTAATGCATATTTTTTATTTATTAATACTATATTATAAATATGCACATCTCCAATAGATATCATGCAATACATTTAGACTAAAAATAATTATTTTTAAATTTTTTTATTTTATATTGATTATTTATGCATTTAAATGTATAATTATAAACAACAGTTAGAAAATAATTTATACTTATAAATATTATTCAAGGGGGCTTTTAAAATGAAAAAATATAATAAAGTTGTTTTAGCTTATTCTGGAGGATTAGATACATCAATTATTATTCCATGGCTTAAAGAAACATATGAATGCGAAGTAATTGCTGTATGCGGTAATGTTGGGCAAAAGGACGAGCTTGATGGCTTACAAGAAAAAGCAATAAAAACTGGGGCGTCAAAATTATACATTGAGGATTTAACACAAGAATTTGTTGATGATTATATTTTCCCAACTATTCAAGCTGGTGCTGTATATGAAGGAAAGTATTTATTAGGAACTTCATTTGCAAGACCATTAATAGGAAAAAGATTAGTTGAAATTGCAAAAGCTGAAGGTGCTGATGCTATTTGTCATGGATGTACTGGTAAAGGAAATGACCAAGTAAGATTTGAAATGGCTGTTAAAGCATTTGCACCTGAAATGCCAATTATAGCTCCTTGGAGAGTATGGAACATAAAATCAAGAGAAGAAGAAATTGAATATGCTGAATCTAAAAATATTCCTTTAAAAATAAACCGTGAAACTAATTATAGTAAAGATAAGAATATATGGCATTTAAGTCATGAAGGTTTAGATTTAGAATTTCCTGAAAATGAACCTCAATATGATAAGATTCTTGAACTTTCAAAAACACTTGAAGCTGCACCAGACAAGCCTACTTATATTACATTAACTTTTGAAAAAGGCATTGCTGTAGCATTAAATGGAAAGAAAATGAACAGCGTTGAATTGTTAGAAAAATTAAATAAAATCGGTGGAGAAAATGCTATAGGTATTACTGATATGGTTGAAAATAGACTTGTTGGTATGAAGTCTAGAGGTGTTTATGAAACTCCTGGTGGAACTATTCTTTATGCAGCACACAAAGATTTAGAAGAAATCTGCTTAGATAAAGAAACAGCTCACTATAAACAACAAATTGCATTAAAATTTGCTGATATAGTTTATAATGGCCAATGGTTCACACCATTAAGAGAAGCATTATCTCAATTCATAACAAAAACTCAAGAAACTGTAACTGGAGAAATTAAATTAAAATTATACAAAGGAAACATTGTCAATGCCGGAATGACTAGTCCATATTCATTATACAGTGAAGAATATGCTACTTTTGGAGAAGATGGAGTATATAACCAAAAAGATTCCGCTGGATTTATAAATCTTTATGGTCTTCCTACAGTAGTAAGAGCAAAAATGAATGCAAAAGTAATGAAAGAGGATAATTAATTATGAAACTTTGGGGCGGACGTTTTAAAAAAGGTACTGACAAATTAGTTAACGACTTTAATTCTTCCATTAACGTTGACTCTAGAATGTATAAAGAAGATATTCATGGAAGCCTTGCTCATGCTTCCATGCTTGGAAATCAAAACATTATTCCTAAGGAGGCCAGTAACAGAATAACTTCTGGTCTTCTTGAAATACTCAAACGCATTGATAATGGTATTATTTCAATAGATGAAACATCAGAAGATATTCACAGTTTTATTGAAGGCACTCTTACTTACTACATAGGTGAATGTGGAAAGATGCTTCATACAGGAAGAAGCAGAAATGATCAAGTCACACTAGATTTTAGATTATATTTAAAAAATGCTATTCCTGAATTAAAAAAAGATATTATAACACTTGAAGAAGTCTTATTAGAAAAAGCTTCAGAAAATATAGATACTATAATGCCTGGATATACACATATGCAAAAAGCTCAGCCAATAACCTTTGCTCATCATTTATTAGCTTATGCAGAAATGTTAAAAAGAGATTACTCAAGGCTTACAGACTGTTATAACAGAATGGATGAAATGCCATTAGGAGCTGGGGCTCTTGCTACTTCTACTTATCCACTTGATAGAGAAGCTGTTGCACGTGATTTAGGATTTGCAAGAATAACACTTAACAGTTTAGATTCTGTTTCTGACAGAGATTATGCTATCGAAACATTATCATGTCTTTCAATGATAATGATGCATTTATCAAGATTTTCAGAGGAAATAATAATTTGGTGTACTAATGAATTTAAATTTATCGATCTTGATGATAGCTATAGCACCGGAAGCAGTATAATGCCACAAAAAAAGAATCCTGATGTTGCTGAACTTGTAAGAGGTAAAACTGGACGAGTTTACGGCGACCTTATGACTCTATTAACAGTTATGAAAGGTATTCCTCTAGCCTATAACAAGGATATGCAGGAAGATAAAGAAGCTGTATTTGATGGACTAGATACTACTGAACTTGCTCTAAAAACATTTGCAGGTATGATTAAAACAATGAAAGTAAAAAAAGAAAATATGAGAAAAGGCGCTGGTCTTGGATTTACAAATGCAACAGATTTAGCAGACTATTTAGTCAAAAAAGGTATGCCTTTTAGAATTGCTCATGGAGTTGTTGGGGAAATAGTACTTGAATGTATTAAACAAAATAAAATGATTGAGGATTTATCTTTACCAGAACTAAAAAAATTCTCAGAATTATTTGAAGAAGATGTCTATCATGCTATAAACCTTGTAACATGTGTGGAAGAAAGAAAAGTATTAGGTGGACCTTCTAAAGAATCAGTAAAAATTCAGCTTAAAGCTCTTTCTGATTTCATAGAATCTCATAAAAACAATCAAAAAAAATTATAATTCAAATTTAATAAAACAAATCAATTGATAGTATGTATATTTGATAAACATGAGCTATAATATTTAGCTTAACTATCTCACCTGCTTATAATTTACACTGTAAATTATAAGCACTAACTATATTTTTCAATAAAAAAATTGTTACTAAATAACTTCATCTTAAAGTACTCATATATCAAATTTTAATCATCAATTGACTACTATTTGGGGGGTTGAAAATGACTAAAGTAGGAATTATAGGTGCTACTGGATATGTAGGTGCCGAATTATTAAGATTATTATTATCTCATCCAAAAGTTGAAGTTTCAGCATTAAGTTCTGTTTCATTTGAAGGACAAGAAATTAGTAATGTTTACACAACATTTTTAAACAAAACAAATCTAATATGCGAAACAGCAGATGATGTTGTTGAAAAATCTGATGTAATCTTCACAGCCCTTCCTCATGGATTAAGTGAAGATATTGCCAAAAAAGCTATTGATAATAACAAAATCTGTATAGATATGGGAGCTGATTTTAGATTATCAAATGAAGCTGAATATGAAGAATGGTATGGCAAAAAGTTTTCTCAACCAGAACTACATAAAAAATGTGTTTATGGACTACCTGAATTAAACAAAGAAAAGATTAAAAACTGTAAACTTATTGCCAATCCTGGATGCTATCCAACTACTATCAACTTAGGATTAATGCCATTATTAAAAAATTCATTAATCAAACTTAATAATATAATATGTGATTCAAAATCTGGAACAACTGGTTCAGGCAGAAAGCTAACTCAGACTACTCATTTTCCTGATGAAAACGAAACATTTGCTCCATATAAAATAGGTGCTCATAGACACACACCTGAAATTGAAGAAATTCTTTCTACAATAGCAAACGAAAAAGTAAAAGTTGTATTTACACCTCATCTACTACCTATAAATAGAGGAATTCTTTCAACAATTTATTGTACTCCAAAAAGCGAAATAAATCTTAAAGAAATACATAAACTTTATGAAGAATGCTACAAAGATATGCCCTTTGTTCATGTTCTTCCACTTGGTCAGACTGCATCAATAAAAAATGTACGCCTATCAAATGACTGTTATGTATCTCTTCATTCAAATTATAGAAAAGATCAATTAATAATTGTGAGTACTATAGACAATATGATTAAAGGCGCAGCCGGGCAAGCAATTCAAAATATGAATATTATTCTTGGCTTAGATGAAACTGAAGGATTAAATTTAATTGCACCAGCATTTTAATCATCTAACTATTAACTGAACTTAAGGGGGTTATATATATGAAATTTAAATATATTGAAGGTGGAGTTACAGCTCCAAAAAGCTTTTTAGCTTCTGGTATATATTGTGGAATAAAAAAAGGAACCTTAAAAAAAGATCTTGCATTAATTTATTCAGAAGTCCCAGCTAATGCTTCTGGAATGTTCACAAAAAATAAAGTAAAAGGTGCTCCAATCTATGTTTGTAAAGATCACCTAAGTAATAAGAAAGCTCAAGCAATAATAATAAATAGTGGTAATGCTAATACATGTAATGGTAATGATGGTTTAAGTAAAGCTAAGAAAATGGCTGCATTACAAGCTAAAGCTTTAAATCTTAAAGCAAACAATGTTTTAGTTGCATCTACTGGGGTAATAGGTGTTCCTTTAAATATTGATGCTATAAAAGATGGTATTCCTTTACTTACTCAAAAACTTTCTAAAGAAGGTAATAAAGATGCTGCTTCTGCTATCATGACAACTGATACTTTTATGAAAGAATTGGCTGCTGAATTTTATATTGGAGATACAAAAATTACTATCGGTACAATGGCTAAAGGGTCAGGAATGATTGAACCTAATATGGGAACTATGCTTTCATTCATAACTACAGATCTATCAATTTCACCTGAATTATTAGATGAAGCATTAAAAACTACAGTAAAAGTAACTTATAACAGAGTCAGTGTTGATGGAGACACAAGCACAAATGATTCCATCTTCATATTAGCCAACGGACAAGCTAATAACAAAACTATAACTGAAAAAAATGATGACTATAACACTTTTGTTGAAGTATTAAAAGCAATTAATACTAAAATGGCTAAAAATATAGCTAAAGATGGTGAAGGTGCTACCAAGTTACTAGAATGTCAAATATCAGGTGCATCAACCGAAAAAGACGCTGTTATATTTGGTAAAAGCATAATTAACTCAAGTCTTGTAAAAACAGCTATGTTCGGAAGTGATGCTAACTGGGGACGAATTCTTTGTGCTCTTGGATATGCAGATTCAAAATTTGATCCTGAAAAAGTTGATGTGTCATTTGAAAGCTGTAAAGGTGAAATATTAGTCTGTCAAAATGGTAGTTCTGTAGCCTTTGATGAAGATAAAGCTAAAGATATACTAAGTCAGGATGAAATCATTATTAAAGTAAATCTATCAGAAGGTAAACATAGTGCATACGTTTGGGGATGTGATTTAAGCTACGATTACGTAAAAATTAATGGAGACTATAGAAGCTAAATTACGATTAAATACCAAATAAACTAAAGGGGGGCTTATTTTGAATTACACAGAAAGAGCAGAAATATTAGTTCATGCACTTCCATATATTCAAAAATATCGTGGAAAAACCATTGTTATTAAATATGGTGGAAATGCAATGGTTAGCGAAGAACTTAAAGAAACTGTAATAAATGATATTATTCTTATGAAATGTGTAGGCATACAGCCTGTCGTTGTTCATGGCGGCGGCCCTGCCATTTCTGATTTATTAAAAAGACTTGATCATAAAAGTCAATTTATAAACGGACTTAGATATACAGATGATGAAACAATTGATGTTGTACAAATGGTACTTGGAGGAAAGGTTAATAAAGATCTTGTTTCTCTAATCGAAAAATTTGGAGGAAAAGCTATTGGCTTATGCGGAATGGATGGTTCACTTATTAAAGCAAAAAAATTAAAAGCTGATAGTGACTTAGGATATGTTGGTGACATAACTAAAGTAAACACTGATATTTTAAAAACCGCTATGAATGCTGGTTATATCCCTGTTGTAGGAAGTGTTGCTTTAGGTGAAGATAATGATAAACCTTACAATATAAATGCAGATACATGTGCATCAAAAATAGCTTCTGCTTTAAAAGCTGAAGAATTAATTCTTCTTACTGATGTACCAGGTGTTATGAGAGATCCTAGCGATCCATCTTCCCTTATCTCAAGTCTTAGACTACATCAGGTTCCAAAATTATGTCTCGAAGGCATAATAAAAGGTGGAATGATTCCAAAAATAGACTGCTGTGTAGAAGCTGTTAGAATGGGGGTAGAAAGATCAATAATACTCGATGGACGTATTCCTCACTCTATTCTACTTGAATTATTCACACCAGAAGGTGCTGGAACAATGATACACTAAAACCAGTTAGCAGTTAACAAGTGATAATTAACTGTCAGCTGTTAACTGTCAACTGAATAAATTGGGGGTTTTTTATATGAACTATGATTTTAATGAAGCAAAAGAACATTTAATAAACAGCTATGGCCGTTTAGACCCTGTGATTACTAAAGGTAAAGGCGTTTATATATATGATCAAGATAATAATAAGTACTTAGATTTTGCAAGTGGCATCGGCGTAAACTGCCTAGGATATGCTAATAAAAAATGGGTTGAAGCTACTTCTACTCAGCTTTCTAAGCTTGCTCATATATCAAATTATTTTCTTACTGAGCCAAGCGTAGAATTAGCAAAAGAATTAACTGAAAAAGCTGGAATGAAAAGAGTTTTCTTTGGCAATTCAGGAGCCGAAGCTAATGAAGGTGCAATAAAATTAGCTAGAAAATATAGCTTTGATAAATATGGAGAAGGAAGAAGCACTATTCTTACTTTAGTGCAATCATTCCACGGAAGAACAATCACTACCTTAAAAGCAACTGGGCAAAATAAATTCCATCAATTCTTCTACCCTTTCACAGAAGGATTTAATTATGTAAATGCAAATGATATAGAAGATTTCAAAGCAAAAATCACTCCAGATGTATGCGCTATAATGATGGAGGCTATTCAAGGGGAAGGAGGAGTTATTCCTCTAAATAAAGATTTTGTTCAAGAAGTAGTTAAGATATGTAACCAAAAAGACATTCTTGTAATCTTTGATGAAGTTCAATGTGGTATTGCTAGAACTGGTAAATTATTTGGATATGAAAACTTTGATGTTAAGCCAAATATAGTAACAATAGCAAAAGGGTTAGGTGGAGGACTACCTATAGGAGGATTCCTTTGTGATGAAAAACTTCAAGATGTCTTTAAACCTGGAGATCACGGTTCAACATTTGGCGCAAACCCTGTTGTATGTGCTGGTGCTCTAGTAGTTCTAAATGAATTATGTAATCAAAAAACATACGACGAAATTTCCTCAAAAGGTGCCTATGTAAAAGAATTGTTAAAAAATGCCAACAACCCTCAAATAGTAGATGTACGCGGAATGGGATTAATGATTGGAATAAAAGTAAAATGTAGCCCTGCTCTAATTCAGAAAGAATGCATGAAAAAAGGACTATTTGTATTAACTGCTGGAAAAGATGTTGTCAGACTTCTTCCACCTCTTATAATAAGCAAAGAAGAATTAAAATATGGTATAGATATAATCTTAGATGTTTTAAATAATACCAATAAATAAAGCTGTAGTTAACTTAATCAATTGGGGGATTTTCAATGAAAAAAGATTTATTAAAAATGGACGACTTATCAAAAGAAGAAATTTTAGATATATTAAATTTAGCAGATCAACTAAAATATGAGCAAAAACATAATATAGAACACCATCATTTAAAAGGAAAAAGTCTTGGTATGATTTTTGAAAAAGCATCAACAAGAACTCGTGTATCATTTGAAGTAGGCATGTATCAACTTGGTGGAAATGCTTTATTTCTAAGTAATAAGGAACTTCAAATTGACCGTGGCGAACCAATAGAAGATACTTCCCGAGTACTTTCAAGATTCCTTCAAGGAATTATGATCAGAACTTTTTCTCAAAAAGAAGCTGAAACTCTAGCAAAATATTCTTCTATTCCAATAATAAACGGACTCACTGATCAAGAACATCCTTGTCAGGTATTAGCTGATTTAATGACTATACGAGAAAATAAAAACATTCTCGAAGGATTAAATGTTGCTTTCATAGGTGATGGTAATAATATGGCTAATTCTCTTATTATAGGATGCCTTAAAGTTGGAATGAATTTTTCTATAGCATCTCCTGAAAAATATTCACTTTCAGAAGCCTATTTATCTCGTGCAAAAGAAATAGCTGAAAGTGAAAATGTCCGCTTAACAGTTACTACCTCTCCTCTTGAAGCTATCAAAGATGCAGATGTAGTAATTACAGATGTATGGACTAGTATGGGACATGAAGAAGAAACTCAAGATAGAATCAAAGCATTCCAAGGATTCCAAGTAAATAATGAATTATTAAAAGCTGCAAATGAAGATGTTATGGTTCTTCATTGTTTACCTTGCCATAGAAATGAAGAAATAACTGCTGAAGTCCTTGAAGCGCATGCTGATGAAATTTTTGATGAATCTGAAAATAGACTACATGCTCAAAAAGCTGTACTAGTTAAATTAATGAACTAAAAATAGCTGTATCAACTTAAAGTTTTTAACTCTAGTTTGATACAGCATTTTTTAGTCTTATAGATTTTATTCATAAATTTATACATTTAATTCCAAACTTTCCATCAAGCCATACAAAAAAGAATGTGGAAAGATTTATTTACACAAATTTCTTCACCTTCCCACTATATTGACATAACTCCACTTTTTAAAAATATAATCTCGCTACAAAAATATGCAGAAAACGTTGAGTATTAAACGCTACAATGCCTTGCCTGGATTATCTTTACACATTGATATATTCTTAAACAAACTAATAATACACTATTTCATAATTATATAGTTTTAAATAAAAAATTTAAGCCAATATATTAATTATCATACTGGCTTAAGATCTGTCTCTTTAAATATTAAAATAAATTTCCTCCAAGTTTCCATATAGAAATTTTATATCCACTATCATTAATTACTTTTATTAATTCATTCATAGCTTGAGTATCTGCATACCATACTTCATGTTTTTTTCCATTTCCATCAGAATATTTAAAATTAATATATGAACTATCTGGATTTCTTATTTTAGTTGAATTATATTTAGATGCTAATTCCTCTGCTGTCTCTTCATCTACTGAAGAAACTTTATTATCTTCACACCAATCAAATCCACCAGTAGCTAATGCAAATTCCTTTTCTCCCGGTATAACACTCATTTTATTTATAATCTGTTTAACAAAATCCTTATTTGCTTTTTCACCTGGTTTTGTTGAAGCTCCATGAAGGTTATAGCACATTATCACGTATATCGGTCCTTCTTTAAAGTTTAAATTTTCAACAGGAATTCCTTGTTCAAGTACAACTCTAAGCTTTATATTATTTTCTTTACATCTTGCATAAAGCTGGTTTATAAAACTTATATAATTATCCCACAGCTTCATATCCTTTTTTATATTTTCATAGTCTATCTCTATTCCATCAAATCCATATTGTTTTTGAAGATTTATTATATCATCTATATGATTTGAAGTTGATTCAGAATCCTTCAATAAATCTCTAAGGATATCTGCATCCTTATGATTTATCTTTCCACTACTATCTTCTTTATCATTTACTATTGTTATATATTTTTCATAATCCTTGTTCTTAGTATTATTATAATATTCAACAAGTTCATCTGGAATATATAACTTTTGATCTTTATCAAAATAAACCTCAAAATATGAAACACTATTTAATCTTGTACTTAGTGATTCTATCTCATCATCAACATCCAAGTTCCAATATGCAACCCATGTGGATAAGTTACTTGCATCTTCCGCAAATACAATATTATTATTTAATTTTTTGTTACTTATAATGTCCTTATTAACTGAAGTACATCCAACAAGCATTCTAAATATCAGTAATAATGAAAACAATATAATTAATAAATTGTGTACCTTCATATTTTACTCCCATTCATCATTTTCGTTCTGCTAAGTTATATGAACATTGCTCTTCTCAACCAAAGTAAATTCAATAAATTTGACCATAACTAAATATCTCTCCTAAAAAAGAAACAAACAATGAACAAAACAAAAGTAAAATGTCCTCGCTGTCACTCTGACCAACCATATAAGTTTGGTTTGGATAAGGAAGCTAATCAAAAATATCAATTTAAAAAATGCAAACGACAATTCGCTTCTTACTCTGTCAGCACGCCCAAGGAATCTAAATTTCATAAATGCGTAAAACTGCCTTCTTACACCATGTTTATAAACACTATAACCATTATAAATGTGGAAATAAAAAGTGTAATTATGCATCATCATAACTTAAATATTAATAATGCATCTAGTGAAAAGTAAATCTAATCATTCTTGGTTTGCTGACGCTTAATAATTTAGTTAATCAATATCTTTGATTAATCCGTAAAAATCCTATTTATTACAGGTTTGTTTGCCATGCAATAAATTAATCAAACTTATATAATTTTCAAAGAGCAAGTAATTCTACGAAATGTTAAGCTATTTTTTAATAACAACCTAACAGAATCATCATTTTTATAAATTTATAATAAACCAATTTACTACCTTATTAAAATAGTTCTTCATAGAATATACAACTTTGTCCTTTCCTCTTAAAACATTACTATATAATATATTTCCATTCATATCCTTAATATCAATTTCTTTAAATACCCCATCATAAACATCATCAGCTATATTTTTCTGGCTATATCCATACTCATTCCATGCTGATCCAAGATATACTGCTCCTTTGCTATTATCACTAACTTCAATATCGTCTGCAACATTCACATTATCAATATCTAAGCTTAACTTGTTATCATTAAGTTTTATATGCATATGCCTGTTCCCTAAATCTTTTATATCAAATTCATGTTTATCAGTATTTAATTCCTTTTTAAACAATTCTATTTCATGATTATTATTTTTATCTTTTATGCTAACAATATTATTGGACAATTCTACTGAAATACTACTACTTTGATCATCATTTGATCTTAAGTATATACTTTGACTTCCTAGGATATTCCCCTGAAGATTTACTGAAAAATCTATATCCTTAAAATCATCAGTATTTAAAATCTTAAATAACCCTTTGCTTCTAGGTTCTGATGTTATTGTGACAGTATCATCTTTAAATTCAGCTTTTCCTTTAATCTCCTTAAACTCAGCTGCCTTTTTTTCATCTCCAGTTACAAAATTCATCTTTTTCTTTGTATCATCATATATTCTCATCAATAAATGATTAGTTGGCCAATATGCCTGTGGTTGAATTCTAGTTAAATCATATATAGAGCTATCTAGTGTATTTAATGAATATCCTTCCCTGTTAAAATTCATTTTATATAGCTCTTTTATCCACTTTTCATTTATCTTACTTGCCTTTTTATTAGTCCCGAACTGACCTGTATTGGAATGCATCAAAATATACAAATCTGGATCTTTACCAAGTTTCTCATTATATATTCTGCTTGAAGTTTCATAGTCATAATCAATTCTATTTTTCATTTCCTCATAGGATTCTACAGGCACATTATCTTCATCCCTTATAAAATCCATTAAATAATGATTATAATCCCTTCGGATTTCATCTGACTTCTTCGAAAACTCAAGCGATGTCATTCTTCCTAAAAATTCTTTATCTTTATTAAATACATTGATATATTCTAATCTATATCCGTTTGTACCAAGTTCCCAAAAAGTACTCTCTTCAAGTTTTTTCAAATCATCTGGTTGTAGAAACTTGGGGTCTCCTTTTTCAAATCTATCTGAATACGTTAATATTGTAGATTTCAAATTATATTCTTCAGTTATTTTTTGTGAGAATATTGCTGTATCAGTTCTTCCATCTTCAAATATTAAAAATAATGCTTTTGGCGGAAGTTTCTTTCCTTTAGTATAAAAATCTATTACATCCTGTTGAGTTATCGTAACATATCCATTATCAGTAAGTGCCTTAAGATGTTCATTTAATCTGTCAGTGCTGATAAGTGTTTCAGTTCCATTACGATCTACTCCAAAGTAAGATACCGCTATAAATTCATCATCATTATTATCACTAATTTTAGAAACATCATAAGGTTTATATTTAGTAAAAGAAAATAATGCCTTAAGCATAATAATCATTAATACTATTAGAATTAATCCTTGAATTATACTTCTTATTTTCTTTTTTCTATCTTTTCTTTCAGGAGAAAAAGTTTTATTATTCACTTATCAGCTCACTTCCTTTTTTTTATACATTTTCATTTTTCTATTCTGAGCCTTCATTTCTTTCTTCTTCTGTTCTTCTACATCACTCTTTGTCATTCTTGTACCCCATGTTGATTTCCAAAATGTAAACACTGCAATAGGCATCTGCCACAATAATACAACCTCATAGTAGATACAAAATAACATACCAAATATCCATGTACTACTTTTTCTCAAAAGCATCTGTGCAAAACTCATCATCAACGCCATCATTAAGAGCCCCACTAAGAATGTTGTTGGAAATATATGATGAGTTATAGGTACATATATTAAATTATAAATAACAACAACTGGTGCTAATACTGGAACTAATAAACCTACATAAAAGAACACTGCCATAAATGGCTCCTTCCTCCATATAAAACTTCCTGCCATAATAGACTCCCTAAGCCATGATCTCTTCCATCTCATTTGCTGTTTAATAAAAACTTTATAACTGTTTGGAACAATTGTAGAACATATAGCTGTATCCTGATAACTTGTTCTATGATTTTTTAAAACAAAATTAGTCATAGCTCTATCATCACCAAATGTAGCTTTCTGTCCTAAAAAACTTTGATTAAGCCATGCATCTACATTTTCTAAAACAATACTCTTTCTATAGCATGATAATGGTCCTGATAAACATGTAACTGCATCAAAATATGCTTCAGCAGCTTTCATTACTCTAAATGCTATAAAATATCTTACTGACTGCATTTTAGTTAAAGTATTTGTATAAGTATTAGCAACATCAGTTCTACCAGATACCCCTCCCATCTTGGGATCCCTAAATGGTTGAACTAAATTTCTTATTGCAAATGGATCAAGAAAACTATCTGAATCAACAAATACTACTAATTCGCCCCTAGCTTCTAAGACACCTCTAGCTAAAGCTTCTCTTTTTCCCTTATTTGCATCCTGAACAATATACTTAAGTCTCTTTTTTGTTTCAAATCTCTCTGCTTCGTTATATAATTTTTCAATTGTTGATTTTATCTCTTCAACTGAATTATCTGTTGAGCAATCATCAACAACTATAACTTCAAGTTTATCTATAGGATAATCTTGATTTATACAGCTTAAAATTGTTCTGTTTATCCATTGTTCCTCATTAAAACAAGGAATTATTACAGTTACACTTGGAGTAAAGTCCATATCAATTGGAACCGTTCTATAAAGCATTCCAAAAGCATATCTACTCAATAGAAAAACAGCTGCAATTATACTATACAAATATAGCATCTTATTAAACTTAAAATATATGACGCTTTCTGCTCTCATTAAAATAATAAATAATGTTATTAAAAACAGCATTATGCTGGAAAGTCCAAGCATATATCTGCCTCTTTTTTTATTTGCATATTCAGATAATGATTTTTCAAACATAATTCCACAAAAGATGTTACCATCATCATGTTCAAACTTCCTTACCATCTTTCCATTAATAGAAACCTTCATTTCATACCCTTCCGGCATAGATCCAGGTTCTATTGTAAATTTCAATTTAAGGTTGTCAGCTTTTTCTATATAAGCAATATCTTTTTGATTATTAAGTTTTAAAAGTATTCCTGTTGTTGATATATCACTAGATTCAGCTTTTATTTTTATGCTATTTCCATTAATTACAGCTTCAATTATTACTGGACATTTCATTTCATAACGTATTCCCGCATTTTTACTAACAATGAATTTATGTGGATCTTCGCTGCTCCCATCATCTAAAGATTTTCCTCTTCTATCTTTATTTGTTCTTATTGCTTCTTTATCTGGAACGTTAGACAGTAGTCTTCTATCTTTATTCTGCTTTAAAAGGACATCATTTATAATAGTTTTCTTCTTCATTTCTTTACTCCTTTCTAAGCTATTAATAAACTATTACTTAAGATAATCACTCAATTTTGCAACTTTATATACATCACCATATTTTCCTTGTTCATTATTAGTTAAAAATTTATCTAATGCTTCTGGTGTATAATAAGCTTGATTATTCATATGCATAACAAATACATTTCCCTTATTTTTCTGCAAGCCTTCTTCCATATGACTTAAGAGCTCTTCAGTTGAACCAACTTCATAATCATGAGTTGAAATATTACCGCTTATTAGATAGTCATAACCAGTTTCAAAAACTGACTCCATTCCTGATTTACTTACATACAAAGTAGGTGGTCTAAAATATGGTTTAACAGTTCCTAAATCTCCAGCCACTTTGTTTAAAGCAGTATATGACTTACTTAAGGACAACATCATCTGTTCTTTTTCTGTTTCCAATGTTTCATGCTTATAACTATGACTTCCTATATCATGTCCATAAGTTGCTATTGTTCTAAGAAGATTTGGATTTGAATTAGATACTCCACTGTCTGGATCAATATACTGTGACACTACAAAAAATGTTGCTTTAACATTATGTTTATTAAATACTTGCAATATTTGATTTATTATTACATCGCTTCCCCAGTCATCAAATGTAAAAAATAAAGCACTTGTCCCATTTGTATTTATAGTTCCATCTTTATTTATTTCAGTCTGTTCATTTTCTGTAAATCCATTTAATTCAGAATATATATTTCCAATATAATTATTTTTTATAAACTTAGGCGTTTCATTAACATTTCTTTTTCTTAATACTTTAGGTTTTTCATTAATTTTATATCTCATATCCTTATTAATTTGTATTTCTTTTATTGGAATGACCGAATAACCTAAAGGCTGTTGCACAAAATCATATGATTTAGTTTGAGAGTTATATTTATGAATATATCCATTATCAACATAGTTTTTAGTAAGTAACTTAATAATATCACCTATAGTATTTTTATCATTAAACAAATTTGCATCTAACCTGTAATATACTATCTCACCTTTTCTAAGTGATAAATATGTGCCAGTATTAAAATAAGTTTTTACTATTTGGTCAGCTGACCAATTACTATATTTTACTGTTATAGGTGCTTTGGAGTAAGTAAATATTTCATACCCCTTAAGTTCATCTATTTCATTTAAAGAAGATATTGCTTCCTGAATATTAGAATTTATGTATCCATATCCAGGCATATATGCTTTTGTAGTCACACCAATTCCCTTAAGCATTACATCAACTTCATATATTTCTTTACATATATCTTCTATCGATTTACTTAGCAACTTCGAACTACTTGTAATTCCTCCATTACCAATTTCATTACCATAAGAAATAATCTTTTTTATTCTATCAGGATATTTTTCAATATCATCTTTAGTTACAAAAAATGTTCCTCTAGCATTTATGCTTTTTAATGTTTTTAACACATAATCTAAAGTCTTTTCATCACTTAACCCTCTGAATGTATATGAAACAGAATTTTGTATAGTATATATATTAGAATTAACTTGTGCTAGTTTTTTATTATTTTTTAATATCACTTCATTAAAATTCACTTTACTAACTATATCTTCATAAATGTTGCTTTTTTCCTCTATAGTTGTAGTTAAATTTTTACTATTCTTAACCTCCACCTTGCTATTAGGTTTTTCTATAGATTTTCTATGTGATTTTTTTAATGCACTATTCTTATAATAACCATTAGCTACCTTAGTATTAAGTGTATTTAAAAGTTCTTTTTCCTGCAGTATATCGACTTCATCCGGCTGCATTCCTGCAAATCTAGTTACTTGAACAATTTCTTTTTTATTTTCATTTAATGCTTTTAATACCCACTCTATAATCTGAACTATATTAATATTGTCTTCTTCTTCATTTTTTTCCTTAATTCCTGATTTTTTATCTATAGCAGGTTTTTCTTCACTTTCTTTTTTAGAATATTCCGTTTCATCTAGTACTCCATTTAATTTGATTGAAATTATACTTCCACTTTTAACCCTTTTAATATAATTTTGAACCTGCTCATAGTTTTTAAAACTTTGATAATTTAAATAATCGCTATTTTCTAAAACATATTTAAAACCACTTGCATAAGCAGCTTCTAAAATATCATCTGTATAATTAGTTCCTTTACATTTAATTAAATTTGCCTTTTCTGAAGTTATATTCTCAATAATTTTATTAGATTTGGAAAAATTTTTTATAAGCTCTTCCTCACTTAAATCCTCCATATTCCTTGATTCATTTGACAATGTACTGCTCCCCAACTCATGTCCTTCTTTTTTAATCTCTTTTATTATTTCAGGATTTTCAGCTGAATCTATTCCCGCAATAATAAAAGTTGACTTAACATCATAAGACTTAAGTAAATTTAATATTTCCTTCATATCTTCATCATCTTGAATTCCTTCAAAAGACAAAGCAATTAAGTTTTTAGGAGTACATACATTTTTTATAATCTTTGCTTTTCCATCTATATTTTTTATACTTGAAATACAGTTTTCTGAATTATTTTCTCTATTTATTTCAAAAGTATCATTTTTTATTTTATTAGAAAAACTTATATACGAAATACCCCCTATACTCATCAAACATACAATAAAGATAAACGCAAACACATAATATCTTTTTCTCACCATATTCCCCCCATATATAACTTCATAGCACTAATGTTATTTCTAATTTTATCACTTTTGTAATTTCATAACAAATATAAGTATTTTCAGAAATATATTTCCAATAATTTTTTTTCTCATTTTTATTCAGTAGCTTTTTATGTTTAATCTTCTACATATTCACAAGATCTTTTTCTACTCATAGCTAAAAGCTTTCCGGAACCACAGGTCAAACCTGTGGTATTCTTTTATACAACAAAAAGACGGTAATAAATATTGTAATTTATCACCATCTTTTTTATCAACTCATTATTCACTTTATAATTTTAATCCCACCAGATTATTTTTATGTATATCCACACTAATGTTCGAATCACCATGATTATACATTAAACTAAATTTAAAATCATTTAATAACTTTCTCTTATTATCAAACAAAATAACATATTAACTCTATTTTTCTATATAATTAATAACATTCTTAACTACTAAATTAATACTTCCATCACCATTTCTTATAATTTCAAACTTATTAGGATCACGATATGTTTCTTCGTTTATATATAAATCTATCTGTTTATCTATATTCAATCTTACTCTTTTAAGCTTCTTTTGAACCCAAGTCTTATCTACTGAAATTTCTTCATTTAATCCCTGCTGTTTAATGTATTTAGTGAATTCCTCTTTGCTTTGATTGTCATCATTAAATAATTCATTTGAAAAGTCATCAATATTTATCTTTTCTTCTTCTTTTAATTTTGTTTTAATCGCTGTTCTTATTTCTTCTGCTTTTCCTGCATCATCTTTTATATTTTTTCTAGTCCAATTTTCAGCCGCTTTAACAAATGTTTTTGTCATATCTCTTTCATTTATTATAAGTGATGCACCTAAAAAGTTTTTCACAAAATAATTAGCCCCATATTCATCATCCTTACTTCCCTTCTGCTTATCTAAAACCATAAGATTATATCTTTCATCTTCTCTTATAGGCTTTATAAATGCTGCTTTTTGAATCTTCTGTCCACTTCCTGGAAGCCCTGCTGCTTGCGGCACTATTCCTATATCTATTTTGTTATCTAAAAATTGTACTTCATGTGTATAATTTTCAACATAATCCATCTTTAGAATTCCTATCATAGGTCCTTGATCAGTTACTATCGATACTACTATTAAATCACCGGCTGGAATATTAGCATTACCTTTCATGATAATAAACAATTGGCTGGCAAGCTCTTTTGAAAGTTTAACTAAATCTTTATCTATTCCATTTAAATAATCTTGAGCAACTTCCTTAACAATATTCCTCTCTTGAGCAAACTTTGCATATTTAAGCTCTTCATCTTTAAAGCATTTTTCTAAGTGCTTATATAAAAATTCATATATATCTTCATTCAATTCTAAACTATACTCATTTAAAATTGGTTCGTCTCCATTACTATCTAAAATATGTATTACAGCTTCACTTATATTTATATCATTTATGTATTCCATGATTCCACCATCCAGTCTATGTAATTATATTAGCTATTATAAGCTTAATTAAAAAATAAAAAAACCCTCATTATTATAACTTTATATGACTTTATGATGTTTCAATTTTCATCTCTTTTACTATATAATCAAATTAGTATATTTTTTATTTATAATAGACATTTATGTATGCATACTATTAAACAGCATAGATTTTATTAAATTTCTATTTTAAATAACTGGAGGTAATATAAATGCAGGAATTAGAAACTAGAATTATGGATATTGATATTGATAAAACAAGAACTATCTTATGCGAAAATGGAGCTGAAAAAGTAAAAAGCGAAGACCAGATAAATGATATATATGACTTTGAAGATGGTAGACTATTAGCTCAAAAGGGGTATGCCCGTATAAGAACTGTAAATGATAAGTTAAATAATAAAGTTGTTTACTATATGACTACAAAAAAAATGCTTTCGCAAGACAGATTTAAAGTCATGGAAGAAAATGAAACTGTTATAGAAGATAAGAAAATGGGTGAAGGAATATTTAAATCATTAGGTTTAGTATTAAAAGAATCAAATAAGAAATATAGAGAAAGCTATAAATTAAATGACTGTCTAATTGAAATAGACATAAATGATAAAAGCTTCTGTCCTTTCCCTTATTTAGAAATAGAAACATCTTCAGAAGAAAAACTTGAATCAATAGTTAAACTTTTAGGATATACTCTTGATGATACAACTTCTGAAACAATCTATGAAATATTAGAAAAACGAGGCATTCTTAATAATAATCCCAAAGGAATTTAGCAGAGTATTTTTTTACTCTGCTATTTTTATACATATTAATCAACTATATTTTTTATAAAATCCATGTATTAACTATTAAAATTTAATATATGATTATCTTTTTTTGTCAATATTATCATTTCTTATACTATATTAAATTAAATTATGTATAGTCGAGAAGTAAATTATAAAGTACAATAATATACAGAGATAGATATACTTTTACATGAAAATTTTTAGTTATATTTTTTTTATATCATTTTCAAATCTTAGTTTTGTATAACTAAATTTTTGCATATAAAAGGAGGATATTATGGACACAAATAAAAAAGATTTAAAATATTTAAAACTGCTAGCTAAGCAATATCCCACAATTGCTCAAGCTTCAACAGAAATAATTAATCTGGAAGCAATTTTAAATCTGCCTAAGGGTACTGAACATTTTTTAGCAGATATCCATGGTGAATATGAACCTTTTGTCCATGTTTTAAAAAATGGTTCAGGTGCAGTTAGAAGAAAAATTGAAGAATTATTCAGAAATTCTCTACTTGATTCAGAAAAAAGAAGTCTTGCTACACTGGTTTACTATCCTGAACAAAAACTTGAAATTGTCTTAAAAGAAGAAGAAAACATAAATGATTGGTATAAAATCAATCTTTACAGATTAATTGAACTCTGCCGTTATGTTTCATCAAAATACACAAGATCTAAGGTAAGAAAAGCACTACCTAAAGACTTTAGCTACATTTTAGAAGAATTATTACATGAAGATTCTAACGATAAAAATAAGCATGGTTATTATGATGGAATCATAAACACAATTATTGAAATTGAAAGAGCAAAAGAATTTATAATTGCATTATCCCATTTAATACAAAGATTTGTAATAGACAGACTTCATATTATTGGTGATATTTTTGACAGAGGACCTCGTCCTGATATCATACTTGATACACTCATTAATTATCATTCAGTTGATATTCAATGGGGAAATCATGATATTTTATGGATGGGAGCAGCTTCTGGTAATACTACTTCTATTGCAAATGTTCTTAGAATTGCAGCAAGATATTCAAATTTAGATGTAATTGAAGATATTTATGGAATAAATATTCTTCCTCTTGCTACATTTGCCTTAGAATATTATAAAGATGATCCATGTACATCTTTTAAACCTAAAAACAGTGAAGATCATAAATATGGTAATTCTGAAATTGAACTTATATCAAAAATGCATAAGGCTATTGCTATTATTCAGTTTAAGCTTGAATATGAAATAATAAAAAGGCATCCAGAATTTCATATGGAAAAGAGACTATTCTTAGATAAAATAGATTATGACAATGGTACAATAACCATTAATAATAAAGTCTATGAATTAAATGATAGAATCTTTCCTACTATAAATCCTGATCATCCTTTCGAACTTACTGCTGATGAAAAAAAATTAATAGATAAGCTTCAAATTTCTTTCTTAAACAGTGATAAGTTACAAAGACACGTATTATTTTTATTTAACAAGGGCCGTATGTATTTAACTTATAATTCAAACCTTTTATTCCACGGCTGCATACCACTAAATGAAAATATGACATTTAAGAGTATGGAGATAAACGGTAAAATGTACAAAGGTAAAGCACTTCTTGATAAATTTGATGCTTTAGCTAGAGAAGGCTACTTCAATAAACGTGGCAGCAAAGAAAAACAATATGGTATGGATATATTATGGTATCTTTGGACTGGTGAATGTTCTTCATTATTTGGTAAAGAAGAAATGGCTACATTTGAAAGATATTTTATAAAAGATGAATCTACACATATTGAAAAGAAAAATCCATATTATGATTTTAGGGATTCTGAAGAAATGTGTCATATGATATTTGAGGAATTTGGATTAAATTCTGAATACTCAAGAATTATAAATGGTCATGTTCCTGTAAAAGATAAATTTGGAGAAAATCCTATAAAAGCTAATGGTAAGCTAATAGTAATTGATGGTGGATTTGCAAAGGCATATAGAAATGAAACTGGTATTGCAGGTTATACATTAATCTATAACTCTTATGGATTACAATTAATATCACATGAACCATTCAAATCTATAGAAGACGCCTTCAGCAAAGAAATGGACATACATTCGTCTCTTAGAATAGTAGAAAAGCTTGATAGAAAAAAAGTCGGTGACACAGATATAGGTAAAGATCTTAGACATCAAATTAATGATTTAAAACTTCTTTTAAGAGCATATAGAAAAGGACTTATTAATGAATTAGGATAAAAATATCAAAAAAGGAACTTATTATTAAATTATATATAAGTTCCTTTTTATTATTAATAAACTTATCAAATTCATTCAAAATTAATTCTAATTTAGATTTTTTATAGTGCTCATTCATTTAAATAAATAACCTATTCTAACATTATCAAAGTAATCCCAAGTATCATTAAAATAAGCATTATGTATTTTCTTATATATTTATACAAAAAAATCACCTCATGACATATTCTTAATCTTAATTAAAATATTGACATGAGGTATATTTTTTAATCATTTATATGAATTTTATTTTATACTTACACTTCTAAATTCAGTCTTATCACTTCTATGATGTGAATATGAATATTCAAAAGGCTGACCATTATCTAAAAATGCAACCTGCTCAACTTCTAGAATAGGAAATTTCTCATTTATTTTTAAGTATTCCTGTTCAATTTCATTTGGTAAAATTGCTCTTATTATTCTATGTGCACTTTTGATTTTTAAATTTAAATTATTTTCAATATATTTATAAACTGAATTTATTAATATTTCATTTTTTATACCTGGAATAAGGCTTATAGGCATATAAGTATATTCTACTACTATAGGATCATCATCTGAATATCTTGCTCTTATTATATGATATATAAAATCTTCTGTTGTAATCTGAAGTTTTGCGGCAATTTCTTTTGTAGGATTTATAACTTCAAATTTAATAACTTTTGTTGTTACTTTTTTCCCTTTATTACTTTCTGAAAAACCTGAAAACTGCTTTGCCATGCTTAATTCCTCAACTGAAGATTCATCTACTCCCTTTACAAAAGTCCCTGATCCTCTTCTTTTTATTACAAGTCCTTGATTAACAAGTTCATCTACAGCTTTTTTTATTGTAATTCTGCTTACTCCATATTTACTGCACATTTCTTTTTCTAATGGCAGCTGCTCATTAATATTATATTTTCCATTTTTAATTGCACTTCGTATATCTTCAGCTATATCCTTGTATTTTAACATATATACGCACTGCCTTTCTTAATAATATCAAGCTAAACCCTTATATTTTGTAACATTTCAACTTTTTACAATAATTTTTTCACCAATTATTTTCTTATTAGATTTAAAAGTTCATTTTCTTCCTTTTGCTTATCCGGAACATAACTCTTAAGTAATGTGAAATTTCCTTCTAATTCATAGTCTCCAAGAAATGCTGGAATAAATATGCTATCTCCCATATTTATTTTTTCTTGTCCACCTTTATATTTAATAACTCCATTCCCGTCAACACATGTAAATAAGAAAAATCTCTCTTCATCACTGGATTCTTTTGCTTTTGTTTTTATCTCATATTTTTGTATTGTGAAATACTCACTTAAACATAAATACGTTTTATCATATCCATCACCTTTTACTGTAATTCCTTTTGAGTTTTCACCATTAAGAGAAAAATCAATCACATCTAATGCTTTTTCCACATGAATTTCTCTTCCTCTATTATAATCATATACTCTATATGTAGTGTCACTACTCTGCTGTATTTCTGCAATTAATATTCCTTCACATATAGCATGTACCAAACCACTTTGAATATAGAAAAAATCACCTTTTCTTACTGGAATTTTATTTAAATATGGACTTAAATCCCCATCATCTATGGCTTTTTTAAATGTTTCTTTATCACAATTTTTAGTTCCTACTATTAAACATGCATCTTCTTCTGCATCAATAACATACCATGCTTCTGTCTTTCCAGAATCCTTTTCTACTTTTTGTGCATACTCATCATTTGGATGAACTTGAACAGACAATTTATCTGCTGCTGTAATTAATTTAATTAATAAAGGAAATTTATCAAGTTTAATAGCATTACCTAAAACCTTATGTCCATACTCTTTTATTATTTCATCAAACCTTTTTCCTTTTAATTCACCATTAATTACTTTACCCACACCATTTTTATGACATGCTATATCCCAGCTTTCACCTATAACTAAATCTTTAGGTACATTATTCCTGAATTTTTCTAATGCCTTTCCTCCCCATATTCTCTCATAGTATAAATTTTCAAATTTTATTGGATACATAATCAATTACTCCTTCTAAAAGACATTTTACTTATGATACATTTGACTTTTTCCACTCTTCATTCCACTCACTGCAAAAATCATCATAACTTTTACTTTCATCTGCAGCCTTATTGATTAAATCAGCTACAAAAGTCCCATTAGTCATGCCTAACGCTGAATTATTATCGTGTTTTTCAAATATACCTAATATCTCTTCATTTTTTTCATCTGAATAAATTATTTCCATACCTTTTGATTCAACTTTCTTAACTGAATCCAGATTTTCATTTCTACACAATATTCCTAAATCTCCAGCTTGGTTTAAAAAATCAGTATCATTAATCAAAAAATCAAGCCATATTCTAGCTTCTTTTTTATGGCTACTTTCTACGTTTATAGCTAATTCATTAAGTACATCAGCATATAAATATTTATTATTTTTTCCATTAAAAAAAGGAGCATATATAATAGAATCTTTATTTGCACATTGATTTTTAATCTCTAAGTATTCATCATAATCTGTAACTACTGCTGCTACTTCCCCATTCTTAAATAAAAACATTCCTTCTTCCCATTTTGATGTTAAATAATTCTCTTCTACTAGCTTTTCATTTATACACTCATATAATACTTTATAAAGCTTATAATATGAATTATTCTCTTGAAATAAAGAATCACTTAATGCAAACTGCTCATTATAATTTGCATTTCCACTTTCAGTATAAACTAGTGAATTCCACGCTTTTAACTGCTCACTTTCATTTGAATTTAAATACAAAGAAACTATATTAGTATTATTTTTTATTGATCTCATAGTATTTATAAACTCATCATAATTTTGTGGTACTTTGTATATACCAGCTTTCTTTAATACATCCATATTATACATTATTCCACCTGATATAGAAATGTCTGTTGGTATACTATAAACAGTATTATTAACTGCCTTTACCCCAGCAAATCTATACTTCTTTGATAGTTCATCTAATGTACCAAGTGGCTCATAATAATCCTTATAGTAAGATATATTCATTGATGACGGTACAACCATTACATCCCCTGCATTACCCGCATTTAATCTATAAGAACATATTGTTTCATAATTATCTCCAATACACTCATTTTTTATCTCTATATCTGGATAAAGGCTTTCAAACTCTTGTTTATATTCCTCCAATTTATCACTAATTACACAGAAATCATTCATAAACACAACTTGTTTTTTACCATTATCATTATTATTAAATATACTAGAAATAACTTCAAATACCAAAAAGAATATTACTATAATTATTATAAACCAATTTTTCTTCATGTTTTCTCCTCATTATATATTTCATCGCATATTAGATTGATTAACTTTACTTAGAGATCTAAATATTACTTTTGAAGTTTTATTTAACTCATTAAATTTTCTAATTTAAATAAATTAATTATTACGTTGAAGATAATTATAAAGTGCTCCTAACTTATTAGCATCATTTCCATAAACACACTTTTTAATTACTGGTTTAATTGTACCTTCTAGTCCTAAATCTCCATTAATCATTTCATCTAATCTTTTGTTTATTTCACTTACATAATCATCTCTTTCACTTATTGCTCCACCTAAAACTATTATTTCTGGATCATAAACATACTGAATATTATATATTCCCACAGCCATATTATAATAATATTTATTTACTTCTTGTAAAGCTATTTTATCCCCTTTTTTACATAATTCAAATACATCTTTTCCATTAATACTGTCCTCATCTAATCCTTTTAATCTTGCTACATTATTAGCAAGACCTGCAGTAGATCCTATTTTACTCCATGCTTGAAAATGTGGAACTCCATTTTCATCAAATTCGTATGTTAATGAAGAATATCCAAACTCTCCTCCATGATGATGCACTCCAACATGAACCTTCTTATCCTTTACAATAGCACCACCTATACCTGTTCCACAAACAACAAATGCCATGTCATTATTGTCTTTTCCAGCGCCAAGCCAGCATTCGCCAAGAGCCGCACAATTAGCATCATTTTCAATTTCTACATTTAATCCTGTTAATTTTTTTAATTCTTCCTTAAAATTTGGTCCATGAATATAAGGAATAGCACTAATTCCACCTATAATTCCTGTTTCGCTGTCAACAGCACCAGGAGCACTTATTCCAATACCACATACATCAAATTCTTCTTTCATTCTGTTACATACATCAGCTAATCCTTTAAAGAAATCAATAATATTTTCTGCTATTTTTAAACTGTCACTCATAAGTATTTCACCAACTTCATTAATAACAGACCATTTTACTGAACTGCCTCCAATATCATATATCATATAATTTTTCATAACATATCCTCCATTTCATAAATCTAATTCATTCTATTTCTAAGTATAAAAAATCAAATATACAAAATGGACAATTTAAGTTTCTTAATTTGTAAAAACATATATTTAATCATACCTAAATTGTCCACTATTTTACCGTTTCTTTTTAAAACCCGTTGTTTTCTGCTACCTGCTTAATCCATCTTCCAGATTTTTTTATAGTCTTATTCATTGTTTCTAAATCAACAGCTATAAATCCATATCTATTTTTGTAAGCATTAGACCATGACCAACAATCAATTGGAGTCCAAGTATGATATCCAAAACAATTTGAACCTTCTTCAATTCCCTTATGAAGATATTCTAAATGTTCTTTATAGAAATCTATTCTATAATCATCTTCAATTACTCCATCTTTATTTATATATTTTTCTTCACCTTCTACTCCCATTCCATTTTCAGAAATATACCAAGGAATGTTCTTATAATTATCTCTTATATTTATAGCAATATCATACATACATTGAGGATATATCTCCCATCCTCTATATGGATTCATTCTTCTTCCTGGCATTTCATAATTGTCAAAATACTTATCAGGCATCCATCCATTAGATTCATCAAATGATGTTTCTTTAGCCTTCGCTCTTCTTGGTTGATAATAATTTACGCCTAGAAAATCTACTGTATTATTTTTAATAATTTCTAATTCGTCTGGATCAGAGTCCCATAGCACATTATCATTCTTAAGTATTGCCACTAAGCTTTCTGGGAATTTCCCATTAATTGCAGGGTCTAAGAATGAATTATTTACAAAATCCTCAACAAATTTTGCTGCTTTAACATCCTTTTCTTCTTGTGATCTTGGATAAGCTGGAGTTAAATTGAGCACAATGCCAATCTTTCCTCCTGTCTTGCAACATTCTGTATTTCTAAAAGCCTTAATAGCTTTTGCTGAAGCTAAGTTTAAATTGTACATAACTTGTACAGCTTTTTTGCCATCAACAATCTTTGGATAATGGAATTGATATAAATATTCCCCTTCAACCACTACCATTGGTTCATTAAATGTTGTCCAATGTTTTACTCTGTCTCCAAATAACTCAAATGCTTTTTCAGCAAACTTAACATATAAATCAACTACTTTTTTTGATTCCCATCCACCATATTTGTCATAAAGTTCTACTGGTAAATCAAAATGATGTAAATTTATTACTGGGATAATATCATTTTTTAAAAGTTCATCAATTACATTATTATAAAATCTTACTCCATCTTCATCTACTTCTGCTGATTCAAAATCTTTTATAAGTCTTGTCCATTGAATTGAAGTTCTGAAACTATTTAGTCCAATTTCTTTAACCATTTTTATATCATCTTTGTAAGAATTATAAAAATTTGAAGCTACATTAGGACCTACTCCATTGAAAAAAGCTTCTGGTTCTACATCAAACCAATGATCAAATACACTATCATGCTTTTTATTAAATCTACCTTCACTTTGTGGACCTGATGTTGCAGATCCCCACCAAAAGCCTTCTGGAAATTTATATTGTATACTCATAATTAAATCACTCCTCATTGCTACTTAAACTTAATTACATTTTTTCCTTTTTATGTTTACATTGTAGCATCCATCTTTTTACCATTCAACAAAAGACATATCTTTTATTTTAAATGTGTTTATATTTCGTATAAATAGTTAACACTTTAAATTTCACAACTTAATTTAAGAAACTAAAACTCCAAGAATCGTAACTTGTCTTTCTTTACCTTCTTTTAAAACCTCTATATCAATTTTATATTTCTTACTTACATCATTCTCTGCTAATATTTCTGTAACTGTCCAATCTCCCCAGCCATCTTTAAAATAAGTATCTAATACTTTCTTTTCTCCACCATTAATACTTACAGTAAATTTTCCTCCATCTTCTGCAATTACCTTTTTATATAACAAAATTATATTTTTCCCTTCTACTTCTAATGTAAGCTTCCCTTCTTTATCATCATTCCCCTCAAACTTCCATCCATTTTGAAATACTTGAAATCCTTCGGGATATTCTTCAAATCCCTCTATAAGTGTAGGTTTTAATTCTTTATTATTATCTATTCGTCCATTAATATAGTTATCTCCATAAACACATGGTATTTCTAAAATATTATCACTTACATTAATTTCTTCACCTGATTTATAGTCATTTTCATAAATATTCTCTATAAAATTAGTTAATAACGTTGCTATTATTTGATGTCCATCATTATTAGGATGTACCTCATCTGTTAATAAAGCACTCCATTTCAATTTATTTTTTTCTATAATTTCTTTAGCTACATTTCTAAAGCTAATCATCGGTACATTATATCTTTTACCTATTTCAATTTCATAATCTTGATAGTTCACTCCATTTTCCATAGTCATAAATACTTCTATAACTGCTGGTTTGCTTTTACTACTTAACAATTTTCTTATTTCACTTTCATATGAAAGCTTACAAAAATATTGCTCATCATCATTTACAGCTGCATCAACAAATACTAAATCAGGATTTTTGCTTAATACCTGTGCATCAGCTCTATGAACTCCAATTAAAGATCCAGTAGCCCCTACTCCTGCATTTATGTGTTTTACATTAACATGTCTAAATTTACTTCTAAACCATTCTGCTGTAAGTTCAACATAACATTGTTGATAATATGAAGCATTACACCCTTGAGTAATTGAACCACCTAAAAAAGCTATTGTTATATCTTCACCATTTTCTGCTTTTTCAAACATCTTAAGTATTCTTGACACATTACCTTTATTTACTACTGACTTTTCTATTAATTCACTATTCAATTTAAAACTCATTATTTTTTCTCCCTGTTAAATATTGCTCTTTACTAATTATTTTTTATTTTAAATCTCTTAATCATTTCATTTAATATTTCTGCCTGAGAAGTTAATTCTTCGCTTGAAGCAGCACTTTCTTGAGCAGTTTCTGTATTTTCCTGAATTACAGACGAAATATTTTGTATATCATTATTAACCTTATTTATTGAGTCTGCTTGATTTATTGATGCCTCATTAATTTTAGAAACTAATTCTGTCGCTTTTTCTATATCATTAATTAAATTCCTTAAAGATTCATCTGTATTATCTGCAAGTTCTCTTCCATTGCTTACAGCATTAATGCAATTTTTGATTAATTCATTACTCTGATTAACAGCATCAGAACTTTGCGCTGATAGACTTCTAACTTCTTCTGCCACTACTGCAAATCCTTTACCTGCTTCACCAGCCCTAGCTGCTTCAATAGCTGCATTTAAAGCTAATAGATCTGTCTGAGATGATATTTCATTAATTGTGTTTATAATATTTTCTATATCCTTCGATGCTTTTTCTATATCATCCATTGCTATAAGCATTTCTTGCATCTTTTTATTACTTTCTTCAATTTCTCTAAGAAGACTTGAAGTTATTATATTAGTATTACTTGAATTTTCAGCATTATTTTTAACTTGCTCATTGATACTATCTATATATTTAGATAACTTTTCTACAGATTCAGCTTGTTCTATTGAATGCAATGATAAACTTTGCGCAGTAGCCGCTAACTGTTCTGAACTAGAATTAACTCTACCACTAGTATTTCTTATATTTGAAAATACTTGCGACAAAGAATCTATTATGTTTTCTAATGATTCTCTTATCTCAATAAAACTACCTGTATAATTTTCTTTTGTGTAAACATCTAAATTTCCCTTAGATATATTACCTAAAACAAGTGATATTTCACTTATGTATGTTTTTAGCTTATTTGCCATCTTAGAAAATGAATCTGCAAGCATTCCAAGTTCATCTTGAGAGTCTACATCTATAGATATTTCTAGATTTCCATTTTCCATCTGCTCTACGCCTTTTTTTAACTTAATAATTGTACTGCATAATTCTACAGTTAATTTTTTCGATATAAATATTCCTAAAATGACAGAAGATAATATTGTTACTAAAACCAGCATAATATTTATTGTTTTTACTACCTTTAACTTCTCAGCTAATGAATTGCACCTATCAATTTTATTTTGAAGAAGACTAGAAATATCCTCTGTAACTTCATTCATTATAGGTGTTCCTTCACTTCTAAATTTACTTAATCCTTCATCTTGTCTATTTCCTATTATGCAAGAAGTAACATCATTTCTAATTTTCTTATACTTGGCTAAATTTAATTTTATTCTTTTCAAAGTATCTCTTTCTTCATCTGATACCATATATGTTTCAACTACTTCTAGGGAATCGGTTACATTTTCTAGAGCTTTAGATAATTCTCCCTTTGACTTATCTCTTTCTTCTGATTTCAAAAATAGAAAATCTCTTACTGAACTATTACTCTTTTCAATCTCAATGCCGAGCTTTCCAATTTCACCTTGAGCCTGACCATAATTAGTCAATGCATTATTATAATCATTACTTATTCCTTGTAAAAAAAGTAAACCTAATATTCCTGAAATATTACCAATTACTGCAATCAATACAAAACAAGTTAATAATTTTTTTCTAATTGGTTTATTTTTTAAATCAAAAATATGTTTTAGTCTTTTTTTACTTATATTTTTTACATTTTTTTGGTTATTTTTCACTATACTCTTTCTCACCGCAATTCCCCCATTTAAGAAAAGCAGTAAATGTACAACATTTACTGCTTTTTCATTTTTTTACAGCAATATTATATCATATTTTCCCTTCTGTTGCATCAGCTCCAACAAGTTCATTATGTTCCTTTATAAATTTGACTGTTTCGTCAATTGTTGTATACGCAAGACCAACATAAGTATCAGCTGCACCATAATAAATAGCTATTCTTCCGCTTTCTGCATCTGTTAATGTGGCGCATGGGAATATAACATTTGGTACAAAACCTCTTTCTTCATACCATTCCTCTGGTGTAAGCATTAAACTTCCTGCCCTGTATAAAACCTTTGAAGGACATTCCTTATCCAAAATAGCAGCACTCATTGAATATACAAATCCATTACAAGTTCCTGTTACACCGTGGTAAAAAATAAGCCATCCCTCATCAGTTTCTATAGGTGCTGGACCACATCCAATCTTTATTGACTGCCACCATCCGTTTCCACCTTTCTGCATAACAAGTCTATGTTCTCCCCAATATTTCAAATCAGGACTCATACTTAAGAAAATATCTCCAAATGGAGTATGTCCATTATCACTTGGACGAGAAAGTAATGCAAACTTTCCATCTATTTTTTTAGGGAATAACACACCATTTCTATTAAATGGTAAAAATGGATTCTCTAATCTTACAAAAGTCTTAAAGTCCTTAGTTTTCGCCATTCCAATTGATGCGCCATCAAAATCTCCGCACCATATTACATAATAAGTATCTTCAACTTTAACAAGTCTTGGGTCATATGCATACAATGGCTGATAAGGTTCTCCATCTTCATTAATAAACTTAATTTTTTCTTTATCAAAATTCCAATTAACAGCATCCTTGCTATGACCTAAATATATATGTGGTCTTCCATTTATAGTCTCACCTCTAAATACTCCTATAAATTCATCCTTGTAAGGTGCAACTGCACTATTAAATATTCTAGCAACTCCTTCAACTGGATTTCTTTTTATTATAGGATTTTCACTATGTCTCCATATTGGTCCATTAAATCCTTCTGGTTTATCCTGCCATGGTATATTTGCTAAATTATCTCCAATTATTTTTGTCATCGAACTCTCTCCTTATATAACTTTAGTTTTAGTAATTTATTTTATTGAGATTATGAGATTTTTTTTTATTCTTTAACTGATCCTGAAACTAATCCACTATAGATTTGTTTTTGTAATATCAAAAATACTATTAATGTTGGAATCATTACTACTATAATTCCTGCTGAAATCACTTCCCAGTGAGCTCCAAATGGCCCTTTAAATTTAAATAATGTTGTTGATAATGTTAACAATTCAGCTTTTGGAGTATAAAGGAATGGAGTATAGAAATCATTGTATATGGCAACACCTTTAGTTATTAATACTGTTATTATTGCTGGCGATAATAATGGAAGTATTATTTTAAAGAATATCTGAAAATAATTTGCTCCATCAATAATTGCAGATTCATCTAAAGATACTGAAATATTATCAAGGAACTGTAAGAATATATATATTGTCATTATATCTGTTCCTAAATACAGAATTATTGGTGCAAGTCTTGTATTAAATAATCCAAGTGCTGATACAATTTGGAATGTTGCAACCTGTGTTGCAATTCCAGGAATCATTACAGCTACTAAAAACATTCCATTAACAAATTTACTTACCTTAGTTTTAAACCTTGAAAAAATATAAGCAGACATTGATCCTGATAATACTGCCCCAATTAATGAAAACACCAAAATAATAACTGTATTTTTAAACCCATTTAACATATTTCCATCTTTAAATGCCTGTATAAAATTATCAAAATTGAAGAATGAATTTGGAAGTGCTAAAACACTAGAAGCCCCATATTCTTCTCCTGTTTTAAACGCTGCAAAAAATACTGTTAATATTGGAATTATAAATACTAATACTAAAATAAATAATGACAGATATTTGAGGGTTGAATATAATATTTCTTTAGGAGTATATTTTTTTCTAGCCATCTGCTACACCCCTTTCTTTCTAAATACATACTTCTGTATGCATGTTATAACTATACATAGAACTAATAATATCATTGCCATAGCAGATGCAAGACCTACTCTATGATTTGAGAATGCATAATTAACAGTTTGAATTATAAATGTCATACTTCCATTTCCACCACCAGTCATAATGTATGGTATTTCAAATGCTGATAATGCACCAGTAATTGATAAAAATAGTTGAAGTCCTAGTATTGTTGATATCCCTGGTAAAATAATATGAATAAGCTGTTGCCACTTATTAGCACCATCAACTCTAGCAGCTTCTAAAATATCAGGAGAAATTGAAGCCATAGCAGCTGAAAACATTACTATGTTATAACCTATATATCTCCATACAGAAACACCAGATAAAGAAATGTTTACCAACTTAGGATCTTGAAGCCAATATCTTGTCAAGCTATCTAATCCAAGCATACTTAATACTGTATCTAATGTACTACCGGGTTGAAAGAAAAATACAAATATAAAACCTATAGCAACACTATTTATTAGCGATGGAAAAAAATATACGCTCTTAAAGAAATTGGAAGCCCTGCATCCAAAAGAAACTAAATAAGCCACTATAACTGCTAACGCTATCTGCACAAAAGAAGCTATAAAATAGTAGATGCTAACAAACATTGGCTCAAAATATTTTACATCACTAAATATTGTTTTATAGTTTTTTAAACCAACAAAATGCTTGACTTTACTTATACCATCCCAGTCTGTAAAACTATATCCTGCCATTGCTATTGCTGGTATATAGGTGAATACTGTAAGTAATACTACTGGAACCATTAAAAACAATATAGAAATAACTATTTTCTGTTTTTTATATGGTAAAGACGAGAAACTTAACTTCTTCTTGAAAGAATTGGAAGTGTTAACTTTCACATCAACTTTTTCAACATCTGATATCATAATTACACCTCTCTATATTTTAATTAAAGACGATATCAATACTAATTTAGGATTAATATCGTCTTATTCTTAATTTATAAAAATTATTTTCCTAATGAATTAATACCTTTTACCCAGCTTTCATTTAATGATTTCATATATTCATCAAAAGTTTGAGTACCATTTCCAAGTCCAATTTCAACAATAGGTTTAACCCAGTTAGGATCACTAAGATTGATTAATGATTCTTTTTGAACTGCATCCATATCTTTAGTTGATTGATCTGTACCTGGAGTAGCCTGTATTAATTCAGTATTATCATCAACTTTTAAGAAATCTGGATATTTTGTACCTTTAATAGAACAAATCATATTAGAATCCTTTGGATATGTTTCTACGAAGAATTTAACAAATTCTTTTGCTAAGTCTATATTCTTACAATGTTTATTTATTCCCATTAAGTAATCTGAAGATATTTGAATTGTTTGTTTTCCATTATGAACAGCTGGAACTGCCATAAACTTAATATTTTCTGGTGTTTTAGACTTGTCTTTAATTTGACCTACTGCCCAAGATCCAAGACACATAACACCAATCTTTCCATCTGCCATATCTTGTTTAGATTTTTCCCAATCAGTTGTTATTGGGTCATCTTCAACTAATTTTTGAGCAACAGGTTCATATAAAAGCTTTAATGAATCATATGTTGCTGATCCTGGTAAAAATTCATTCTTATTGTAAATAAGTTTATTCATATAATCTGGATCTCCAGCCATTGGTATTTCAATAGTATTAGTGAAATTAGTTAGTGTCCATGCATCATGATAATTTGTATAGTAAGGAACTACACCTGGACATTTTTCTTTAATTAATTTTAGATCATTTATGTATTCATCTGCTGATTTTGGAAGCGATGTTATTCCTGCATCTTCAAATACTTTTGAATTATATACAAATCCAATAGCATTAATACCTGTAGGTAATCCATAAATTTGTCCATCATAAATTGCATTATCTATACAATCATATTTATCAGCTAATTCATCAGCTGTTCCTATTGGTGCAAAGAAATCTGGATAATCATTTTTTGTAATATTAGCTGGAAGCATTAATACATCACCATAGTCATCTGTTCCCATTCTTGTAGAAAGATTGTTTTGATAATCATTTATACATTCAAAGTTAATTTTTGTTCCTTCATGATCTTTTTCAAATTCAGCTGCGTATTCTTTGAATTTTTCTTCCATATCTGTTCTATGTGTTAATACAGTAAGTGTCTTATCTGCTGATTTATTACCTCCTGTAGTCGAACTGCTTCCGCATCCCACCATACAGCTTGTTGATAAAACAGCAGCTACTAATAATGCTAAATTTTTACGAAATTTCATCTTACATACCCCATTCCCTATAAATTATTAATTCATATATTAAATTTTAATTATTAAAAAATAACTAAAAATTTAATTCAAAAATATTATTACTATAATTACTTTATTATGTCTTTTTCTATACGTTCCCAAGCATAAAAGCTTGTCATAAATGAACTGAATGAAAAACTAAAAAACATTAATATTACTGGAATTGTAATAAACCTAAAAATAAATCCAAATATCATAATAAGTCCACATATTGCAACAGTAATAAAAGACTTTTTAAATGATACAAAAGCTAATATAAATGAATTTTTTATTATTGCTCTAATATTCAAATTCACTGAAACAGCCATTGGAAACATATACATATATCCCATAAAGAAAAACATTGCTACAGATGATACTATAAGCATCATTAAGTAATATGTACTTCCTGTAAACTGCATATAAAATAAGAATGCACATAATATCAAAAATACTGATATTGCTCCAATTCCTCCAAGAATTAAGCCCTGTTTAAAATTCTTTTTAAAACCTTCCTTAAAGTCATAAAGTAAATCCGAAGGTTCATCTTTCACCATTTTTAATGTAACATTAGTCATTCCTGCAATTGCAGGTCCTATTGTTATTATTGGAATACAACATATCAAAAATATAAAATTTAATTTCAGTAATGTTGTAAATTCTCTGCAAAATGTTTCAAACAATAATGGAATTCCAGTTTTTTTAGGAGCATTTCTATCTATTCCTGGACCTGGTCTTGAATAATCAGGTATTAGAAAATTTCTCATCAATATTCCTCCATTATTCACTTGTTAATTTGTAATTGTAATATTAGTTTCTTTGTCAAATAAGTGAATCTTTCCAGTATCAAAAATTAAATCTAATGTATCTCCTATATCACAATTAAAATTACCATCCATTCTTATATTAAATTTGTTATTATCAACAGTTACATGTATATAAGATTCAGATCCCATAAGTTCTTTTAATTCAACAGTACTTCTAATAGGTGTACTTTTTGCTGATATATCCGAAGCTTCAGCATTCTTTAAGAATATATTGCTTGAACGTATACCTGCTATAACTGTTTTTCCTAAATAACTTTCAAGCTTACCATTCTCATTTTTACTTTTAGGTAATATCATCATATTATTTCCAAAATTCAAATAGTAATCTTCATCAATTTTCTTAATTTCTACATCAAAGAAATTCATCTCAGGCATTCCTATAAACCCAGCTACAAATAAATTGCATGGATAATCATATAAATTTTGAGGAGTATCATTCTGCTGAATACATCCATCTTTCATAACTACAATTCTATCTGCCATAGTCATTGCTTCAACTTGATCATGAGTTACATAAACAAAAGTTGTCTGTAGTTTTTCATGAAGTTTTGAAATTACAGTTCTCATTTCACCACGAAGTTTTGCATCAAGATTCGAAAGAGGTTCATCAAATAAAAATACTGCTGGATTTCTTACCATAGCACGTCCAACTGCTACACGCTGCCTTTGTCCTCCTGATAAAGCTTTAGGTTTACGATTTAATAAATATTCAATATCTAAGTCTTTGGCAACCTTTCTAACCTTCTCATCAATTACTTTTTTATCAACCTTTGCAAGTTCAAGACCAAATGCTAAATTTTTATATACAGTCATATGAGGATACAATGCATAGTTCTGGAAAACCATTGCTATATCTCTATCTTTAGGTGCAACTTCATTCATTAGTCTTCCACCTATATAAAGATCTCCCCCTGATATTTCTTCAAGTCCAGCAATCATTCTAAGTGTTGTTGATTTTCCACACCCCGATGGTCCTACTAAAGCTACAAATTCTTTATCTTCTATTTCTAAATTTAAATTAGGTACAACTGTTACATTACCTGGATATGTTTTTACTATATTTTTAAGTGATATACCAGCCATAACATTCCTCCTTAAATAATTCCTATATAATATTCTGCTATATTTTTGATTTCTTCCTGGGTGATAAATAAATTATAATTTCTATTTTTCTCCATGTAAACGTTGATAGGAATAGGTGATAATTTTAGTTTATATTCAGTAAAATTTGTTTATACTTATAAATAAAAAGATATATCTTTTTATTTATAAGTATAAAACAGTCTGATAGAATTAATATTTCTATCAGACTGTTTTCCTTACTTTAAACTTTATCTATACTTTAATTTTTCACTTTTCCATTTTTCATTAACATTTTTTCTTATTACATCTGTATCAGGTGCAATTATATACTTCTGAACTAAATTGTAATCTATTCCAGCAGAATTTTTAATTTCGGAAAAAACACTATTTTGCTTTTTTTCATTATCATTTATCTTTGAAATAATGTCATCTTTAAATTTGATATCAATATTATATTGGTTTAAATTCTTTAAAAGCCTCTCACTACTATCACTGTTCTTTAAATTAGACATTATATTAACTGCATCTGCATATCTGTCCTTTTCAAATAAATATTTCAAAAATGCCTTTGATGCTTCAGGATATTTAGTATTCCTGCTTACTCCGATTCTATAATCTCCATTTATTATTACACTTTTTGTTTCAGGAATAGGAAATATGCCTATATCTTCTTCATTCATTCCCATATCTACTAATTGATTTATAAAATCAGAATTCCATACTATCATTGCAATTTTCCCTTGAACAATATCATTCTTGCATTCTTCCCATTCATAATTAATTAAGTTTTTTTCACAATACCCATATTTATAAATTTGCCTTAGAAATTCCATAGACTTATAAAAACTACTGTCATCATCCAAAACACTATAGGATTCATTCATAAGATCCTTTTTACTATTTATATTATATAAATCGGGTATATTATCAATCCACATATTCATAATCCATGACTGCTTGTAATTTAAAGCAATTGGAACTATATTATTCTCTTTCATTTTGTCACAGAATTTAAAAAATTCCTTTTTTGTAACTGGAACTTTATTCATTCCAAGTTCATTAAATATTTTCTTATTATAAATTACTCCATGCCATGAAAGTGAAGTACTTAAATTATATAGCTTTCCATCAGCTCCAGTTCCTTGATAGTAGTTGTATATATTATCTTTATTAAAGCCGATATCATCTATTGGCAAAAAATATTTATTAAACTCACTGCTTGATATTGCATTTGGAACAACAGTTACATCTGCTAGTTCTCCAACTGACGCTTTACGTTGTAAAATTTCTTCTGCATCACCTATAAGCTCCAGCTTTACTTTAACCATTGGATAAATATTCTCAAAATCATTTATTAAATTTATAATCTCATCCTGTTTATCTGTTCTATTACTTACAAAAGTAATAATACCACTTATTTGCTTATCTCCACCTTTTTCTATGCCAAAAGAAGACTTGTTTCCTAAATATACAGTTCCTATTTGTGCCGAAATAATTAATATGACCAGACTGCATATAATAATAATTATTTTCTTCTTCATTATTTCATAATACCCTCCATACCTTATACATAAAAAATTATTTATATATTACTAGAACTTATATTAATATCATTCCTGTAACTATTAGGAGTAACCCCTGTTAATTTCTTAAATGCTCGTCCAAATGTTATCGAATCACTATATCCAACTCTTTCCGCAACTTCATATATTTTTAAATTGGTGGTTATAAGAATTTCTTTAGCTTTCCTTATTCTGTACTTTGATATAAAATCGTAAAAACCTTCACCTGTTTCCTTTTTGAATAATTCCGAAAGATAATTTTGGCTTAGAAAAACCTCTTCAGCAACATCTTTTAAAGTAATATTCTTATTAAAATTATTTATTATATAATCTTTTGCAAGTCTTATAACAGTACTGCTTGAATTTGTATCATCTTTTCCCTTTAATATTTCATGTAATTTTTTAGAATCATTTAGAAAATATTTCTTTGCTTTCATTTCCATATTATCAGTTTCAATATTTCTCATTATTTCTGACTGATTTCTAAGGTTCCATACATCCTCTGTAGTTTCTAATATATATGTACTTATTTCTTCGCTTATAAACTTATCAGTTGACTTTACAATATATTTACATACATTATCTATATCTTCTATTATCTTTTTACTAAAGTAAAATAAAATATATACACTATTTTTATAATAAAATACTATGTTTTCTATACTTCCAAATTCATCACATATATCTTTTATAAACTCTGAAATTATGTTCTTATTTTCAATTCTTTTTAAAACAATTAATTTATATGTATAATCTTCATCAAGCTGTATATTATCTAACAATGCACTATTCTTAACATTGTCAAACTCCTTTTTAGAAAATAATATCTTCTTAAAAAAATCCTTTTTTAAAATATCTAAAGAAGCTTCTATAACTCTACCCTTATTTTTATTTTCATATATTTTATCTTCAGCTTCTTTTATTACACTTTTAAGTTCTTCTGTTTTTATAGGCTTCAGAAGATAATTAAAAGCTCCAAATTTCATACTATCTCTTACATAATTAAATTCATCATATCCACTTAATACTACAAATAGAGGTACCTCATCAAAATTTCTACCTGTTTCTTCTATAAGCTCTATTCCAGTCATTCGAGGCATTTTTATATCTGTTATAACCAAATCTACTTTTCCATGATTCTCTTTTAAATAATCATATGCAAGACATCCATTTTGAAAATCAGCAATTACTTTATGATTAACAAACAATCGCTCTATAAGCTTTTTTAAGCCTCGTCTTATTATATTATCATCATCAACAACTAAGATATTCATTTTTCCTCCTTATATGGCATTTAAATTAGAATCCTATTATCAATTAAATTCAATACTTTAGATATTTATTGAATATTTTGTATAAATGCTATATATTGTAATTATACATTGAAAACGTATATATTCAAATCATAATTTTTTAATAGTAAAACAACTCAGGAGATAAACATGTACTTTTTAATCAATAATATTTCAATAAAAAAACTGACTCTTTGCATATTCATAGTAATGTATATTATCTTTTTATCCATTACTGGAATAAATCTATACTCATATTCACAATATGAATTTAATAAAACCGAGAAATTAATATGCAATTATAACACTAATTTAAGCCAACAGATAAATCAAAAAATTGATGGTGTAATAGACGTATCAAAATATCCTCTTATAATTCCTGAAATAGATAAGGTTCATGATATATTAAATAAGGGAGATAACTATAATATAAGTGATTATAACTATCTTCTTTATTTATGCGAAATGATGCTTATTCAAAACGATTCAATTAATGGTGCTTATATATATAACATGAATGGAAACGGCATATATTCGTCACGTAATAGTAAATATAATTATTTAAAAAATCCTACTTCTGAAGAATGGTTTACTAACTGTATAAATTCAGATAACGAATATGAGGTATATTCTAATATATCATCCTCTAACATATTTTCTTCAAAGAATAGCCCAAGTGAAAATCTCATAGCTGTCACAAGAAAAATAGTAGATGTTAAAAATAAAAAAATAACTGGTGTCTTGTTATTAACCGTCCCTCTCACAGAAATTATTTCTATAGATAAAAATGATCTTCCTTTTACTAATCAAATAGTTTCAATTTATGATATAGATAACTCAAACATACTTAGTACAACTAACAAAAAAACAGAAGATATTTCTTATATTAAATATTGTTTGCCTAATATTTCTGATGATCCTACTATAAATTATATTTATAGCGATGTAGAAAATATTGTATGTTATAACAGAGTTCTATCAAGAATTGCACTCATAAACATTATTCCAAAAACAGATGCTTATCATATTGACAGCTTATATTTGTTTTCATTTTTTGGTAACATTGTATTCGGATTATTTTTATTTATAATATTGTACCTTTTCTTTTTAAAAAGAATATTTAATCCAATTAACTCACTTATAGAGAATATGGGTACAAATATAGAATATAGTCTTACTTATAAATTTTCATATAATAAAAATGATGAAATTGGAATCCTAGTTAATTCATATAACAAAATGAAAAGCCGTATAAACAACTTAATAAACATAAATTATAAAACTCAAATTGAGCAGAAAGAATTGGAACTTAAACAGCTTCAAAATCAAATTAATCCTCATTTTATCTACAATACTTTAGAATCAATTCATATGATGGCAGAAATTAATGATGATTTTGAAACATCGACTATGGCAGAATACTTTGGAACAATCATAAGATACAGTATGAATAGAAAAATAAATACTGTAACGCTTAGAGATGAGATAGCTATAATAGATAACTATATATATCTCCAAAAAATGCGTTTTGATAATTTATTTACTATAACAAATTTAATTTCTGAAGATGTTCTTGATTGTGAAATAATCAAAATGATAATCCAACCACTTATTGAAAATTCTATAAATCATGGTTTAAGTGAATGCTCAGAAAACGGCAAAATAATTATTCAATCATTTGTAATAGATGGTAATCTTGTACTAAATATATCTGATAACGGTATAGGAATCGAAGAAAAAAAACTAGAATCTTTAAATGACTATATTAATGGAAAAAATGAAGATTTCAAAGGAATAGCACTTAGAAATATTAATAAACGTCTTAAGCTTAACTATGGAAATGAATATGGTTTGGAGGTATTTAGCGTTATTGGAAATGGAACTTCTATCTCGCTTACGCTTCCTTATATAGTTAATACGCAGTAACTTAAATATAATTTATATTCCTTATTTTTTAATATTATTAATTATGTTTCAAACAAATTACAAAAATACTCTATTTACTATTACAACCTTTAAGTAAGTTGTATTTAATAAATAGAGTATTTACCTTATTTCAAACTATTTTTAATTATCTCGTCCAAAATAATCGCATATCAAATTTTCTGCCTTTTTAAACTTAATACTATAATTTCCTATATATTTTTCTTCTTTAGACTTTGGTGATTTAACGGGCCAATCCCAAAAGCAGAATCCATTTACAAAATCCTTTGCATATGTATTTTCTAAAAATTCCTTATAATATTCATATTGTTCATCTTCACTACTAGTTCCATTTGCTACAACAGTCCAATCATTAGGATTTTTACTTGCCCCTAGAATTGATGGGCATCCACATTCAGCAAAGAAAAATGGCTTATTATATTTTTGTACAACTTTTTCTATTCTGTCTAATTCTTTTTCAATAGTTCCTTTTGGATAATATCCTGATGATGAAATATAATCAAGACAATCCCACCACTTCACATTATGCTCCTGATATTTATCACAGTTATAAGTAAGCTGCCCATGATATTCTTCTCTTAAAAGTTCAACAAGCTTTCTCCATTCCTTTTCTCTGCTATCAGTTCCAACAAGCTCGCATCCTATTATCATAATATCTACATTATTATCTTCACAGAACTTCCCATAATGAAGTAAATATTCATAATAACTCTTAAACCAATCGCTCCACTTAGGTTCACAAGGTACATCTTCATCAAAAAATCTAATATATGCTCTCCAATAACCATCTTCTACATCCAGCATAGGTTTTACTATAACCTTTAATGATTTACTCTTTGCATATTTTATAATCTCAGATAATTCTTCTGGATCAGGCATATGAATGCCTTTCCACTTTATTTCTGTTGAATAACAATGTTCCTGATATGCAGCAAATGCAAAAGTTATTGTATTAACATTACATCTTTCAACTTGATAATCAATTTCTTTTTTAGCACTTTCCATATCAAAATCTGCTGACCAATTCCATGATATAAAATTAAAACTCTTTATCATAATGTTTCCTCCAAAATATTAATCTTCAACTTTAATAAAATGTATTATCTTCGATGCAAAATCTCCATATAAATCGGTAATATTAATTCCTGCATTCATCAATGCTCCTCCTGAATACACTACATTAGTTTCTTCATTCTTATAAAATGAATTTTCATCTAATCCTTTAACTTTTATTCTTCTACTATGATAATTAGGTCTTCCTAAAACCTGTACACATGTAATAAGTGCTTCACTCTTATCTTTAGATACCACTTCCCAAGAATCAAACTCATTATTCTCAGAATAATTTTGTATTCTATAATAATCCCCTCTTCTTATTAAATCATTGTATTTATGATACATAGCTACCTGATCAGGTATCATATTTCTATCCTCTTCAGATATTTTAGTCACATCAAGTTCATATCCAAATGTACCAGAAAGTGCAACATTTCCTCTTGTTTTAAATGGTGTTGTTCTTCCTACTGTGTGATTTGGGCAATCACTAACATGTGCTCCCATAGTAGATAATGGATATACCATTGCTGTTCCTTCCTGTATCTTTAATCTCTCTATGGCATCAGCATCATCTGAGCACCAAATTTGAGGACTGAAATAAAGCATTGCTGGATCAAATCTAGCTCCTCCTCCCGAACAGTTTTCTAATAATATATTAGGAAAATCTGTTGTAAGTCTATTCATCATTTCATAAACTGCTAATACATATCTATGGAATATCTCACCATGGTGCTCCCCATCAATAGAACAACTTCCAAGGTCTGTAATTTGTCTGTTCATATCCCATTTCACATAAGTTATATTAGCACTCTTTAGTACCTTTTTTATGCTCTCATATACATAATCAACTACTTCACTTCTAGTTAAATCAAGTACATACTGATTACGTGCTAATGCTGGAGTTCTTCCTTCAATATGAATACACCAATCTGGATGCTTTCTGTATAATTCAGAATCTGGAGAAATCATTTCAGGTTCAATCCATATTCCAAACTCCATCCCTAATTTATTTACTTCATCTACTAAATATTTTAATCCACCTTTTAGCTTTTCTTCATTTACAACCCAATCACCTAATGATGAATTATCCGAATTTCTATGCCCAAACCATCCATCATCCATAACAAGCATTTCTATTCCACATTTTGATGCTTCTCTAGCAATATCCAATAATTTTTCAGTATTAAAATCAAAATAAGTAGCCTCCCAATTGTTTATAAGTATAGGACGCTTTTTATCTTTAAATTTTCCTCTCAATAAATGATTTCTATATAAATCATGGAATGTTCTTGTCATGTTACCTATTCCTTTACTAGAATGGACCATTACTACTTCTGGAGCAGTAAATTCCTCTCCATTATTCAATATCCATTCAAAATCCTTTGGATTTATTCCCATAAGAACTCTTGTAGTATCAAATTGACAACCTTGAACCATACTTATAAAATTACCTGAATATACAAAATTAAATCCATATACTTCGCCATATTCATCATTTGCATCATGATCCATCAATGCTATAAATGGAGAATCTTGATGACTTGTCTCCCCTCTTACAGACGCAACAGTTTGAGTTCCATATGTTACTTTTCTTCTATTAATATGTCTTTCTCTTCCCCATGAGCCATGTAATGAAATCATATCATAATTAATTCCATCAAAATCTATACTCATAGATAAAACTTTAGTTAACCTTATTTTTTCATTGCTTTTATTTTTTACTTTAACGCTTCTTGTTATAACATCTAAATTTTCAAATGTAGTATAAATTAGAGTAACTTCTAAATTTAAATCACTATCTATGCAATTTAATTCAAGAGTCGTACATTCATCTTCATTTCCAAATGTAGAAGGAAGTCCTTTTAACTTTTTCTTCCCCTTGTAAATTGTATGAGATACATACTTAAGCTTACATGATGTATTACCATTGGAATCCTTTACTTGTAGTGCTGTTTCTCTAAAATCCCCTATTCCATTAGTAGAATACTCAAATGAAAAACTATCATAAAATGATACTCTGTCTCTATTATTTTTTGATGGAACAAACGGTGGCTCATCTAGTCTCAATAAATAACTCAAATTATTATCTATTATTTTTTTCCCATAATAAACATGCCCTATAAAGTTTTCTTCATCTACTATAGCTATCATATATGTTGTATCTGCAGCATCTAATTTAAATATTCTATCTTTTTCAAAATATTTTATACTCATAATCCGCTCCCCCTAATTCCTTAAAATTCTATTTAAGTAAACTTTTACTTTTACATTATTATTATAATTTCTTTATGTTAATAAATCATCATAATAATCTACAAATTTGCTTTTTTTGCATACAAAAAAGACAATAGAATAAAACTACTGTCTTTTAAAATGTATTGTTACATATCTAGTTAAAACATAAAATATATCTATAATTTTTCACGTCTGTTTGTAGATTTAATAAATAATTTTTTTAATTCCTCTTTATCATCATTATTAATAGCATTTTTTATCTTATCAAGTTCATCTTCAAAATTATTTATTGATTTTAACAAATTTTCTTTATTTCCTAAAAAAAGTTCACTCCATAAATCTTCATTTATGTTTGCAATTCTTGTTAAATCCCTATAACTATCGCCTATAAAACTTCCAGTTTCACGTCCTTCAATATCACTATTCATAAGTGCTACTGCAATTGTATGTGGAAGCTGACTTGTATATCCTATCATCTCATCATGAAATTCTGGCGTAATTCTTCTTACTCTTTTAAAGCCTAATTTTCTTACAATATCTTCTATCATGTCAAGATTCTCCTGATGATTTCTATCTACAGGAGTTAATATATAATTTGCACCTTGAAATACCTCTGCACTTGCAAAATCTATTCCTTTTTTTTCTCTTCCAGCCATAGGATGTCCAAAAATAAAATCTATATTATCAGGAAGTATTTTTAATACATCCTCAATAAACATCTTCTTTATTCCTGTTGCATCAGTTATTACTGCCCCATCTTTAAAGTTTCCTTTATTATCTTCAATAAACTTCTTAACCAATTTAGGATATAAGCATATTATTATTAAATCTGCTTCTTTTAAAATTTTATCTCCATTTATAAATCCTTCTTTTATAAGTCCTAACTCTTCAGCTTTTCTTAAAGACTGCTCATTTATATCTATACCATACACATCTTTAAATCCTGCATTTTTTAATGCCATAGTAAATGAGCCGCCTATTACTCCAAGTCCTACAATTACAATATTCATTTTTTATAACCCCCGTTTTATTCAGCTTTTTTTATAAAATCTGCTTATCTTCTATTTCTGCAAGTTTTTTTACTTTGCTCATTAATGAATCAAATTGATCTGGTGTAAGCGATTGCTGTCCATCACTTAATGCTTTTTCTGGATTATTATGTACTTCTATCATAAGTCCATCTGCTCCAGATACAATTGCTGCCTTTGCCATAGGCTCTACCAAGTATGAATATCCCCCTGCATGACTTGGATCGATTATTATAGGCAAATGTGATAATCTCTTAACTACTGGAACTGCTTGTAAATCTAGCGTATTTCTTGTGATTGTTTCAAAAGTTCTTATTCCTCGTTCACATAAAATTATATTTTCATTACCACCAGCCATTATATATTCTGCCGACATAAGCCATTCATCAATAGTAGCACTTAATCCTCTTTTTAACAACACAGTTTTTTTTGTTTTTCCAACCTGTTTTAACAAATCAAAATTCTGCATGTTTCTAGCACCAATCTGTATAACATCAACATTCTCTATAAAATCATCAATATAATCTGTAGACATAAGTTCTGTAACTATTGGAAGTCCTGTTTCTGCCTTTGCTATTTTCAACAACTTTAGCCCTTCAACTTCTAAACCTTGGAAGCTATATGGTGATGTTCTTGGCTTAAATGCTCCACCTCTTAAGAAGTTTGCACCAGCTTTTTTAACTCTTTTGGCTATTTCAACAATCTGTTCTTCAGATTCTACAGAACATGGTCCTGCTATAATTCCAAGTTTTCCCCCACCAACTATTGAGTCTTCTACTTTTACAATTGTATCTTCATCTTTATATATTCTACTTACTTTTTGTTCTTGTACTGCCATAATTTTATCTACTCTCCCTTAAAGACTACAATTTTTAAGGTTCTTGTTTTTTCTATTTACTCCTCCTGCATCATAAAAAATTAATTTTTCTACTATACTGTCTATTATAATATTTTTTAATCAATTAACCACTCATACACATACTCATCATATCATGTATAACTTATAATATAACCCATTTAACAAAATGTTTCAATCATAATATCATAACATATGTTAACAGTAACAATCCAACTTAATAAGTTTATTTAATGAGTGTTAACGTATTTAGTAGTAATGACTGTTTAAAATTTGATACATCCACTTTCTACAATTATTATTTATTCTTATGTAATATTTTAAGTACTGTATTTAAATCTTTTATACCAATTTGTCCCGGTGCAGATGCCTTTTTCCCAGCTCCAAAAGTTAATACTGATCCAAAAAATTCACCACATACTCTGCTTATTACTCCCATTCCAGCCATTGACATTGTTATTATTGGCTGATCAGCATATTTTTGCTTCATTTCATTTGTAGCACATAATAAAGTTAATACATCTGCTTCACTTTGTGGCATTACAGCTATTTTAGGAAGATCAGCCTTTAATTCTTTCATCATTGTTAATCTTGATATTATTTCTTCTTTAGTCGGAGTTTTAAAGAAATCATGATTTGATATAACTACCTTAACTCCATTTTCATGAGCTGTATCAACTACTTCTTTAACATAATTATCTCCAGTAAATAATTCTACATCAACTAAATCAACTTGCTTAGTCTTAGCTATTTCACAGTTTAGTTTCACATAATATTCAATTGGTACTTCTCTTTCTCCACCTTCTTTTTTAGTTCTAAAAGTGAAAAGAATAGGAATATCAATTAACTCTTTTCTTATTTCAAATAATATTTCTTTAACCTTTTCTATATCTTCTACATTTTCATAAAAATCTACACGCCACTCAACTATATCAAATTTTATTTCTTTTAATCCTTTAACTTCTTCTATTAATTCTAAATCACTTCTCCCTACTACTGGTAAAGTTACCTTAGGAATTCCTTCACCTATTCTTACATTTTTAACTTCTACCACATTCATCATGTTAATTTTCTCCTTCAATTAAAAATATAAAGTATTCAGTAATTTTATAATTCAACTTATAAAATAAAAATAGGCTGTGTTAAGTTTACAAACAAAATACAGTCCATTGTTAAAATACTATTTTAATTAAATATCTAGTTGAGAAATCTCCTTTTTAATCCTACCTATAACCTCATTCATATCTGTATCATTTATTACTATTTTATCTGCATACTTTTTATAAAGCTCATATCTATCTTTGTACAAATTTATTATTTTTTCTTTTCCATTTTTAAGAAGTGGACGATTTGATACATCTACATCTTCTAATATCTTTTCAACAGGCCTATCTAAAAATATTATTAATGAATTTTCTTTAAACGCATCAATATTTTCTTTTCTTTTTATTACTCCTCCTCCTGTAGAAATAACAACATTTTTTTCTCTTGAAAGTTCTTGACACACATTACTTTCTATATCTCTAAAATAGTCTTCTCCATTTTCAAACAATTCATTAATTGATTTTGATGTTTTTTCTTGTATATATTCATCCATATCATAAAATTTCAATGATAAGTCCTCTCCAATAATCCTACCTATTGTTGTTTTTCCACTGCCTGGCATTCCTATAATTACTACTTTATTTTTCATTCTAAGCCCCCAAAAATCACTTTATAATTAAAATCTATTTAAAATTTTCACTTATTTTTAAATAAATTTTTTCAAATACTTCATTATCAATTTCTATTTCCTGCCATATTTCTTCTGACTTAATGGCTTGACCTATAAGCATTTCAAGCCCTCCACAAACTTTCTTATTCAACTTTTCACCAATTTCTAAAAACTTAGTTTTTCTTGGATTATATATAACATCTATTAATACTTCAAAATTATTTATTATATCCTCTGAAACTGGACTTGCATTAACCTTAGGAAACATTCCAACAGGTGTTGTATTTACTATTACATCTCCTTTTATATCATTAATTGTACTATACGTTCTACACTCAACCTTTGAATTGTTATACCCTGATTCTTTTTTCTCTGTTCTAGATACTAAATATATCATTTCCACTCCATGATCAAGTAAATATGTGACAACTGCTTTAGATGCACCACCAGTTCCTAAAACCATAACTATCTTATTTTTTATATCAATATTGTTTCTGTCTATTATTGTTCCAAATCCATAATAATCAGTATTATATCCATATAATTTATTATCATTTAAACTTATTGTATTAATTGCACCTATTTTCTTTGCTTCTTCAGATATTTCATCTAAATTTTTCATTATATCCTGCTTATAAGGTATAGTTACATTAGTACCCTTAATTTTTAATACTCTAAGCGAATCTGCAACTTTGTGTAATTCTTTTTTTTCTACTTCAAAAATTTTATATGCACCTTCTATACCTAACAATGAAAATATCTCCTCATGTATTTCTGGTGAAATAGTATGAGGTAATCTTTCTCCTAAAACTCCGTAAAAATTCATAATCAATTTACCCCTTTTTATATATAATTGGTTTTTATGCTTTTTGGTATCCCCCAATAAGTTTAAAGTATGAACTATTCTGCTCTATTTTATTTAATGCATTTTTAACTTTTTCATCAGAAACATTTCCTTCAAAGTCAACATATAAAAAATACTTCCATACTCCACTCTGCATAGGTCTAGATTCAATCTTCATCATGTTAATTTGATTTTCTGCAAGATGCCTAACTAATTCATAAAGAGCCCCCGCTTTATGCTCCATTGAAAATACTACACTTATCTTATTACAATTTTTATCTGATTCAAATCTCTTTGAAATAATAATAAATCTAGTAGTGTTTTCACTTCTGTTATTTATATTTTCTTCTATAATACTAAGTCCATAAATCTGTGCAGATCTTCTGCTTGCTATAGCAGCTTTACTTTTATCTTTTAAGTCACTAACAAGCTTTGCACTTACTGATGTGCTATGAAAAGGTATCAGTTTCCACTCCTTATATTTCTTTAAAAACTCTGTACTCTGCTTAAATGGCTCTTCATGAGAATAAACTTCTTTTATATCATCCAAAGATGTTCCTTCTACACCTAATAAATGTTCTTCAATTTTTAAGCATTCTTCTCCAACAATATAGAAATCATATTTATATAGTAAATCATATACCTTTGAAATCGCACCAGTTGAAGAATTTTCTATAGGCACAACACCATAATCAATTTTATCATTTTTTATAGCCATAAAAACATCTTCAAATTCATCATAAGACTTTGAATCAACATCATTTCCAAAATGATTTATCATAGCTTCTTCTGTATATGATCCAGGTACTCCAAAATAACCTACACTACATTTATCCTTTCTATGAGCTTTTATCTCTTTCAAACTATATTTCTCATATTTATTTTTCATCTTTTTATGTTCAAGTTCTTTTGCAATATTCATTAAATTATTAAAAAATACCACTAGTTCTTCTGAATAATCCTTGTTATTTAAATAACCTATATTCTTTTCTATAACTTGTTTTTCCCTATCTTTATTAAGTACTGGAAGATTATTTTTCTTTTTATATTCTCCTACCTTTATAACAGTATCCATTCTTTCTTCAAACAATCTTGTAATTTTTCTATCTATTTCATCTATTTTCTTTCTATAGCCATCAAGTTCTGACATATTGTTATTTCTCCCTTCTGTTACAGAAAATTAAAATCATATATATAATTAATCATAAAAATAGTATTAATATTCAACTATCTCACTTAATTAAATAAGATTCATAATGCCAATCGCTGTAACTGCTTCAATTACAGGTACTGCTCTTTGAACTATACATGGATCATGTCTTCCTTCAATAACAAGATCTGCATCCTTATGTTTACTTATATCTATAGTTTTCTGCATTTTAGCTATAGATGGTGTAGGTTTTATCCCAACTTTAAATATTACAGGCATTCCATTTGTTATTCCTCCTAGTATTCCTCCATTATTATTTGTATAAGCTTTTACTTTTTCACCATCATAATAATATTCATCATTACATTCAGAACCTCTGCGCTCACTCATTGAAAATCCTTTTCCGAATTCAATACCTTTAACTGCTGGAACTGAAAACATTAAATGAGCTAATGTTGATTCAACAGAATCAAAAAATGGCTCACCTATTCCTGCATCAATTCCTAATACAACACATTCAATAGTTCCTCCTACTGAATCTTGATCTTTTCTTGCTTCCAAAATTGCATTTTTCATTTCCTCTTCTTTTTCCGCTGATAATAGCGGCAATTCTTTTTCTTTTATTATATCTAAAAGCTCATTTGTCAATTCAACGTCAAAAAAACTCTTATCATTTACTTTTTCTATACTATTTATATGAGCTCCTATTTTTATCCCTTTAGATTCTAATATCTGCTTACACACTGCTCCTGCAAACACTAAAGGTGCTGTAATTCTTCCTGAAAAATGACCTCCACCTCTGTAATCATTAAACCCCTTATACTTAATAAATCCTGAATAATCTGCATGACCAGGTCTCATTAAATTTTTAAGCTTTCCATAATCCCTGGAATGCTGATCACTATTTCTTATAATTGCACAAAAAGGAGTACCAGTTGTTTTTCCTTCAAAAAATCCGCTTAAAATTTCAGGAATATCAGCTTCTTTTCTAGCTGTAGATAACTTACTTTTTCCTGGTGCACGTCTTGCCATTTCTTTCATAACTTCATCCATATTTATTTCAAATCCTGATGGAAGTCCATCAATTGTAATTCCAATTCCTGCTCCATGAGATTCTCCAAAAATAGATACTTTTAATTTATTCCCCCACATTCCACTCATCAAACTTACCTCCAATAGATCTAAAATCCTCCCAAAACTGTGGATATGATTTTGATACACATTCATAATCATTAATAATTATAGGTTCTTCACATACAGTTGATGCAATTGCAAGAGTCATAGCTATTCTATGATCTTTATGACTCCATACTTCAACGCCACCTTTTAAACTTTTCACACCATTTATTATTAATCCATCACGCTTTTCTTTAATATCAGCTCCAAGTTTATTAAGTTCCTTTGTAACTGCACTCAATCTATCACATTCCTTTATTCTAAGTCTTTCTGCATTAACTATTTCAGTAGTTCCTTGACATAAAGAAGCAGCTAGTGCTACAACAGGTATAATATCAGGACATTGAGATCCATCTATTACAGTTGATTTTAAACTTCCATACACTTGAACTGTAATGCCAAAATTTCTATTTTCAATTTTTACACCCATTCTTTCTAATATATCTATTACTTCTTTATCCCCTTGAAGAGAATCAAGTTTTAAATCAGTTACAGTCACATCGTTACCAACAGCATTTGCACATAAAAAGAATGCTGCCTGTGAATAATCTCCTTCAACTCTATAATCTCTGCTTATATATTTCTGATTACCTTTAATAATAAATTCTTTATATCCATTATTGATTATCTCAATACCAAAATCCTTTATTACACTTAAAGTCAAATCAATATACCCTTTAGATTCCATTTCAGTTGTTATTAATATCTTCGAATCTCCATCCAATAAAGGAAGAGTAAATAGAAGTCCTGTTATAAATTGTGAACTTATATTGCCCTTTATTTTAAATTCACCTGATTTAAGCTTTCCATCTATTTTTAAATCAAGATTTCCTTTTTTATAACTATAATTTATCCCTTGCTCATCAAAAATACTATAATATGTATCTAATGGTCTTTTTCCTAAATTACCTCTTCCAATAAATCTATTTACTCCTTCAAACAATGAAGCAATAGGTATTATAAATCTTAATGTTGAACCAGATTCATTGCAATCTATAATCCTATTATTATGAAAGCTATTTTTTTGTTTATTATTAATATTATTTATTCCTGTTACTTCAAGATAATCTTCCTTCTTTACTATAACAGCCCCAAGTGATTCCATTGCTTTAATAGTAGCAATTATATCATCAGAATAATCTATATTAGTTAATCTGCTTATTCCTTCACTTAATGACGCACATATTACAGCCCTATGCGCCATACTTTTTGAAGGTGGTATCCTTATATAACCTTTTAATTTATTCGGATAAATTTTATAATCCCCCATTTTCTCTGCCTCCATTACCTTATTTAAAAAATTCTACATTTGTTTTTTCTAAAAAAGATTTTCCTATTGATTTAAGAAGTACTACTTTAAGTACATTATCAATATTTTTTTTATCTAAAGATATTGTATCTAAAATAACTGATTTTTCATTAATTTCTACTTGATATGGAAGTCCATACTGAATTAAAATTTCTTTTATAGTATCAGCAGTTCCTTCTTTTGTAATTCCTCTTTTCTCAGAAATTCTGCTTATTTCATACATTCCAATTGCTACAGCTTCACCATGACTGAATTTTTTGAAATCATAATACGCTTCTATAGCATGACCTAATGTATGTCCAAAGTTTAAAAGCATTCTCTCGCCAGTATCTCTTTCATCTTTTTCCACAACACCTTTTTTAATATAACAACATTTGTGTATAACTTTTTCTATATTGTTCATAACTTCTTCTTTATTTTTTAAACCTTTTAAAAAATAGAAAAACTCTCTATCTTTTATACATCCATATTTAATTACTTCTGCCATTCCATCTCTATAAAATCTTTCATCCAAAGTATACAATACTTTAGGATCTATAAGTACCAATTTAGGATGATAAAAGCTTCCAACTAAATTTTTACCCCTATCTAAATCTACTGCAACCTTTCCACCAACACTACTGTCAACTTGCGCAAGAATTGATGTAGGAATCTGTACAAAAGAAACCCCTCTAAGAAAAGTAGAAGCAGCAAATCCTCCTATATCTCCAATTACTCCTCCCCCTAAAGTTATGATAAGATCACTTCTTGTAAGTTTAAAATCTAAAAGTTCATTATAAATTAAAGGAAGTGTATTTATTGATTTTGTTTCTTCTCCTGGCTCAAGCACCATAAGCTTTACCTCATATCCTGCCTTTTCTAAGCATTTTACAACTCTCTCACCATAATAAGCTGCAACATTTTTATCACTTAATACAAAAATTTTTCCACCATTAAATACTTTTTCGATTTCAATATTTATTTTATCTAACAGCCCTTTTTCTATTATTATAGGATAACTTCTTTCTCCTAAATCAACAATTAACTTTTCCACTACATCTTCCATTGCCAAAACCTTATAAAACTTTATTAATATATGTTTTATTATTTACTATACCTATCCCATTTTACCTTGATAAACACATATTAATTTAATTTTTAAGTTTTGCAATGTTCTTGGTTTTGGCATACTCCTTTCTTTATTTTATATTTACATGAACATTGTCTTTATTTTCTTTTTAAATTTATACCGCAATCTTTCACTTACTGTTTTACTACAATACTAGACACTTTAACAGCTAAACACTGTAACTTATTTAAAATTAAATTTCTCTTCCCACTACATTAGCAATAGCTCTTAATTTCTGAACTAATTTAGCATAATTCTTAGGTTTTATAGATTGTGGACCATCACATAATGCATTAGCTGGATCATTATGTACTTCTATTATAAGCCCATCAGCTCCTACTGCAATGGCAGCTTTTGCAAGAGGTTCAACCATCCAATACTTTCCTGCTGCATGACTCGGATCAACAATAACAGGTAAATGACTTAACTTTTTAACAGCTGGTATAGCACTTAAATCTAAAGTATTTCTTGTATAAGTTTCAAATGTTCTTATACCTCTTTCACAGAGGATTATATTTTCATTACCACCAGCCATAATATATTCAGCAGACATTAACCATTCTTCTATAGTAGCAGATAGTCCTCTTTTTAATAATATTGGTTTATTAATTTTACCAAGCTCTTTTAAAAGTTCAAAGTTCTGCATATTTCTAGCTCCCACTTGAATAACATCAACATTTTCTACAAAAGTTTCTATATCATAAGGTGACATTAATTCTGTAACTATTGGCATACCTGTTTTTTCTTTGGCTTTCTTTAATAATTCTAATCCTTCATATTTTAACCCTTGAAATGCATAAGGTGATGTTCTTGGCTTAAAAGCTCCACCCCTTAAAAAATTAGCTCCCATTTTTTTAACTTCTTGCGCTATTCCTAAAATTTGTTCTTCACTTTCTACTGAACACGGACCAGCTATCATGGCAATCTTCTTTCCACCTATTTTTACTCCATTAATATCAACTATTGTTGGATGTGGATGAAACATTCTATTAGCTTTTTTAAAAGGTTCTTGAACATGCATTACATTTTCTACAATTTCACTTGCTTCTATAATCGAAGCATCAATTTGTGTTGTATCTCCAACTAACCCCAAAATACTTTTTTCAGTACCTATTACAGGATTTACTGTAAGCCCCTTAGCTTCGATCTGCTTAGTTAATTTTTCAATTTCTTTTTGTTCTACATTTTGTTTTAAAATTACTATCATTACCATAGTCCCCCTTATTTCTTACTGCTTACTCTGTATTAGTTTCTATATTTATAAAAAAAATAGAACCCATTCATTAATGAGCTCTATAATATATAAAACTATACTTACTTTTCCATATGAATTATTAAAATTTTAAACACTCATTAAAAAATTATTAATATTCAGTTTTTTGCAAAATAAATAACCAGCGCTAAAGTAAAAGCCCCAGAAAATAAAACTAAAAAAGTTATAAAATTTTTGCATCACTGATTCATTAATACCTTTTTTCATGTTTCTTTCTCCATTCATTGTAAAAATAATTGTTTTTATAATTATAACAAGTTGAAATAATTTGTCAACATTTATTAACATTTAATCATATATACGCCAGATAAATTAACTATTTATCAATCCATCATTATTTAATTCTTATAGTATAGGCGATAGCAATCTTGTAAATGATTCCTTGATTTTTAATCTTAAACTTCTACTATCATATATTTCTTTTGTTATTTCATTACATTGACTCATATCTTTTCTAAACTGTTCTTCCCCATTTTTAGCAATTCTATCATCATAAATAAATGCATTTACTTCAAAATTGAGTTTGAAACTTCGTATATCCATATTAGCTGTTCCAATACTCATAACAATACTATCCGCTACAATTGTTTTGGCATGTATAAAACCATTATTGTAAGTATATACTTTTACTCCAGCTTCTAATAACTCTCCAATATATGAACTTGCTGCCCACTGCATAAAAAAGTGATCAGGCTTTCCAGGAATTATTATTTTCACATCAATTCCTGATAATGCTGATATCTTCAAAGCTTCAAGCACTGGTGCATCTGGTATAAAATATGGTGTTTCTAAATATAGATTTTTCTTAGCATTATTTATTAACTTAATATATGCATTTCTTATATATTGTTCCTTATGATCTGGACCACTTGTAACAATCTGAATTCCTACATCTCCTACCTTCTTTTTTTCCTGTATCATATATTTTTTATAATTTTCTATTTTTTCTCCTGAAGCATAGCACCAATCCATCAGAAATCGTGCATTTAAATCATCTACAGATTCCCCTTCAATTCTTATATGGGTATCTCTCCAAAATCCTATCTCTTTATCTTCATTTATATATTCCTTTCCTACATTAAATCCACCAACATAACCATATTTGCCGTCAATAACAACTATTTTTCTATGATTTCTATAGTTAATGTGTGTATTTAAATGTGGTAATATTCCTGGAAAGAATAATGAAAATTTGCCCCCTGCTGATAAATATTTTTTTAACACCTTTTTAGTTAATTTTCTTGATCCCATTGCATCTACAAGAAGTCTTACTTCTAATCCTTCTTCTGCTTTCTTTGTTAATTCATCTATTATTGTTTTCCCCAATATATCCTTTTTAAAAATGTAATATTCAACATGTATGTACTTTTCAGCATTTCTTATATCCTGTAAAAGCTGATTAAATTTTTCTTTTCCATTTACATATACATTAATAGCATTATTTATTCTATATTTGGCTCCTGAACTATTAATATTCATTTTCCTAAGATCAAAAAACTTTTCTCCTCCATCATGAGAAGATATATTAGACTCATACATAGCATTTAATATCATTCTCTTTTTGGCATCGTCTATAGTTTTTTCTTTAAATATTTTTTCTCTGCTTAAATTTTGCCCAAGCATTAAATAAATTATAAATCCTACACCAGGTAATACAATTAGTATTAAAAGCCACGCCCACGTTGTAGTTGGATCCTTCCTTTCAATAAAAACAAGAGAAAAAGAAAAGAATATATTTAATATTAAGACTACTAAACCTAATACTAATAATAAATCCATGCTATCACTTCCTTTATCTATAACTTTATAAATTCCCATAATCTAATATCTATTTATAAATATATTATAGGAATACTATTTTATCATTCATTTTTATATATTATAATATAATAAATATTTTTGTCACTTTAAAAATATTTATTAATATCCATACTTTCATAACAAGCTGGAATTTTTCATTTCTATATTATACCATTTGAAATACACATTTTTTATTTATATTTATATATTTTACTTAATATTTACATAATTCATTATTTTGTAACTGTAAATACTTTCTTGATTTATCAGTCATTTTAATATATAATAATTCTAAAATTGTATAATAGCATTGATTAGAAGTAGTAGTAATAAATATATCTTAAGAGAACTATTGTCTGGTGAAAAATAGTGTTATATTATTATGAACTTGTCTAGGAGCTTATCTGCGTAAGAAACAGATACGGTAAACCCGTTAAAGTGTTAAGTGAGAAGAATTTACACATTCTTCTAATAAGAGTGGTACCACGGAAACTATGCTTTCGTCTCTTAAAGTAGAGATGGGAGCTTTTTTTATACAAAAATAAATAATAATAACGGAGGTTCAAATGGGAAATTATAGTACTAAAATCGATGAAAAATGGCAAAAGATTTGGGAAGAAAATAAAACTTATAAATTCGACTCAAGCAAATTAGATAAGAAACTTTATACTCTTGAAATGTTCTCTTATCCATCAGGTGCTCAATTACATGCTGGTCACTGGTTCAACTATGGTCCAACAGATTCATGGGCTAGATTTAAAAGAATGCAAGGATACAATGTATTCCAACCAATGGGATTTGATGCATTTGGATTACCAGCTGAAAACTATGCAATCAAAACTGGTATCCATCCACATGATTCAACATTAAAAAATATTGAAACAATGGAAAAACAATTAAAATCAATGGGTGCAATGTTTAATTGGGAAAACGAAATTGTTACTTGTCTTCCTGATTACTACAAATGGACTCAATGGTTATTCTTAAAATTATACGAAAAAGGATTAGCCTACAGAAAGAAAGCTCCTGTAAACTGGTGTCCATCTTGTAACACTGTTTTAGCTAACGAACAAGTTATTGATGGCGAATGTGAAAGATGTGGAACTTTAGTTACTAAAAAAGATTTAACTCAATGGTTCTTCAAAATCACTAATTACGCTGATGAATTATTAGATAAAATTGATGAGTTAGACTGGCCAGAAAAAACAAAAGCAATGCAAAAACACTGGATTGGAAGATCTTACGGAGCTCAAGTTACATTTAAAGTTAAAGATTCTGATTTATCATTTGACGTATTTACAACTAGAGTTGATACATTAAATGGTGTATCTTATGTTGTTTTAGCTCCTGAAAATAAATTAGTTGATGAGTTAACTACAGCTGAAAATAAAGAAGCTGTTGAAAATTATAAAGAAGAAGCAGCAAAACAATCTGATATAGAAAGACAATCTGTTTCCAAAGAAAAAACTGGTGTATTCACTGGTTCATATGCTATAAATCCTATAAACGGCAAAGTAGTTCCTATATGGATTTCAGATTATGTATTAGCTACATATGGTACAGGATGCGTTATGGCTGTTCCTGCTCATGATGAAAGAGATTTTGCTTTTGCTACTAAATTTAATTTACCAATACAAAGAGTTATTACTGATAAAGTAGGAAATGAACCAGAACTTCCATTCTGTGAACATGGTATACTTGTTAACTCTGGAAAATTTGATGGATTAACTACTGAACAAGCAAAAAAAGCTATTGTAGAAGAATTAGAAAAAGATAAATTAGGCGCTATGAAAGTTAACTTCAGATTAAGAGATTGGTTAGTATCTAGACAAAGATACTGGGGAGCTCCAATTCCAGTAATTTACTGTGATGATTGTGGAATAGTTCCAGTTCCAGAAAAGGATCTCCCAGTTCAACTTCCATACAATGTTGAATTTACTCCAGATGGTAAATCACCACTTGCTAAATGTGATGAATTTATAAACACAACTTGCCCTTGCTGTGGTAAGCCAGCCAAAAGAGAAGCTGATACATTAGATACTTTCGTATGTTCATCATGGTACTACTTAAGATATCCAGATAACAAAAATGCTGATGCCCCATTTGATCCTGAAATAATCAACAAAATTCTTCCAGTAGACAAATATGTTGGTGGCCCTGAGCATGCATGTATGCACTTATTATATGCACGATTTATCACTAAAGCATTAAGAGATATGGGATACTTAAAATTTGATGAACCATTCAAAAGCTTAACTCACCAAGGATTAATTCTTGGACCAGACGGACTTAAAATGAGTAAATCAAAAGGAAATACAATTTCTCCAGATGATTATATCAAACAATATGGTGCTGATGTATTCAGAATGTACCTAATGTTTGGATTTGCATACACTGAAGGTGGAGCTTGGAGTGACGATGGAATCAAATCTGTATCTAAATTTGTAGACAGAATAGAAAGACTTTTGGAAACTTCTAGAGACGTCGTAAATTCTAAAGATAATGTAAAAACAACTATGGATGCAGCAGAAAAAGAATTAAACTTCTGGAAACATACTGCAATTAAAGGTGTAACTGAAGATACAGATAAGATGCAATTTAATACTGCTATTGCAAGACTTATGGAACTTACAAATGCTCTTAGCAAATATCTTCAAGAAAAAGTTAAAAACCCTAAATTCTTAAAAGAAACTATAGCTGACTTTATTAAATTACTTGCACCATTCGCTCCTCACTTTGCTGAAGAAGAATGGAGTTTATTAGGAAATACTACAACCATATTTAATGAAAGATTACCTGAATTTGACCCATCTGCACTAGTTAAAGATGAAGTTGAAATAGCAATTCAAGTTAACGGAAAAATTAAAGCTAAAATTATGATTGCTTCTAACTTAGATGAAGAAGGAATCAAGGCTGCAGCCCTTGAAAATGCTCATATAAAAGAAGCTACTGAAGGTAAAAATATCGTAAAAATTATTGTTATCAAAGGAAGACTTGTTAATATAGTTGTCAAATAATAAATAAAAAGAGGATGCTAAAATTTCAGTATCCTCTTTCTATTTAAATATTATTTCTTTTATGTATATTTCTTTTTCTAAAGACAAATCAACAAACTGATCCTTTTCTTCTATATATACAAAAGGACTTTCTATAGAATTAATATTCATCTGAATTATCTTGCACATTTCACCATTACTTAAAACAGCATATTCTCCCAAATAAAAATTAATAATATGACTTATAAATGTCATACAATACTCCTTGTCCAATTTTCCTTTTGCTTCTTCTTCAAGTACCCTTAATGCCTCAAATGGCATCATCTTTTCTTTATATTCCCTTTTTGAATTAATTGCATCAAATACATCAGCAATAGCAATTATTTTAGCAAATTTACTTATTTGTGTACCATACATCCCTAATGGATATCCAGAACCATCTTCTCTTTCATGATGTGTAAGAACTGTATTTAAAACTTCATCATTTATATTCGAATTTTTTTTTAAGAATTCATATCCAACCTTAGGATAAGTTTTCATTATTTCGTATTCTGAATCTGTCAATCTGCTCTTCTTATGTATTATTTCATAATCTATTTTTAATTTTCCAAAATTAGATAATATTCCAGCATAAATTATTGAATTGATTTCTTCTCCACTAAACTCCAACCATTTACCTAATACAGCTCCTAATACAGCTACATTAACACTATGCCTATAAATACTATCAGTTTTACTTCCATAAGCAATAATACTTTTTATAATATGACTACTGTTTATTTCTAATTCTTTATATATAATTTTATGGAATTCACTTAATTCATTCATTGATGATGATCTTTCACTTAAAAAATATTGCAATTTGTCATGTAAAAGTTCTGATATTTTATTTAATACCTGATTAATTCTTATATATTCTGTAACTTTGCTGCTCATCACAACTATTTTATTACTTTCATTTACTTCTTCAGAATAAACTCTTACACTACCTAGTATTAACATTTTATTAATTTTATCTATTACACTCTTATTAAGTCTTTTCCCCTTAGTTAATATGACTTTATCATTATATACAATATCTTCAGCTAAAATCATACCGGTTTCTAAATTGTTGATATTCACCTCAATAAAATCTGTCATTAATTATATAATTTCCCTTCTTTAATTTTCAATTTCAGTAACTTATTTTTTCATTAAATAACCCCTAAACATCATTATATATTAACAATTCAAGTTCACAAATACTTTTAATATTAAAATTCTTAATAATAAAAGAATAATATATTTTTCATATTATACCACATTTACCCACAAAAGAACAAAAACTTATGCTACAGAAATTTGTTGCATAAGCCTTTTAGTTCTAATTTATTTAATATTTTTTTCATTATAATATAATCTAAATATTATTCTGCATTTAATACATCTTTGAATTTTGATAATATTGAACTTACTTTTTTATCTCCTAATGGTTTGTAATATTTAATGTAACCAGATCCTTCAAACTTTTCATATAAGTTTTTACACATAGCTACCCAATTTTCAGGTATAAATACCCATAATAATTCTTCATAACTACAACTTAATAAAAAGTGTTCCATTCCCCAAAATGAATATTCTTCAATTTCATGTAATTTATTAAACTTTTTATAATCTTCAACAACCTTAGAAGTCAATTTATAGTTATATATATCAACAAAGAAAAAATCAAACTTTTCACTTTGTGCTTTAAATGCATCTCCTTGTATAATTCTAATTTTATCATTTTTCTCAAAATTTTCATTGTACATTTCTATTACTTCATTACTTATTTCATAAACAACTATTTCGTGAACATCACTCTTTTTCGCAATTTCCTGCACAATATATCCAAGTCCAAGACCTACAACTCCAACTTTTCCTTTTGCAAATTTTATAGCTTCATAATCACTTTGTATTTCTCTTATATCTAACTTCATTATACACTTATCATTTTCTAAAAGTTCCACAACATCAATATCATATTTTTCTTTTTCTTTATACATATATCCTTGAAGCTTTTCTTTAGAAATATTATTTTTTACAATTTTATAATTTCCACTGTTTCTTTCATGTATTATATTGTTATATTTATCTATTTCTTTAAGTAAGAAGTCCTTATTATACGGTTTCATAAATAGTTTCTCCTTTTTTATTTTTCTTGTATTCACATATATAGATTTCCTAAGTATCAATTATAACATACATACAAATTCTGTGTACTTTTTATATTAATTTGAATCTCATATGTTGCTATTTTTAATAATTCCGAGTAGAATACTTTGATATTTTATTAATCATATGCTATACTAAAAAAAATGACCTTGTCATTGAATTTATATAAAGTAGGTGTTTTTTATGAAAAATATTACTATAAGTGAAGAAGCTTATACTGAATTTAAAGCTTTTTTAGAAGAAAATAAAATAACTGACTTCAATATTAGAATAAATTTTGCTGGTTATGCCTGCAGTGGTCCAATTTTTAACATATCTATCTCTCAAGGAACTGATGCTGATGAAGTTGAAACTGTTAACGACATCAATTTCATTATGGAAAAATCATTAATAGAACAATTTGGTGGATTCATAATCTTATCTTCGGAAGAAAATCAAGGTAATGGATTAAGCTTAAAACCTGTAATTGCTCCAGAAGGTGGCTGTGGTGGTTCTTGTAGCGGATGTCACTAATTTTTTAACATACTTTATTCAATTGCTAAAAAACTGCTGTATATATATTATGCAGCAGTTTTTTATCTAATTTTCAACAGCTTCTATATTCCACTTAATATCTGTATAATCATCACTAATATTATATATCCCATTCAACATATCAATCCAATAATTTTGCTTAATTATTTTCTTTTCTTTATCTTCTCCTAAACAACCTTTTAACTTATCTGAATTAAATTCATTAAAATAACAATAAATTCTTTCAGACATATCTTTCATAGCTTCAAAACATTTTAAATCATCATTTTCTAGTAAAAACTTACTTTTTTCATTCTTCATTTCTTTGGTCAATGTTGAAAACATATAATCTTTTATTTTTCCATTAATATCATTTTGAATTACTTTATTCGTATCAATCCTTTTTGATAATAATGTAAGTGAATTATCTTTATAATCACTATATTGTTGCCATAATTCTATAATATCTGAAGACATTACATCATAATTTTTATATAACTTCAGTATTTCTTCATTTCTTATATTTCTACTGTCAGTACTTTTATTCAATATCTCCATATTGCTTTCATTTCTTTGTCTTATATCTTCAATTTTAGCATAAGACTGCTGTCCAATCCTATATTTGTAACTTTCAAGCCTAAATATATTATATATGTTTAATCCAATACTAAAAATCAATATGCATACTAATCCTACAAGCATCTGTGATTTATTCAATTTTATCCTCAATCAATAACTCCTCCTCTATCTTATTTATTTTATCATACTGAATTATCTTTGCATATTCTAATGCTTAACTATAAATACAAAAAAAACTATGCTTAAGCTATTAACTTAAACATAGAATGCAGATTAATCCTGATATTTTTCAATTTCTCTTTTAACAGAAAAAAGAAGACTATTAAGCTCCCATACTTCTCCTTCTTCTATTAATTTATTTAATGTCTTTTGATACCTTGCTGCTTCTGCCTCTTTACCTAATGATATTAATGTCAATAAACAGTTCATTATATTAGATATAATATGTGATTTTACCTCAAATAACTTTTGGGCATCTTTTATTTCATCTTTAATTTCTAACATTTCTTCATCCAACCTAAAAGCAGCATCTGCAGAACGTTTAAGCTTTTCTTTTAGCTTTTCTGGTATATGTTGTTTATATTTATAATTAAGTGAATGCTCTATTGTTGCCCAAAAATTCATAGCTAATGTTCTTATTTGAAACTCTGCTAATATTTCTACTGGACCTTCTGCCATATTAACTGGATATTTTATTATCATATGATAACTTCTATAACCACTTTCCTTTACATTTCTTACATAATCCTTTTCATAAAGAATCTGCATATCTTTTCTACCTCTAAGAAGATCAACTACTGTATCTATATCGTCCACAAATTGACACATAATTCTTATTCCGGCAATATCTTCAAGTTCATACCTTACTCTTTCTAACGGTATTTCAAATTTATTAGCCTTTTCAAGCATACTTGAAACTTCTTTAACTCTTCCAGTTACAAATTCAATTGGTGAATATTCATTTTTTCTTCTATACTCTTTTCTAATGGATCTTAATTTAACCTTTAATTCATCAACCGCTTGTTCATAAGGCATCAAAAAATTTTTCCAATCATTAATTGCCATAGATATCACCCTTTATAACATAATTCTTTACTTATTATATCAAAAACTTCAAACTATGTATAATCCTATTAATATTTACATATAAAAATAATTGTTTAATATTAATATTTATTTATTTATAATATGGTATAATTTATTTATAAATAATTTATATTTAATATAAGTTTACTAAAATAATTATTGATGTATAATAAAATTAATTTATTTAATAAAAATCTAATTTACCTAATGTGCAATTCTAAATTCAAAACTAAAAACCGTTATTTTTTATGATGATTAGCTTTGTAATTCTCGTAGATATGCTAACAATCAATAGAAAACTTTTATAGGACAAGCAAGCATCTAAGTTTTCTACAAAAGCATATTGAAAAAACTCTTTTCCATATATGGATTGCAAAGAAATTCTCTAATTTATTTACTTTAAAAATTGAATAGGACCACATAATAAAACTTTAATAAAAAATAGTCAATCATATTATTTTTGATTTATGGAGGATTTTATATCATGAGTATATTTAAGCACAGTAAAATAAGTGAAAAAATTTCAAATTATAATCTTGAATCATCAAAAGATACTATATCCACAATCCCTGATTCAAAAAAAGACAAAGATAATTCAAATAAAATTTCAACATTAAAAATTAAAGCTGAAAAAATTGATAATTCATTTTCATCTTTATTAAATTCTATTTCAGCATTTGAAAATTCTACAGAAAACCAATACAAAGAAATATCAAAAACAAAAACCATCTTATCAAATTTCAGTTCAGATATGGAAAACTTAGCCGAGAATATTAATAATGTACACATTACCGTACTTGATACAGATAAGTTAGCTGATTCTGGATTAAATACAATAGATAGTTTAGGTTCCTCATTAAATGATCTTGAAAGTGCATTCACTACTTCTACTTCGACAGTAAACGCTTTAGTATCAAAGCTAGAGTCTGTCAATAGCATTACAGATTCTATAAGACAAATTGCAAGCCAGACAAATCTTTTATCTTTAAATGCTGCTATAGAAGCTGCAAGAGCTGGAGAAGCAGGCAAGGGGTTCTCCGTTGTAGCTGGTGAAGTAAAAAGATTAGCCGAAAATTCAGAGCTTGCCGTAAAAAGCATAACTTCTATATTAGATGAAATTAAATCTGATATTTTAAAAGCTTCAGAGGCTATGATATCCGGTAATTCTGCCTTACAAACTCAACATAATTCTTTAGAAAATGCAAAAGATAATTTTTCTAATATAAAATCATCAATTGAAAATGCTGCTAATGAAATAACAACTTGCTTATCTCATTTAACTACTGCTTATACAGCTAAAGATAATGTTATTTCATCTTTTGATACTATTAGTGAACAATATAATTCAACAGAAACTATAGCTAATGATTTATCTTCAACTATAACTTCTCAAAGCGACGAAATTAAATCACTTAATAAAGAATTATCTGAATTAGCATAAAATTTAAAATGGACTGTATACTAAATGATAAAAAATCATTTAGTATACAGTCCATCTTCATATAAAAACTATCTGTATGTGTCTACACCTCTATACTATAAACACGTTAAGCCTAATCCTCTAAAAAACTATGCTTGAACTTTTTCAAAACTATTGCAAGAAATAGGTTTTTTATATGCTAAAAATGCTATTAGCAATACTGTTAGACCATCCGCAACTGGCTGTGCTAAAAGAATACCTCTTTCTCCTAATATAATATTAAGTATGAATAAGAAAACTATTAAGAATAATCCTTGTCTTAATAAACATATAATACCACCAACAGCTTCTTCTCCAACAGCTAAAAATGTTGTAGTATATACCATTATACATCCCATTCCAATAAATGTGATTGAATAATATCTTAATGCTATTACAGCTACTCTAACCACATCTTCATTAGAATTAAATACTTTAACAATATCTCCTGTAAATGCTATCCATAAAATACTGCAAATCAAACAAAATGCTGTTGTCCAAATTAGTGATGTTTTCAAAGCTTCCTTAACTCTTTTTTCACAATTAGCACCATAATTAAATCCTACAAATGATTGATATCCCTTTGTAAATCCTGCAATTGCCATAAAACCTAATGAATTTATTCTATTAGTAATTCCTATTGCCGCAATACATGCATCTCCATACTTAGACGCTAGAACATTTGTTATAGCTAATCCAACACTATAAAGTACTTGAAAAAACATCAATGTAACTCCAACTTTGGCTATTTCTGAATATATAGTTTTGCTTGGTTTAAAATTTAAAAAGTTATATTTAACTACGCTTTTTTTAGAAAAAATAAAGTATAAATATATAAATGTAGTAATTAAATTTGCAATAAACGTTGCAATTCCTGCACCTTTTACCCCCATATCGAAGCTAAAAATAAATAATGGATCTAAAAATACATTTGCTACTCCACCAATTAACATTGCAATCATACTATAAATTGCAGAACCTTCTGCTGTAATCAAATTGTTAAAAGTCACATTAAAAATATTACAACACAATGCAAATACAAAATATATACAATAAGCTTTCGCATATGGCAAAACACTATCAATAGCTCCTAAACAACGTAATATAGGCTGTATAAAAATTAATGTTACTGCTCCAAATATAGCTGCAATTATCAATGAAGAATCAATTACTACAGATCCTACAATATTTGCTTTTTCATATTTTTTATCTCCTAGTAACTTTGCAATATATACAGAACCTCCACCACCTAATAACATTCCTAAACCAGTAATAACATATGTTAAAGGATACACTACTGATACGGCAGCCATTTGTTCCTTACCTAAACTTCCTACAAAATACCCATCAACCAAGCTAAACAAAGCTGATACTAGCATTCCAACCATTGTAGGTATCCCAAGTGTCAATAATGCTTTTGATACTTTACCTTTTTCCATCATATATAACTTATTATTTTCTTCCATTTATATCTCTCCCTATTTTATAATTAATGGAATTAATACTATTTCTTTCACTTATACTTTATTTACTATTTTCATAGTATTCTTCCCTGCTGCACAAACAAATGTACAAGTTCCACAATTTATACAATTTTCAGTTCCATATATTTTAGCATCAATCTCTTGCTTTTTTTCATAGGCACTTATTATCTTATGAACTTTTATACCCATTGGACAATTTTTACTACAACGTCTGCATTTCTTACATTTGGAAGCTTGATCATAGTTAGTTTGTTCTCCATATCCTATAAAGTTAACTTTTGGTCCAATTTTATCTTCTTTATTCATTTCATGGGCATTCATAACCCCTCCTCCCAAATACTTAACTTTATTATTTTGTTTTCCAAAAACTTTCTCTAATATATCCTGTGCATTAGAGTCATAGCCAACTCTAACAACTTTTGCTTCACCCTCAACATAATCCGCAACTGTAATATATCTGCTATTTTTCAAATATACACCTTTATATATTTCAGCTATTCTTATAACAGTCTGTACATTTATAACTAAGATCCCAACAGAAACTGGTATTACATTCTTATCCAGTTCTATCCCCAAAGTCTGTTTTATTAAAATATTTTCTGCACCCATTGGATAACGATTAGGAAGTGGTTTTACCTTTATTCCTTCTATAGATTCAAATCCTTTTTTCAATCTAGTAGCTAAAAACACATCATTTGCACCAATCATATCTGATATCAACTTACTTCCTAAAATAATATCATCTAACCTATTTCTAATTAGCCATTCATCATGAATCAAACCCGGATCACATTCTGCTCCATTAATTATAACTACTCTATTTTCACTTGATGATTCTAATACTGCTTTTAATTTTTTATAAGTTGGAAATCCATTTCCACTCATACCAGTTAATTGTGCTTTCTCTATCTCTAACAATAAATCTTTCTTATCTATAGTATTTATGTTTTTTTCTTTACTTTCACCAACCATATCTAAATAACCAGTTTCTTTTACTAACTTTGATAACTTAGCTTTAACATATCTACTTCTTTTATATTTATAAGATTTCTTGCTCTCTTTTTGAACTTTTTTTACACGCTTATTGTCACCAACCATTTTCGTTGTTACTATTGGATAATTATTCATTATTTAGCCCCTCTCCATCTTTTCCATAATCATAATCAATGAATTTATCTAATGTATCTTCAAATGCCTGTAGCCCTTTTTTTAGCCTTTCATAATTTTCTGGTTTCATCTGTTCTAATCTTTCATACATAATTCTATTAGTTATCCTATGATATTCTAAATGCGCATCATATGCTTTTTGACCAGATTCAGTAAGTTCTAAAATCACTTCCGTATCTGATTTTGGCGATACTGTTTTTTTTACCAAACCTTTTTTTATAAGTTTATAAATCATTTGTGAAACTGCACCTTTTGTAACACCTTTCAATGCAGCTAATTGAGTAATATTTATTTTATCATTAGAGCCAATAGCATCTATAGTATGAATTTCTGAACATGTCAATTGAATATTAGTTCCAAAATATCTTTTTTTCTTTTCTAAAGCAGTGTACTTATGAACTATTCTTTCAATTTGAAGACCTATTACTTCATCCTTTCTCATATCTTTCCTCCCATTTTTCCTATTAAGTTTTTTGTTTAGTTACTATACTGTTTAGCAACTAAATACAGTATAATTCATTTTTTCTTTTATTTCAAGTATTATTCTTTAATGTATTTTTATGTAATAATAGTAAGTTGAACTCTAATCCAGTTGTAATATCTTCCAATAATAAAAATAAACCCAACAATAATATTCATATTACTGTTGGGCAAAAATGTAAATTAAAATAATTTACTCAATATTATTTTTTACTGCTTATAAAAATTCCTATTTTATATTTCATAATTATTCAACTAATTTAATATTTCCAATATTACTCATTGTTGACCATGTCATTCCTGTTGAATCTGACCACATAGTAACCCCTATTCTCTTACCATCTTCTGCATTATTAACCTGAGCATCAAAACCCATAAATTCATTTAAATAAGGTTTATTTTGTAATGGAATAGCAATTTCTACAACATATCCATCATCAGTAACTTTAGTTGCTGATTTGAATTTGTCCATATTTGTGTTTCCACCACCACTCTGCTTATTTTCAAAATTGATTCTATACTGAGCATCATCTCCATCATATGATGGTGTTCTAGCATTATTTTCATCAATAAATACTTCAACCGAATCCTGTTCATGCTCCTTATCACTGTCTTTATTTAAATTATTATCTTTAACTTCTAACAATACATAAAGATAATTATCATCCCATAAAGTTCTTACTTTTGCTTTTGCAGAATCAGAACCTTCTACTTTTAAATCAGTATTAAACGAATTAGCTTTGTTCCAAATTTCATCTATTTCTCCATCAATGCTTGGAGTTCCTCTCTTAGCTTCTACATATTTCACTTTACCATCTAATTGAATTTCCCCAAAGTTCTGTAATTCAGGTGAATTACTAGAATAATCATTCCATACTGCAATAGAATTTAATTTTCCATTACTATCTTCATCCTCAATCTTGATATCAAATCCTATTTTACTTCCTACTTCAGGTTTTAAATTATTTATTTCTTTTAATGGAAGTTTCCATTGAACCTCATATCCATCATTATCTGATTTACACCTAAACTTATCAGAATAACTAATTTCATTTCTTGATACATTATATTTTATTTTATTTCCAGAACCATTATCTACATAAAAAGTAACAGAATCATTATTACTTACTGTTTTATCAGTAACATCAGCCAAAACATATAAATTATCTTTATCCCACATAGTTTTTACTTTCGCTGTAGCACCATCAGTATTTTCTACAAATGTATTTGCCTCAAAAGCCTTAACCATAGACCACTTGTTATCAATACTTTCATTAATATTAGGTGTTTCATTTATAGCCTTTACTTTTTGCTTATATATATCTGCTTTTGATGGATCCACTAAAGCATAATATGCTGTTTTGGCTTGTAAATCTCTATCAAAAAGCATCGGAGCATCTAATCTATTATGAACTGGAAAATTATCTAGCCATGTATCGTCATCAGAATTTCCCCATAACATAACTAAATTTAAGTTTCCTTTTTTGTTTTCTTCTTTAAATACATCAAATAATCTCTTATATTGTGCTGCTTGCTGAGCTAAAATTTCCTTTGTTGGCTCTTTCATTTGCTCACCTGAGCCGCTATACATAGACATATCCATTTCAGTTACTTGAAGTATAAAATCTCCATCTTTCTTAAACTGCTTTAAACTTGCTAACTTGTCCATATTTTCTTTTACCACTTGTGAATCTGGACTGTACATAGATACATGCATCTGTAAGCCTATTCCATCAATAGGAACACCTTTTTGTAATAATCTCTTTACAAGGTTATACATTTCATCTGTCTTTCTCTTGCTTGATTCTAACCCATAATCATTTATTATTAACTTTCCTTTTGGATTAGCTGCTTTAGCATATCTAAATGCTAATTCAATAAAATCATCATCATATCCATCACCATCAACATCTCCAATTATTGATGCCCATTTTGAATTTTCATCATTACGTCTTAAACCTTCTTTATCAGATAACACTTCATTTACAACATCCCAATAATCAACATCATCTTTATAACGGCTTACCACTGTATTAATATGTGTTTTCATTCTTTCAATTAGTAATTCTCTAGATGCAGGTTTAGTTGGATCATTTTTATCTTGGAAAAACCAATCAGGAACCTGACTATGCCAAAGTAAAGTATGTCCTCTAAAAATCATGTTATTAGCTTTTGCATAATCACGAAGACTATCTGCATCCTTCCAATAAAAATCACCTTCTGTTGGCTGAAGAGCATCTACTTTCATGCAATTGCCTCCAACTATTGCATTGTATTGATGTGCAATAAATTCTGGATGTATATCATCATATAATTGATCAGGATTAATTTCTGTTCCTATTGGAAAATAATTCTTATATTCTTTTCTCAATGCTTTTAAATCCCTTTGGAAATCTTTTTCTGGCATGTCACACTTTTCTACCGAAACATCATCTATATAAAAATCAATTTTATCACTATCTTCTGTCTTAGCCTTTGGCTTATATGCTAATTCTATATCCATTGAATATTTTGAAACTACATCTGTTTTAGGAATCCTGTAATCTCCTTCAATCTTAGTCCATTTTCCTTTCTGAGCTGTAACACTTCCTATAGTTACATACTTAAAACTTCCATTTACTACATTTTCAAATTGTAAATTAAATGTTTGATTATCTAATCCTTTTTCATCATCATACATTACATATGCTGAAAAATGATAAGCCTGTCCTTTTTCGAGAATATCAGTAAAATCTATTATTGGTCCATGCCATGTTTCCTGCCTATCAGTTATTTTTAATGATTTTGATCCATCTTTATATTTTAATGAATCAATTGCTACATTACCACTTCTAGCTTTCCACTCCGCTAAATCGTTTTCAAAAGATTGTTTATAAACTGTCTCTACATTTTTTTCGGCTTCATAGTTTACATTTTTGCTGCTTTCTTCTAATGCAAAAGCTTTACTTTGAGTTGTTATTGTGCTACTCCCTATAATTACTGCTGCCATAATACTTAAAAGTTTAAGATGTTTTCTGTTTTTAATCATTCCTATTACCCCTTTTTTTTATAAAATTAAGTTAAAGATATTTTAAAAAAATATCTTTAACTTTATATAATTATTTAATAGTTAAATTAAAATAGATAATCAGTAATTATAAATTTTGCTGCATATATTAATTAACTTAAAGTACATATTTTATTGTAATTTTGAATAATTTAAATATAAGAAATCTGCATAATTAGAGCTTTCATTACCATTACTACATGCAAACATACCTAGAGTACATCCTACAAATCCTTCTGCTACTTCTGTACTTAAAAATCTGCTATCAATATTCTTAATTAAAACATTATATTGTTCACCATCTAAACTATAATAAAAATCTAATTTCTGATCTCTTCCTATAATCTTTAAAAATAATCTTTTAGAAGTTATTTCTACTTCTGATAAAACTTCATCATTTAAATCTTTAGTGCTTACAACTCTCAAAATATTCTTGCCTGATTTTTTAGTATACTCATATCTCAAATTATATTTATTACTTTGAAGTATTGCCAAGCCAGCATTTTCACCATCTTTTTCTGGTTCAAATTCCATCATTGTACTTAACACATAGTTATAACTATCCTGTCTTATTCCTAAGTAACTTGGACTTTCTAAATCTTTTAATGTATATTTTGATAACATAAGCCTTAAAAAACCTTTTCTTTGGTCTAACAAATACATATTTTCATCTGGATTACGTAATCTTAAAAATCTATCGTCTAACTTATTTCCAAAAAAATGAAATGACGTATCTTTTTCTTCAAACTTATGCTCAGGTAATGTAGTTTCTCCTTCAAGTTCTATCTTTCCTACTCCTTCATTAACTACTGGCCATCCATCTTGCCATGTTACCTTAGCTAAAAAAGTTTCTCTTCCTGTATTACAATGATCTTGACACTTTCTAACTCCAAGCATAACCATATACCATTCATCATCATTAGTTTTCACAAGATCTGCATGTCCTATATATTGTATTGGATACTTATTTCCTAAATGCCTGTGTGTCAATATTGGATTAGCTTTATAACCTTCATATTTTCCAAATATAGTTTTACTTCTCGCAATCATAACACTATGTTCATAAGCAGTTCCACCTTCTGCTATCATTAAATAATAGTATCCATCTTTCTTATAAAGATGTGGTCCTTCAGCCCATGCAGAATCTCTTAATGCTCCATTCCATATAGCATGACTTTCTCCAACTAACTGCATTTTCTCTAAATCAAGTTCTTGAACCCATATTTCATTATCGCCATAATATTTAGATCCTTCGCTTCTATCACGTGTTCCAACATAATATACCTTTCCATCATCATCAAAAAGCAAACTTGGATCTATGCCTTCAGCTCCCTCTAATATATAAGGATCTGACCATGGTCCCCTAGGATCATCTGCTGTAACTATGAAATTACCATAGTGTGGTATATTAGTTGTTATCAAATAATATTTTCCTTTATTATATCTTATTGTTGGTGCATAAACTCCTGCTGAATGACCTGCCTTTTCTAAATTTAATTGAGAACTTCTAGTAAATACATTTCCTATCTGTTCCCAATTCGCTAAATCTTTACTATGAAAAATAGGTACACCAGGAAAATATGCAAATGTAGAATTTACTAAATAGAAATCATCTCCTACTGCACATATTGACGGATCTGGATAAAATCCTCTAAGTATTGGATTGTTAAATTTAGCCATGTTTTCACCTCTTTATACTATTTCCAAATTCTATATTTCCCACTTAATGCAAGAAAAGCAAATAAGTAAAGACAGTTATCATAATATCTTCTTTCTCCTGTTCTTAGTGGAGTATTCCAAAACTTCCTTACACACTCTTCTCTATTTTTTCCTTTACTTGCTGCAAGTGATGCCATTGCATTTGTTGCAATTATAGCTACTGGATGCAATGCTTTCTCTTCTATTATAGTTCCATCTATTTCATATACTAAATCATCCTTACCCTTAACAGTTTCACAGAAAAACTTTTGAATATTATCAACAATATTTCTTTCAAAGTTATCTTTACCAAACCATTCATAGGATAAACCTAAATTAGCAGCAACTCTATAAGAATCACTATAAAATCTTTCTCTATTATCATGTTTAAATGGACTTCCATCATAGAAAGAATATTCTGGGGCTAATCCTGTGTTTTTATCACAGGATTTAACCAAGTATTCCCTACTACTTTTAGCTGCTTCCTTCCAGAATTCTTTATCTTCTTCATTACACCATAATGCAAACAATTCATAAAAATGTGGTAAATGATAAGATGGATCAGTAATTTCAAGACCAGGTACAAACTTTATAAGTTTATTTTCCCTGTTCCACATAGGTTGTCCAACTCCATTTTCACCTTTATGAATACAAGTAGACAATAAATCTCTTGCTTCTTTTGAATAATTAAATATTCCTTCTCCATCTCCCCATCTATGAGAAGCAAAGAATAAAGCTAACGCAAAGTATTCTTCTCCATCTGGTGCAGGTCCATCTGAATTTTTAGTACCATCCAGCTGTACTGACCATGCAAAATAACCTTCATTTTCACAATTTTCTAGATACATATATTTCTTTGCAAAGTTCCAAAGGCAGTCAAACTCTTTTTTCATATTATTTTGTACACACATCATCATTCCATATGACATTCCTTCAGTCCTAGCATCATTATTACCTGTATCCACTATACACGCTGTTTTTTCATCTAATATATGATATATACGTTCATCTTTTGTTCCATAAAACAAAGTATCATATATAGATTTTAGCCTATTGTCTATTTCATAATCTGTATATCCATATTCCTTAAAAACATTAGTATATTTTGAAGTTTCAAATGCACTCATCATCTTTGCTCCTATTCTTTAATATGTTTTATAAACCATTACATCATTCTTTAACTCCACCAATTGTAAGACCTGTAACAAAGTATCTTTGTAAAAATGGATAAAGACAAACTATTGGTAATGCTGTAACTATTGTAATAGCTGCACGAATTGATGTTGGTGTTACCATTGCTGCATTTGCTGAATTTTTCATTACTTCTGCACTTGTTCCTTGAGTTGTTGTTGATGATAACAATTTCATAAGTTCATATTGAAGAGTAGTTAAATTCTTATTAGCTGAACAATAAAGCATTGAGTCAAACCATGCATTCCATTGTCCTACTGCTATAAATAATGCTACTGTTGCAAGTACTGGTTTACATAGAGGTAAAACTATCTGAATAAATATTCTAAATTCTCCTGCGCCATCAATTTTTGCTGATTCAATCAAACTGTCTGGAAGACCATTTATATAAGTTCTTATAACTATCATATTAAATGCACTTACTAATCCAGGTATAATGTAAACCCAGAAATTATTTAATAAATGTAAATCTTTCATCAAAATATATCCTGGTATCATACCACCACTTACATACATTGTTAACACAAACATAAATGATAATTGTTTGTTAAACATATAATTCTTTCTACTAAGCACATAAGAAAGCATTGCTGTTAAAAATAATTGTAAAAGTGTAGCTATCACAGTTCTAGCTACTGAAACTAAAGCAGCTTGTTTCAAATTTGGATTTTGAAATACAGTTGTATAATTCTTCATTGTAAATGCTCTTGGCCATAAATGTATTCCACCTTTTACAGAATCCATACCATCATTAAATGAAACTGCTATTGTATTTAAAATAGGATACATAGTAACAATTAAAAATAGTATCATAAATATTGTTATACAAGTATCAACTATAATGTCTTCCCTACTTTTCTTTACAAAACTCTTATTACTCATACAATACTTCCTCCTTTAGAATAATCTTTCTTCGCCTGCAGCCTTTGCTATCTTATTAGCAATAAATATAAGTACTATACTTACTATACTCTTAAATATACCGGCAGCTGTTGCTAATGAATAGTTGTTTAATCCAATACCATATTTCAATACGAAAATATCAATTGTCTGAGATACTTCTTGTACTAATCCATTTCCTAATAAATATTGAATTTCAAATCCAGCATTTAATATATTACCTACATTCATAATTAATAAAATGCAAATTGTAGATTTAATTCCTGGTAATGTTACATGAAGTATTTTTTGAATTCTTCCTGCACCATCAATTTCTGCTGCTTCATATAAATCTGGATTTATTGCTGTTATAGAAGCTAGATATATAATACTTCCCCATCCAACTTCTTTCCAAACATTTGTAATACCTACAATACCCCAGAAATATTTAGTTTCTGCAAAAAAGTTAATTGGTTGATTTATAATATGAAATGTTTGTAATAATTCATTAATAATACCTGTTGAAGGTGAAAGAACTTCTGAAACGATTCCAGTTACTATAATCCAAGAAAGAAAATGTGGTAAATAAGATATTGTCTGAGTAAACTTTTTAAATAATACATTTTTAACCTCATTTAATAATAATGCAAATAGTATTGAACATACAAAACTTAAAGTTAAATTTATTATACTCATACATAATGTATTTCTTAATATCTTTAAAAAGTTATCATCTGAAAATAAAAATTTAAATTGATCTAATCCAACCCATTGTTGATTTAATATTCCTTTCGCTGGATTAAATTTTTGAAATGCCATAAGCCATCCAACTAACGGTGTATAGCAAAATATTATTACATATATTACAAATGGAATTGACATAAATATAAGACTTTTTTGTTTCTTTGCTCTTTCAAGAAAACTTTTCTTCTTATTCATTTTAACATTTACATTTAAATTTGTTGCTTTTGTTTGTAAGTTTCCCTCCATAACAACTACTTCCTTTCTATTTTTAATTTTTCTTTATATTTTTAAACTAAATAAAACTATTTTTTATATGTCATTTAACCCCCTTGTATTGGTTTCGTTTACATTGGCTACATACTTACATTACTGTATCTCACCAACTTATAATCCTCCCCCTTACAATATAATTCTACCATTAGGTTTTTTTGGCAACAACCATACAAATTATATAAAAAACACCATAAATTGCACTTATGTCTACTTTATCTTTTATAAAATGTAAGCTTCCTACTATATACAAAAAGCTGGCTTCAAGTTAAATTGAAACCAGCTTTAAACATTCTCTTATTAATTTATTATTTAACTGAGAATTCTTTAATTCTTCTTTCTACTTCTTTTGTTAATGCATCTAAGTATGCCTTAGAATCTGCCTGAGTAGTTAATGTTGTTGTATATTCATCCCAAGCTGAATCAAAACCTGATGGATCTGTCATTATAACTTTAGGAAGCCATTGTTTCTTAATATCATCCATCTTTGTATATGCTATCTTAGCTGGTGAATCTGAAGTTAAGTTATTAACATATGACCAAATTGGATACCAAGGTTCATTTTCTTCATCTGAAGGATCATTCATAAAATCTGCATATGTTTGATATCCATAAGCATCTAAAACTTTTCTTTCTGTATCAGTTAATTCTTCACGGAATTCCTTAGGTTGATCTGTAGGAACAACTGTATTTATATTATCAGCTAAATATCCTTTATAATCTGGGAAGTATGCATATGGACACATATTTTGTTGTACCCAGTCTTGATCTTTATTTTTCTCTCTTTGTTCTTGAGTTCTGTAAAATACTCCATCATCTCCGACTTTATAGTCTTCGTCCTTTTCTCCCCAGTGTCTTAATATCATTACTTCTGGATCTAATAAATCATTGATGAATTTTAATGCTCCATCTACATCTTTACAACTAGTTGTAATTCCAAGACCTGCACCACCATTAAAATCTGGTTTTGTTCTATAATGTGGTTTTACACTTGGATCTATTACAAGTGGTAATGGAACCCATGTTCTTTCTTCTTTTCCTTCTTGTTTTAATGCTTTTATTGCATTTTCAAACTGCCATTTTTGATCGACCATACCTAATACAGCACCAGTTGATAATTTAGAAATATATTGATCATAGTTTGCAGTAAATGTTTCTGGATCTATAATACCTTTCTTATATTCTTCTCCAAGTTTTTTATAATATTGTTTTGCTTCTGGTAATGTTTCATAAAGTTTAGCTTCATGAGTATTTTTATCTATTACTGCCTTACCATCGTTAGGATATCCAGCTAAGAATTGAGGTGGATTCTCCAAACAGAAGTACTTAGTATCATAACTTAATATTTCAAATCCAATTGTTGGTTTTCCATCAATTGTTGGATTAGCTTCTTTATATTTTTCGATTAAATCAAAATATTGATCTAATGTTGTGATTTTAGGATAATTAGCCCATTCAAGTACAGCTTGTTGAATCCAGAATGCTTCTCCATTTTGATTTGTATCAGCTACTTTTCCTTGAACCTTACTAAACTGTGGAATATAATAAATATGTCCATCTGGCTGTTTACAACGAGCCCATTCACTTTTATTTAAATAATTTGTAATGTTAGGATATTTACCACTATCTATATACTCATCTAATGCAATAAGTGCTCCTGCATCAATTAAACTCTGAGTACCATCACCACCATCTATAAAATCTGGATATTCGCCACCTGCTACCATTACTCCTATTCTTTCTTTTGGAGTTTGTCCAGTAAGCCAAGTTTCATCAACTTTAACACCTGTTTTTTCTGCTATTTTATTTTTTAATCTAGCATTATCTGGTACCTCTTTACCAGCAGTTGCAAAGAATGCTGAATAATGCTTATATCCATCTGAATCAGTTGATCCACTTGATGAACTTCCACTACTTCCTGAAGTGCTTCCGCATCCAACTAAACAAGTTGTTGCTAACATTCCTGAAAGAAATAATGATAGTAACTTTCTTTTATTCATAAAAACTCCCCCTACTAATGTTTTCGTTTACACTATCTTTAAATCTAATCTTTTGCCAACTTTCGTTTACAATATCATTTTACCACTCCATAAATTTAGGACAACCATATAAATTATATAAAAAATACCATAAATTATATGTAATGTATAAGTTTACATTACATAATTTATATAAAAAAGAGAGAATTTATATAAATTCTCTCTTTATCTAACTATAAGTTTTTAATTATAAATTTTCTTTTTTAATTTGTTATTATATATAACTTAGTTAACAGATATACTCTGTCCGGGTAGTAATTTTGTAAGTTTATCATTATTGATTAACCAAATAATCTGACCAGTTGGATTATAAAGCTTAGTATTTTCAATATTAGTTACAACTTTCCTAATTGCAGTAAAATACTCTTTAAACTCAAAATTAGTAGTATACCATACATCATTTCTTCCATGAACTTTATTACATATTTCTTCAAATCGTTCCCATGTATTTTCTCTATCAAATTCAAAACTATGTCCCCATATATAAAATAAAGATAATTCTCTATATGCCGGTGGATTAAAGAAATCCTCTATCATTTCATCTGTAACATCATTATGATGACATGTAGGATTCCACTGCATAAAGTCTCCAGGAATAAAAAAGTTCTTTGTAGAATTTACAGTTCTTGAGTATTGAATTCCTAACACTTTCAACTGATTAATTAATGACTCAGTATATTGTCCATATGGGTATGAGTATCCCACAACAATACTATTATTATACTTTTCTAATGTTCTTCGATCCTCAACTATTTCACGTACTACTGCTTCTGTATGCAGGTCATTCATAAATTCATGATTTACTCCATGTCCTGCTATTTCATGACCTTTATATAAATCTTTTATTTCAGCTTTTTTAATAAAATTTTCACCATCAAGTATCCCTGAATTTAAATGAAAAGTTGCTTTTAATCCATATTTATTAAAAATATTAACTAATCTTCTATCAGCTATATTTCCATCATCATAACTAAATGTAAGTGCCTTATCCTTTCCTTCTGGAAACACAAATCTATATGCCATATCTAATCTCTGCCTTTCTTAATTAACCTTAATACATAAAAACTCCCACTAAAACATGGGAGTCTTTTTTATTATATATTATTTTTCAAATGGGTTTTCTGTTTTATATAACATTCCTTTTGGTTGATTAAATCCAATATCTTGTACACCTAAATATCTAAATAAGCTAAATAAACTCTTTCCAAAGTGGCCAAATGCAACAGCTCCATGATGTGGATAATTCTTTTCAACTAATACATGTCTATAGAATCTTCCCATTTCTGGAATAGCAAATACACCAATTGATCCAAATGAACGAGTTGCAACTGGTAATACTTCTCCTTCTGCTACATATGCTCTAAGTTTAGCATCTGCAGTACTTTGTAATCTGAAGAATGTAATATCTCCTGGTACTATATCACCTTCAATTGTTCCTCTAGTAATATCTGGTTCTTTATCTGGTTCAAGTGATCTATGCATAATCTTTTGATACTTCATAGTTGGATTTTGAAGTTTGCATGCTGCTGTATTACCACAGTGGAATCCCATAAATGTATCTTTTAATGTATAATCACCATATTTTCCTTTGATTTCAGCATCATACATATCTGCTGGAACTGAATTATTTATATCAAGTAATGTAACTACATCTTCACTTACACAAGTTCCTATATATTCACTTAAAGCACCATAAATATCAACTTCACATGATACTGGAATTCCTCTAGCAGTTAATCTGCTGTTTACATAACATGGAACCAATCCAAATTGAGTTTGGAATGCAGGCCAACATTTGTTTGCAAAGATAACATATTCTCTAGAACCCTTATGAGCTTCCATCCAGTCTAATAATGTAAGTTCATATTGAGCAAGTCTAGGTAATATACCTGCCATTTTATTTCCTTCACCTAATTCTTTTTCCATGTCTGCAACTACTTCTGGAATTCTTGGATCTTCTTTATGTTCATTAAATGACGCAAATAAATCTAATTCTGAATTTTCTTCAATTTCAACACCTAAGTTATATAATTGTTTAATTGGTGCATTACATGCAAGGAAATCTTGAGGTCTTGGTCCAAATGAAATAATCTTTAATTTCTTAAGTCCAATTACAGCTTTTGCTACTGGAATAAATTCTTTAATCATTTCAGCTATATCAGCTGCAGTTCCTACTGGATATTCAGGAATATATGCTTTAATGTTTCTTAATGCTAAATTGTAGCTTGCATTTAACATTCCACAGTAAGCATCTCCTCTTCCATCTTGAAGATTATTTTGAGTTTCTTCTGCTGCTGCTACAAACATAACTGGTCCATCAAATTCTTTTGCAAGTAATGTTTCTGCAGTTTCTGGTCCAAAGTTTCCTAAATAAACAACTAATGCATTTACACCAGCTTCATTAACTTCTTTTAATGCCTTTCTCATATCTTTTTCATTTTCTATAGTTGTCTTACATTCAAATATATCTCCATTGTAAGCTTCAACTACTGCTGCTCTACGTCTTTCTGATAACTCCATTGGGAAGCAGTCTCTGCTTACTGCAACTATTCCTAATTTAACTTCTGGTATGTTTTTCATATTAACTCCTCCAAACTATTTAAAACTTATCTTATAAATTTGCACACCTATTATTTTTTATATAAATATTAGTAATTTTTAAGACAAATATTTTCTCCCTTTAATCCTATAAATGCACCTTGTTCACCTAAATCTGTATCCTTATGTCCAATAAGCCACTTATTTTTTGCAAATAATAATGCATCTTCATCTATTTTTTCAATATGTTTTTCTAATGGTAAATTTGTGTCCTTTGGTAAGACAACTACACATCTAAATCCAGTTTCATCAGCATTACATGGTGCATAATGAAGTGTTGTAGCATATACTTCTATAGCAGTTCCCTTTGGAACTAAATATGCTTCAATTTTTGATGTATCATATGAGAAATCATCTTCTACATCTTGAAGAGATCCTAATAATAAAATCAAATCTGTAGCTGCTATATTTATTTCTGAAGACCTATGATATTCAACTGCATTAAGCAAATTATTATTACCATTGCAGTATCCTATTTCAATTGGAAGCCCTCCAAATTCTCTATCTTTCAATTCATTAAAGATGCTTAAATCCTCAAGAATTTTTACTGATGGTTCATACACAACATCATTTGGTAATGGTGTATCCCCCATCTTTTCAATAATTTCTTTACAATCATAATTCTTTAATACTCTTCCATATTTTTTAAATTCTGGGTCATTAACATTCTTCACCTGCATAATATCACCTCTTCAAAACTTTACTTATTACCAAATGCTGCTTCCCAATCTGCTTTAAACTTTTCTAATCCTGCATCTGTTAATGGATGTTTTACCATTTGCATTACTAAGTTATAAGGTACTGTTGCTATATCTGCTCCAGCTTTTGCAGCTTCTATTACGTGA
>SVCE01000003.1 GCA_015058525.1 Clostridium butyricum
ACTTCCGAAACAACTATTTGGTAAAAATAGTTGCTTTTGCACATGAATGTGCAGATAACGGGATTAGTCTAGAGTCTACTGTTTCCAAATTAGGACTAGTAGCTTAAATTTTTCCTATTTAATGCACAAGTCTAGTTATCTTATAAATAATGATATGTGAATTAAATAAAAGAAATTTTTAGACGATTTAGATAATTACGAATTTTTGTGCTATTGAATAGAGTATAAATTTTTTAGAAATGTGTTATGTTTAACGTGTTCAATATAACTTAAGATTATAATAAAATTTATACTAGTTATTCATATAATTATACTAAAGTAATAAGTGTATATAGTGTATATTATGATATGAATATAAAAAATTATAATAATCTTAAGCTATAAATTTATGAATTTGATCTGTTTCTGTATGTTTACTATTATAAATTAAAAATAACTGTTTTTGATGTTTAACAATATATTTATCTAAATTTTGTGATAATAATACTGTTAATGAATTAGTTGGAGAAAATAGTATTAAAAAAAGATTTAATAACTGTTTTCGTATAATAATGTCTGCTTTAAGTTTGATAATTAATAAAAAGTTCATAATATCACCTCGTATTGCTAAAAATGAATTATCTATATAATATTATAGATAATAAGGCAGAATTTGTAAAAAGTTTTCGTCATACAAATTTTGACAAATAATACTTAAAATACTAAATTTAACAATGCAAATAATAACAAACAACAATGAAACAAAAATGAAACGACAAAATGGTATATATACAACAAAATGAATATTGATTTTGAAACAATGAAAACAAATACATTATGTCGAAAAAATATTATTGATTATATATTCTAAAATGGTAAAATTATTGATATAAAGAGAAAGGATGATATAAATATGGATATCCAAAAGATGAAAATAGAAGAAGTTGTAGAAAAAATAAATATATTATATAAGGAAAGCAAAGAAAGAGAATTAACTGCTGAAGAAAAGGAGTTACAGGCTAAGCTTAGACAAAGATATATAAATAATGTTAAAAAGAATTTTAGAGCGCAACTTGATGGTATAAAACGTAAAAATTAATAAAGGGATGATGATTTTTGGGAGTATCGGTAAAAAAATTAATAAGTGACTTTGATCTTGAAGTTTTAGTTGAAGGTAATGAGGATATAAATGTATCAGTAAATGATATAAATAGACCAGGACTTCAACTTGCAGGCTTTTATAATTATTTTGCACCAGAAAGAATTCAGGTCATTGGAAAGGCTGAGTGGAGCTTTTTAGATGACATGCAGAGAGATTTAAGAAAAAAGAGAGTAAAAAAATACTTTACATTTGATATAAAATGTCTTGTTATAACTAGAGGATTAGAGCCTCATGAAGAATTTATAAAGGAAGCACAGAAACATAAAGTATGGGTATTAAGAACTAAACTTGTTACAACTCAATTTATTAGTAAGACAACAATATATTTAGCTGATAAGCTTGCACCAGAAACAAGACTTCATGGAGTTCTTGTGGATGTATCAGGTATAGGAATACTTATTACAGGAGAAAGTGGTATTGGTAAAAGCGAAACAGCACTTGAACTTATAAAGAGAGGCCATAGACTTGTAACGGATGATGCTGTTGATATCAAGGAAATTGATGGACAGCTTATAGGAAGATCTCCTAAAATCACTATAGGTATGCTTGAAGTAAGAGGAATAGGTATAATTGATGTAACAACTCTTTATGGACTTAGTTCAGTAGTTCAGGAAAAAGAAATAAAACTAGTTATGCATTTTGAACACTGGAAAGATGATAATGATTATGATAGACTTGGAATAGATAACGAATATATGAATATTTTAGGGAAAGATGTTAAGAAATTAACAGTACCAGTTCGCCCCGGTAGAAATATTGCTGTTATCATTGAAGCAGCTGCAGTTAATTATAGATATTCATTGATGTCAAAAGTATCTCCTGTAGATATAATAGAAAGCAGAATGAATAATATAAGTGATTTGTAGAAAAATAAATAGAAAAGGAGTTAGAATCATGAGTAATGACAAAAAAGAATGCAACAAAAATGCATGGAGCAAATACTCTGGAAAAAAAGTAAAAGAAGTTTTTGATTTTTGTGAAGGATATAAGGAATTTATGTCTAAATGTAAAACAGAAAGAGAATGTGTTAAGGAAGTTATAAGACTTGCTAAGGCTGAAGGTTATGAAGATTTAAATGAAATAATCAAAGCTGGAAGAAAATTAAAAGCTGGAGATAAAGTTTATTCTAATAATAAAGGAAAAACAATTGCATTATTTATAGTTGGAAGTGAACCAATAGAAAATGGTCTTAAGATTTTAGGGGCACATATAGATTCACCAAGATTAGATGCAAAGCAGAATCCTTTATATGAAGATACTGAGATAGCATTACTTGATACACATTATTATGGTGGAATTAAAAAATATCAATGGGTTACATTACCATTAGCACTTCATGGTGTTGTAGTTAAAAAAGATGGAACTATAATTGATATATGCATAGGAGAAAATGAATCTGATCCAGTAGTTGGAGTAACAGATTTACTTGTACATTTATCTTCACAACAGATGGACAAAAAAGCTAATAAAGTAATTGAAGGTGAAGACTTAAATGTTACACTTGGAAGTATGCCTATTGAAGGTGAAGAAAAAGATGCTGTTAAAGCAAATGTATTAAAGATATTAAAAGAAAAATACAATTTCGAAGAAGATGATTTTGTATCAGCTGAAATTGAAATAGTACCAGCAGGAAAAGCTAGAGATTACGGTTTAGACAGAAGTATGGTTATGGCATATGGTCATGACGACAGAGTATGTTCATACACTTCATTGATGGCTATGTTTGAAATAGAAAGTACTGATAAGACTTGTTGTTGTCTATTAGTTGATAAAGAAGAAATAGGTAGTGTTGGAGCAACAGGAATGCATTCAAGATTTTTTGAAAATATAGTTGCTGAACTTATTGAATGTATGGAAGGATATAGTGATCTTAAATTAAGAAGATGTCTTACAAATTCTAAGATGCTTTCTTCAGATGTAAGTGCTGCCTTTGATCCAAATTATCCATCAGTTATGGAAAGCAAAAATTCGGCATATTTTGGTAAGGGAATGGTATTTAATAAATACACTGGAGCTAGAGGAAAATCTGGTTGTAATGATGCAAATGCTGAATATATGGCTGAACTTAGAAATATAATGGATAAACATAATGTTTCATATCAGACATCTGAACTTGGAAAAGTTGATGCAGGAGGCGGTGGAACTATCGCTTATATTTTAGCTCAATACAACATGGAAGTTATAGACTGTGGTGTTGCATTACACAATATGCATGCTCCATGGGAAATAGCTAGCAAAGTTGATATATACGAAACTATGAGAGGCTATAAAGCATTCTTAATAGAGGCATAAAGATTAAATTTAATAAATAATTTATACAAAGTTAAAAAGCTTTTCTCTAAATTGAGAAAAGCTTTTGTTTACTTTCAAAATAACGTTATATAAGTTGAGCAATATTATATGTAGAGGATGTATTGAAACTATTTAAAATTCAGGATAAATTTCTAAAGCATTTAGAAATTTAATTAAATACTTTTTAGGCATATCTACTGATCCAATATCTCCATGGCGTAAATCATTTTTTATGTTACCATGAAAATCTGAACCACATGAAATTAGAAGATTATTAACTTCTGCAATTTCTATGAATGATTTTGTTTCTTCTTTATTATTTTGAAAATATATAGATTCAATTCCATCAAGATTCATAGTTAGAAACTCTGAAATTGGAGTATTGTTTATTAGTTTTGGATGAGCTAAAAATGCAAGAGCATTATATTTTTTTAGAAGTTTAATTCCATCTTTTGTAGAAAGCTGTAGTGTTGGAACATATGCTTTACAATCTTTTCCTATAAATTTATCAAAAATTTCGTTGGAGTTATAGTTATATCCAGCATCAATTATAGCTTTGGCAATATGAACTCTACCGATTGTATCATGAGCTTGTTCTAAAATGGTATCAAAATTAAGAATTATATTAAATTCTGATTTTAACTTAGAAACAATTTCTTTTGCTCTTTCAATTCTGTGATTTTTTATTTTATTCAATTCTTTTATTAATTCAGGATTTTTAAATGAGTCGTCTTTAAAAAAACCTAAAATATGAACACTTTCATTATTATGTTGTGTTGATAATTCGATTCCAGGAATTAATGTTATACCATATTTTATACTTTCAGAAAAAGCCTCTTTTAAACCAGTTAGTGTATCATGATCAGTTATTGCAACAAATTTTAAATTATTGCTTTTAGCTCTTTTTATTATTTCTGATGGTGATAGGATACCATCTGATGCAGAAGTATGAACGTGGAAATCTACTTTTACCATTAAATAACCTCCTAATATAATTACTTTTATAGTAACTGCTTTTATTTTTATAATTTATATTTATATCATTAATGATAACTTAATATTATGATAACATAGCTTATTATAAGAATCACTAAATAAAAATAAAAGATAAGCTCTATATAAAAACTTTTGAGCTTATCTATAAATATATATAAAATTTATTATATAAGGGGCAATTTATTTTTTTTCTAAAGGTTCATTTTCAATATGTCGGCAGAAGTCAGTAAGGTTATAATGTAAAGGGATATTATCCATTGAAACTGTATCTTCTTTATATGTTCCATCCCAAGGAGAAATAGACACAAGAGATTCATTGTAAACTCTTATCAGATATTTATCATCTTTAAACACAATCTTTATTCTGTATGGTTCTTTATCTTTAATTGGTTCATCAAGATAATTATTTTCAGTAAGAGAATTCAAAAAGTTTTCTATTATTATATTTTCACTATTTTCTACTGGAATTTCTTTATACAAATTTGTATCAAAAACATATAAATCATAAGTATCGTTGTTTAAAATTTTGTTTCTTAGCTTATCTGTATAATAATGACTGCTAGGCTTTGAGGTGAAATTAATATATTTTGCATTTTGTACGTCACATGAAAATAACGGTAAAGTTATAACAAATAAAATGATTACAGATAATAGCTTTTTCAAAGTGGAACCTCCCTTAAGCTTTTATAATAATAATTTATGCAGCATATAACTTTTTAGAACAGTAGATTTTTAATATGGATGAATATTATCTACAAAATAATTAAAGAGTTAGTATAATTATACGCACATTATAATATTAATAAGAGTAAAGATAATTGGGAGGATATTATGTATATAATAGGCACTGTTGGTCCAATGGTTAAAGACAAGAATGCTTTTAAAGGTATAATTGATAATGGTGTTAATGCCCTAAGGTTTAATTTTGCCCATGGCAGTGAATTAGAATTTATGGGATTTTTAAATATGGCAAGAAATATAGATAATTCCCTAAAGATAATAGTAGATCTTTCGGGAAGTAAAATACGTGTTTCAAATAAGTTTGAATATATATATAAGGTTTATGATGACGATTATGTTTATTTCTGTGGTGAGGATAAATATACTAATGTTATGAAGAATATGCCTAAAAATAAAATAAAGTTAATCCCATTAAATATAAAACATAAAATGCTTAAAGAAAATATTTATAATGAAATTACAATTAAAGATAATACAATGATATTTAGAGTGGTTGAAAATAATAATGATGATGTTATAAAGACAAAAGTGGTAAAAGGTGGAATAATTAGAAAAGGAAAAGGGTGTAATATTAAAGAACTAGATAGGAGTCTTTTATCTCTTAGTTATAATGATAAAAAAGCAATACGCTGGGGAATAAAAAATAAGGTTAATATAATATGTCAGTCATTTGTTGAAGATAAATATGATATAGATGAATTAAAAGTTTTTCTTAAAGAAAATAATACAATTGATAATGAATATCCAAGGATATGGGCCAAAATTGAAACTCTTAATGGAATTAATAATTTAGAAAGTATAATAGAATGTGTAGATGGAATTGTTATTGGAAGAGGAGATCTTATACCAGAGACATCACTTGAAGATACACCGATTTATGAAGATAAAATAATACAGACAGTGACAAAGTATGAAAGTAAGGACGTTATAATAGCAACTCATTTGTTTAATACTATGAAGTCAGGAAAGCTACCTTCATTATGTGAAGTTGAGAGTATTTATAACTTTATAAAAGAAGGGGTTACTGGATTCCTTTTAGCAGGTGAAACATCTGTAGGAAAAGCACCTATAAAAACTGTGAAATTTTTAAATGAACTTGTTTGTAGATATATGTCTAATAATAATGTTAATGTAAAAAATATATAGCTAAAAAGCTGATATAAGATTAAAAGCAGGTATATAATTTAAAATATATCTGTTTTTTATGTTATTATTAAAAACATTTTTTTGGTGCATTTATATGATTTTGTTAATATTGTGATATTATCTGTGCAATTGTCCCCATATAGTGATTTAAGTGGAAATAAAATGTTAAAGTGTTATATAATTAAAAGAAGGTATTTAGTTGATAATATATAGATGTTTTTAATAATTGTATAACATTGAAGTAAACTTTAAACATGAAAAGGTGAAAAAATGATTTTTGAATTAATAAATAAATTAATTGGGAATTTTGGTTATAGTATTTTGATTTCATTTATTATGATAAAGACAAAAATACTTCAGTATCCAAACAGTAGTACAAAACAGAGTAGGCGAGAAATTATAGTGGCTTCTGGAATGTTTTCAATACTTGGAATCATGGCAACGTGTCTTGGAGTTCCTTATATGGGATCAATAGTTAACATAAGAAATGCGTCCATAGTACTGGCATCTATAGTTTATGGTCCGCTTATAGGAGGTATATCAGGAATTACATGTGCAGTACATAGATTTTTGTATACAGGAGGAGGAATAACAGCAGTTCCATGTTCAATTGCTACGATAATTGCAGGTTTAATGCCAGGATTGCTTTATAGTAAATGTGAAAAGAAGGATAAATATATATTTGGAGTATTTTCAATTGTAGTTATTGAGAGCATAGGTATAATACTAATTAAGATTATATGTTGTTTTGATGAAAATACAATTGCAAGTATATATATACCTATGATAATAATAAATTCAATAGGATACTGCATTATGATGAGTATATTGGATAATATATTGAAGGAAAAGGATAGGATCGAAGGAAGACAGGCAAAGCTTACTCTTGAAATAGCTAATAGGACTGTTCCTTATTTTAAGAATTTAAGCAATGAATCATTGAATGCAGCATGTGAAATAATAAGGAGTAGTCTTGATGCAGAAGTTGTTGCTCTTACTAATCTAAAGCATGTTATTTCATATTCATCTAGAAATAATGAGTCAAGCCTATATTCAAATGAAATAATGAGTGAATATACCAAGAAAGTACTTAAATATAAGAAACCTATTATAATTAATGATAATAAGGAAAAATTATTTCTTTATTTTGATAAGAAGAATATAATAAAGTCTGCCATAATTACACCTTTAATTTTTGATAATGAAATTATTGGTGCTTTTAAGGTGTATTTTAATAAAAGTGCACATATAACAAACCAACATAAGCAGATGGTACTTGGACTTGCCTCTTTGGTAGCAACAGAACTTCAGATTGGGAAATTAAAAGAATATGAAAATATGGTAAACAAAGCAGAAACAAAAGCACTTCAAGCTCAAATAAATCCACATTTTTTATTTAACGCATTAAATACAATAACATCCTTTGTAAGAGTTAATCCTGATAAAGCAAGAGAACTTATAGTAAAATTAGCTGAGTATATGAGATATAATCTTGAATTTAAAGATGATTTTATTGAAATTAAAGATGAGATTAATCAAGTAAATTCATTTGTAGCTATAGAAAAAGCACGTTTTCCAGGAAAATTTCAAGTTCATTATGAAATAGATGAAGAGGATATGAATATAAAGATACCACCATTAATAATAGAACCTTTAGTTGAAAATGCTATAAAGCATGGAATACTTAATAAGATGAGTGGCAAAAATGTTTGGGTTAAATGCATTAAAGAAGAAAAATCAAAGAAAATTGTAATTGAAGATGATGGATGTGGTATTGATGAAAAGATTATTGAAGATATATATAAAGATAATTGTGATAGCGGCAAAGTAGGACTTTATAATGTATATTCAAGGATAAAGCTTATTTATGGAACAAGTCTTAAAATTGAAAGGCTTGAAAAAGGAACAAGAATATCTTTTGAACTTTAAATACAAAAACAGTTTGTTAAAAGCTTAAAGTTATTAACTATGAAAGAATAAGTTATATGTCAAGGGGGATTAAATATATGAAATGTATTATTGTAGATGATGAATTTCCATCAAGAGAAGAATTGAAATATTTTATAAATAAATTCAGTTCAGTAAAAATAGAGGGAGAATTTGATAATGGTATAGATGCATTGAAATATATTTCTCAACATGAAGTGGATGCTGTTTTTTTAGATATAAATATGCCTATACTAGATGGAATTGAATTTTGTAGAATATTAGATAAGAATCATAACAATACGAAAGTCATATTTATAACTGCATATAAGGAACATGCCCTTGAAGCATTTGAAGTCCATGCATTTGATTATCTTTTAAAGCCATATTCTGAAGAAAGAATAATGTTATCTTTAAAAAGATTAGAAGAAACTATAGATGTAAGTCAGAATAATATTGATAAAAATAAATTAGCAAACAATAATTTTGAAGATAAGATGAGAGAAAATTTACAAGGAAATTCAATTATAAGTGATAAATTTTCAGTAATAAAGGATGATAAGATTTATGTAATAGATACTAATGAAATTTATTATATAGAATCACAGGGAAGAGGAGTAGATGTATATACAAAGGATACAAAATATCATTCAAAGAATAAAATTTCAGAAATTATAAAAAAACTTGATAAGAAAGAATTTTATCAAACACATAGATCATATATAGTAAATTTAGAAAAAGTGAAAGAAATAGAACCATGGTTTAATGGCACATATCTTTTAAAGATGAAAGATATAAATAAAGAAATAACAGTAAGCAGAAGTAATGTAAAAGAATTTAGAGAAATGCTTAGTCTCTAATAGAGATTAAAGTTTTTAATTATAAGAATAATAATTTTAATATAATTAGAAATAACTGATATATGGATATTATAAATTATAATTTGTATTTAATGTATATATTATGTATTTCATGCTTAATTATTGCATTTCATGCTTAAAAGCAACCCTTTGTAAAGGTATACATATTATAATGGAATAGTAAAATAAATCTTCACATAGGGGGATGAGATTATGGTTTCATTTTTATTATCATTAGTATTATTAATATTAGGCTACATTACTTATGGTAAATTTGTAGACAAAACTTTTGGAACAGATGATAACATAGATACACCTGCAGAAGCAATGGCAGATGGTGTTGATTATGTTCCTATGAGTTGGCCTAAGATATTTTTGATTCAGTTTTTAAATATAGCTGGTCTAGGACCAATATTTGGAGCAATATCAGGAGCTCTATGGGGACCAGCAGCATTTTTATGGATTGTATTTGGATGTATTTTTGCAGGAAGTGTACATGATTATTTTACTGGTGTTTTATCTATGAGAAATAAAGGTGCATCAGTTGCAGAATTAGTTGGTAAGTACCTTGGAGAAATTCCAAGAAAGATAATGGTTGTGTTCTCAGTAATATTATTAGTGTTAGTTGGAGTTGTATTCTTAACAGGTCCTGCTGATTTATTGAAGAATTTAACAGGTATTGATAAAAATGTGTTTGTAGGTATTATAATTGTTTATTATATTGCAGCAACAGTATTACCAGTAGATAAAATAATAGGAAGAATTTATCCATTATTTGGTGCTTGTTTGTTAATAATGGCTGTTGGTATTGGAGTTGGTATTTTAGTAAAAGGTTATAGTATTCCTGAAATTCAATTTGCTAATTTTCATCCAGCAGGAACTCCAATATTCCCATATTTATTTATAACTATTGCCTGTGGTGCTGTTTCAGGTTTCCATGCTACACAGTCACCAATTATGGCTAGATGTGTGAAGAAGGAAAGTGAAGCAAGAAAAGTATTTTATGGTGCTATGATTGCAGAAGGTATTATTGCTCTTGTATGGGCAGCAGCGGCTATGTCATTCTTTGGCGGCAGTGAAGGTCTTCAGGATGCTATTGCTAATAAAGGGGGTACAGCAGGAGTTGTAAATATTATTTCAAATACAGTACTTGGAAAAGTAGGTGCAGTACTTGCAATCTTAGGTGTTGTAGCATGTCCAATATCATCAGGAGATACAGCATTTAGAAGTGCAAGACTTACTATTGCAGATTCAGTTGGAATGAAACAAGAAAAGTTTTCAAGTAGATTTAAAATAGCAATTCCATTATTTGTAGTTGGTATAGCTTTAACATTCATAGATTTTACTATAATTTGGAGATATTTTTCATGGGCTAACCAAACATTAGCAATGATAATGTTATGGGCAGCAGCAGCTTATATGGTACAAGCTAAGAAAAATTACTGGATTCCATTAGTTCCAGCTGTATTTATGTCAGCAGTAACATGTTCATATATATTGCAGGCTCCAGAAGGTTTAAGACTTCCAATAGTATTTTCAAATATTGTAGGAGTTGTATTTGCATTTATATTAACAATATTGTTTGTAAGATATACAATGAATAAAGAAAAATCAACAGATGTAGAAAATAAATAAGTAGAAGATATAGATAAACAAAAGGGTTAAATGCCATTGCATTTAACCCTTTTGTTTATAATTTGAATGTTATCTTAAAAAACAGACTTAAAAGTTTATTATAACAATTCTTTTCTTAATTCAGCAGATGATTTAGGAGAAAGATATGCTGGTGGAACATCGAATACTGTACATGCTCCAGTTTTACCTTCCTTAGCCATTTTGTTTATAGCTCTTGCATATGCAGTTAAAACGTTGGCTGTAAATTCAGGATTACTATCTAAATCAAGAGAAAATTCTATTTTTTGTTTATTTCCATCACCAGTTACTCCTGTTCTTATTACAAATCCTCCATGAGGCATTCCAGAATGGTTTTTCTTTAATTCTTCTTCGCTTATGAAATTTACTTCTGTATCATAATCAGAAAAATAGTTTGGCATTGTTTTGATTGATTCTTCAACTTTGTTTTTGTCAGCCCCATCTTCTAATACTACATAGCATACTCTAAGGTGTTTTTCTCTAGTAGTAAGTTCAGGATTTTCTCCATTTCTAACTTTGTTTAATGCATCTTCTTTAGGAACTGTATATTGTTTAGCATCTTTAACACCTTTAATTCTTCTTATAGCATCTGAGTGACCTTGGCTTACACCTTTTCCCCAGAAAGTATAATCATTTCCTTGAGGTAAAATAGAATTAGCATATAATCTGTTTAGTGAGAATAGACCTGGATCCCAGCCTACTGAGATTATACTTAATGTACCAGCATTTTTTGCTGCTTTATTAACATTTTCAAAGTATTCAGGAATTTTTGCATGAGTATCGAAGCTGTCTACAGTATTGAACATTTCAGCTATTTTTGGAGTTTGTTCAGGAAGGTCAGTTGCTGATCCACCACAAAGTATCATGACATCGATTTTATCTTTGTAATCTTCGATTCTTGAAATATGTACAGCTTTTGAACCATCATCTAATATAAGATTATCTCTTCTTGAGAATACAGCGACAAGTTTCATATCGTCATTTTGCTTTAAAGATTTTATTACACCTCTACCAAGATTTCCGTAACCTAATATACCTATTTGTATTTTGTTCTGCATTTTTCAATCCTCCATTTTGTATGAGTTTTATATGTTAAATATGGTTATATTTATTTAGCATATTTGTATAAATATATATGCTATTTTACCATATTTTAATAATGTTGTGTTATTCTATTATTAATTTTTCTAAAGTGTATATAAACAGGTTTGTTGAAATATTAATTTGGATTAATTACTTTAAATTATACATTAATATATGAAAATGTAAATGAAAAAAATTATCATTATATATGATAAATAATATGCAATATACAGAATAATTTATAAAACCATAAGTATCTTTATTTTTGGTAAATAAAAATATTTAAAAAAAATGAGAATATAATACATATGTATATAGAATATATTTTAGAAAAAGAGATGATCAATATGGTTTTGTATGATGATATTTTTGCGCTTAATAATTCAGTTGATTTTCTCAAAATATATGATGGAAAAAGAACTTACTATGGAGGTACTCAGTCATGGTTTAAAAATTGTGCTTTAAGAAAAGTTGGGTGTAGTATAGTTGCAGCAGCAAACATAACAGCATATATTGCAAAAAAAATGAAGAATGAAATATTGTATGATTATGGGAATATGAGTAAGGAGAATTTTCTTGATCATATGGAGAGTATAGCGGAATTTATTCATCCTGATGTAGAAAAAGGTGTGATTTCGGCATCATATTTTGCTATTGAAGTTATAAGGTTTGCTATGGATAGAGGGGTGAATATGCAGGCGCATATGATTACTACAGAAGATAATTTTGATAATATACGGTTGTTTGTAGAGGAAGGATTAAGCAAAGATCAACCTATAGCATTGCTAATGCTTAAAAATGATATACTCAAAGATTTTGATTGGCATTGGATGACTGTAACAAAGCTTTTTAAGAATATAGACAAGTCATATGTCCATTTTTCAACATGGGGTGAACGAAGAATTTTTACTTTAGAGGATTTTTATAAGTACAGTAGTTTTGGTGCATTAACGTATTTTGAAATTATATAACAAGCTAGTGTTATAAATTATATCAAAAAAATAAGCAGATTATCACAACTAGATACTAGTATTGTGATAATCTGCTATTATAGTTAAAAAGAAAATATGTTGGAGTAGTATTTTTTTAAAATGTTTCATTTATAAAATTAATAATACTAATAGTATTGATATTATTAGTATAAGCTAAAAAGAACATTAAAATAGCTTTATTATTAAAAAAATATACTATTTTCTATTAATAGTAAAAATTGAAAAAAAATACAATTTAATATATACTGTTGTACTAAGGAATATATTTTAATGGGGATGAATGTATGAAGAATACTTGTAATCTTAAAGTTAGACAGTATACAATAGAAGATTTAGAAGAATTACTAGATAGAATACCTTATGAAATATGGATTAAGGATCAAGAGGGAAAGTATAAATATGTAAATAAAAATTGTGCTGAAAAACTTGGGGTAAATAAGGAAGATATAATAGGAAAGAATGATTTTGAATTTAGACCTTATAATATAGCAAAGAATTATATAGATGACGATAAGAAAGTTTTGAATAGTAAAAATGGAATATTGTCTGAAGACAAGATAATGTTTGAGAATGAAAAATGGTATGAAATATATAAGACTGTTTTTGATAATAGTAATAATAAAGACATGCTTATAGGTGGATTTGGTAAAGAAATAGATATATATAAAAGTTTTCAAAATGGAATTATAAGCAATTTCCTTGCAGCAATTACTGATGATGAATTTGATGATGGATGTTTGGAACTAAATATTATAAATAATTTAAAAGAACTTCTATCAGCAAAAGCTATAGCTGTATATTTATATGATTCAGATGAAGACAAAATGATTTATGAGATGCAGACGGGAAAATATAACGATTATTTTAGTGATACATATTTTTTAAATAATGAAGAAAAAATAATATTTCAAGATTCAGAATATAAACCTCTTAGAATTGGAAATAAATACAAAAAGTATGCATATCCAGTAAAGTTTAAGAATTATTTACATGGGGCAATTGTAATTTGTTATGATAAAATGCCCAAATACATACAAGAAGATATAATTAAATATACTTGTATTATTATATGTTTTATGCTTGAGAAAAGAAGATTGACCAATTTGTTAGAAAAAGAAGTTTCTGAAAGAAAATCAATTGAGAAAATACTACAGATGGTTATAAATGCAGGGTTAGATGCGTATTCATTGTTAAGATTGAATGGCTATAATGCGGAATGGATTGAAATGAGTAAGAGATGTGCTGAAATTTTGGGATGGCAATACAAAGATGTTAATAAAGTTAACTTGTTAAAGTTGGTTCATGAAGAAGATTGCGAAAAATTCAAAAATATGATTGAAAAAAACGTTAAAGAATGTAAAAATTTTGTGTGTAGATTTTTATGTGCAAATAATGAATATAAATATTTGGATTTAAACTGGAGCAATTTAAAAGATGATTTATTTATAGTAACTGCAAGAGATATAACAAATGAAACAAATCTAAAAAAAGATAAAGCAGACCTTGAAGAGGCTGTAGAACTTGAAAGTTTAAAAACTGAATTTTTTGCTAATTTGTCTCATGAATTTAAAACTCCGCTAAATATAATTTTATCAACAGTTCAAGTATTAAATTATCTTATGAATAAAAACAAAAAAATTGAGTCCAATAAGCTTAAAGAGTATATAAGTGGAATAAAGCAAAATGCCTATAGGCTTTTAAAACTTGCTGATAATATGATAGATATAACTAAAATAGATGGTGGATATTATGAATTACATATAGATAATTATAATATTGTTGAAATTGTAGAAAATATAATCCTATCGGTTGCAGATTATATGAAAAGAAATATGAGAAATATAATATTTGATACTACAGAGGAAGAAATAATAACTGCATGTGATCAAGAGCAAATAGAAAGAATTATTTTGAATTTATTATCAAATTCATTAAAATTTACGTCTACAAATGGCAATATAGCTGTTAATATATCTACAAGTGAAGATTGCAGATATGTAATAATTAGAGTCAGCAATGATGGAGTTCCTATAGATAGGGAGTCAGCTGAAAAGATATTTGGAAGGTTTACTCAGATTGATAATTTAATGACAAGAAGTAATGAAGGAAGCGGAATAGGACTTGCATTGGTAAAATCTTTAGTAGAAATACATAATGGTAGAATTTATGTTAATACAGAAGTGAATAAGGGAACAGAATTTTGTATTGAAATACCAATAAGAAAGCTTAGAAACAGTCACCATAATAATGTTATGGAGAGAAATATAATTTCTAAGGTTCAGAAATATAAAGTTGAATTTTCAGATATATATTCAGATAATTAAATAGGGTAAATTTTATTAGATTAAGAAATAAATTTTTTAAAAGTATAACTACTGAAAAAAGGGAAATCAAAATGGAGTTTAAAACTCCATTTTTGATATAATCCCTAATATTATAGATGAAAATTAAATTTTCTCATATAGTAAAATTATTTTATACAAAAAATATATAATATATTAAAAATTAAGTTTTGTTACAAAACTGACATAAATATGGTATAATATTTGTTATGTAAACAAAAGAGGAGGTGAGATAATGGGAAACTTGATTAAAATAAATATGTATGCTGAAATGAAAAGCAGAAAAAATAAAAAGTTGAGAGTAAAAAATCTTGAAGAAGTTATTTTGAAATATAACAGTTGGTTAAAGAAAACTAACAGAGAGGATAAGATAGAATCTTATGAAGAATTTTTACAAGTCAAATAAAAAATAAAAAGCAAATTAAACATTATTGTTTAATTTGCTTTTTATTTTTTATAATTTAAAGTAAATAATTTATGAAATGAGTCCAATGAAATTTATTTTTTGAATTATGTAAGTGATTTTATGATTTTATCAAGCATAGATAATAAATATACTATAAAAATAAAAGAATATTCTGTATATCTTCAAGAGTTATGTTGGCATTATGAATAAACTAATAATATGAAACATAGTATAAATTAGAGTAACGAAAGGAGGAATAAGAGATGAATATTTTAATGAACAGATTCAATGCTGCACTACGAGACAGTAAAGGATACTTTTTCATTGTATTAATAATGTTTTGCTTAGGAATTTCCTTTGGGCTTTATACTGTAAAATATATGGAACTATCAGATAAAAGTGATTTGATGAATTATTTTTCTAGTTTTACAAATTCTATAGAAAATGAATCTATTAATTATGGAAGTCTTCTATTTAAAGTTGTTAAGAAAAATATGATACTTATTCTGCCTATAATAATATTAAGTATGACTTTTTTTGGTGATCCTATAATTTTAATTATTGTTTTATTGAAAGGATTTACACTTAGCTATACTTTTTCTTTTATTACAACAACTTTTGAAGGTAAAGGAGTTGGACTAGCAATAGCATCTATAATTCCTCAAAATCTAATATATATTCCATGTATGATTTTACTTAGTGTAATGAGTATGGAAATGTCAACTGAGAAATTCAAAAAACGATTTTTTAAAAGCAGCAAAAATACTGTTTCAACTGGAGCACTTTATAAATTTCTTATAATAATCATATTATTTGTGATTGGAATGTTGATAGAAGCATATATATCGCCAACTCTAATTAAATTTGTGGCTCAGAGATTCTGTTAAAAGTATAATATAACATAAGATTGAATGAAATAAAGGAATTTGGACAATTTTGTCGAATACTAATCATAATCAATGGTATAGGAGAGAATGATGATAAATAGTATTAGTAATTATAAAAATTATTTGTTAGAAAGTGGTAAAAGTGAAAATACTATATATGCATATGTTACAGATGTTACTTTATATTTGAAATTTTTAAACAGAAAAAAAATAGATATATATAAAAGTGATAAAAATACAGTTGCATCATATATACAGAATCTTTTAAATCAAGGTAAATCAGAGCGGTCAATTAATAGAATAGTAATAAGTTTAAGGAATTTCTACTCATATTTAAAAAGTGAATCTTTAATAAAAGAAGTTCCTAAAATAGAGTACAAGAGTTCGAAAAATAACAGAAAATTGCCACAAATTTTAACCATTGAAGAGGTAGATAGGATTATAAGAATAGTGGAAAAGGATTGTCCAAAGGGAATAAGAGATAATGCATTATTAGAACTTATGTATGCAACTGGAATGAAAGTATCAGAGCTTATAGCACTAAATGTTGAAGATGTAAATCTAGATCTTAACTTTGTAAGATGTACTGATAATAAGCATTATGAAAGAGTTATTCCAATTGGTAGGAGTGCATGTAAAGCATTAGCTGAATACTTAAGTATAAGGTATAAAATTGCTCAGTGTGGTGTATCGAATCTTTTTGTTAATTTGAACGGAAACAAATTAACAAGACAGGGAATATGGAGAATAGTTAAAGAATACTCAAGAAAAGCAGGAATAGATAAGGAAGTTAATCTTAATACATTCAGACATTCGTTTGCTGTTCATCTTCTTCAAAATGGAGCTAATGTTAGAGCTGTACAGAAGCTTCTTGGAAATCAAGTATTAACATATATGGACACATATTATGAAATAATAAATAATGATAAAATTAACTACATTTATATGCATACTCATCCAAGAGCATGATTTTTAACAGTTTTATAAAAAAGTATGAGACATATAACAATAAAATTTCCACCCATAATTTAATGTGGTGGAAGTTTTTTGCTTAATTTATTATATTTCCTCCTATTATTTTAATTGTGAATAAATTGAGTCAAATGATGAAACTGATACTTATATTTGAAACTATATAAATAGAAATATTATTAATTAATTAATGCAAAAAATGTTTAGTATATGTAAATAATATTATATAATGGTAGAGAAGGAATATTATTAATAATTTATTTGGAAAACAAATGAATAATTTAGAAAAGTACAAGAAAGGATGTTTACTTATGGACAACAAATACAAAGACAGTTTAATAATATCTATTATTATCATTGCAACATGTTTGATATTATCTACTTTTAATTTATCAATTGTTGTATCTGCTATTTTAGGTATTATTGCATCGCTTTTATGTGCTGTGTATATTATGTCAAATAGAAAAGTGACAACTAAAATAGTACAAGCAGACAAAAGTAAAGAGATTGAAAGTGACAATATTAAAGTTAATGAACACATACAGGATAACCTAATAAATGAGAAAGAAAAAATTATTGAAAATTTTAAAAGTATATTCAATGAACAAGATAATATATTAAAGAGTTTGAATTCAATTACTAATGATCAATATAAACAGATTGATAAGATAAAGGTAAATGTAGACGATATAGGTAAAACTTTTGAACAAGGAAATAAGGATGTTGAAGAATTAGCGGAAGCTATGTGCAAGACTATGTATTTATCAACAGTAGCTCAAGAGAATATGATGGGTATTGGTAGTTCTATGGAAAAGATAAGTACATCTAATAATATTTTAGATGAATCAATTAAAGGCGTTGTATCGTCGATGAATGAAGTTACGGAAATTATTAATTTTATAGGGAATATAGCTGAACAAACTAATTTATTAGCTCTTAATGCAGCAATTGAAGCTGCTAGAGCAGGAGAAGCTGGTAAAGGATTTGCTGTAGTTGCAGATTCAATAAGAAAACTTGCTGATGATGTAAAAGGAGCAGTAAATAATGTTGATAAAATAATATCAGATGTTACAGAAGCTGCAGATAAGACAACAATGAGTGCTTCAGAAAATAGTACTTTAATAAATGAGAGTGTAAATATAATTAAAGAAGCAGAAAATAATTTTAAAATGCTTTTGAATGAAGTAAATAATATTGATTCACATGCTAATGTAGTTTCAGAAATAAGGTGTAAGAGTAGCGATTTAAAGATAAAAATAGATGAAATATTAGAAGAACAGGTTTCTCAATTAGAAATCATATCAGGAAAGTTAAAAGAACTTCAAAATATTAATAAATTTCAAGAATAACAAAAAAATACAATTTAAATAAATTTTGTGCTAATAATATTGTTTTTTTGCTAATAAGTATCACTAAAAACATATGGAATTCATACTATGTAGCAATGCGAGTTTAGTACAGTGTTATATGGATGAATTTATTGTTTGATGCGTGAAAATTAATAATTTTAAGTGAGCAGGGAAACAATGATATTTTTAAGCAAAATGAATAAAGAAGATTTACAACTTATAATGAAATGGAAGGAAGATAAAATTTATTTAAATACGAAACATAAATTGACTACTACATTTCAAAAAGAATGGTTCTATAATATTGAAAAGGATGATAAATGCAAATATTGGATGATTAATAGTGGATTTATAAAAATAGGCATTGCAAATATAAATCATATAGATATGGAAGAAAATTCATGCTGTTTAGAGTGCATTATAGAGGATAGACATTTTAGAGAAAGAGGAATCACACAAATTGTAATGTTTAATTTGTTTGAATATGCTTTTGATAAGATTAATATGAACAGTATATACATTACTTTTGAGAAAAATAAGAGAACTTTAGATACTGATGAGTTTATGAGTACTATAGTTAAAGATAATAAAGCATTGTTTAATAAAATCATAGATATATTTGATCATAAATTTATTTGCATAAAGAAGGAAGATTGGCAACTTTTCAGTAAAAAATATTTGTTGGAAAAAATAGAAATTGATTAATTTTAAAAATTATGAAATCAGCATAATCACTATGCTGATTTTTTGATACAATAATTATGTCTGTGAGATAGTATTACAGAATTCATATAGAAAAGAGGAGAGAGATGGATAGAAATAAACTAAGTAATAGAACTAAGGGAGTATTTTTTATAATAATGTCAGCATTAGGTTTTGCACTTATGTCAGCATTTATAAAGATATCAGGATATTTGCCATCATTTCAAAAAACATTTTTTAGAAATATTGTTTCTTTAATAGTTGCATTTATAATAATAGTAAAAAATAAAGGAAGTCTTTTTGGAAGCAAGGAAAATCAGAAAGCATTGATTATGAGATCAATTTTTGGAACATTGGGAATTATTTTTAATTATTATGCTATTGATAGACTTGTATTATCTGATGCAAATATGTTGAATAAATTGAGTCCTTTTTTTGTCATAATATTTTCAGCATTATTTTTGAAAGAAAAAATAAACTTTAGACAATTTGCTAGTGTAATGATTGCATTTTTAGGTGCATTATTTATAATTAAGCCATCATTTAGTTTTGAAATGATACCTGCTATTATAGGGACTCTTGGAGGAATAAGTGCAGCGGCTGCTTATACATGTGTAAGAGCTTTGGGAGGAAAGGAAAGGCCAGATACAATAGTATTTTATTTTTCGTTATTTTCAAGTGCAGTAACTTTTCCACTTATGATAATGTCATATAATCATATGTCAATATTACAATTTTTATATCTGATATTAGCAGGGGCTTCTGCAAGCCTTGGACAGTTTGGAATAACATATGCATATAAATATGCCCCAGCAAAGGAAATATCCATATTTGATTATTCCAATATAATATTTTCTGCAATAATTAGTTTAATATTGTTTGGAGTATTACCAGATATGTATAGTGTGGTAGGATATATAATAATATTTAGTGTATCATTATATATGTTCTTAATGAATAATAAATTGGATAAAGAGATAGGTAAGTAAAATGTAAATCACCTTGATTAATTTCAAGGTGATTTTTTATATTAACAAATATTTTTCTAATTTTTTCTTGACAAAGTAGAGTGAGTGATATAATATACTAATTGAGAATGATTTTCAAAATAAATTGTAAGAGGTGGGGACAGATGAAAATAGTTTATTGGTCAGGAACAGGTAACACTGAAAATATGGCACAATTAATAAGCAAAGGAATAAAGGAAGGCGGCAAAGAAGTAGAAGTTTTAAGTGTTGATCAAGTTAATATAGATGAACTGTTGAAAGATGACATATTAACATTTGGTTGTCCTGCTATGGGAGATGAAGTTTTAGAAGAAGGCGAGTTTGAACCATTTATTGAAGAAATAGCGGATAAAGTTTCAGGTAAAAAAGTAAATTTATTCGGATCATATGGATGGGGAGATGGACAGTGGATGAGAGACTGGGAAGAAAGAATGAGAAATTATGGTTGTATATTAACTGAAGAACCATTAATTTTTCAAGGTGAAGCAAATGAAGAAGAGTGCATAAAATTTGGGAAAAAGATTGCACTTTTATAAATAGTGAAAGTGGTGTGATGATATGGAATATTCTAATTTTTATGAAAAACTTGAATCTATGCAAGATAATGAACATATTGAAAATTTTTTGATTTATCATACAGCTTTGCTTATTGCTAAAGTAAAACCTGCAGTAACAATTACTCTTACTAAGAAAAAAAAAGAGAGGATTGATGCATGGAATAAGTATGGGAAAAAATTTTTAAATTCTATAAATTTAAAGTATATTGAGCTTAGAGAAACTGAAAATTCTATAATATTAATGGTTTATGATCAAGAAGTTCTTGAAAAGGAAATTAATACACAAGACCATATAGAATTTTTGAATAAACTTGGATATTCAGAAGAATTAAGTATAGAAGAATATGTTAAATTTCTAAAAATTAGATATACAAAATATCATTGCCCACATGAACTTGGAGTATTTCTTGGAATACCAATTGAAGATGTTAGAGATTTTATGGAATGCACGGACAAGAAATGTTTATTATGTGGATATTGGAAAGTGTATAACAATAAAGTTAATGCAGAAAATATATTCACTAAATATGATAAAGTTAAAGATTTTACAATTAAAAGTATGCTTAATGGAAAATTATCGCGTGACCTCGTATTAAGTATAAAAAACTCCTTTCACACAACATAATATATTTTTGAATAACAACTATTTATATGTAAAACGTACAAACATAATCATGATTTATTTTTAAACTTATAATGTAACAACCAAGTACATTTCATAAAGTTGATATAGCCTCATAAAGCACTACTGTTTTATGAGGTATTTTTTTTACATTGTGTTCAATTTGCAGTATAATTTATGTTATATAAAAGATATAATAATGAGATAATATAATTTATAAAATATATTTGGATATAGAAGTGGTATAAGTGGAGGATGTAATAAGAAGGGTGTGAGTTCATAGCTATGTTATTTAATAGACTATTAGAAATTGATAAAGTGAGCGATTCTATAGGAAATATTAATTATAGAGAAGCAGTTAGAGCTGTAATTATGAAGAAGAATAAAATACTAATGGTTTATTCTATAAATGGAGATTATAAGTTTCCGGGTGGCGGAATAAAAAAAGGAGAAAGTAAGATAGAGGCATTAGTGCGTGAAGTAGAAGAGGAAACTGGATATATATGCACTAAAATTAATAAAAAACTTGGGATTGTAACAGAAAGAAGTAAAGACAAATATGTACATGATAGAATTTTTAAAATGATATCTTATTATTATATAGCAGAAGTATCTGATGAGATAAAAGAACAAAAATTAGATGCATATGAAGAAAAGTTAAGATTTACTCCAGTATGGATAGATTTATTAGAAGCAATTAAAAATAATGAAAGAATAATAGATATTAATTTAGAAAATAAACCTAACTGGATAGGCCGTGAAACATATGTTTTAAAGGAATTATATAATAATTTAAAGAATAAGATATGTTTTGATAGAAATATAACTGAAAGTTAAAGCAATTAAATCAGCATCTTTAGGAATTCTAATGCAGGATTATTACTGTAATAATTTCCGGTGATGCTGATTTTTTACTCTAAATTATTTACAAAGATGATCTTGTACATCCATTAAAGCTTCACCAAATCTTTGATAGTGAACAATTTCTCTTTCTCTTAAGAACTTTAAAACTTCTTTAATATCTGCATCATCAGTTAATTTTATTAAATTTTCATAAGTAGATCTTGCTTTTTGCTCAGCTGCCATATTTTCATGAAGATCAGCAATTACATCACCTTTAGCTTGAATATAAGTTGCAGTCCATGGATTACCAGTAGCATCAGTGTAAAATAGAGCTTTTCTATGATCTGCATAATGCCCAGCTAATCCAGCTTTTTTTATATCTTCTATTGATGCATTTTCCATTAGCTGATATACCATAGTTGCTATCATTTCAACATGTGCCATTTCTTCTGTACCTATATCATTAAGTATTCCTTTTGTTTTTCCAGTAGGCATAGTGTAACGCTGATTTAAATATCTAAGTGCAGCGCTAAGTTCTCCATCTGGTCCTCCATATTGAGTAATAAGAAATTTTGCCATTGTTAAGTCTTTACTTTTTAAGCAGATTGGATATTGTAAAGTTTTTACGTAAGTCCACATAATCTATAATCCTCCTAATTATCTTTTTCCCATGGCCAGCGTTGTTCAACCCATTTTTTTGGATATTCATAAAATGAATTTCCAAAATCTCTAAGTGGGCCGTAATTTTTTTCATATTCAGCCATTAATTTGTCTAATTTAGCAGAAACTTTGCAGTAATCATCAACTGCGTTTTCATCTGTAGGGAAATTATCTAGATAAAGATTAAGATCTAGAGCGCAGAATTGGTAAATTCGTATACTATTTAATAAGTCTTCTTTAGACATTTATATCACCTCTAACATTTTTCATTTTTCTTTTTTTCATTGTATGGAGAGTAAAGGTCTTTAAAGATAGTTCCTTTATAGAATCCTTCCTTACAAGTAAAAAGATTTTCATATTTTTGTGGCAATATAAATGCTCGTGCATATTCGTTTAGTTTACATCCACTTTTTTCGTGTCTGTACATGAAATTTTCGTCCCTTCAATAGTGTTTAACTTCTTTACTATTCTATGGTTGATTAAAAAAAATGTGATAAAAAAGTATAATTTATCATTTGTAAGTTTAAATTGACGATAAAGTTAGTAAATTAAAGTTTTCTAAAAACTATATAAAAATTATTTATTATGATAAGATATAGATTATGAATATACTGTTCTTCTCTGCTTTTCTAGTTTGATAGTTAGTATTATATTTTTTTATAATGAGAAGACTAATGTTCATATAATTTAACAGAAATGAAATTAAGATTTGGGGGTAAATATATGAAAAAATTATTAGTAGTAATTGATTATCAAAAGGATTTTGTAGATGGAGCATTAGGATTTAAAAAAGCTGAAACTTTAGAAGATGGTATATACAATAAAGTCAAGAGTTATATTAATGATGGGAATAAAGTGTTATTTACATATGATACTCATTATGAAAATTATTTAGAGACAAGAGAAGGAAAGAAACTTCCAGTTCCTCATTGTTATATAGGAACAGAAGGACATGAGTTGTATGGGAAACTTAATGAATTTAAAGATGTTGAGAATACATTACATTACAACAAAGAAGCTTTTGGAATATCTCCTAAGGATATGTTAAAGTTAACTAAAGAAGTAGGGGAGGATATTGATGAAATCGAATTTGTAGGTGTGGTAAGTAATATGTGTGTTATAAGTAATGTAGTTACTTTTCAATCACAGTATGTAAATTCACAGCTTATTGTAGATTCAAATCTTACTGCTAGTTTTGATGATATTTTACATGAGAAAGCTATGGATGTAATTGCATCTCTTCAAGTAACGGTAATAAGATAAAAAGTTTTTAATATAGCATAGATAATATTTTATACACGGTTTAAATATGCATATATTTGAATAAATATACAAATGTGATATAATTGAATTAATAATTGTATATTTGGAGGTAATAAGCATGGCAGTAAATTTAAAAGGAAAAAGTTTTTTAAAATTATTAGATTTTACACCACAGGAAATAAGATATTTAATCGATTTATCAAAGGATTTGAAATCTTTGAAAAGAGCAGGAATTGCTCATGATAATTTTAAGGGGAAAAATATAGTTTTGCTATTTGAAAAGACATCTACAAGAACTAGATGTTCGTTTGAAGTAGCAGGAAGAGATCTTGGAATGGGGGTTACTTATCTTGATGCAGCAGGATCGCAAATGGGGAAAAAGGAAAGTATAGCTGACACTGCTAGAGTATTAGGTAGAATGTTTGATGGCATAGAATATAGGGGATATAGCCAGAAAACAGTAGAAAAGCTTGCTGAATATTCAGGGGTTCCAGTGTGGAATGGTCTTACTGATGAATTTCATCCAACACAGATGATTGCAGATTTATTAACTATAGAAGAAAAATTTGGTTATTTAAAAGGCATAAATTTTGTTTATATGGGTGATGCAAGAAATAATATGGGTAATTCATTAATGGTAGCATGTGCTAAAATGGGGCTTAATTTTACTGCTTGTGCACCAAAAGAATTATTTCCAGCAGAAGAGTTAGTGGAAACTTGCAAAACTATTGCTGAAGAAAATGGATCTACTATAACATTAACTGAAAATGTTAAAGAAGGAACTAAAAATGCTGATGTTATATATACAGACATATGGGTATCAATGGGGGAACCTGAAGAGGAATGGGATAAGAGAATTAATCTTTTAAAACCATATCAGGTAAATAGTGATGTAATGGCTAATGCAAAAAAAGATGCAATATTTATGCATTGTCTTCCATCATATCATGATTTAGAAACCACTATAGGAAAAGCTGTTGGAGAAAAATATGGAATGGATGCAATAGAAGTAACCAATGAAGTCTTTGAAGGAAAACAGAGTGTTGTATTTGATGAAGCTGAAAATAGAATGCATTCAATAAAAGCAATAATGGCAGCAACTCTTTAATATTAATAATAATATGCTTCTTATTATAGGAAAATATAATGGGAAGCTTTAATTTTTATTTAAGGAGATATTTATATATGTTAGATAAAAAAATATATTTAAGAGATGGACATATTCATTCACCATATTGTCCTCATGGAACTAAAGACAGTCTTGATTCATATGTAGAAAAGGCATTGGAAATTGGATTGGAAGAAATAAGTTTTACTGAGCATATGCCTTTGGAAATTTATTTTATGCCTAATAAAGAATTTTTAGATGAATGCTTTTTGAGTAAAGATGATGTACAGAAGTATTTTGATGACGTATATAGAGTTAAAAAGAAATACTTTGGAAAAATAAAAATTAATTTAGGGTTTGAAGTAGATTTTATTGATGGGTTTGAAGAGGAAACAAAAAAACTTTTAAATGCATATGGACCATATTTAGAAGATGGATTATTGTCTGTTCACTTTATAAATATTAATGGTGAATATGTGGCAGTAGATGGATTAGATGGATTTCAAAAAGCAGTAGAATTTCTTGGAAGTGTTGAAAAGGTATATGATAAATATTATGAAACACTTCTTAAAGCTGTTAAAAGTAATCTTGGAAAATATAAATGTACAAGAATTGGACATCCTAATTTAGTTAGAAGATTTAATGAATTATATCCAATTGAGTATAAGAACTATGAATTATTAGAAGAAGTAGCAAAAGAAATTAAGAAGAATAATTATGAAGTTGACATTAATACAGCTGGTCTTAGAAAAAAATATTGTAATGAAATATATGTAAGTGGATATTTTAAAGAATTAGTAGAAAAATATGATATAAAGACTGTATTTGGCTCAGATTCTCATGAGGCTAAAGATGTTGGAAGTGGTTTTAAAGATTTATAGGGTGTATAAAAAATTGTGAATACTAATATAGAAAGACTTTGTTTTAGTAATGATTAAAATAAAATTATTTAACAAAGATTAAAATAAGATTAAAACTTATTTTAATCTTTGTTATTTTTAAATACTATAATTTGAAGGTTTTCAAAATTACATTTATGTCATTAGCAATAATTTTAATATCAGAAGCGGATTTTGAAACATTATCAAAACTTATTGCAACTTCATCAGAGGACGCATATGTTTCTTCAGTTGTAGCAGCATTTTCTTCAGCAGTAGCAGAAAGATTTTGAACGAAATCAATCATAGTTAATCTTGAATCATTTAGTGTAGCAGATTTAGTTTTTATATCGTTAATATTTTCTATTGAACTATTTACGTAGTTTTCAACATTACGAAGAGTATCTTCTGTTTTATTAATACTATTAGTTTGATGTGTAATTATATTTTTTACATTATTCATAATTTCTACAGAAGAATTAGAATCAGATATTAAATCTTTGATTATATTGTATATAGTATTTGAAGAAGCGTTTGACTGTTCTGCAAGTTTTTGGATTTCGGTTGCTACTACTGCAAAACCTTTTCCAGCTTCTCCAGCACGTGCTGCTTCTATACTTGCATTTAGTGCTAATAAATTTGTCTGCTCAGCTATAGAAGTTGTAATAGCTACTATATCTTTAATCTTATTTGCTGAAGTATTTGTTTTTAATGTTTGCTGGAATATTGAATCTATAGCAGAATTAACTTGTGTATTTATATTTGTAAGTTTTTCTAAGGAATTATTAACTTGTTTATTAGAATTTTTTAGGGTATTTGCAATTGTATTTAGTGAATCTATATCTTTATCTGTTTCTGAAATCATCACACCCATTTTAATAATATTTTCGGAAGCTTTTTGAGTACTGTGAGCTTGTGCAGTAGCACCAGTAGCAATAGTTTCAATTGCATCTTTCATTGAAGTTACAGTATCTTGAGTTTCAGTAGATGTTTTATCTAGCAAAGTAGCTGATTTTAATAATTGTGAAGCTTTATCTGTTATTTCACTTATGGTATATTTTAAGTCTAATTTTAATTTTGAAACAGATCTAATCATATCACCAATTTCATCTTTTCTATTCAGATATTTTTCATTTATATCTACATTTAAGTTTCCAGCTGCAATTTCACCTAATATATTAATATTTGATTTGATTGATTTTGTTATTGAAGATGAAGCAATAAGACCAATAATAATAAATATAACCATTGTGCAACATATTACACCAATAAGAGTTAGGATTAAACGGTTATTTATAGCATCTTTTGCAGATTTGTCAGTTCCAACAAAAATCATTCCAATGGGTTTGTTAGAATTTGAAGTATCAAAAACAGGAATATAGTATCCGTAATACATTTTATTATTTATTGATACATTGTCTGTGAAATATTCAGAATTATTATTTAAAACTTTTTCAACTACTACATCTCCAGCATCATTATCTAGCATACGCTGATTATTATCATCTAATACAGAGGTCATAATTCTTTTTTTGCCTAAGAAAAAAGATACTTCCATATCAGAATTGTTTTTTATGTTATCTACAATAGTTGTTGATTTTGATATATCAAGGCTACCTTTCCATACATCACCGTTACTGGCTGTATAGTAATTACCTGGATTTTCATTATATGCAGCAAGTGTTGCAACAGCAGTGCTTCTCAATGCATTTTTGGTCTCATCTCTTGTAATTTTGCTAATATTATTTGTTACGATTATCATTATAATAAAACCAAGCAAAATAATTGGAACAATGGATAATAATAGAAGTTTATTTTTTAGATTAGTTCTCATAATTTATCAACGGTTAACATAAATATAACCTACTACTCCTTCCTTACAACTTTCTATAATTGTATTTTAACAAAAAAAATTGAATAAGTATACATAAAAGTAAAATATTGTAAATTTAAAATAAAGTTGATAACATATAATTATAAGAATATTATGAGGTGAAATTTATGAAAAAAATTATAAACTGGATATTAATTTGTATAGTTTGTTTTATGTCTTTTACAGGCTGTTCAGTAATGAGTAAAAGTTTAGACGATAATGTATTTACTGATAGTTCTAAAACTAAAAAAGAAAGTAATATACGAGCAGTACCAAAAGATAATATTAAAATAGGAGTTATTTATCTTGGAAGTTCACAGGAGAGTAGTGGCTATACATATTGTCATGAACTTGGAATTAAGTCTATGCAGTTTAATATAGGTTTAAATGATAATCAGATTATAAGAAAAAATAATATATCAAGTGAAAATGAATTAGAAGTACAAGCAGCGATAAAGGAATGTGTAGATGCTGAATGCAATATAATATTTGCTACAAGTGAAGGTTATACTGGTGCAATTATAGAAGCAGCCAAGAAGTATCCAAATGTTTATTTTTCAATAGTATCAGGAAATTTAAATAATAATGAAAATTTAAATAGTTATTTTGGCAAAATGTATCAGGCTAGATACTTGTCTGGAATTGTAGCAGGGATGAATACAAAATCAGGGAAAATAGGGTATGTAGCAGCTCAAGGAATAGATAATTCAGAAGTTACGTCTGGAATTGATGCATTTGCAATGGGAGTTGATTTGGTTAATAAAAATGCAAAGGTATATGTTAAAGTTACAGGAAGTTGGAATGATAATTCTGGAGAAAAATTAGCAGCAGATTATTTGATAAATAATGGATGTGATATATTAGCGCAACATTGTGATTCAAATAATATTCAGAGTATAGCACAGAATGCCGGTATATACTCTATAGGGTATAATTCTGATATGAGTAAGGAGGCTCCTAAAGCTTCGCTGGTATCATGTATATGGAACTGGAGTGGATACTATACTTATGCAGTGCAGAATCTAATAGATGGTACATGGGACAAGAAGAATTATTATGGTGGACTTCCTGAAAATACAATAAATATTTCAGAGTTAGCATCATTTAACACATTTGGTGTTCAGGAAAAAGTTGAGGAAGCAAGAAAAAATATATTAAGTGGATCATGTAAAATATTTGATGGACAAATAGAAACAAATGATGGACATACTGTAGGTGAAGCTGGAAAAACATTTGATGATGATGAAATTCTTAATAAGATAAACTGGTATTATAAAAATATAGTTGTGTGTTAAAAATTTATAATAAATACAGGTTAAATAAAAAAATATATATATGATGGAAAAGAATTGTTTCACTGCTAAAATATGTGATGCAGTTCTTTTTTTACATAAAAATTACAGTTGTGATATTATTTAATAAGAAAAATATATAGAATTTAATAAATAATTCTTTAGAAATTCTTTATATTTTACTAAGGGTTATTTTAAAGAATAATAGTTAAGATAAAGTTACAGTAAGTGAGAAGGAGGAAAATAGATGAATTGAAGTTTTTCAAAACATTTGAATTTTCGTATACACTACTGTGCTTTATAATCAAAAAATAGATTAGAAAAGTTTAAATATATACGGGGTGTAAATATGGAATTGTATAATGTTTTAGTAGTTGAAGATGAAAAAGAAATAGGTGATGCGATAGGAATTTATTTAAAAAATCAAGGTTACAATGTTTTTAAAGCTGAAAATGGACTAAAAGGACTTGAAATTATTGATAGAGAAAATATACATTTAGCAATAGTGGATATTATGATGCCTAAGATGGATGGAATAACAATGGTTATGAAACTTAGGGAAAATCATGAATTTCCAGTAATTATGCTTTCTGCAAAATCAGAAGAAATGGATAAGATTATGGGACTTAATATTGGGGCTGATGATTATGTGACTAAGCCATTTAATCCTATGGAGCTTCTTGCAAGGGTAAATTCACAGCTTAGAAGATATAAGAAATATTTAAATGTTGTAAAGGGAAAGAATGAAGAGAGCAATATTTATGAAGTTGGTGGAATTGAACTTAATGTAGATACTAAAGAAGTAACAGTAGATGGGGAAGGAGTAAGGCTTACTCCAAAGGAATTTAATATTTTAGAACTTTTAATTAAGAATCCAGGAAGGGTATTCTCAGCAGAAGAAATATATGAAAGAGTATGGAATGAAGCTGCTATAAGTACTGAAACTATAATGGTTCATGTTAGAAACATAAGAGAAAAGATTGAAATTGACAGCAAAAATCCTAGATATTTAAAAGTTGTATGGGGAGTTGGATATAAAATTGACAAACAATAGTAATATAAAAAAAGAAGATAATAATATTAACAAATCTAATAGAGGAGTAATTAATTTTGTAGCTTTTACAATTATGATAATAATGGCTGTTTTAATAGTAAGTTATTATCCAACATTAAAACAGATATCAAAAATACACAATGAATCTAAATATGAAGACCATGATCTTATGGAGAATATGAGTAGATGTAGCATGGTTTTGTATAAGGATATATTAGATAAAGACAGCAGTTCATATTCATCTGTTACTGATACATTTATAAAATCCTATGATGAGAATAAGATAAAAAATGACGATGATAAGCAAAATATAGAAAATACTGATATTGGGCAGCAATTTGATGAAAAATATAAAAGAGCAAAGACTAATTTAAAAAATAATTACAAAAACCTTGATTATGTTGTATTAGACAATGATGGAAATGTATTAATATCTAATACAGAAAGTAATTTAAAGGATGCAGTAACAAGGCAATCATTAAGTACAGAAGAACCAAATAATTATTATGGATTTTATATAGCAGTAAACTATGATAATAATGGAAAAGCAAAGATAGTAAATAGCTATGGTATAGAAGATAAATCAATAACAGAATGTTTTAAAAACAATATAGATAGTATTCTTAATGATGAAGATATAAGCGAATATAAGATTGAATTTAATAACATTAAGGATGTTACATTTATATACGGAATACCAAAGGAATTAAAGTATGATGATGTAATAAGCGGAATTATTTATCAAAGAAGTAATGGTTTTATGGATGATGAAAAAATAGCATTTCACGGATTTTTTATAGGGTGTGTAATTTTTCTTATAGCATTAATAGTTCCTTATAAAATAGAAAGAGAAATAGCTGGTAATAAAGTATTTTTTAAAGTACCTTTTGAAGTAAACTGTTTATTATATGGTATTGCAACGCTCATATTAATAGGAGGGGGAATAGTATCAGTTATTGGAACTTTAGGCGGAGATATAACTAGAGGAATAGTATGGGTGTTCAATATTTCTACAGGATATGCAGAGTGGATAACTAATATTGGAAATATAGTTTTGTGGACAATAATAATTTATTTTATTATAAATGGTATAACATTGTTAAAATATATTTTCAAAAGTGGATTTAAGTCATATATGAATGATAATCTTTTGATTCTTAAGATTTGGAGATTTTCTTTAGAAAAAGCTGATGAATTTTATGATTATCTATGCCACATTGATTTGACTGATAAAACAAATAAGAATTTAATAAAAATTATTGGTATTAATTTTGTAATACTTTCAATTATAAGTATGTTATGGTTCTTTGGAATTGGAGCAGTTTTCTTATACAGTATAGGATTATTCTTTATAGCAAGGAAATATTATGATGATGTTAAAGAGAAATTTAGAAAACTTTTGGATGAGACAAATAAAATTGCTAATGGTAATTTAGAAGGCGAAATAGCAGAAGATTTAGGAATATTCAATCCATTTAAAGATGAGCTTAAGAAAATACAATCAGGATTTAAAAAGGCTGTGGGAGAAGAAGTTAAAAGCCAGAAGATGAAAACAGAGTTGATTTCAAATGTATCCCATGATTTAAAGACACCACTTACTTCAATAATCACTTATGTAGATCTTCTCAAAAAGGATGATATTACAGATGAAGAAAGAAAATCTTATATTGATACATTAGATAAAAAATCTCAAAGACTTAAATTTTTAATTGAAGATTTATTTGAAGTAAGTAAAGCAAATAGTGGAAATGTGAAAGTGAATTTAGTCAAAGTTGATGTAGTTGAATTAATTAAACAAAGTGAATTTGAACTAGAAGAAAAATTTGAAAAGGCACATTTAACTGTAAAAAATAGTTTCCCAGAAGGAAAAATAATATTAGACTTAGACAGCCAAAAGAGTTTTAGAATTTTTGAAAATCTTTTTAACAATGTAAGTAAGTATGCAATGGAAAATTCAAGAGTATATGTTGATGTGTTTGAAGAGGAAAGTGAAGTAACTATTATGATAAAGAACATGTCAGCGGATGAAATGAATTTTAGTAGTAGTGAAATAGTAGAAAGATTTACAAGAGGTGATAAATCTCGTAACACAGAAGGATCAGGACTTGGACTTGCAATAGTAAAAAGTTTTGTTGAACTACAGAATGGTAAGTTTAATATAGAAATAGATGGAGATTTATTTAAAGCAGTAATAAAATTTTATAAATAAATTTATATGGATAGAGATAATATGAATTTTATTATCTCTTCTTTTTATAAGTGCACAAATTAAATATAAATAGACATTTTGGGTTTTAAATATGAAAAATCAATTCATTGATAATATAGGTAAATCGTATTATAATACATATTACAATAATAGATGTATAGATTGGAGAGTAGGATGAAAAAGTTATTTCAAGTAAAAGATGTAGTTTTTTATGAAGAAGATTTTTTAGATGATATAAAAGAATTTGAAGATATACTACCAATTATTCAAGAGTTGAGTTCAGATTTATCTTATGAAGTAATAGAAATTGCAGGGGATAATGGATGTTGTGATAATACAAAAAAGAATATTTTAGTAGAAATAATAGGATATTTAGATGAAAATGATGAGTTTATAACAAAAGATGAAAGAGAAAACTTAGGACTTGCAGCATTGGGAAAGACTTTTAGTTTATTTGTTATTACAGTTCACAAATGTATAGCATGTGGTAAGTGGACTATATCTTTATTAGAAGAATAAAAATATTAGAATTATATAATGAAAGAGCTATAAAAAAGAGATTTTGATTAATTCAAAATCTCTTTTTTATGTGGTATGTCTAGCATTGGCACATACTAATTTGTGAAAATTATTCTGTAATTGGATTGCTTTATTGTGTATTTTGGTATGAAGTTTTATATTATTTTTTTACCAAAAGGCATAAGTGAAAGCCATGCAAGTTTTACTGATTGATATGCAAATGGAATTCCTACAATAGTAATGCATAAAAGTGCAGCACTGAGTAGATTGGTAACACATAATTCAAGACCTCCAAAAAGCAGCCATAGAATATTTAAAATTAAATTTATAGATCCTGAATCATCATCTATTATTTCTTTACCAAATGGTGCTAATTGAAGCCTTGCTAGTTTAAAACATTGTTTACCAATGGGTATTCCAATAATAGTAAAGCACCATAGAAGTCCAATAAAAAACCATCCTAGAGCGTTAACAAAGCCTCCAAATATAAACCATATTATATTGCCTAAGCAGCTCATATATTTTTACCTCCAAGTATTTATAATTATAAATACATTATAATATATTCAAAACATTAAAAAAAATTTAATTATAGTGATTAGAATAAATATTAAGTAAACATCATAGTTATATTAATAAGAATGTATATTGTGTTAAATAGGTACTATAGAACAATTTTAATTACCTAATTTAGATGATATATTATGGAAACAATATATCAAAAAATATTTTAAACAATTTTTATAAAATTAAAAAGGAGGGAAATGTTAATGGATAGCATTAAAAAAAGGTTTGAAAGTGAAAGTAAAACAAGAATAAATTTAGTTGGTCCATCAAAATCTGGAAAGTCTACATTGGCTTTAAATTTGATAAAAGACGGGATATTTGATGATTCAAAATTTATCAATAAAAATAATAACGAGTTAAGCTCGATTTTCTCTACAGAAATATTATGTACAGGTCCTAGAAACAATAAAGTTATACTTTACTTGAGTCTGAAAAATAAGGATAGTTTATTGAAAAATATTAAAGATAATATATTAAATTATCTTGATGATGCATTTGTAAGAATTATAAAGGAATCTGAAATAGAGACTGTAAATAGTGCAAGAAATAAACAGAACAAGTTTTTCAATGTTTTCCAAGAAGAAATGAAAGATAATTATGAAATCCCCCTAAATAGATTTTTTGGAAAAGACAGTCTTAGGCTTGTATTTGCACATGTAAATTTTGAAATGTTATTTGAAGAATTAAATAAAGAAAATAATGAAGAAATGTTAGAAATACATGATGATGCTATATGGAATAAGTATTTTAGTGGCTTTGTAGATGATTATAATAGTAAGTATGATGAATGGGTTGAAAAAATAAATAAATATTATGTTCATTCTGAAGAAGGATGTATATATACAAATAATTTTGATTATACACAGAATACATTTGAAAATGATGAGCTAAAAGTTATAGGAAAGATGTTATATGGTGTTGATGAATCATGCGGTCTTATGTTAGATAGAGTATATTTGGAAGCACCAGGTAAAAATAATATGTATTCAGGAATCGTATTCATTGATTATTATAGCAATAATTTTAATAATAATATTAATAAAGATATTGAAGAAAGAGTAGGAGAAGATTATAAGGAATTATTTATTGTTGTATTAGATTGCAATAATTTTATTGAATATGTATCAAATATAAAAAATAATTTAAGTAAGATAACTCTGGATAAGAGAATATACTGCATCTTAAATAAGTTTGATTTTTATAAAACAAATTTAGAACAAGAGTGTGATAAGAACAATACCAATATGCTTAATGACGTAAAAAACAAAGCTTCTTATTATTTAAAATTAGATAAAAATAAAATTATAGTAACTGAAAAATTTAATGATATAGATAAAAATAGTTTAAAAATGACTGATTCTAATAATGAATTTTTAAGGTTATTAAAATTGATAAAAGAACAAAGTAACAATATGAGTGTAAATGTTAAGGTAAGAAATCCATCTTGTGAAAAGAATATAATTTCTATCAAATTAAATCAAGAGAGAATGAGTGTACAGGCTCTTGTGAATATGCTTTATGAAAGATATAATGATTATTTAGTTAATTTATGGCGAAATATAAAACTTGGAATGGATAATAAAAAAAATGATGAAGTTAAGAAATATTTTGTTAATGCAACTAGAACTTTAATAAGAAATAGAAAGACTGATTTTAAAGGTTATAAGTATAAGTTTTCTGATAATGTTGTAGTAGATTTTAGCATGAGAAGTGGAGAAAAGAATGAAGCTAAGAAAATTTTAAAGATGCTTTTAAGTTATGGATATAAAACAGTGGGCTTTAATTCTAATGAAAATAAAGTACTTATTAAAGTTAATGGAGAAATATCAAATGAAGATAAAATAAAATTAATTAATTCTGTAAAAGGAAGATTAGAGGAATGTGCAGTAAATTATTTTGAAAGTGCATTTTTATCAAAAGTTACAAATAAAAAATTCACAAAAAATAATTTAAATACAGCATTAGAAACAGAAGAAAATATAACAATAGATGATTTTTATTTAGCTATTAATGAAGCACTTGAAAAGATGAGTAAAAATGTTGAGAGATATGATATTAATATACAGTGAAATAATAGAGAACTACAATTGAAGTAGTTCTCTATTATTTTACAATTAAATAATGAAGTTATATATAGAGATTTAATTGATTTTAAGAACTTTATCTAAATTTTGAAAAACAGATTGATCATAATCTTGATGAATAGATACCTCTAGGATATCATAAAGTTTTTCCAGTTGTTTTATTATTTGCTCTAACACAAAATCATTTTTTACTAAAAGGAACATTTTGCTAGTAGATCCATCGCCAGTTTGAGCACATAAAATGCCTTCTAAATTAAAAGCACGTCTTGCAAACAATCCTGTAATATGGCTCATTACGCCTGGATGATTTCTAACTAACAATTCTATAAGATAAAAGTTAGTATTAATCATTGTTTTCACATCCTATCATTTCAAGATTAGATTTACCTGGAGCAACCATAGGGAGTATGTTTTCACATTCTTCAATTGGTATATTTATTACACATGGTCCACTATATGAAAGCATTTTCTCAAGTTTTTCAAATGGATTTTCTTCTTTTAAAATAGTGCATGATTTAATTCCAAAACCTTGAGCTATTATTTCAAAATTTGGGTTATATTTAAAATGTGAAGCTATATAATGTTCATTATAAAATAATTGCTGCTGCTGGCGTACAAGTCCAAGATGATTATTAGAAAGAATTATTACTTTTACATTTAAATTTTGTTCAGATAAAGTTGCTAATTCTTGAAGATTCATTAATATTGAACCATCTCCGCTAAAGCATAATACAGTTTTATCTTTATTAACTAATGCAGCACCAATTGCAGCTGGTAATCCGAAGCCCATAGTACCGAGACCTCCTGAAGTAAGCAGAGTTTTTGGTATTTTAAATGGATATCTTTGAGCAACCCACATTTGATGTTCGCCTACATCAGTAGTAATTATGCTGTCCTCAGGCACTTTTGAAGCTATATATGGTATGAGGTTAGCTGGATGAAGTGGGTTTTCGTATTTGGGAAGAGGGTATTTATATTTAAAACAATTTATTCTTTTTATCCATGAATCTCTTTCTTTTTTAGCGATAAAAGGAAGTATTTCAATTAAGAAATCTTTAATGTCAGCTACAAGTGAAAGATTGCTTGTCTTTACCTTATTTATTTCAGATGCATCTATATCTACATGTATAATAGAAGCTTTAGGACAGAATTTTTGAATGTTTCCAGTAGCTCTATCATCAAATCTTGTGCCTAATGCTAGTATTAAATCTGCTTCATTAATAAGATAATTAGTGTAAGGTGCTCCATGCATACCTAGCATTCCTAGATTAAGTTCATCATTTGCTGGAAAAGCACCTAATCCCATTAAACTTAGAGTTACAGGAATATTATTTTTCTTTGCTAATGTATATAATTCTTTTGAAGCAGATGAATTAATTATTCCTCCGCCAGCATATATAATAGGTTTTCTTGAACTATTTATCATTTCTGCCATATATTCTAGTGTGGATTTTTTTAAGATTGATTTATGAGATTTACTTATATGTTCTATATTTCCACATATATTTGATTGAATTACAGAATCATTTGTTTCTTCATTAATATCTTTATTAGCTTTTAAAATATTTTTATGAAAAGGATTATTGCCAGTAAAATCTTTTTCGTTAATATCTATTATTTGAGTCTGAACGTTCTTTGGAATATCTATTAATACAGGACCAGGTCTGCCTTCTAAAGCAATTTTAAATGCTTCAGGAATAATATTAAATAATTCATGTATGTCTCGTACTAGAAAATTATGTTTTGTTATTGGAATTGTGAGACCATATGCGTCTACTTCTTGAAAGGCATCAGTACCAATAGCAGAAAGAGGAACTTGTCCAGTAATTGCAATAAGCGGAATGGAATCTAATTTTGCATCAGCAATAGCTGTTAAAAGATTTGTTGCACCAGGTCCAGAAGTAGCAAAGCATACACCACAGCCGTCAGTTGTTCGTGAAATTCCTTGAGCTATAAAGGCAGCCCCTTGTTCATGTCGTGCTAATACATGTTTTATATTACTTTTATATAAAGCATCATATATGGGAAGATTAAAGCCCCCAGGAATACCTGAAATATATTTTATATTTTCATTTTCTAATAATTTTATTACAATTTCAGCCCCATTATACTTCAAATAAATCACTCCTTATATATTTATGTGAAAATTTTCTTGTTATAAATTTATATGCTATAAAAATACCAGTTTATTTATTATAGTACTTATAATAGAAATTTATTTATGAAGAATAATTTTGAAAATAAAAAAATTCTTCACCCTAAAAGTATAGGACGAAGATAAACTCATTGTGCACTATCTAAATTTGTATATGGTAATGCACACTTATAATAAATAAAGTAAAGATATGCACTATGAAATTTTAGGATTGATATATTATTTAGATATTTTGAAGTAATTAGAAAATATCAGTGGTTATGCATACATATTAATTTTAATAGTTTTCTTTGAGTAATAGTGAAAGAAATTATATCCGTCTATCCAGTATTTCAATAGATCAGGTTTATAACCTATTAAATTTTTTAAGAAATCATCAAATACATTTAAAGAAACTAGCACTTTAATTATATCTTTTGGATAAGGTGTATTTTTACTGAATATTTTTCGTGGATCAATTACTTTGATTTTTTCATTTTTATCTACAAATATGTGAGCATTTCTAATATTTAATTTTGAAAATTTCATTTCTTTAAAATTTTCAATAAGATCTATAATTTCACATGAAAGATTATATGATAAGCCATGACAACTAATAAATTCTTTTAAGGTTGTTCCTTCTACATAGTCTCTTAAGACCATGTTTTTTGCTATAAATAAAACTTTTGGAAAAAATCTGCTTTTACTTATTATTTCTAATAATTTTACTTCATCTTTAGCTTTTTGTTCTTTATAGAATATTTTGAGTGCATATCCTTCAGGTGTTAAATAAACAGTACCTTCATGGCCTTTACCTAAAAATTTACATTCTTTAATATCTAAGATGTACCTCATTGTATACCTTAATAAAATATTGATTTCTATTATTATATGATTTAATGTATAGAAATTCCCTTTATTTTAGAAAATAAGTATATAAAATAGTAAATATTTATTTGGTTAAATAAAAGTGATAAAATAGGATTATTAAGTTAGAAATTTTGTTATAAATAATATTAAAATTATGCCAGGTTTTTAAATAATAAGAAAATATATAGAATACTTTGAGTTAATATATTATATATTGTATAATTGTAATGTGATTTTTGAGTTAATGTTAATATAAGCAAGGAGACATAAGATGAATATTATTATAGTAGGCGCAGGTAAAGTAGGATATGCTTTAGCAAAAAATTTATCAGATGAAAATGATAATATAACAATTATTGATAATAAAATATCGGCGTTGGAGCGTATTAATAACAATCTTGATGTTATGTGCGTTAAAGGAAATTGTACTAGTTTAAAGGTACTGAATGAAGCAGGGATTGAAGATGCAGATCTGCTTATATCAGTAACAAATAGTGATGAACTAAATATGCTTTGTTCATTAGCAGGAAAAAAACTTGGAGCGAAACATACAATAGCAAGAGTAAGAAATCCTGGTTATGATGAGGATATTACTTTGCTTACAGAAGCAGTTGGAATAAATCTTGTTATTAATCCTGAAAAAGCAGCAGCTATGGAAATAGCAAAACTTATTAAATATCCATCAGTAAGTAGTGTTGATGTATTTGCTGAAGGAAAAGTAAATATGGTAAGCTTTAACATAACTGATGATACAGGTTTAGTAGATAAAAAGGTGTCTGACTTAAACAATATAAGAGGAAATATTTTATTTTGTGGTGTTGAAAAAGATGATGAAGTTATAATACCAAAAGGTGATTATGTATTTAGCAGAGATGATAAAGCATATGTAATTGGTGAACATAAAGATATTCAGGAAATGTTTAAAAGGATGGGAAGATATAAAAAGAAAATAAGAAGTGCTATGATAATTGGTGGTGGAAGAATAGCATATTATTTATCTAAAATAGCAACTGAATCTGGAGTTCATTGCAAACTAATAGAAAGTGATTTAGATAAATGTGAAGAACTTACTGAACTTCTTCCTAGTTCTGTAATCATAAATGGGGATGGATTAGACCAAGATTTATTACTTTCTGAAAGTTTAAATGAAGTTGATAGTTTTATAACTCTTACAGGAAGAGATGAAGATAACTTAATTGCAGCTTTATTTGCAGCACAAAATGGTGTTAAAAATATTATTACTAAAATTACAAGAGACAATTATAATGATGTTGCTAAAACAATAGGAATAAATTCTATTATTAGTCCTAAAAGAGTAACAGCCAATAAAATAATAAAATATGTAAGAACTATAAAGAGCAGAAGAAAATGTTTAATAGAAAATATTTACAAGATTTGTAATGAAAAAGCTGAAGCTATAGAGTTTATGGTAAATCATGATTTTAAATTTCAGAATATAAAGATTAAAGATTTAAATTTTAAAGTAGATTGTCTTATTGCAACTATTGTAAGAAATAAGAAAACTATAATACCATCAGGTGATGATTTTTTACAAGATGGAGATAGAGTTGTTGTTGTTGTAACTAAAAATTCAAATCTTTTGAGTTTATCTGAAATATTAAATGTAGGAGGAAAAGTACATGAACTATAAAGTAGTACTTAAGACATTAGGAATTGTAATAAAGTACGTACTAACGCTTCTTACTATACCAATGGCTATTGCTTTATATTATGGTGATGGTGATGCTAAAGCATTTTTAAATACAATAATAATTGGTATTCCTATAGCTTTTGCACTAATGAGCGTTAAAGTGAAAAAGCAAGCAATTTATGCAAAAGAAGGTTTTTTGATAGTAGGATTAGCATGGATAATAATTTCAGCTATAGGGGCTCTTCCTTTTGTTATAAGTGGGGTAATACCATCTTTTATCGATGCTTTTTTTGAAACAGTTTCAGGTTTTACTACTACAGGTGCTACTCTTTTAACTAAAATAGAAGGGCTCCCAAGAGGAATATTGTTTTGGAGAAGTTTTACTCACTGGATAGGTGGGATGGGATTTTTAATATTTATGTTAGCACTTATTCCATCATTAGGAGCTAATTCAATTCATCTTCTAAAGGCAGAAAGTCCAGGACCTTCTCCAGGGAAAATAGTTCCTAAAATAAAAGATACTGCAAAAATATTATATTTAATTTATTTTGCATTCACTTTAATAGAATTGATTTTATTGATGATTGCTGGGATGAGCTTATATGATGCAACAATTCATGCTATGGGAACAGCAGGAACAGGTGGATTTTCCAATATGAATGCAAGTATAGCAGCATTTAATAGTCCAGCAATAGAGTGGATAGTTACTATTTTTATGACTATATTTGGAATAAATTTTGCATTATATTTTCAGCTCCTTAGAGGGAATTTTAAAGGATTCTTTAAAAATGAAGAACTTAAATATTATTTATTGATTATTTTCTGTGCAGTTATACTTATTACATTCAACATATTAAATATAAACAATGGAGATATTATTCTTTCAATAAGACAGGCTGCATTCCAAGTATCATCAATAGTAACGTCTACAGGATTTGCAACAGTTGATTTTAATTTTTGGCCTACACTTAGTAAACTTATAATTATAATGTTAATGTTTGTAGGAGCTATGGCAGGATCAACAGGTGGAGGAATTAAAACCATAAGAATTGTTATAATGCTTAAGGCTATTAAACGTGAGATAAATAAAATAATACATCCTAAGCGTATAAACAGTGTTAAAATTGCAGGAAGAGCAATAGAAGAAGAAACTATACATGGAGTATTTTTGTTTATAGGTGCATATATAATTATTTGCCTTATTGCTATATTTATAGTATCATTTGATAATTTTGATGTTACAACTACAGTGACATCTGTAATTACAACCATGAGTAATATTGGACCAGGTTTAGAAATGGTTGGCCCAGCAGGCAATTTTTCAGCATTTTCACCATTAAGTAAATTAGTTTTATCTTTCTGTATGCTGGCAGGAAGACTTGAAATATATCCTATGATAGTTTTATTTAGTCCATCTATTTGGAGAAAAAATTATTAATAATAAAAGGTTTCAAATTATAATTAAAAAGTTTGAAACCTTTTTATATTTATAAAAATTATGTATAATAAAATATGATCGTTATTTAATATATTGAAAATAATATAAAACAAAGACAAAATAGAGATTTTTTTAAAATAACGTCTGTAATGAAGAAGTTATTGTGTAAAGGGTGAGAAGATGAAAAAAAGTATATTATCAGCCATGCTTGTTTTATCATTGATTATTACAGGTTGTGGAGCAGTAGATAAAAAAACATCGAATGATAGTTTGGAAACAGATACAGCAGGGGTTACTTCAACAAATATGTCAGGAACAAGTGAAGGGTCAAGCAGTATTGAAGGGGATGTATCGTATTTAGATAAAAACAATTTTAAAAATAAGTATACATCATTTTCATTTTCTGATAAATCAGTATATCCAGATCTTTTTATTTCTAATGGAACATCAATTGTATTTCCTAACTGGGATGATAATAATAATATTTCTGTAATTAATGATCCTCTTCCAGATGGAACAATAAATACTTCTATGGTTAATTATTTTGTAAATTATCCAACGTATTCATTAGCAGTAGTAAAGAATGTTGTATATTTTGCAGATGGAAGCAAAAAACATTCTCTAGCATCTGTAGATTTATCAAGTAAAGCATATACTCCTGTTATAGTAGATAGTAATGCAAAAAGTATAATTGCAGATAAAGAAGTAATATATTTTATTAATGGTAAGAAAGATAATATTCTTCAGTCGTATGATACAGTAGAGAAGACATCTAATACAGTATGTTTTGATAATGTAGGTACATATTTTGTTAATGGAAACTTTGTTATTTATCAAAATAAGAGTGATGGTAATAGATTGTATAAAATAAATATAGATGGTACTCAAAAAGAGCAACTTACAGAGTTTTCTGTTGATAGTTTTGCCAAATATGAAAATAAAATTGTTGCTATTAATTCAAGTGATAATAATAATTTATATTCAATAAGTTTAGAAAATCTTGATACACAGAGATTAGCTGTAATAAATGGAGAGAATTTAAAGGAATCACAAGAAAAACTGTATTTTATAGATATAAATAATAATAGACATTTATCTTCAATAGATATAAATAATAGTGGTGAACAGCCTAAAGTAACAATTACAGATATATCTAAAGAAAGTGTTAATAATTATTATGTTACAGATAAGGGTATATTTGTTCAAAGGGCCGCAAATGTAAATAATGGGTATGCTTTATTAAAAAATAAGTAACATATTAAATAATTAAAAAAATATAGAGCAGTTTGATAATAATTAAACTGCTCTATATTTTTTTATTACCAACTTATGGAGAAGTTGTTTCTTGAATTTTTTAAAGGTAGTTTAAATTCAAAGAATTTTAAGTATTTACCGTTTCGAGTAATTCTGTCAGCAATAATATGTAATATATATCCCATTGAAAATCCTAGAGTCAAATATTTATTATTCATCAGATATATGCTGTAACAAAATAATAATGTGCCTAACCATTTATGAGTAAACATTCTATGAGGTGATAATTTACCTAGAACAGTTATAATACTAAATAAAATAAGGCCTTTGGTATTTAATTGTATAAATTTTTCTATAATAAAAATATAATTATAATTTAACTGTATACCAAAACAATAAAATATAGAATACATTATTATTATGAACATAAGCAACTTATTAAATATTTGAGCTGCTTTTGATTTATGGCTGTCAATATCAGGCATATATGAACCAATTATACCTCCTGCAATTAAAATAAGAAAATTAATATTTATAGTCATATTACCCATGGAAATTAAACCAACAGCCATACCTATAACAGCAGTAGTACCAATTGTTACATGTTCTTTACCGCTCATTATTATTCTCCTTTGTAAATTAATTTGTACAAATTATTATACTACCACTATTAGGTATAAGTAAATTACAAATTAGAATTATTTCACAGTATATCTTATGTATGGGTAAAGAGAAATGTAATAATAGGAAAAGTCTGATTAGTTTTAAAAGATTAAATATTGATATTAGGCATATAAATTTCAGTTCCTAATGGAAGTGTTGTATCAGGAAAATCATTTATAAAAATAAGTAGTTTTTTCATATACTCTGAGTTATAGATAGAATAATAGTATCTGCATAATTTATTCCAAGTGTCACCGTATTCAATTTTATGTATATATCCATTTTTTAATATAGTTTCTGGAATAAGTATCTTACTTCCAGCACATATTAAATCAGCATTATTAATTTTGCTGGCTTCTTTTATTAATTTTACTCCAGAATTTAGTGGGCATGTAGAAATATAGTTTTTGGCAATTGAAGTTAAAGTTTCTCCGTCTTTTAGTGTATATTCTTTACATTGCATATCATTTATAAATTGTGGAATGGTAATCAGAACATTACCAGTATTATTAGATGTATATATATTATTTGTTGTTTCTTTTATTGGTAATTGAGATTGATCATTTTTGGAAATTAAATTGTCTAAAGATTTTTCAGTAGAAATTTTTTGATTATTAAATGCATAGTTGCCTATAGTTTTTTTATATGAAATGATATTAGTGACTAATAAAACACAAGTAAATATGGTGATTAATAATATAGGAAAGAATATAAACTTTTTTTTCATTTTAAATGCCTCCATATAATAATTAAGTTGTAAATAATATTATAAATATTGACAATTTTTTATAATATTATTCATAATACAATAATTAATAAAATTAAGTGAAACAACAGATAACTGTATAAAAAAATGTAAAATAGCTAATAATTTTAAGTAGATGTATAGATTTTAAAAAAGTTAGTATAAAATCACATGATTATTATATTTTAAGGAGGTTTATTTTTATATGCTTCAATTTAAGGAAGGAGATAAAGTTGTATACCCAAACCAAGGAGTCGGAATAATTGAATATATTGAAGAAAAAGAGTTTAATGGAAAGCTTGAGAAATATTATAAAATTTATTTGACAAATAATAAAATGAAAGTTTTATTACCATTTAGCAGAGTTGAAAAATCACATATGAGATTAATTAGTGATCCAGATTATTTAGATTATAAGTTAGATCATGCAAATGATTATATTGATAAAGCAGAAAAGTTATCTAAAATAAACTATAAAGAAAGAAATGAATTATATAATATAAAAATCAAATCAGGAACTGTTGAAGATTATCTTGAGTTAATATACAATCTTACTAAAATGAAAATGAAGCATGATTTAAACTATATGGAAAAAACCATGCTTAGAACAGCAAAAAGAATACTTGCTGATGAAATAGCACAATCTAAGCATATGGATTTTGATGAAGCATATGATAAGCTTGACAAATTAATAATACAATAAAAAAATATTCGATTCAAATAGTCCGTTACTATTTTGAATTGAATATTTTTTATATATTAAACTATCTCATTAACAGGTGCTAACTTATGAGTCTCATATGAATTTGATTTATCTTTAGCAATAAGAATAGCAGATATTACAATAAGTATGCTTCCTATTATTAATGGAAAAGTTAATTTTTCATTAAGTAATAAAATTCCCAAAATAATGCTTATTATTGCTTCAAAAGTACCTAATATAGAAGCAGAACTTGAACCTATTAGCTGGATTGCTTTTAGCAGTAATACAATAGAAAAGATAGTTGATACAACAGATAATCCTATATATGATAAAAAAATCTGTGTATTAAAATTCAAAGTTATTGTATTGGTAAACATTCCGTATATAACCATTCCGAAAGTAGCGCCAATACTTACATATAATGTAACAACTTTTGTGTCTAAGTCTTTAATAGATTTCATTGAAAAGCATATTACATTAATTGCATAAGATACGCCAGAAATTAATGCTAGTATTGTACCCAATACATTAATAGAAGTATTTTCAAATGCAACTAATGAATAAACACCAAGTGCAGATAGAATTAATGATAGTATTTTTTTTCTACTTATTTTTTCTCTATATATAAAAAATGATAGTATACATACAATAGAAGGATAAATATAGTGAAGAGTAGTAGCTAATCCTACATCCAGATAATTGTATGATATAAATAGAGTTTGAGTTGTAGTTGTGTAGCCTATGGAGCCAATGCAGAATAAAAGAATGAACTGATTTAGTGTGACTTTATAGTTAATATTACTTATTTTAAAGTATGTAAATAATATAATAGTAGCAAATAAAAATCTGAATAATAGTGCACTAGTAGGATTGGAACCATATATGTACGAAAGTTTTGCAAAAATAGGCATTATACCAAATGCTGCTGCAGATAATACTGCCAAAAATATTCCTTTAATGTTATTCACTTAAAATCCTCCTTGAAAAAAGTATTCATAAAATAAATCAAATTCAAGTATAAATAAATTTATAAAGGAAAGCAAGAAAATGGTCTGATTTATAGTTGAATTATCAGACCTTAAAAATACTATATTAGAATTTGAAGAATTCCATAAATAATTATAATTATGCTAACTGAAAAGAAACAATTCTTATCTAACCAATTACTAAGTATATTTATTTTATTTGAAAGACTTGTGCATAGTACGAGCATTGTAGAGAGAAAAATCAACAATAAGGTAAATGGTATGTTAATTAGAGTGGTGCCTGCTGCAAAAAATATAAAGAATGTACATAAACATAGAGGAATAGATATATATATAGATTCATTTAATTCTATATATTTAGAATTATTGCTATCAATGATACTTGGAGTGAAAAAAAATTTTCTACAATTAGAAAAAGTTTCATAGTAAAAAGAAGTATCATAACCATTTTTATATTCAGTTATTTTTTTGTGTTCAATTAGAAAGTTCGCTCCAGTAAATAAAAGTAAAACTCCTCCAAATAAACTGCTATAAGATTTGAAAAGATATAAATTTAAAAATTTACCAAACTCCATTGAAATGAAAGCATTAAATGTTAAAATTACACATATTAAAATTATACTTGATTTATTTAATGATATTTTCTGTATATTCAGTGAAGAAATAACTTTGAGAAGTAATAAATTTAATGATATGCATATTACAACTGGAAATAAATAAATCATAGTTCACCTCATATATAAGTTTAGTTTATTATATTCGCAATAGTAAAAAAGGGAGACAAAAAGAAATTGATATAAAAGTAAAAAATAAAGGGCGTATATGCTAGAATGATAATAAAACATTCAAAATATTTACAATTAATCAACAACATGATAAAATGCTTATAATATTTGAAATTGAAGAGGTGTAGTAAGGTGGGGTTAATAAGAAAGTAGATAAAAAAATTATATTTATTATGAAGTTAAGAGGTGTAGTTGAGGGGCTATATCTGTGAAGATGAAATAAATACATGTGAAATTAATTTTATAATAAATGTATTTGAGGGGGCATTTGAATGTTAAATTATAAAAAATATAAAAGATTCGAGACTATTAAATTAAAGGATAGAACATGGCCAAATAATGAGATTACAAAGGCACCAATTTGGTGTAGTGTTGATTTAAGGGATGGCAATCAAGCTCTTATAAATCCAATGACAGTTGATGAAAAGGTAGAATTTTTTAATTTACTAATAAAGCTTGGTTTTAAGGAAATAGAAATAGGTTTTCCGTCTGCGTCACAGATTGAATATGATTTTTTAAGGAAATTAATAGATGAAAATCGTATTCCAGATGATGTTTTAGTACAAGTTCTAACTCAAGCAAGACCACATTTAATTAAAAAGACTTTTGAAAGTTTAAAAGGACTTAAAAAGGCAATTGTCCATATTTATAATTCAACGTCAGTATTACAAAGAGATGTTGTATTTAATATGAGTAAAGAAGAAATTAAGAAAATAGCTGTAGAAGGAACAAAATTAGTTAAACAATATTGTCAATCATTTGATGGGGAAATATTGCTTGAATACTCACCTGAAAGTTTTACTGGAACAGAAGTAGAATATGCACTTGATGTATGTGAAGGAGTATTAGATGCATGGGGAGCTTCTAAGGATAAAAAAGTTATTATTAATCTTCCTGCGACAGTAGAATTGGATACACCAAATGTATTTGCAGATCAGATTGAATGGATGAGTCGAAATTTTAAAGATAGAGAAAGAGTAATTTTAAGTGTACATCCACATAACGATAGGGGAACAGGAGTGGCTGATAGTGAATTGGCATTACTTGCAGGAGCAGATAGAATTGAAGGAACTCTATTTGGAAATGGTGAAAGAACAGGTAATGTTGATATATTAAATATAGCATATAATATGTTTACTCATGGAGTAAATCCAAAATTAAATCTTGAAAATATAAATGAAATTATTGAAGTGTATGAAAGATGTGTAAAGATTCCTGTTCATGTAAGGCATCCTTATGCTGGCAATTTAGTATTTACAGCATTTTCAGGATCTCATCAAGATGCTATAAATAAAGGAATGAAAAAATATAATGAAAGGCATGGTGATATATGGCAAGTACCATACTTGCCTATAGATCCAAGTGATATTGGAAGAGAATATGAAGCGTTAGTAAGAATTAATTCTCAATCTGGAAAGGGTGGAGTAGCATTTGTAATGGATCATTGCTATGGATTTAAACTTCCAAAAACAATGCAGAAAGAATTTGCAGATGTAATTCAAAAGATTTCAGAAACAATAGGTGAAGTATCACCAACTCAAGTTATGGAAGCTTTTACAAAAGAATATCTTGATTTAGAAGAACCATTTAAATTGGTGAAATCTGTTTTTGTTGATATTTCTGATGAAGAAGGGAAAAGGCATACTAAAGCAGATATTACAATTATTTATAATGGGCAGGAAATGAAACTTTCAGGAATAGGTAATGGTCCTATAGATTCATTTAAAAAAGCACTTGTCGAAAGCAGTCTTATAAATGTTAAAATCATAGATTATACTGAACATGCAATGAGTACAGGTTCAGAAGCAAAAGCTGCTTCGTATGTTTATATGGAAAGACAAGATGTTGATAAAAAAACATTTGGTGTAGGTGTTGATAGTAACATAACAAGAGCATCAATTAAATCTATGATGAGTGCAATAAATAGATTATATAAATAAAATTAATGTTAAATCTAAAGTGCTAGAATAATTTCTAGCACTTTTATAAATAGGGGGCAAAAAAAATGAGTAAGTATTGGAACGAAAATGTTAAAGGTATAGAACCATATGTACCAGGTGAACAGCCAAAAGATAAAAAATACATAAAGCTTAATACAAATGAAAATCCATATCCACCTTCACCAAAAGTAATTGAAGCTATAAGTAAAGCTGTTAATGGCGATTTAAGACTTTATCCAGATCCAACATGCAGTGATTTGATAAATAAAATTGCAGATTATTATAATGTTGATAATCATGAAGTATTTATAGGAAATGGATCCGATGAAATATTAGCATTCATATTTATGACATATTTTGAAAAGGGTAAAAAAGTTTTATTTCCAGATATAAGCTATACTTTTTATAAGGTGTATGCAGAATTATTTAAGCTAGATTATAATATGGTAAAGCTTGATGATGAATTTAATATACCATTAGATGAATTTAAAAAGAAAAATGGTGGAGTTATTTTACCAAACCCTAATGCACCTACAGGAAAATATATAAATGTATATGAACTTGAAGATGTAGTAAAGGCAAATGAAGATTCTGTTGTTGTTATAGATGAAGCTTATGTAGATTTTGGAGGAGAATCTATGATTCCATTTACTAAGAAATATAAGAATTTATTAGTAGTTCAAACTTTATCAAAATCACGTGCATTAGCTGGTCTTAGAGTGGGATTTGCCATAGGTAATAAAGAACTTATAGAAGGATTGAATAGAGTTAAAAATAGTATGAATTCATATACAATTGATAGAATAGCCTTAGCTGGTGCAAAAGCTGCTATTGAAGACGATGAGTATTTTAGAAAAATAACTAAATCTATAATAGAAACCAGACAAAAATATATAGTTAAAATCAAAGAATTAGGATTTAGAGTATTAGATTCTAAAGCAAATTTTATATTTGTAAAACATAATCAATTGGAAGGGAAATATCTCTACCAACAATTAAAAGAAAAAGGGGTTTTGGTAAGATATTTTGATAAAGAAAGAATAGAGGATTATTTAAGAATTACTATTGGTACCAATGAAGAAATGGAAGTGCTTATAGAAAAAATAAAAGAAATTATAAATAATTAAGATTAGGATAAAGAATATTATTAAATACAATAAATTTCATTATAAATCGTGTAATTGTATCAAAAATGTATATTATAGGATTTTTTTAAAAAATTTACTGTTAAAAATTTGAGATATACAATAAAAAATGGTATAATTTATATGTTTGAAAATGAGGTGAACTATATGATGAATAAAAAGAAAGTAAAATTACTAACTATGTTAATAGTTGCTTTATGTGTTAATGGCATTACATATAGTGTACATGCTGAAGAAATTAAAAATTCTAATACTTTAACGGATGTTGTTAGTTCAGTTGAAGAAAAAGAATCTAAAGTTAACGAGGCTATTAATGCTAAGGATTCAGAGGTCGAAATACCAAGGAATTGGCTTACAGAAGAAGTCGCAAAACAGTTAAACAAAGAATTAAGCGATTTAGCAGTAGATGATTTTGCTAAAATTACAAAAATTGATTTACATTTTGAACGAATTAATGATAAAATTCCTGAAGAAATTTCTTTAATGACAAACTTAGAATACTTAGACTTAAATTATACAAAATTAAAAGGAAGTATTCCAGAATCACTTTCTAAATTAACTAAGCTTACTTACTTAGATTTGGGAGATAACAGGTTAGACGATATAGAAGAATCAATAATAAAAAATATAAAAGATGGTAAATATGCTTATTGTGATGTAACTGGAAATCAATTTAAATTGTATGATGGTTGGTATAAGTTAAAGGGAAAATTGTATTACTTTGATAGATGGGGCGACAAAGCTACTGGTATACAAGAAATTAATGGCAAAGAATATGAATTTAATGAAGATGGATTTGTTTGTGAAGGATGGCAAAAGAATGATGATGGGACAAGTTCTTATTATGATATAAATAAAGGTAAAATAAAAAGTGATTGGTTATTACTAGGAGGTAAGTACTATTACTTTGATGAAAATGGAGTAATGCTTACAGGTATTCAGACTATAAATAATAAAAAATATAATTTTGGAACTGATGGAGTAATGCTTACAGGAGTTCAGGTTGTAGATGGCAAACAGGTGTATTTTTCAAATAATGGTGATATGCAGTTCGGATGGACACCTATAAATGGAAAGCAATGTTATTGTGATCCTACAACTGGTGAAATTATAAAGAATGAAGAAAAGATTATTGATGGCAAGAAATATAAATTCTTAAGCGATGGTTCATTAATGGCTGATAAGTGGATTGATGGTAATACTTATATAAATATAAATGGACAAGCCATATCTCCTTCAAGTACTCATTCAAATACTCAATTTCAATTGTTTAAGTATTTGACTGACACCAATAATAGGGTTAGTGTACACTATAGAGCAATAGAACTTCATGGCGGAATTACTAGTAATAATTGTGTATTCTTTACATCAGAAGCATTAAGAAGAATTGGTGTGAATTTACCTTTAGGAACATGCAATACTTATGATTTAGAAGATAAGCTTCAGGCAATGGGATGGTTAGAATCATATGATTTATCACAATTAAAACCTGGAGATATAGTATTTACAAATGGATATACTCATGTGTATGTATTTATGGGTTGGGCATCAGATGGAAATGCTTATATTTGTGATAATCAATGTGAGTTATATGAAGGAAAGGTTCTTCATTTAAGACAAATTTATAATGATGGTTCTCATACAGATAGAGCAACTCATTTCTTCTATTGTCCATATTAATAGAGAGATTATTATTAATTAAATATGGGTATTATTATAAAGTGTAATACAAATATAATTTTTGGAAAAGCAAGGAGAAAACTATGGAATTAGAAATTAACAAAGATTATGTTTTAAAAACTGTAGAGGAAATATTAAAATTTAATAGTCCTACAGGTTTTTGTTTTAAAATCATGGATAAAATAAAAAATATAGCAGAAGGATTTGGATATGATTTTAAGACAACTAATAAAGGTTGCGGAATAATAACTATAAATGGTAAAAAAAATGATAAAGTTATAGGATTATCAGCCCATGTTGATACATTAGGATGTATGGTACGATCTATTACAAGTGAAGGAAAGTTAAAATTTACTTTATTAGGTGGACCAATAGTACCAACTTTAGATGGAGAATATTGTACTATAAGAACAAGGGATGGAAGACATTATACAGGAACATTTTTAAGTACTAGTCCGGCTGCACATGTTTTTGAAGATAGTAAATCAAAAACAAGAGATGAAAAAAATATGGAGATTAGAATAGATGAGGAAGTACATAATAAAGAAGATGTTTTGAATTTAGGTATTTGTCCAGGAGACTTTATATTTATTGATCCAAAGACTACAATTACAAAAAGCGGATATATTAAATCTAGATTTATTGATGATAAAGGAAGCGTATCTTGTTTAATGGCACTTTTAGAACTATTTAATAGAAAAAATATAGTTCCAGAATATACAACTAAAATATTAATATCTACATATGAAGAAGTAGGGCATGGAGCTTCATATATACCTGAAGATATAACAGAAATGATTAGTGTTGATATGGGATGCATTGGTGATGATTTAAGTTGTACAGAACATGATGTGTCTATATGTGCAAAAGATTCATTAGGACCATATGATTTTAATATGGTTACTGATTTAGTAACACTTGCAAAAGATAATGAATTGAAATATGCAGTAGATATTTATCCTTTTTATGGGTCAGATGTAGGAGCAGCATTAAAAGGTGGAAATGATATTCGTGGAGCGCTTATTGGACCTGGAGTATCAGCTTCTCATGGAATGGAAAGAACTCATTATAGTGCATTTGAAAATACTATAAAACTATTATATTTATATTTGACAAAAGAAATTTAGCAGATTATTTATTAGAAAGTAATTAGTATTATAGTTATTTTAGTTAATAATATTTACAAAATAGAAAAGGGATTGTATTAAATTAGAGTTTTTAACTTTAATTTGATACAATCCCTTTTTGCAAGAAATTATTTTTATATGCAAATTAATAAGAAGATAATTTAAGAATGTTTTCTAAGGGCATAGATTGAATAGTGTTAGAAGGCATTTTACTAAAGATAAATGAACTTTTTGTATTTATATCTGAAGTAAATATTTGAGTTACATATTTAGGATCATTAAATAAATCAATAAAAAAATATGGTTTAGTATTTCTTAAAGTGTTTACTTTTTGGTTTAATATGCTACGCTCATTAGCTGTTAAGCTAGTATTTAAAGGGGCATTTGAGCAGAAAGAACTAGAATATATACTGAATTTTGAACCATTTAATATAAGTGAATCTATAAATTCATTAGATGTAACAATTGATAAATTACTTGTATTTACAGCAGTTAATGTTCCAAAGGGAATGCCTTTTTCTTTTAATAATTTCATACCACATATGATTTTGTTATAAGTACCATTTCCATAATTAATATCTATATTAGATTTGTTGTTACATAGGGAAATTATAGGTATTACATTGCCGCATTTTAATAATTTATTTGAATTTTTTTCAGTGAAAAGAGTTCCATTAGTTACTGGTATAAATATAATATTTTTGTTGTTTTCAAATATATCTAACATGGAATCTAATAAAAATGGTTCACCGCCTAATAATATAATATAGTTAACATCATGTTTTTGAATATTTTTTACAACTGAATCAAAATCATTAAAGCTTATTGATTTATTTTTATAATTGTAAATGTTACAGTTTAAGCAACCAAGATTGCAAGAAGTATTAGAATTTAGAATAGCAGATATAGGTAGATATTTGGATTTTTTATTTAAAGACTTACTGTTTCTATTTATTAAATTTAAAAAAATGTTTCTTTTTATTTCAGGATTTATATGGGCTAATGAATTATTTATATAAGCTTTTATTATTGGTTTTTCTTGATAGTATTTTTCAAAATCCGCTAATATTCTTTTGGTAACTGAATCTTTAATAAGAGTTTTTGAAAGCTTAAAGATTTTTGGAATATTATTTTCCGGGTTATTTTCCAGCAAAGTACATATTGAATTTATTAAAGCTTTTTTTGCTTTATTTTCAAATGACATTTTTATATTCATACTTAAAATCACCTTCAATAATTATAGTTAAAAAGAAAACTAATATATATCTATGTAAATATTAAGTGATTAATTCAAAATATAAATTTAATAAATAAAAAATACTTTCTTGAACTATTAATCATATAAGAAGAAAAAAAGTAGTATAAATAAGAGTACCATAATAAAAAGAAAGGAGTAATCTATGAAATCTACTGTTGATATTTTTTCTGGATTTTTAGGTGCTGGAAAGACAATGCTTATAAAAAAGTTGCTTAGTGAAAATGCATATAGCAGAAATACTGTTATTATTGAAAATGAATTTGGAGAAGTAGGAATTGATGGTGAGATTTTAAGGGAAACCAATATAAATATTAAGGAAATAAATTCAGGATGTATATGTTGTCAGGTTTCAGGAAATTTTGGGGATGCAGTAATAGAAGTAATAAAAAAATATGAACCAGAAAATATAATAATTGAGCCATCTGGTGTGGCTAAGTTAAGCGAAATATTAAAGATTTTAGAAGGAATAAAGTTTCAGCATATGCTTGAAATAAGAAATATATTTACTTTGATAGATATACAGAATTATGAGATGTACTTAGATAATTTTAAGGAGTTTTATGAGAATCAGATAAAAAATGCAAACAAAATAGTAATAAGCAGAACTCAATATTGTGATGAAATGGAAATTAGAAAAACTGTTGATTCATTAGAGCATATAAATAAAACTGCAGAAGTTATATATAAACCATGGAGTCAATTAACTTATAAAAACTTTTTTGATAGTAATAATATAAAAAATAATAAGAAAAGTATTAAATTTAAAAATATTATTAATAAAAATATTCAGCTAAAAAAAGAAGTAAATCATTATGCAGATGATGTATTTGAAAGTTATCCAATAAATTTGATGAATGATATGGATTTAGAAGATTTGAAGAAAAAATTTGTTTATATAGCTGATGAAAATAGATATGGAAATATAATAAGAGCAAAAGGAGTTGTAAAAAATCAGCAAGGAATATATTTTCAATTTGATTATGTACCAAATGAATTTAAAGTAAGAGAAATTAAATGGTCAAATAAAAAAGTAGTATCGATAATAGGTAGCAATCTAAATAAAAAAGAATTAGAAAAGTTATTTTTGTAATCAAAATAAAGCTTTATAATAGGAGGATTGAATGAAGATTGATATTGAAATAGTTACAGGCTTTTTAGGTGCTGGAAAGACATCATTTATTAATTCACTCCTAAAAGAAAGTCAGGTTGAAGGGGAAAAAATATTAGTATTTCAATTGGAAAGTGGAAAAATACAGTTATGTGAAAATAATGATGTAAATTATCCAATAAAATGCATAAGATTAAAAAGCATTGAAGATTTAGAAAATTGTATTTTGGATGAAGCATTAAGCTATAAACCTAATAGGATAATAATAGAGTATAATGGAACCTTTTATATGGATGAGCTTATTAAAGTATTGAAAGATAAAAGGTATAAAGAAATTGTTAGAATATCTACAATTTTTTTTGTGGCTGATGGAAAGAACTTAAATGAATATATAAATAATATAGGTAATTTTATAGTACCATTTATAAGATATGCTAATATGATTATCGTTAATAATACACAATATTGTAATGAAGAAAGTATAAATGCTGAAATAAAAAAAATAAAGAGTATGAATTCTAAGGCGTTTATATTAAAAGTAAATAATAAATATATGATTAATTCGAAGTTGAAAGAAGCAAAAGTATTAGATAATGGATATTTAAAAAAGCTTAAGGTAAAAATCATGAATTCTAAATAAATGTAAGAAAAGAGGGGGAAACATATGAAGGGAAGTAGTGCTATTTTTACGTTTTTGGCAGGGGGAATTATTCTTTATTTAATATACGTATGTAAGACTATGGGACTGGATATAGTTTTTAAAGAAGTGGGAGATTTTTCAATAATATTTACTAGTATTATTCTTGATTCTATTCCTTTTATAATTATAGGTTCCATAGTATCTGCTGTAATACAGCTGTTTATTTCAGAAGAACTTATTGAAAAGGTAATACCCAAAAGTAATATAATTGGATATATTGGAGCAGCACTTATAGGTCTTATTTTCCCTGTATGTGAATGTGCAATAGTTCCAATAACAAGGAGGCTTATAAGAAAGGGAGTACCAGTAGGGTTAGGGGTAACTTTTATGCTAAGCGTACCAATAGTAAACCCTGTAGTAATAATGTCAACATATTATGCTTTTTATGACAAGCAGTCTATGGTTTTAATAAGGACAATAGGAGGATTTGCATGTGCTATAATAATAGGCCTTATTGTAAATTTACTTCAAGGAAATGATGAATGCTTATCAAAAGATTATATTGGTTATGATAATTGTTGTTCATGCGGATGTAATTCAATAGTTGATAGTGATAATAAATTTATTGCTTTAATAGAACATACTAATAGAGAGTTTATGGATATAACAAGGTATTTGATTTTAGGAGCAATGCTTTCAAGTATGTTTCAAATTGCACAATCAAAAGGAGGTTTTACATTTATAACTGAAAACAAAGTAATTGCCATAGTATTCATGATGTTTTTAGGCTTTGCATTATCATTGTGCTCTGAGGCTGATGCATTTGTTGGGAAAAGCTTTCTTGAAATATATTCATTTAGCGGAGTAGCAGCATTTTTATTGATAGGACCAATGCTTGATTTGAAAAATTTTATTATGCTTACTGGAGGATTTAAAAAAGAATTTATATCCAAACTCAGCTTTGTAACATTAGGAGTAGTATTTATAGTTTCGTGCATATTTATGATGTGCGGTGTGTAGAAATAATATTCTAAAATGTTAAATAGAAAAGAAAGGTGGGTTTGAAAGTGAGAAAATTCAATTTAGAGGAATTTATATGGTTTGTTGTTTTGATATTTATGAATATGGGAGTAATATATTTAATAAAAACTGATAAAGCAGAATTTTATATAGGTGATAAAATGATTAAATATATGTATATGACTGTTTTTTTATTATCTATATTAAGTATTTTTCAAGTGGCCAATGTTTTCACTCCCAAAGGAAATGGTAGCTTGTTTAATAAAATTTTTCCTATAATATTTGCCTTAATAATAGGCGTTATATCAATTAAAGCGCAGGATTCATTTAGACATAATGAACTTTATGATAGTCTTTTTGATAATTGTGAAGAAAGTCATGAGCATGAATTTCATTTAAGCAAAAAAGAAATAGATGATTATATTGCAAGTGGAAATATTATTATAGATGATACAAATTTAGAAATACTTATGGATATGAAAAAGAATCCTGATGATTATATAGGTAAGAATATAGAATTTAAAGGGTTTGTATGTAAAGATGGGATTTTATCAGAAAACATGTTTATTGTAGGACGTGTACACACAACATGCTGTGCTGCAGATTCTAGAATAATGGGAATACTTGCAGAATATGAACATTTAAATAATCTTAAGGAAAATGATTGGGTTAATATAAAAGGAAATATAAGTTGTACCACAGTTAATAATGATGATGGAATAAGTCATAGAGTGCCTTTAGTTCAAATAGTTAATTTGGAAAAATTACAAATTAAGAATCAAAAATAGTTAGCCATAGATGAATAGAAATGTTATTCATCTATGGCTAATTATTTGTATTTTTATTTCTGTGAAAAATAATATTAATAAATATTTTGGGAAAAGATAAATTTGAAAAGAAATTAGTAGTTTATATAATAAGGAGGTATTATAGATGAATTTTCCTACATCATTTCCAGAACAGATGCAAAACATTCAGCCAGGGATGGAATATGAAATGGTACCAAGACCTGTCTTTGAGGATCATATATATAATAAAAAAGGTGATTTATTGAAAGATAAAGTTGCAGTTATAACAGGAGGAGACAGTGGAATTGGAAGAGCTGTTTCAGTAGCTTATGCAAATCAGGGGGCGGATGTAGTCATTATTTACTATAATGAACATAAGGATGCAGAAGAAACAAAAAAAATAGTTCAGGAAGCTGGTAGAAAGTGTACTTTGATATGTGGTGATATAAGTAATGAAGAATTTTGTAAATCTGCAATAGAAAAAACTATAAGTGAATATGGGAAAATAGATATTCTTGTAAATAATGCAGCAGTACAGTATGAATGTACTGACATTAAGCAACTTAAGAGCGAGCAGTTTGATAAAACTTTCCGAATAAATGTTTATGGAGCTTTTTACATGACTAAAGCTGCTATGAATTATTTAAAAAGTGGAGGGTGTATTATAAATACAACATCAATAGTGGCTTTTAAAGGTAATGAAACATTAATAGATTATTCTATGACTAAAGGGGCACTGGAGGTATTTACTAGATCGCTTTCAATGGCTCTATGTAAAGGAAAAACAGGAATAAGAGTAAATGCTGTTGCACCAGGTCCAATATGGACTCCATTAATAGTATCAAGCTTTGATAAGACTAAAGTAAGTCAATTTGGAAGTGATACTCCAATGGGAAGAGCAGGTCAGCCTGTGGAATGTGCTGGAGCATATGTATTTTTGGCAAGTGATTGTGCTAGTTATATAAGTGGTCAAACTATACATGTAAATGGTGGAAATATAGTGAATTCTTAAATTAATATTTGTACTACTGCTGAGGTTACCTAATAATCCATTCATTATAAAATAGTAATTTAATTTTCTTTTTGGCATTCATATATATACATTATTAGAATAATATGGTAATATAAATAAAAGAAGCTTTTTTCTTTTATTTATATTACATCATAATAATGCTACGATGGATGTCATAGCAGCTGAAGAGGGTGGTATTATGAACAAAAAGAAAGTATTAATTTTAATCTCAAGCTTAAGTTTATTATTAATGTCTAGTTTATTTATTGAAAAATCCTCGTTTAATTTGGGAAAAGCATATGCTTATACTAATAGTATTAATGAAAGTGAACCAAATAGTAAAGCTGTTTTAGAAAGTTTAACTGAAAATACACAAGAGGCTGTAGGCCGAAGATTATTTGAAAGATATATCAATCAAAACAAAAGAGCAATAGCTGGAATGGATTTAAATGGTATATTAAATAGCAATGAAGTTGAAACTTTTACTGATTACAAAATAAATAGTGTTAAAGTTGTTGTAAGTGAACAAGATAGATTTATTGTTAATATATCATACGATATACAATTTACAGAAAAAAGCAACAAGTGGGTAGCAGGAAATGGAAAAGTACAAGAAAATAATTGGATTAGAAATAAAACAAATTATGTTGAAATAGTACGAGAAAATAATCAGTATAAAATTGATAAAATATACACATAATATAAATATAAAAGACAGGAAGATGTATTCCTGTCTTTTATATTTATGTTTAGAATTACATTTTACTATTTGATATATATTTTTTCAATGAATTTATTAATATAAGTTATAATCTTATAATGATACAATTTATGAGATCAAATGTTATAATAAAAATAATATATAGAGAAGACTTAATGGGGGACATAGTAATGACAGAAAAATATAATGGTTATGTTATTTATACGGATTTAGATGGAACACTTTTAAATGATAAAAAGGAGGTATCACCTGAAAACAGAAAAGCAATAGAACATTTTATTAAAAATGGAGGAAAATTTTCTATTGCAACAGGAAGAGCTTTTGAGGCAACTGAAAAATATATAAAAGGTTTAAAAATAGATATACCATCCATAGTATACAATGGTGGAATGATTTATGATTCTAACATGAGAAAAGCAGTAAAGGAGTATATTCTTGAGAATAAAAAGAAAGAAGTTGTATATAAATTAGTTAAAGATTATAGCTGTCTTGGAATTGAGATTTACTGCAATAAGGATATTTATATTTTTAATGATAGTGGTAAATCAGAAAGACCAGCAACGATTCTTCTAAATAGAATATATGAAATACCTGAAAACTTATTTGATTTAAAGTGGAATAAAATACTGCTTGTTGGAAATAAAGAATTTATGGATGAACTGCAAGAAGTATTTAAAGACAAATATAAAATTGATGTTACTAGAAGCGGAAATGAATTCTTGGAAATTCTTCCAGATGGAGCTTCTAAAGGACAAGCGTTAAAAGAAATTATTAATTTATATAATTTAGATAAAAATAAAGTAATAGCAGTAGGTGATGATATGAATGATGCTGAGATGTTAAAAGAATGTGGAATAGCATTCTGTCCACAAAATGCTTCAGAAGCTGTAAAAACATATGCTGATTATATAACTGTAAATAATAATATTGGGGTTATTGCAGCAATAGTTAACTTTTTAGATAACATTTAATTTTAAATATTTTATATATAATTAAAATGCATCCTAATTTATATTTAAATAATTTAGGATGCTGTTTTTATTAATTAAATGTTAGAAAAATTTTGATTTACCGTTTCTATTGCCATATGAATTGATTTTTTTTCTAGGTTTTTTTAAATTTGTTTTATCTTCTATTTTACCGTAATAAACTTTCTTGTTTTCAAATTTAATTTTAAATTCTTTTTCATATTTTTTGATTATATTAAGCTGTTTTTCAGTAGCGATAGCTATGGAAACACCAGTATTATTTCCTCTTGCAGTTCTTCCTGATCTATGTAAATATTCATTAAGCTTTAAAGGAAGGTCTAAGTGGAATATATGAGTAACACCTTCAACATCAAGACCTCTTGCAGTTACATCAGAAGAAACAAGTATTTTTATATGACCTTTTCTAAAGCTTTCGATAGCAAGCTTTCTATCTTCTTTTGATATATGTCCGCTCATAGCAAAACAGTCTTTGCTATGGAAGTTTAATTTTGCAGTAGTCATTTCAATATCTTCATTATTGTTTACAAATACTATTGCTTTTTCAGGTTTTTCTGCAACAATTATCTTTCTTAATGTTTCAAATTTATCTCTTCTATCACATACAAAAAGCATATGTTTAATATTTGGATTTATTTCTGGTTTTTCTTCTGATTTTATTATAACAGGTTCTTTCATTAATCTTTCAGCTGTAAGTAATGTTTCTGGTTTTATTGAAGCTGAAAATACCATAAGCTGACGGTCTTTCATTGTAGTTTTTATTATGTCTTTGGTGATTTGTGATCTCTTAGGGTCAAGCAAGTTATCAGCTTCATCTATTACTATTGTTTTAATAGTATGTGCAGTTATTTTTTTCTTTCTTATTAAATCAAGAATTCTTCCTGTAGATCCTACTATTATATGTGGCTTGATTTCTTTAAGTTTTTTAATTTGATTGTTTATATTTACATCACCTATAACAGAGAAAGAAGTAACTAGAGAATCAGAATTCTTAGCTAAAAGTTTTATTTGAGCTTCAATCTGCAAAGCAAGTTCATGAGTAGGGGCTAGAATAATAGCCTGCATTTCTCTTTTGCTTGTATCTATTTTATGGAAAATAGGTAATAAGTAAGCTAATGTTTTACCGCTTCCAGTAAAAGCTTCACCTATTACATCTTTATTTTCAAGAGCAGGAACTATGGCAGAAGCCTGGATAGCTGTTGGCTTTGTAATTCCTTGTTTTTTTAGTCCTCTTATTATATTTGAATCTAAGTTTAAATCATTAAAAGTAGTCATAATATCTCCTTTGTATTTTATACTCAATTAGTAATCTATAATAAAATTATCAGAAGACAAAAGTAATTGTCAATTAATTATATATTTAATGATGGATTTTTTCTAGACTAATAGTATACTGAATTATGTTGGACGAGTATTAAAATAGTATAGAACATTATACTATTAGAATTATATAATTATTTTTATTATATGGTTGGAAAATAAATATTCTTATATATATAAGAATATAGATATAAATGAATAAATATTCTTATATATTTGCTTGTAGAATGCGGGTTAAGAGATTTTTTTATATGATTTTATCCTTGTGGCAATTTTTATTGATGTCATAAGGATTTTTTTTGTAGACAATTTATTAGTAATAAGTTTGAAATTTACAAGTAAAATACTTTTGTTGGATTATTATTTCTTCAATGATATAATAAGTAGAATTTAGATATACCTAAAGTAAATATGTTAGGAGATAATAATATAAATGAAAAATGAATTTAGTAAGTTTAAATTAAGCAATGAAATAATGAAATCTATAGAAGTATTAGGATATAAAAAACCATCAGAAGTTCAGGAAAAAACTATTCCTGAAATTCTATTAAATAAAGATGTATTAGTAAAATCTCAGACAGGAAGTGGAAAGACTGCAGCATTTGCAATACCTTTATGTGAAAAAATAGATTGGGAAGAAAATAAACCACAAGTTTTGGTTTTAAGCCCAACGAGAGAATTGGCAGTTCAGGTATGTGAAGACTTTGTTAATATAGGAAGATTTAAAAGAATTAAAGGAGTGCCTGTATTTGGAAAGCAGCCTATAAGAGAACAAGCAAGAGTTTTAAAACAGAAGACTCATGTTGTTGTTGGAACTCCTGGAAGAATATTAGACCATATAGACAGAGGAAGTTTGGATGTGTCTAAAATAAAGTATTTTGTTATAGATGAAGCTGATGAAATGCTTAATATGGGATTTATTGGTCAGGTTGAAGGCATAATAAGAAGAATTCCTAAAAACAAAGTAATAATGCTATTTTCAGCAACAATACCTGACAAAATAAAATCTCTTTGCGAAAATTATATGCATAAACCGATACATATATCAATTAGAAATCAGAAGCTTATAACTGATAATATTGAGCACAATTTATATTATGTAGATTATGAAAAGAAGCTTCAATGTTTGAATGATATTTTAATATGTGAAAAGCCAGAAACTGCAGTTATTTTTGGCAGAACAAAAGATAGTGTTGATAATGTATTTGAATATTTAAAATCTAAGGGATATTCAATAAATAAAATACATGGAGGACTTCTTCAAAAGGAAAGACTAGATGTGATGGATAAGTTTAGAAAAGGGGAATTTAGAATACTTGTAGCTACAGATATTGCATCTAGAGGGATTGATATAGAAAATATTACTCATGTAATAAATTTTGAGCTTCCAGTGGAAAAAGAAGCGTATGTACATAGAATAGGAAGAAGCGGAAGAGCTGGTGCTAAAGGGAAAGCTATATCATTATGTATTAAAAGAGGAGATAGATATTTAAGTGAAATTGAGAATTATATAGGATTTAAAATTGAAGAAAAGAATTTACCTGCAAGAGAGCAAGTTCTAGAAAATATTAATAGTGGAATTGCATTACTTAAGTCAAGACCAAAGAAAAAAGCTGTAAAGTCTAGAAATATTAATGCTAATATTACTAAGATTTATTTAAATGGGGGCAAGAAAAAGAAGATAAGAGCTGGAGATATAGTTGGAGCTATAACAAAGGTGAACGGACTTACTGGAACTGATATTGGAATTATTGATGTACAGGATAATGGATCATATGTAGAAATATTAAATGGTAAAGGTGCAATTGTTTTAGAAGCATTAAAAAACATGACTATTAAAGGGAAAAAACTAAGAGCAGAAAGAGCAAGAAAATAAGCTGAATCTAGTGAGAAAAAATTTGTTATATATGTTATTTTGATATATAATAAGGCTTAGATTTTCATATTATTATTTAATTTAGATAAATTGCTTTAATTTTAAATCTTACAATTAAAAAAGTAACCATAAAAATAATATAGTTATTAAGGATAAATTTTAGATAAGAAGAGGTGCAAAAGTAAAATGTCAGATAACAGAAATGCAAAATGCTGGTGTGGAAGCGGCAAAAAATATAAAAAGTGTCATTTAGAATTTGATGAAAAGATAGAAAGTTATAGATTAAAAGGGTATGAAGTTCCAGATAGAGAAATAATAAAAACTCCTGAAGAAATAGAAGGAATTAAAAAAAGTGCTGCAATTAATAACGGTGTGTTAGATTTAGTGGCAAGTAAAATAAAAGCAGGAATGAGTACAGCAGATATAGATAAACTTGTTTATGACTATACTACAGAACATGGTGCTATTCCAGCTCCATTAAACTTTGAAGGATTTCCAAAGAGCGTATGTACATCAATAAATAATGAAGTATGTCACGGTATACCTGATGAAAATGTAATACTTAAAGATGGAGATATTGTTAATGTTGATGTATCTACAATATTAGATGGATATTATTCTGATGCTTCAAGAATGTTTATGATAGGTGAAGTAAGTGAAGAAGCTAAGAAATTAGTTGAAGTATCTAGAGAATGTATGCTTGCAGGTATTAAGGCAATTAAGCCATGGGGATTTTTAGGTGATATAGGAGCTGCATGTCAAAAGGTTGCTCATGATAATGGTTATACAATAGTAAGACTTTTAGGTGGGCATGGTGTAGGAAATCAGTTTCATGAAGAACCATTTGTGCCTCATATAGGTGAAGCAGGTACTGGAATGCTTTTAGTGCCTGGAATGGTTTTAACTGTTGAACCAATGGTTAATGAAGGTACATACGATGTATTTCAGGATGAAGAAAATGGATGGACTATTTACACTGAAGATGACAAATTATCATCACAATGGGAACACACTATTTTAATTACTGAAGATGGTGTTGAAGTTTTAGCTTATTAATAAATGATTTGTTGTTTTATGGCAGGAATATAAGGTTTTGTGCATAGATTGAGGTTTACTACTTTTTAAACTATAGACAACTAACATCAAATGAAGTTAGTTGTCTATTTTTATATTAAAATATAGTGAATTTTGTTTATAATTATATATAGAAATAAATAATAGGTTAATAATTAATGTAAAAACATATGTTCGAATCAACTGTGTTTTAAAGCAAAGAGAGGAAAAAATAAATATGAATGATACTTCATTAAAGGTTTTACAAAAGTATTATGGATACAAATTTTTTAGAAATGGTCAGAAAGAAATAATAGATACTATTGTTGGAGGACGGGATGTTCTTGCAATTATGCCTACTGGTGGAGGAAAGTCCATATGTTATCAAGTACCAGCACTTATGCTTTCAGGAATTACTATAGTAATATCTCCACTTATTTCTCTTATGAAGGATCAGGTTGACACTTTGAAAAATATGGGAATAAAAGGGGCATATATAAACAGCAGTTTAAGTAGTGTAGAAGAAAGCTTAATAATAAATGAACTTGAAAATGGGAATATAAAAATATTATACATTGCACCTGAAAGACTGGAAACTGTAGGATTTTTAGATATTATTTCAAGATGTAATGTTTCACAAATTGCAGTAGATGAAGCACACTGTATTTCTCAATGGGGGCATGATTTTAGGGCTAGTTATAGAAGGATAGCTTACTTTATAAGTTTACTAAAAGTACGTCCTATAATAACTGCATTTACTGCCACAGCATCTGAAGAAGTAAGAAAAGATATTATAAGATTATTAAATTTACAAAATCCTAAGATTTTTATTACTGGTTTTAATAGAGAAAATCTTATGATAAATATTATAAAAGGTCAAAGTAAAAAAACATATATGATTAAATATGTTGAAGATAATAAAGATGTTTCTGGAATAATTTATGCAGCTACAAGAAAAGAAGTTGATGGCATATATGAATTGTTAAGTTCAAAGGGGTACAGTGTTACACATTATCATGCAGGGTTATCAGAGGAAAGCAGAAAAGAAAATCAAGAGGATTTTATTTATGACAGAGTGAAAATAATGGTAGCAACAAATGCTTTTGGTATGGGGATAGACAAACCGGATATAAGATATGTAATACATTATAATATGCCTAGGAATATAGAAAGTTATTATCAGGAAATAGGAAGGGCAGGAAGAGATGGTGAAGAAAGTGAATGTATTCTTTTATTTTCACCACAGGATATTCATGTTCAAAAGTATCTTATAGAAAATTCAATTGAAAATCCTGAGAGAAAACATAATCAGTATGAGAAGCTTCAGCAGATGCAGGATTTTGTATTTAGCAATGATTGTTATAGAAAATATATACTAAACTATTTTGGGGAAGAGTATGAAGGGAATTGCAATAAATGCAGCAATTGTTTAAATGAAGGTGAAGTTGTAGATAAAACTGTTGATGCACAGAAAGTTCTTTCATGCATATATAGAATGAAACATAAATTTGGTGTTGGCATGATTATAGATGTATTAAGAGGATCTAAGAATAAAAAAGTAATGCAGTTTGATTTTAATGAATTATCAACTTATGGCATTATGAAAGATTATTCGGCAGAAGAACTTAAGAATTTTATAAATACTTTAATTTCACAAGGATTTATTACAGTTCAGCAAGGAACTTATCCTGTAATTGCATTAAATCAAATGTCAAGAAAAGTTCTTGTAGGGGAAAAGCAAGTATTGTTAAAAGAATTTAAGGTTAATAAAAAGGTTAGAGAAAATAATGAATTATTTGAAATACTTAAAAACATTAGAAGTGAAATTGCAAAAGAGCATAATGTACCTCCATATATTATATTTGGAGATGTTACACTTAAAGAAATGGCAGTGAAATATCCAATTTCTAAGGAAGATATGTTTAATATTTCAGGCGTAGGTGAAGTTAAGTATAGTAAATATGGAATAATGTTTGAAAAAGCAATAAAACAATATGTACTTGAAAATAATATTGTATTAAATAACAATGGTTCTGATGAAAAAGTGGAAGAATTAAAATTTGAAGTGACAAGTGATAAAAAACTTTATAAAATTCTTAAAGATTTAAGAAGTGAATTTGCTAAAAAGGAACATAATAATTATCCGCAATCTATAATTCATATGAATAGTCTTAAAGAAATGAGTGGAAGATATCCAATGACGTTGGAAGAACTTAATGATATAACTGGAATGGGACCTAAGAAGGTAAGTTCTTATGGAGAAAAAATAATTGAAGTAATTAAAGAGTATGTACTTGAAAATAATATAGAAGTCAATTGGCAATATAAAAAAAAGAAAAAAATAATAATTGACGGAGAAAAACGAAATAATGATGAAATTGCAATTGATATGCTTAAAGAAAAAATAAATATACATGATGTTTCTGAAGAATTAGAAATATCTATTTCTACAATTTTGGGGTATGTAGAAGAATATATAAAGCAGATGGGTGAAAATCCATTTGAAATTGATGTAAATGAATTTTTTAATGAAGAAGAAGAAAAGTTAGTTTTAGATGTATGTAATGAAATAGGTTATGAAAAAATAGGAGAATTAAAAAAACGACTTCCTAGATTTACAAAGTATGAAACAATAAGAGCAGTAATATTAAAAAATTATTTTATTCAATAATTATTGAGTATTGTGATAAGAATGAATTATAGAATCAAACTACTCAAGACAAAATTCATAAACTTAATTAGATGCATATGTATATACTTGTAAATGGGAGGGAATACTTATGAAATTATCCAAATTAGAGGAAATTATATTAAGCAATACATCAACTATAAATATTAATAGAGCAAAGAACATATTAAATAATAAGGAATTGATGAGATTCAATATTCATAAGTCTGAAGGTTATTACAATGTATATGGTAATTTTAAAAGTGAAAATAAACTTCAAAGTTATAGTGCTCATTTAAAAATAGATTTAAAAGAAGAAATGATTACTTTAGCAAAGTGCAATTGTAATACATACAAGGATGGGGTTGCAGGAAATAATCATTATAAGTGTGAACATATTATAGCTACAGGACTTAAATTTATAAATCAAGTTAAAAATAAAATTAGTAATAAGTCTGAAAGTAAAATTGGGTTAGAATCAAAAATAGTAAATCAGATTTTACAGTCAAAGGAGTTTTGTAAGTATAATAAAGTAGAGGAGAAAAGAGAAAAATTAGATATTAGTATTTCCTTAAAGGAAGTGAACGGTGAAAAAGATTTGTATTTTGATATGTATTTGTATGTTGGAAATTCAAAGGTATATCCTGTACTTGATGTGTCAGAATTCTTAGGAAAAATAATAAATGGTGAACAATATCATATTGGAAATGGTTTGGTCTATAATAAAAGTAATTATTTCTTTGGGGAATCTGATATGAATTTAATAGGATGTTTATATGATTATTTATATATATGTAAAGAAAACAACAATAAAAATAAAATAAGATTATCAGTATTAATGCTTCAAAAACTTTTGAATAATATACCAGGGAAAAAATTAAAGTTAACATATAAATATCAAACGTACATAAGTAAGGTGAGAAAGGAAAATTTACCTCTAACTTTTACTATAAAGAAAATAAAAAATAAATATATTATCACAACACAAAAAGTATTTCCAATTCCTTTAAATAAAAATATGAATCTGTACTTTTATGATAGAGATTTATACATACCTAGTGATTCACAGATAGAATTATATAAAATTTTCTATTTAGAATTGAAAGAAAAAGAGAAAATAGAACTAGATTCAAATGCTATTAAAAATGATTTAAATAAAATTATATGGTGTCTTAGTAAAATCTCTAAAAATATATATTATGATGAAAATGTAATAGAGGAAATTGGAAGAAAAGTAAAGGTTAAATTTAAATTTTCTAAGGAAGATGAAACATATGTGTGTAAAGTAATTCTTAATAGTCAATTTGGAGCGTTAAATTATAAAGAGGCATTAGATATAAATAATGAAATAATATGTCCAAGAAAAAAATTAAGAATAATTGAAAGCGAATTAAATAATTGCAGATTTTATTTTAGAAATGAAAGATTTGAGTTCTTAGGAGAAGAAGAAGAATTTTATGAGTTTATAAAATATAAATTTGACTTATTAAAGAAAATAGGAGAAGCGGAATATACTGACGATAGTTATAATCTTTATTGTGGAGAACTAGAAAATATAAATATTAATGAGAAGAGTAATGGAAAATATGATTTTTCTTTTAATTTAAATGGAATTGGTAAAAATCAAATAGAAGATGTATTTAATGCTTATAAGGAAAAGAAAAATTATTTAAAACTTAGAAATGGAAAATTTATTGATTTAACAAATGAAGAATTAATTAAAATATTTAGAATTATAGATAATCTTAATTTTAAAATAGAAAACTATAAAGATAAATATGAAATTGAATTAAACAAATTAATTTATTTAGATGATAGGCTTGAAAATGAAAACTTATATAAGTGTAGTAAGAATAAAATCAAGAATATTATAAATAAAGTGAAAAATGAAAAAGAAAATGTTATTTTTAAGGTTCCAAAGAATTTAAAGGCAAGTTTAAGAGAATATCAAAAAGAAGGCTTTCAATGGTTTATGAATTTGAAGAGATTTGGATTTGGTGGGATTTTATGTGATGAGATGGGACTTGGTAAAACAATTCAGGCTATAGCTTTTTTACTTACTCAGAAGGATGATACCTCATTAATAGTATGTCCGACTTCATTAATTTATAATTGGAATGAAGAAATTCAAAAATTTGCACCAGATTTAAAAGTAGGAATTATACATGGAAGTAATAAAAATAAAGATTTAATATTGGACAATATAAAAGATTATAATATTATTTTAACTAGTTATGGAACAATAAGAGCAAATTCAGATATTTATAATAATATTGTTTTTGAAAATATTATTTTAGATGAAGGACAGAATATAAATAATCATAAATCTCAAATTAGTAATGTGGTAAAAAAACTAAATAGTAAAAATAAATTTATTTTAACTGGTACACCAATAGAAAATAATTTAGATGAATTATGGTCATTATTTGATTTTATTATGCCAGGATATTTATTCACAAACAAGGAATTCAAAGAAAGATTTGTGAAAAATACTCAATTAAAAGAATTAAGAGTATTAATAAGTCCATATATACTAAGAAGAACAAAAGCTGATGTTATAAATGAACTTCCAAGTAAATTAGAAAAAGTTTGTAAAATTGAAAATACAGTTATGCAACAGCGTATATATGAAGGTCTCATAAATGAAATTCAAAGAAATGCAAAGAAAAAAGATTATGGGAGCTTGGAGCTGTTCTCTTATTTTACTAAACTTCGTCAGATATGTATTGATCCTTCTATAATATTAGATGATTATGATGGAGGTAGTGGTAAAATAAATTATGTTAATAATATGGTAAAAAAATATATATTAAATCATAAGATTTTAATCTTTTCTCAATTTACGTCTGCTTTAAAAAAAGTAGGGGAAATGTTAGAGAAAGAGGAAATAGAATATTTCTATCTTGATGGAAAAACTAATGCCAAAACTCGTGTTAGTCTTGTAAATGAATTTAATGAAGCAAAACACAAAAATATTTTTTTGATTTCACTTAAAGCAGGTGGAACAGGCCTTAATTTGACAAGTGCAGATATAGTTATACATTTGGATCCTTGGTGGAATCCTTCAACAGAAGAGCAAGCTAATGATAGAGCACATAGAATAGGGCAGACAAAAGAAGTAAAAGTAATTAAGCTTGTTGCAAAGGGAACAATTGAAGAAAAAATAATATCATTGCAGGAAGATAAGAAAAATCTTATTAGCAGTATTTTGACTAATGAACTTAAAGAAAGCAATATTATTGACAAATTAAGTAGTGATGAACTATTGAAAATATTAGTTGATTAATATTATGAAAATAAAAGATGTAATTTGATAAATTAATTTAATTTTTTTATTGAAGATAGTATATTGATTAAATTTCATTTTAATAATTTAATCAATATACTAAATAATTATATTAAATTTTACTTAATGTTATAGTATATTATTAGTTTATTCAAAAAAAATATGGTAATATATACTGTATAAGTGTAAGGTCAAAATGGACAAGCACTCTTGAGAATTTTTTAAAATATGAATTTAGTTGGTCAAAAAAGTACCCAAATACAGAAGCTTTTTTGTATTTAATAATGACTGAGGAAGGGAGCGTATATATGCTCGATAATGTTTTAATTGATTTAAGTCGTAATGAAGACACTAATGTTAATGAACTTATAGAGAGTCATATGCCTTTTATTATAAAAAGTATTTCGGATGTTACAGGAAGATACGTTTCATGTGAAAATGATGAAGAATTGAGTGTTGGAATGTTAGCATTTAGTGAAGCAATTGAAAGATATGATAATGAAAAAGGACATTTTTTGTCATATGCTAAACTTGTTATATCAAGCAGAATTAAGAATTATTTAAAAGGTGAGAATAAGCATGTACATTCATCCCTTGAAGAATTACTTGATAATGGAATTGAATTCAAAGACGAATATTTAGAGCAAGAAGAAAATAATAGCATATTGGTTGAACAAATTGAAGAATTAAAAAGTGAAATTGCTTTATTTGGTTTTACTTTAGAAGATTTGGTGAACGAAGCTCCTAAACAGCAGGCAACAAGAGAAAATGCAATTAGTTTATCACAGAAAGTTAGTAAGGAAGAAGAATTTGTGTCTTTTATGTACTTAAAGAGAAGGCTTCCAATAAAAAAGATTGTTTTAAAATTTGGAGTTACAGAAAAAGTAGTTAAAAGAAGCAAAAAATTTATTATTTCAGTGGTAATAATAATTGATAGGAATCTTAGTGCATTAAAAAATTGGATAGGAAAGTAGGTGATAAAATGAATAAAGGATTAATAATGGAAATCAAAAATGATTATGCTATTGTTATGTGTGATAATGGGACTATGGATAAAATTCTTGTTAAGCCAGGAATGTCAATAGGACAGAAAATTTTCTATTTTGAAGAGGATATTATAAAAGTATCAGATTTATATTCACAAGTAAAGAAAAATTTCAAAATGAATTCATTTATGAAGAGTTTTGGTTCTATAGCAGCATTATTTTTAATAATATTCACCATCTTTCAAAATGTAATGTTTGATAAAGCTTATGCAGTTGTTAGTATTGATATAAATCCAAGTATTGAAATTACAGCCGATAACAAGCAAAATATCATTAAGATAGAAGGTAAGAATGTAGATGGCAAAGATATTGATTTTCAACAAATTAAGGGTTTAAATATAAATGATGGAATAAAAAGAATAAAAGATATTCTAGTTGAAAAGGATTATTTAAGCAAAAATAAAGATATACTTGTAGCTGTAGGTTTCCCTAATAATGATTGTGATACTAAGTATGCAGAAATAGTTCAAGAAATAGTAGTATCAACTTTTGATAATGAAAATGTAGCATGTGTTACAGTTGATCAAAAAGAAGATATTAAAGAAGCAAATGAAAAGGGAATTAGTTTAGGAAGATATGAAGCTTATAAAGTTGCAGATGAAAGTACAAAACAAAATATTAAAACTGCGCCAGTAAAAGAACTTACTGCACAGATTAAAGATCAAGATAACGTTATATATTGGGACTCAAGTAAAGATGAACTTAATAAATTAGAAGAAAATGCACCAGCTAAGGAAGAAAAACCAGTGGTGTCTAAAATATATGAAAAAAATGATTCTACTGTAAGTGATGAAAAATCGCAAGTTAGTAGCGAATCTAATAAACAACATGAATCTAAAGTACCAGTTGCAAGGGTTGATAGAAGTTCTAATGTTGGAAAAGAAGAAAAAAATAATAATAGTTCTTCATCTTCTGATTCATCTCAAGAAATTGAGTTAAAGCCTGAAAATCCATCACAGGATTTAGATAAAAAAGAAGAAGTGATTATTCCATCAAAGAAAGATACAGAACCAGTGCAATCTGATAACAATACAGTAGGTAGTGACAACACACAGATAGATATTTCTAAAAATCAAAATTAAAGTCAGTAAAAAATTTTTCAATATTAATATAAACTAACAAGCCTATAGTTCAAAATTATAATGTTTTTGAATTGTAGGCTTTTATTATTTGTTTTAAAATGGATTTTCAGGTGATTTATATGAACGTGGTGTAAGTTAGAAAAGACTTATATTATTATTTTTATATTGATGAATTCACAATAAAAAAGTATAATTGAAAAAATGTTACAAATAAGGTAATATACTATTATATTCGAATAAAGAGGGGGAGACCTATGTTAGATAATTTAACATTATTAGAAGAAGCACAAAGATGTCTAGGATGTAAAAAGGCTAGATGTAGAGAAAATTGTCCGATAGATACTGCAATTCCTGAAATAATTGCATTGTATAAGGAAGGAAGATTAGAAGAAGCAGGAGAAAAATTATTTGAAAATAATCCTCTCTCAGTTGTTTGTTCTTTGGTTTGTATACACGAAGATCAATGTAGGGGAAATTGTGTAAGAGGAATAAAAAGTGAGCCTGTTCGTTTTCATGAAATAGAGCATGAAATTTCAATGAAGTATTTAAAAGAAGCAAAATTTGAATTGGTTGATAAAGATAAAGATAGAATAGCTATTATAGGTGGAGGACCAGCAGGAATGACAATAGCTTTTATTCTTGCAAGAAGAGGATATAAAGTTACTATTTTTGAAGCTCATAATAAAATAGGTGGAGTGTTAAGATATGGTATTCCTGAATATAGATTACCTAAATCTATATTAGATGCACTAGAAGAAAGATTAGTTGAATTAGGGGTAAGGATTAGACCTAATACACTAATTGGACCAGTTATTACTTTGGATAGGTTATTTGAAGATGGTTATAAAGCAGCATTTATAGGTACAGGTGTTTGGAATCCTAAGACATTGGATATAGAAGGTGAAACATTAGGAAATGTTCATTATGCTATAGATTATTTAAAATCGCCTAAAGATTATAGAATTGGTAAAAGAGTAGCTGTAATTGGAGCAGGAAATGTTGCTATGGATGCTGCTAGAAGTGCTAAAAGATATGGTGCTGATGAGGTAGTTGTATTTTATAGAAAAGGCTTTGAACAAATGAAAGCTACAAAACAAGAAATAAGTGAAGCAAAAGAAGATGGAGTTAAATTTGATTTGTTTAAAGCACCTTTAAAAATTACTGATGAAGGAATAAAATTTGCATTAACAGAAAATGTTACAGATGAAAATGGAAGAATACAAACTAAGATATTAGAAGGAAAAGAAGAATTTTATGAATGTGACTCTGTAATTATTGCTGTTAGCCAAAATCCTAAAAGTAATATTGTATCAAATACAACTAAATTAGATACAAATAAGTGGGGACTTTTAATTACTGATGAAAAGGGAAATACAACAAAGAAAGGAACATTTGCATCAGGAGATGTAGTTACAGGAGCCAAAACAGTTGTTGAAGCAGTAGCCCAAGCTAAAATTGTTGCTGAAAGTATTGATGAATATTGTAGAAATAACTAATTATAACTATAAAATATAAGTTTTAAGATTTTTTTGCACAATTCATGATTATAATATGATAAAATATTATGAGAGTATGGAAGGAGTGTGAAAAAATGAGTGTTACTATAAAGGATATTGCTAAACTAGCTAATGTATCTCATACAACAGTTTCAAGAGCATTAAACAATAGTCCTTATATTAACGAAGAAACAAAAAGTAAGATTAAGGCATTAGCAAAGGAACTTAATTATGTACCTAATTATAATGCAAAAAGTTTAGTTCTTTTGAAATCTTACGTTATAGGTGTATTTTTCTCATCTATTAGTGAAGGAACATCTGATGCTTTCTTTCATGAAATAGTAAAGGGAGTAAATAAAGTTATTGATAAGGAATATAATTTGGTTATAAGAGGTATAGATCAATATCAATATTCTCATCCTATTGATAATAAAAACTTTGATGGAATAATTGTTGTCAGTCAAAGTAAAAAAGATGATGAGTTTATTAGAACAATTATTGAAAAAAATATACCTACTGTTGTTATAAATAGAATTGTGGATATGGATAACATTGTAAATATAGTTTCTAACGATACTAAAGGTGCATATGATGCAGTTAACTATTTAATAAATAACAACCATAGAAAAATTGCATTAATACAAGGTAATAATGATTTTGAATCAAGTGTATACAGAAAGAAAGGATATATTAATGCATTAAATGATAATAATATAGAAATTAATGAAGAATATATTATGACTGGTAAGTATACACTTGACAGTGGTTATGAAAATATGAAGAAGCTTTTAGATTTGCAACATAGACCTACTGCTGTTTTTTGTGCAAATGATGATATTGCAGTTGGTGCAATGAAAGCAATAAGTGAAAGTGGGTTAAATGTACCTGAAGATATATCTATTATAGGTTTTGATAATAGTAATTTTTGTAATTATGTAACCCCTACACTTAGCAGCGTTAGAAAAGATTCTTTAATGATGAGTGAAATTGGTGGTATTAATTTATTAAATATAATAAAAAATAAACCAGTTAAAAATCAAAGATCATATATAGAATCAAGTTTAGTCATAAGAAAATCAGTTAAAAAGCTGTAATATAAAAGTATAAAATTTTTTAATTTTATACAAGATAGTTGTTAACGTTAACAGATAAGTATTGCAAAATTTGAAAAATAATACTATAATTAAATCAGTTAATGGATAACAACTAACTAATAATGTTCACGTGAACAATATCAAACGACCTCATATTGTTGACGTGAACAAAAGTGGGAGAGGATTGTAAAAATGAAAAAATTTATGGATGAAAATTTTTTATTAACAAATTCATTTTCTGAAAAATTATATCATGATTATTCAGAAAAAATGCCTATAATAGATTATCATTGTCATATTAACCCAAAGGAAATACTAGATGATAAAAAATTTAAAAATATAACTGAAGTATGGCTTTATGGAGATCATTATAAATGGAGACAAATGAGAACCATAGGAATAGATGAAAAATATATAACAGGTGATGGAAGCGATTATGAAAAATTCATGGCTTGGGCAAAAACTATTTCGCAAGCTATAGGAAATCCGTTATATCATTGGACTCACTTAGAATTAAAGAGATTTTTTGGTATAAATGAACCTTTAAATGAAAAGACTGCTCCAGAAATATGGGAAAAAACAAGTAAAATGCTTGCACAAGATGATTTCTCAGTAAGAGGATTAATAAAAAAAGCAAATGTTAAAGTTATATGTACTACTGATGATCCAGTTGATTCATTAGAATATCATTTGGCTTTAAAGGAAGATAAAAGTTTTGATGTAAAAGTTTTGCCAGCATTTAGACCTGATAAAGCTTTAGGAATAAATAAAGATACATTTAAAGAATGGTTTGAAAAACTACAAAAAGTTGTAGGAAAAGAAATTAAAACATTAGATGAATATTTAGATGCTTTAAAATCAAGAGTTGAATTTTTCCACAGTGTTGGATGTAGAGTTGCAGATAATGCTTTAGACTTTGTTCCAAGAGGGGAAGCAACTATCGAAGAATTAAGAATAATATTCTCAAATTTATTAAAAAATGGACAAGTTTCCTTTGAAGATGAAAATAAGATGAGAGTTTATTTGTTAAAATTCTTTGGAAAATTATATCACGATTTAGGATGGGTAAATCAATTCCATATGAATTGTGTTAGAGATAATAATACTACAATGTACAACAAGTTGGGACCAGATACTGGTTTTGATGCTTTAAATGATACAGAAGTAGCAGTTCCATTATCAAAATTATTAAATGCATTAAATGAAGAACATGCATTATCAAAAACTATAATCTATAGTTTAAATCCTAATGACAATGCGATTATTGGAACATTACTTGGATGCTTCCAAGGAGATGGTATAAAAGGTAAGATTCAACAAGGATCTGCTTGGTGGTTTAATGATCATAAATTAGGAATGGAAACACAAATTAAATCATTAGCTAATTTGGGAATGCTTAGCACATTTGTTGGTATGCTTACAGATTCAAGAAGTTTCTTGTCATATACAAGACATGAGTATTTTAGAAGAATTTTATGTAATGTAATAGGCGAATGGGTTGATAATGGTGAATTACCAGATGATATTGAAACATTAGGACAAATCGTTTCAGATATTAGCTACAATAATGCTAAAAACTATTTTGATTTTGGATTATAAAAAGTAAATAAGTACAATCTTATTTAACAATATCACAGTTCTCAAGTTAACAGAAATATCCTTAAAACCTTGATAAACATTGAGTTAAAACTGTATATTAAACCATAATTATATTTTATTAATCACATTTTTGGGAACTGTGAAAAGTAAGAGTACATTATATAATAAATATTTAAATAAATTAGCGAGGTGCGCATATGAAAAGACAAGAAGTATTAAAAAGAATCACAGATGGCGGAGTAGTAGCTGTAATAAGAGGTGATTCTAAGGAACAAGGATTAAAAATTGTTGATGCAGTAGTTAAAGGTGGAATTACTGTTTTAGAATTAACTATGACAATTCCAAATCCAGTTGAGTTCTTAAAAGAAGTTGCTGATAAATATAAAGATACAAATATTATTGTTGGAGCTGGTACAGTTTTAGATACAGAAACTGCTAGAGCTTGTATTTTAGCAGGTGCACAATTTATAGTTAGTCCAAGCTTAGATATCGATACATTAAAGCTTTGTAACAGATATAAGATTTGTGTAATGCCAGGAGTTATGACTGTAAAAGATGCTATAACTGCTATGGAATATGGAGTAGATGTTGTTAAAGTATTCCCAGCTAATCTTTATGGACCATCAGTTATTAAATCATTTAAAGGACCTCTTCCACAAGGAGAGTTTATGCCAACTGGAGGAGTAACAGTTGAAAATTTAAAAGATTGGATTAAAGCAGGTGCTGTAGTTGTAGGAACAGGCGGAAGCTTAACTAAAGGAGCTGCAACTGGAGATTATGATGCAGTACAAAAAGAAGCAGAAAGATTTATGGCTGCATATAGAGAAGCTAAAGGAATTAAATAGTGTATAAGCAAAATTTAATCATACTTTAGACTGTATTTCAAAATATTTAAGTATAATATTGAAATTATAAACAATAGATGAAGCAAAAGAAGTTCCGGTTAAAATTTGTGAAATGCCAGATATGACTATGTCAGGTTTAGATGAAACCGAACTTCTTTTGGGATTAACTTGATAAACATGTAAATTGTATTTTAAATTAATATTTTTATATTTAACAATGTATTTGAAAATAGATATTGATTTCTGTATTTGTGTAAAAGTATTCTATCTCTAAATTTTTAATATGTATTATGTATATGGAAATAAAATATCTATTTTCAAAATTGTTAACGTGTTCTATACTCAATGGACATTTGACAATATATTTTTATATAGTACAAAAACAAATAGAAATGTGTTGCGAAATGTGTATTGAATATAAATTCAATTAGTTTTAACAAGTTGTTTGGAGGAATAAATTATGAAACTAAATAAAGAATGTTACAAAGAATTTAAAACTCGTCCAGTTAAGGTAATACAATTTGGTGAAGGAAACTTCTTAAGAGCATTTATAGACTGGCAAATAGATAAAATGAACAAAGAAGCAGATTTTAATGGGAGTGTAGCAGTAGTTCAACCATTAGAAGGTGGATTAATAGATATGCTTAATGATCAAGATGGTCTTTATACATTATATTTACAAGGTATGCAGAATGGTAAGGCTGTAAAAACTCATGAAGTAATGAACGTAATTGATAAAGGAGTTAATCCTTACAGAGATTATAATGAATATTTAGCTTTGGCTGAAAATCCAAGTGCTAGATTTATTATTTCTAATACAACAGAAGCTGGTATTGCATTTGATGAAAATGATAAATTAGAAGGTGGATGTCAAAAGAGTTATCCAGCAAAATTAACAGCTCTTTTATATCATAGATTTAAAACTTTTAATGGTGCAGCAGATAAGGGATTTATAATTATTCCATGTGAACTTATTGATAGAAATGGTGAGAAATTAAAAGAAATAGTATTGAAATATGCTAAAATGTGGGAACTTGAAGAAGACTTTATTAACTGGTTAAATGAAAATAATACTTTCTGCTGTAGCTTAGTTGATAGAATTGTACCTGGATATCCAAGAGACACAATTGATGAAGTAAGAAAAGAATTAGGTTATGATGATAACTTAGTAGATGTAGGAGAAATATTTCATTTATGGGTTATTGAAGGACCACAATGGATTAAAGATGAATTACCAATAGAAAAAGCAAAACTTAATGTGAAAGTTGTAGATGATATGACTCCATACAGAACTAGAAAAGTTAGAATTTTAAATGGTTCTCATACAGCTATGGTTCCAGTAGCATATCTTTATGGATTAGAAACAGTTGGAGAAGCTGTTGATCATGAAGTAATAGGAAAATTTGTTCATGGTGTAGCTTATGATGAAATTATACCAACATTGGATTTACCACATGAAGAATTAGTTGAATTTGCAGATGCAGTAATTGAAAGATTCCAAAATCCATTTGTTAAGCATTACTTAATGAGTATTGCGTTAAATTCAATGTCTAAATTTAGAACTAGAGATTTACCAAGCTTAACAGAATATGTTAAGAGAAAAGGAAAGCTTCCTAAGAAATTAGTATTCTCATTAGCAGCATTAATTGAATTCTACAAAGGCAAGAGAGGAAATGAAGATATTAAGCTTGCTGATGACGCTGAAAATCTAGAATTATTTAAGAAACTTTGGGGAAATTTTGATGGAACTGATGCAGGATTAAATAAAATAGTTACTTCAGTCCTTGCTTATGATAAGAACTGGGGAATGGATTTAAATAGTATTGAAGGTTTAACTGAAGCAGTAACTAAGAATTTAATATTAATTGAATCAGTGGGAATGAAAGAAGCTGTTAAGGAAGTTTTATAAAATAGCCTCATAATTAAAAATTTATATACAATAAAGATAATAGCTCCTTAATTTTTAAGGGGCTATAAAACAAATAAAATAAAACCTAAATTAAAGTTTTTCAATATTATAACAATTATTTTAGGGAAAAGTAGGTAGGAAATAATGAAAAAATTTTTAAAGATAAATGTGAAGGATAATGTTGTTGTAGCACTTAAAGATATGACCAAAGGAACTAATATAGATATAGACAATAAAACTATAATATTAAAAGAAGATGTTAAAAGAGGTCATAAAATTGCATTAACTTCAATAAAGAATAATGAAAATGTAATTAAATATGGATATCCTATAGGACATGCGGTTAAAGATATAAGTGAAGGTGAATGGATTCATACTCATAATATTAAGACTAATTTAAATGGAATTAAGGATTATGAATTTAATCAGGATCTTCATGAATTAGATATTCCACAAAAGAATTTGACTTTTCAAGGTTATGAAAGAGAAGATGGAAGTGTGGGAATAAGAAATGAATTATGGGTAGTACCAACTGTTGGATGTGTAAATGGCATAGCTGATAGAATAATTGAAAGATTTAAGGAAGAAGTAAAGCCAGAAGGATTAGATGGAATAGAAGCATTTAAGCATAATTATGGATGCTCACAATTAGGGGATGATCATGCTAATACTAGAACAATGCTTGGAAATCTTGTAAAACATCCTAATGCTGGCGGAGTACTTGTACTTGGATTAGGATGTGAAAACAATACTATGCCTGAATTTAAAAAATCACTTGGAAAATATAATGATAAGAGAATTAAATTTTTAGTATCTCAAGAAGTATCTGATGAAATAGAAGAAGGCGTTAAGATATTAAAAGAATTATATGAAAATATGAAAAATGATAAAAGAGTTTCAATTCCTATATCTAAGCTTAAGGTTGGATTAAAATGTGGAGGTTCTGATGGATTATCAGGTATTACAGCAAATCCTCTTGTTGGAAGATTCTCAGATTTTTTAGTGTCTCAAGGGGGAACTACTATTTTAACTGAAGTTCCAGAAATGTTTGGAGCAGAAACTATATTAATGAATAGAGCAAAAGATGGAGAAACATTTGATAAAGTTGTACATTTAATAAATGACTTTAAGGAATACTTCATGTCATATAATCAGCCTATATATGAAAATCCATCTCCAGGGAATAAAGCTGGTGGAATTACAACATTGGAAGATAAGTCTTTAGGCTGTACGCAAAAGTCAGGTAATGCTACAGTTGTAGATGTACTTAAGTATGGAGAACAATTAAAACATAATGGATTGAATTTATTAAGTGGACCAGGAAATGATTTAGTTGCAGCATCTGCATTAGCTGGTGCAGGATGTCATATGGTTTTATTTACAACAGGAAGAGGAACACCATTTGGTACATTTGTACCAACAATTAAGATTGCTACAAATTCTGCTTTATATAAATTAAAACCACATTGGATGGATTTTAATGCTGGAGCACTAGTTGAAGATAAAGAAATGGCTGAATTAACTAATGAATTAACTGAATTTGTTATTCAAGTAGCAAGTGGCAAAAAGGTTAATAATGAAATTAATAAGTTTAAAGAAATAGCTATATTTAAAAAGGGTGTAACTCTTTAATAGACTGTATATTTTGATATATAATTGCAGCTTAAGAGATAGTCAGATATTATTTTGAAAAGTACTGTAGTATTATTATATTTCATAAAAGGTGTCTGACTAGAACTGCAATTTTTGGTTAATATAGAGTGATTATATAAAGATTGTTATGCTATAAAATAATTATGTTTTAAAATTTGAATATATCGTAAAGGGTTAAAAATGCACATAATGTGTAGGTATTAAATTTTTTAAATATGTAGTCAAAGGAGAGAAGAAAAAATGAATTTCGATAAAAATTGTTTTTATTGTTCAAAGAATGAAGAATTGGATAATCTAATGATAAAAATTTGTGATCTTAAGGTGGCTGTTTTATATTTATTTAAAGAACAGACATATAAGGGAAGATGTAATGTTGTATTTAAAGAACATAAAAGTGAATTAGCAGATTTGACTGAAGAAGAAGCAGCATTATATATAAACGACGTAGCTACAGTTGCAAGAGCAATAAGAAAGGCGTTTAATCCAGATAAAATTAATTATGGAGCATTTGCAGATAATATGAAACATTTACACTTTCACATAGTACCAAAATATGAAGGCGGACCAGAATGGAAGCAGATGTTTAATATGAATCCTGGAAAAACATATTTATCTAAGGATGAGTATAGTGAAATAATAGAAAAAATTAAGAGTTGTATTGAATAAAGTTGGGTGAATTTGACCAAATTTGAATAATAAAATGGAAAAAGTGTGCGTTTTTTGAAAAAACTACTTGTATTTGGATATAAATAGATGTATAATTAATTTAAATTCTTAAGGAAAACGTGTGCAACACAATTGTACACGTGTGCAAGAAACAGCACAATGTAAGATTATATATTTTTTTCAAAAATTGTTTGCGTGTGCAATGACTTGCAAAGTCAGAGGAGGATTTAATTATGAATAATTTAGACAACTTTTCAATGGATTTCTTTTCATTAAAAGATAAAGTCGCAATAGTTACAGGAGGGAATACAGGCTTAGGACAAGCTTATGCAGTTGCATTGGCAAAAGCGGGTGCTGATTTAGTTATTCCAACTCATGGTAAGAACTGGGATGAAACTAGGAAATTAATTGAAAAAGAAGGCAGACAAGTTACTTTCGTTCAAGGTGATTTAACTAATAAGGAAGATAGAAAAAATATAGTTAAAATTGCTATGGGAGTATATGGGAAAATTGATATTTTAGTTAATAATGCTGGAACAATTAGAAGAGCTCCACTTTTGGATTATACAGAAGAAGATTGGAATGCAGTAATGGATATTAATTTAAATGCTTTATATTTTTTGAGTCAAGATGTGGCAAAAATTATGGAAAAACAAGGCCATGGGAAAATAATTAATATTGCATCTATGCTATCGTTCCAAGGAGGGAAATTTGTACCACCATATACAGCTAGCAAACATGGTGTGGCAGGACTTACTAAAGCATTTGCTAATGAATTAGCATGCAAGAATATACAAGTTAATGCAATAGCACCAGGTTATATAAAAACTGCTAATACAGCACAAATAAGAGCTGATGAAAAGAGAAATGCTGAAATACTAGATAGAATACCAGCAGGAAGATGGGCTGATACATTTGATTTAATGGGAACAATAGTATTTTTAGCAAGCAGGGCTTCCGATTATGTTAATGGACATATTTTAGCAGTTGATGGGGGATGGCTTGCAAGATAGTTAAAATATGAAGATATGCTTATTTTATATGTGTACTTCATTCTAAAATATATTAATACAACTTAATAGAGGAAAGATTTGGAGGAGTAAAAATGAAAGATTATGCAAAGTGGATGGCAGATTCTGTTATCGCAAGAAATACTGACTTAACAAGTTACTGGGCTTATGAATTTGGATTAACTCTTGATGGTATTGCTGAAGTTTGGAAACAAACAAAAGATCAAAAATACTTTGATTATATCAAGGCATGCATGGATACCTTCGTACAAGAAGATGGAACAATAAGAGGTTATAGAGTAGATGAATATAATATTGACCATTTAAATAATGGTAAAATCTTATTGACAATTTATCAAGAAACTCATGAAGAAAAATATAAAAAAGCTTTAGAATTATTAAGAAGTCAAATTGAACATCATCCAAGAACTAAAGAAGGAGTTTTTTGGCACAAAGAAATATATCCTGAACAAATTTGGTTAGATGGATTGTACATGGGAGCTACATTCTATGCGAAATATGTAAACGAATTCGGGGATGTTTCAGAGTTTGATGATATAGCAAAACAATTTATTATTGCCAGAAAGCATACAATTGATGAAAAAACAGGATTATTATATCATGCTTATGATGATGCAAGAGAACAACCATGGGCAGATAAAAAAACCGGTTTATCTAAACATTTCTGGTCAAGATCAATGGGATGGTTTGTAATGGCTTTAGTTGATACACTAGAACAATTACCAGAAGATAATAAATACAGACCAGAAATTCTTAAAATATTTAATGATACAATAAATGCTTTAATTAAAGTTGCTGATAAAGATGCACATGTTTGGTATCAAGTATTAGACTGTGGAGATAGAAAAGGTAACTACTTAGAAGCATCAGGATCTTCAATGATAGCTTATGCACTATTTAAAGGTGTAAGACTTGGATATTTACCAAAAGAATTAAGAGATTTTGCTAAGAAATCATACAAGGGATTAATTGATGAGTTTATATTAGAAACTCCACTTGGATTAATTAACTTAAATAAAATCTGCTTTGTTGCTGGACTTGGTGGAAAAGATAATTGTCATGGTAAGAGAGATGGTTCATTTGCTTACTACATTAGTGAACCAATTGTATGTAATGAACCAAAGGGACTTGGACCATTTATCTTAGCTGCATGTGAAGCTAATATGCTATAAAAAATTTTAAAATCTCATTCCATATTTCTACATTTATGGGGTTGGATTATAAAAATGGGGTTTTATAAATTAGTAACATAAAGTGAGGAAAAGAAACAATGGGAAAATTAGCATCTACTGAAGAAGTATTAAAATGGCATAATCTTTGTAAGGCTAAAGAAATAGTGGACATACTTAATAAAAAGCATTATAAGGCTCAGTATGTAGAAACATTAGATGAAGCTAAAAAAGTGATGTTCGATATTATTGAAGAAGGAAGCAGTGTGGCTGTTGGGGGATCTACTACATTAACTCAAATGAATGTTGTAGAAACTTTAAGAAATGGTAATTATAAATTTTTTGATAGATATCAAGATTTACCTTTCGATCCCGATATAATAGAAATTCATCGTCAATCTTTAACAGCTGATTATTTATTAAGTAGTACAAATGCTATTACTAAAAATGGTGAATTAGTAAATACAGATTGTACAGGTAATAGAATAGCACCAATGATATTTGGAGCTAAGAATGTAATCATTGTTGCAGGAGTAAACAAAATTGTTGAAACTCTTGATGATGCTTTTAAGAGAATCAGAGAAATAGCACCAATGAATGCAAAAAGAATTTATCACGAAACTCCATGTGCTGAACTTGGATATTGTGTAGATTGTGATTGCAAAAAGAGAATGTGCAATTATACAAGTATAATTCATACTGGAATAAAGTTTGAAGGAAGAATAAAAGTAATTATAGTTGCTGATGAATGTGGTTATTAATAGATAATTGAGGATTAATTATAATTACAAAATTAATGAACTAGTTGATAAATTCATAAGAAATTTTTTTGATAAAGTTTGTTAAATTTAACTCAAACTTATGGAGTTTGATTCATTAATTGGAATTCATAAGGATAAAAATTTTATTATTAATTATTTCAAAGTTTGAATACAAATTTAAAAAATAATTATATATGCATTATATGTGCAATTTTGGAGGGAAAACAAAATGAAAAGAAAAGTAACTTTTATGAACATGATTGGTTATGCATGTATTAACTTTTTAGGTAGTGGATCTCAAGCAATCATTTCTGCATTCTTGATGTTCTTCTATACAAGTTTTTGTGATATAGGTCCAGCAAAAGCAGGTATGATATTTACAATCACAAGACTTTTGGATGCAGTTGGTAATCCTCTAGTAGGATCAATTAGTGATAACTTTGGTAAAACTGCAATGGGTAAAAGATTTGGTAGAAGAAGATCATTCACATTAATTGGAATTCCATTATGTTTAATAGTATTCCCAATTTTATGGACAACTGGTCATTCATATGGTTTCTATTTTGGAATGAATTTAATTTGGGAAATTACTTTCACATTAGTTTTAGTTACTGGTACAACTTTACCAGCTGAAATGGCTACAACTGCTGCAGATAAAACTAAGTTAGTTTCTGCTAAACAATATTTTGGACAATTTTCAAGTGCTATAGGAACAGCATTCCCAGCATTCTTTGTTGCTAGAATGGGTAAAAACAATCCTCAAGCTTACTTTTATGCAGGTGTTACTTACGCTGTGATGATGGCTGTATCTTTAGTAGTATTCTATTTCTTTACATTTGAAAGAGATCCTAAGGACATTCATGTTATTGAAACAAAGAGCTTTGGCGAAACTATGAAAAAGCTTATTGCTGATATTCCTTCAGCTATGCAAATTAAATCATTTAGATTACATGCTGGAATGATGTTATTAATAGGTATATATAAGAACCTTGCTTCAGGTGTATTTACTTACTTTGTTGTTTATTGTTTAAGCTTATCATCAGTAGAAGCTGGATATATTACTGGTGCATCACAACTTATTGCAATAGTTGCTGTTACAATTACAATTGGTTTATGTTATAAATTTGGTGGACCTAAGGCATTTAATTATGGTGCTGCAGTAGTATGTATAACATGTTTAGGATATGTTGCATTAACTAAATTAGAAGGATCTTCAATATTAGTTCCAATGTTAGTTGTAGTTGCTGTATTAAACTTTATGGGAAGAGCTGCATTAGATTATATTCCAGTATTCCAATTACCATTTATGGCTGATATTGATGAAGCTGTTACATTACAAAGAAGAGAAGGTATCTTCACTGGTACTAATGGTTTATTATCAAAAGTTGCTTCTGCATCAGAATCATTCTTACTTGGAGTAATTTTAGAAGCTGCTGGTTTTGTTAAAGGACAACCAACTCAACCACCTACAGCTGTTACAACTATAACAATTATGACAGTTGCTGTGCCAATGGTATTATTATTCTTATGTTTCTTATGTGCTAGAAGATTAAAATTAACTAAAGAATCTCATAAGTTATTAGTTGATGAAGTTAACAGAGTAAAAGCTGGCGGAGATAAGGCTGCTGTTACTCCTGAAACTAAGAAAGCTATTGAAGATTTAACTGGATATGCTTATGAAAACTGCTTTGGTAATAATAATGTTGGATACCATGGAAGTACTGTTAATGCATAATAGTTAGTTAACACAAATGTAGTAGGCAAATCTTTGATTTGACTGCTACATTTTTTATATACTATATGTTTATTATGTTGTATAGGTAGTATTTACAAGTTTATATTATAACTATAAGTTTGGAGTTGATTATAATGAGTAAGGTATTTGAATGGAATCAAAAATTATATGATCAAATAGAAAACAAGGTAAATGAAAATATGCCTGTCTTTCCTCAGAAAGAATTTAAAGTGACTGATGATAAATACTCATCATTAGTTAGAAATGTGGAAGAAGTATATTATACTCATCCAGATGGACCTTATAAAGGAACTAAGAAAGAAATAAAGACAGATAAAAATTATAATTCAAAATCATTAATTAAGAATACTAGAACAATTGTGTTTTTTGGAGATGCAATTCAAAAAGCAATTGATGATGCAAATGCTAATGGTGGAGGAAAAGTAATAATTCCAGGTGGATCTAAAAATGATATTAAAGTTTATTATTCTGGAGCTATTGTATTAAGAAGTAATGTTGAACTTCATATTGAAGAAAATGCTATTATTAAATTTGTAAGAAATAAAACTAATGAATTTTATCCAGTAGTGTATTCAAGATGGGAAGGGATAGAATTAATGAATTTCTCACCTTTAATTTATGCATATGAAGAAGAAAACATTGCAATTACAGGTAAAGGAGTTTTAGATGGATGCGCAGATGAATTTAACTGGATGCCTTGGAAATTTGGATATTTCAATGAAGAAGATCAGCAGATTCAAAGAGAAAGATTATTTAATCTTGGACAAGAAAATGCAGATGTAAGAACAAATAGAATATTTGATGATAAAGTATCTACAATAAGACCTCCATTTATACAGCCATATAAGTCTAAAAATATATTAATCAAAGATATAACTATTGCAAATTCACCATTCTGGGAAATAAATCCTGTACTTTGTGAAAATATTAAAGTTGATCATGTAACTATTGATACACATCTTTATAATAATGATGGATGTGATCCTGAATCATGTAAAGATATGATTATAGAAAACTGCCATTTTTCTACTGGAGATGACTGTATAGCTATAAAATCTGGAAGAAATAATGAAGGAAGAAATATTGGAATTCCATCAGAAAATATTATTATAAGAAATAATAAATTTGAAGATGGACATGGTGGAGTTACAATAGGAAGTGAAATTTCAGGGGGAGTAAATGATATATTTGCTCATGATAATTATTTTGATAGTACTGAATTGGATTATCCTATAAGATTTAAGACAAATGCTGAAAGAGGCGGAAAGCTTGAAAATATTTATGTGAAAAATAGTACGGTAAATAAGTCAAAGGTAGCTGTTATCCACGCAGATTTTTTCTATGAAGAAGGAACAAATGGAAATTATAATCCTATACTTAGAAATATTACATTATCCAATATAAAAACAGTAGAAGGTGGAAGTATAGATGCTGCTAATGCACTTTATTTAAAAGGATTTGCTAATGCTCCAATAGAGAATATATTACTTGAAGATGCAGTTCTTGAAGGTGTTAAAGGTAATGCAGTGTTACAAAATGTAAAAGGTCTTACTTTTAAAAATGTAATTATAAATGGTGAAAAAATTAAAGATAAGACTATTGATGTTTTAGATGATTTTAGTGAAGTAGAAAATAATTAATAAAGTATATTTTTGAAAGGACTCATTAAGAATATAACTTGATGAGTCCTTATTTTATGCAAATAAATCATGTTATATATTTAAGTAGCTTGCTTTTTTTGTGATAAAAAGTTAATTAAAGATACTAAAATTATAATTAGATATCCTATTATAGATAAATAATCAGGATATTCACCGAAAATAAATAATCCATATATAGCTGAAATAAGCAAACCTAAATAATCATACATTGCAATATGGCATGCAGGAGCATTTTTGTATGCTAAAGTTAAAAAAATCTGCCCAAAAGATATGCATAATCCGCCAAGAATCATATAAACTATGTTTGAAGTATGAAGAAATATCTCTTTTTCGGTAATAATAAATGGAATACTACTTATTATAGAAAAGAAAATATTATAAAAAATAATTGTAAAATTATTTTCAGCGTTTCCAATTTTTCTAATCATTGAAAAAGCAATACCTGCAAAAGCAGCACCTAGGACGCCTATAAAAGCAGGAAAAATTTTTATAGAGAAATTTGGCTTAATAACGAATAATGCTCCTAAAAACGTTATAAATAGAAATATTAACTGCTTTTTTTCTATTTTATCCTTTAAAATAATAAATCCAAATATTGTTGCAAAAAAAGGACCAAGTTTAGACAGCAAGGTTGAATCTGATAATATTAAGCGATCTAATGTATAAAAGAGACAGAATGAGGAAAGAGCACCGCATATACCTCTTATTAGAAGAAATTTCATACTTTCCTTTTTACCAATAAAAGAAACTTTATTTTTTTTCATAACTATTGAAATTATAATAAATGCAGTTGAGTTTGAAATAAAAGCTTTCATATATAATGAAATTTCAGTAGAGAGTTTTCCAAATAGATTGAGAGTTGTAAATAATATTGAAGCTATTATCATATATATTATGGCTTTTAATCTTTTGTTTAAAATCATAAGCTTTCCTCCAGTAAAATTTATATAGTCGTTAAAATTAGAATTTACAATAAAAGAAATATTATACTATACAATATTAGTAATACGAAACTTATATGTATATATAATGAAGATATATAGATTTTTAGTCAGATATTGCAAAAACATATGTATTATTGCTTATTATTTAAAAGTTAATATATAATTGATTTGGATAAAATTAAATATAAGAATATGCCGAAAGAGGAGAGTTTATGGAAAAGCCAATTAAAAGATTAGCAGTAATTCATGATTTGTGTGGAGTGGGAAAAGCTGCACTTACAAATATTATTCCTATTTTATCAGTAATGGAAATAGAAGTATGCCCTATACCTACTGTGGTGCTTTCAACTCATACTGGAGGATTTGGCAAACCGGCATTGAATGAACTTAACAGTTATATAAATAATGCGGTAAATCATTATAAAAAGATAAATATTAATTTTGAAGGTCTTTTTATAGGATATTTGGGTAATATAAAAAATATACAATGCTGTTTAGAATTATTAAATAGTTATAGAAAAAATAAATCCATAGTATTGCTTGATCCTATTTTTGCTGATAATGGAAAGTTATATAGTAACTTTACAGAAGAATATGTTCAAAATATTAAGAAATTAATCAAATTCACAGATGTGATAACACCTAATTATACAGAAGCATGTATATTATGTGATATGCCTGTATCAGAATATGCTAGTGAAGATGAAATTGAAAAAATATTTGGAATATTAAGGAGGCTAGGAGCTGAAAATATTATAATAACAAGTATACCCTTGAGCATGAATGATTTAGGAACAGGAGTTTATAATAGCAAAAAACAATCAAAAAAAATCATACATACTCAAAAACAGAAAAAAAGTTATCCAGGCACAGGTGATATTTTTACATCTGTATTGCTAGGAGAATTATTGAATGAAATAGAAATAGAACAAAGTGCAGAGAAAGCATGTAGATTCGTTGAGAAATGCATGATGATAAGCAGTATGTATGATTATCCTGCTAAAGAAGGGGTGCTTTTGGAAAAGTGCTTAAGATATTTAATTTAATAAAGTATATACATATATTAAATAATTTAGAAGTTATATAAATTTATAAAAGTATAATTTTTAATATAACAATAAAATTGATAAAAATGGAATTGTGATTTTTTTTGAAAGAAAATGGTTGATTTTTAAAAGAAAATGATTTATTATTGAATTAGAGGAGTGGTGATAATGTTTACTGAAGAGAGATTTAATATCATTCTTCAAGAATTAAAAACAAAAGGAATTGTTTCTGTAACAGACTTGGTAGAACTTTTAGATGCGTCAGAATCTACTGTTAGAAGGGATCTTAATGCTCTTCATAATGAAGGATTACTCAAAAAAATTCATGGAGGAGCAATATCAATCGGAGATAATGCATCAAAACATGATTATAAAGTTAATGTTAGAAAAACACTTAATATAGAAGAAAAAAAATGTATTGCAAAGAAAGCAGCATCTCTCATAAAAAATAATGAAGTAATATATTTAGATGCAGGAACAACAACAGAGCTTATAATTGATTATATTGAAGCAAAAAATATAATAGTTGTTACAAATGCAATAGTGCATGCTAAAAAGCTTCTAGAAAAAGGAATAAAAACATTTATACTTGGTGGAGAACTGAAGGCGGTTACAGAAGCTATAGTTGGAAGCAATGCTGTAGATGATTTGAAAAAATACAATTTTTCAAAAGGTTTCTTTGGAACAAATGGAGTAAGCAATAAAAGTGGATATACTACTCCAGATATTAATGAAGCAATGGTTAAATGTGAAGCAATTAAGAGATGTAATGAATCCTTTGTACTTGCAGATGAATCAAAGCTTGACGAAGTAAGTTTTATAACATTTGGGAATATAAGTGATTCAGTATTAATAACAAATGAGTTTAATGGAAATATTAAAGATTATGATACTAAAGTGATAGGAGTGGAACAAAATGATTAATACTATAACTTTAAACCCTTCTCTAGATTATGTAGTTAAAATGGATAATTTTAAAGCAGGCACTTTGAACAGAAGTAATAATGAAAAAATATATGCTGGAGGTAAAGGTATAAATGTTTCTATAGTTCTTAAAAATTTAGGCGTTGATAATACAGCATTAGGATATGTAGCTGGATTTACCGGTGATGAAATATTAAGACAAATTAAGGAACATAATGTTAATTGTGATTTTGTTAAATTACAAAATGGTATATCTAGAATTAATGTAAAATTAAAAAGTGATGAGGAAACAGAAATTAATGGTTCTGGGCCAGAGATTACAGAAAAAGATTTACAATCTCTTTATGAGAAAGTAAATAAACTTGGAAAAGGTGATTTCTTAATTCTTTCAGGAAGCATTCCTAATAGCATACCTGATGACATTTATGAAAAAATAATGAAGAGTCTTTTAGATAAAGAGGTAGAATTCATAGTAGATGCTACTAAAGATTTATTATTAAAAGTACTAAAATATAAACCATTTCTAATAAAACCAAATCATCATGAATTAGCAGAAATGTTTAATGTGGAATTAAAAGATGATGAAGATATAATTACATATGGTAAAAAACTTCAAGAAATGGGAGCAAAAAATGTTCTTATATCAATGGCAGGAGATGGCGCTATTCTTTTACCTGAAAATGGAGAACCTATAAAGAGATCTGTACCAAAAGGAACTCTTAAAAACTCAGTTGGTGCAGGAGATTCTATGGTAGCTGGTTTTCTATGCGGATACTTAAAAAATAGAGATTTAGATGAAGCATTTAAAATGGGTATAGCTACTGGAAGTGCTAGTGCATTTTCAGAAGAACTTGCCACAAAAGAAGAAGTTGAGAATTTATTAAAGCAATTACAATAATTTAATGGGTATGAGTATTAATTATAAAAAGATAATACTTAAATAAATATTTATATTGTAAATCTTAACATACCACTATTTAAAATTTCCAAAATAGGAGGAATTTATATGAAAATTGTTGATTTATTACACAAACAAGGTATAAACTTGAATATTAAACCAACATCTAAGGAAGAATGCATTAATGAATTAGTTGATTTAATGGATAAGACTGGAAATTTAAATGATAAAGAAGAATATAAAAAAGCGATTCTTGCTAGAGAAGAATTAAGTACAACAGGTATTGGGGATGGAATTGCAATTCCTCATGGTAAAACTAAAGCTGTAAAAAGAGCATCACTTGCAGCAGCAGTATGTAAAGATGGAGTTGATTATGATTCATTAGATGGAGCACCAGTAAACTTATTCTTTATGATAGCCGTTCCTGATAATAGTGATAATTTACATTTAGAAGTATTAGCAAGACTTTCTACTATATTAATGGATGAAGATTTTAGAAAGAAATTAATACAATGTGTTGATAAAGATGAATTCTTAAAATTAATAGATGAAAAAGAAGAAGAAAAATTTCCTAAAGAACAAAAAGAAGAGGGTAAGTTACAAGAGGGTTCTTACAGAGTATTAGCAGTAACTGCATGTCCTACAGGTATTGCACATACATATATGGCAGCAGAAAGTCTTGAAAATAAGGGAAAAGAAATGGGAGTTTCTATAAAAGTTGAAACTAATGGTTCTGGAGGAGCTAAGAATGTTTTAACTAAAGAAGAAATTGAAAAGGCAGAATGTATTATAATTGCAGCTGATAAAAATGTTGAAATGGCTAGATTTGATGGAAAGAAAGTTATTAAAACAAAAGTTGCAGATGGAATTCATAAGGCTGAAGAATTAATAAATAAAGCAACAAGTGGAGAAGCCCATGTATATCATCATACAGGAGGAAATATTGAATCTAAAGATGATGGTGATAATGAAAGCTTTGGACGTCAGATATATAAACATTTAATGAATGGTGTTTCTCATATGTTACCATTTGTTATAGGTGGTGGTATTTTAATAGCGTTGGCATTTCTTTTAGATGACTATAGCATTAATCCAAGTAATTTTGGTAAGAATACACCAGTTGCAGCATTATTAAAAACTGTTGGTGATGGAGCATTTGGATTCATGTTACCTGTTCTTGCTGGATTTATTGCAATGAGTATAGCTGATAGACCAGGTCTTGCAGTTGGTTTTGTAGGAGGTGCATTAGCTAGTGCTGGTACTACATATGCAAGTGCATTTGATTCAAGTATTGCAGTTGTAAGTGGTGGTTTCTTAGGTGCTTTATTTGCAGGTTTTGCAGCAGGATATTTAGTTCTTGCATTAAAGAAAGTGTTTGACATGTTACCAGATAATTTAGATGGATTAAAACCAACATTGTTATATCCTTTATTTGGTATAGGTTTAATTGGATTAATTATGATATTAGTGAACCCATTTTTTGGTTCTCTTAATACAGCAATTACTAATTTCTTAAATTCAATGGGTGGAACAAGCAAAGTTCTTTTAGGTATTGTTGTTGCAGGTATGATGGCAATTGATATGGGTGGTCCTTTCAATAAGGCAGCATATGTATTTGGTACAGCATCTCTTGCTAGTGGAAATTATGAAGTTATGGCAGCTGTAATGGCTGGTGGTATGGTTCCACCATTAGCAATAGCATTAGCTACAACTTTCTTTGGTAATAGATTTACTGAAAATGAAAGAAAATCAGGTATTACAAATTATGTTATGGGATTATCATTTATAACTGAAGGTGCAATTCCATTTGCAGCAGCAGATCCATTAAGAGTAATACCATCATGTATTGTTGGTTCAGCAGTAGCAGGTGCAATGTCAATGATATTTAATTGTACTTTAATGGCTCCTCATGGAGGAATATTTGTAGTTCTTGTTATAGGAAATCCATTAATGTATATTGCAGCAGTAGCAGCAGGTTCTGTAGTAGGAATGATTATGCTTGCAATATTAAAAAAGCCAATAAAAAAATAATATAAATTATTTTAGAAAGTGTTGATTGAAATTTCAGTCAGCACTTTTTTATTACATTAAAAACTGTCTAAAATTTTATATAAATACATAACTAGTATTAAGTTTGAACATAATAAAATCATAAATGCTATAGCGAAAACATAACTAGAAAAAGAGGTAAACAAATGAGAAAGACAAAAACTATGGATGGTAATACAGCAGCGGCATATATATCATATGCTTTTACTGAAGTAGCTACTATATATCCAATAACACCATCATCTCCTATGGCTGAACATGTTGACGAGTGGGTTGCTAAAGGAAAGAAAAATATATTTGGTCAGCCTGTAAAAGTAGTGGAAATGCAGTCAGAAGCAGGAGCAGCAGGTGCTCTTCATGGTTCGCTTCAAAGTGGAGCTTTAACTACAACATATACTGCGTCTCAAGGGCTTTTACTAATGATTCCTAATATGTATAAAATAGCAGGTGAATTATTGCCATGTGTAATTCATGTTGCATCAAGAGCTTTAGCTACATCATCATTAAATATTTTTGGAGATCATCAGGACGTTATGGCAGCAAGAACTACTGGTTTTGCAATGCTTTGCGAAGATAATGTTCAGGAAGTTATGGATTTAAGTGGAGTAGCCCATCTTGCAACAATAAAATCCAAGATACCATTTTTGAGTTTCTTTGATGGATTTCGTACTTCTCATGAAATTCAAAAGGTTGAAATTATTGAAAATGAAGAACTTGCTAATTTAGTTGATTATAAATCTATTGAACAGTTTAGAAATAGAGCACTTAATCCTAATCATCCTGTAACAAGAGGTACAGCACAAAATTCAGATATTTATTTCCAGACAAGAGAAGCAGTCAATAGTTATTATGAAAATGTGCCAGAAATTGTTGAAGAATATATGGCTCAAATAACTAAGCTTACAGGAAGAAAATATCATTGCTTTGATTATTATGGTGCTCCTGATGCTGACAGAATTATAATTTCAATGGGAGCTGTAAATGATGTAATAAGTGAAACAATAGATTATTTAAACAATAATAAACAAAAAGTAGGACTTGTAAAAGTAAGATTATACAGACCATTTTCTACAGAAAGACTTCTTAAAGTCATACCTAAAACTGTAAAAAAAATAGCTGTATTAGACAGAACAAAAGAATCTGGAAGTATTGGAGAACCTTTATATTTGGATGTTGTAAAAGCGTTTTACGGAAAAGATGATGCACCATGTATAGTAGGGGGAAGATTTGGACTTGGATCTAAAGATCCATTGCATAATCATATAGCAGCTGTTTATGATAATTTAGCACAAGATAAGCCTAAGGATAGATTTACAATTGGAATTATAGATGATGTAACGGATACATCTTTAAGACCTATTGAAAATATTGATATTACTCCTGAAGGAATTACATCTTGTAAGTTTTGGGGACTTGGTTCTGATGGTACTGTTGGTGCTAATAAAAGTGCTATTAAGATTATTGGAGATCATACTAACATGTATGCTCAAGGTTATTTCGAGTATGATTCGAGAAAATCTGGAGGAATAACAATATCATATTTGAGATTTGGTAAAAATGTTATTAAATCAAGATATCCAATTGCCAAAGCAGATTTTATAGCATGTCATAATCAGTCTTATGTATATAAGTATGATGTTATAAAAGGATTAAAGAAAAACGGGATATTTTTATTGAATACAATATGGACTCCAGAAGAACTAGATGATAGACTTCCTGCCTCCCTTAAGAGATATATAGCAGAAAATCATATAAATTTCTATACATTAAATGCTATAAAAATTGCACAGGAAGTAGGACTTGGTGGAAGAATAAATATGATTATGCAGTCTGCATTTTTTAAATTGGCAAATATTATACCAGTTGAAGATGCAGTTAAATATTTGAAGAATGCTGTTGTTGATTCTTATGGCAAAAAAGGAGAAAATATTGTACATATGAATCATGATGCCATAGATAGAGGTATAAATGGTATAGTCAAAATAAATGTTAAAACGGAATGGAAAACAGCAGTAGATAAAGATGAAAGTTTTGTGAATTTATATCCTGAATTTATTAAAAATATAGTAAGACCTATGAATAGAATAGAAGGAGATTCTCTACCAGTATCAGCATTTATTGAAGCTGGAATGGAAGATGGTACTTTCATGCATGGAACTACAAGGTATGAAAAGAGGGGCATTGCAGTTAATGTACCAGAGTGGATTACAGAAAGATGTATTCAATGTAATCAGTGTGCATATGTATGTCCACATGCAACTATACGTCCATTTTTATTAACTAATGAAGAAAAATCTTATGCACCGGAAGGATTTAAGTATAAAGAGCCAAAGGGATTAAAGAGTGAAATACCTTTACATTACAGCATAGGAATATCACCACTTGACTGTACAGGATGTGGAAATTGTGTTGAAACGTGTCCTGCTCCAGGCAAAGCATTAATAATGAAACCACAAGATAGTCAGCATAAACAAATTGAAGTATGGAACTATACAATAGAAAAAGTTACCAATAAAAATCCTATGAATAAAGAAACAGTTAAAGGAAGTCAGTTTGAAGTTCCATTGTTAGAATACAATGGAGCATGTGCAGGCTGTGGAGAAACACCATATGCAAAACTTGTAACACAGCTATTTGGAGATAAGATGATGATAGCTAATGCTACAGGATGTTCTTCAATATGGGCAGCAAGTACTCCATCATCAGCATATTGTAAAAATCCTGAAGGGTATGGTCCTGCATGGGCAAATTCGTTGTTTGAAGATAATGCTGAATTTGGATTTGGAATGTATTTAGGTGTAAAGACAATAAGAGATAGGATAGCAAGTAATATGGAAATGGCATTAAATGAGGATATTGATGACGATACTAAAGCTGTTATAGAGGAATATTTAGCAAAGAAAGATATTTTAGAAGGTTCTAGAGAAAGAGCTAAAAATGTAATTGCTGCACTTGAAGAAGATGGTAGTGAAATTGCTAAAATAATTTTAAATGATAAGGAATTTTTAGTTAAGAGATCTCAATGGATATTTGGTGGAGACGGCTGGGCATATGATATTGGTTATGGTGGATTAGATCATGTTCTTGCATCAAATGAAAATGTGAATATATTAGTATTTGACACAGAGATATATTCTAATACAGGAGGACAGAGTTCTAAATCAACACCTAAATCTGCTATTGCAAAATTTGCTTCAAGAGGAAAGAGAACAAAAAAGAAAGATTTGGGTATGATGGCTATGAGTTATGGATATGTATATGTAGCTCAAATAGCTATGGGAGCTGATAAAAATCAGACTATTAAAGCTATACTAGAAGCAGAAAAATATGATGGACCGTCACTTATTATTGCATATGCACCATGTATAAATCATGGTATAAAGTTGGGAATGGGAAATTCACAAGCTGAAGAAAGAAAAGCTGTAGAATGCGGATATTGGCATTTATATAGATATAATCCTAACCTTAAAGACAGTGGAAATCCTTTTACGTTGGATAGTAAAGATCCTAAAGGTAAATATAAAGATTTCTTAATGGGAGAAGTTAGATATGATTCACTTGCAAAAGCATTTCCCAAAGAAGCTGAAGAGTTATTTGAAAAAAGTGAAGCTGATGCAAATGAAAGATTGAATACATATAAGAAATTAGCTGAAAAAGAATAGATAACATATAGTAAAAGCTCCTAAATTTTAATAACGTTAATTTAGGAGCATTACTATTTTTTAATAATTCATCCTTTGTATATAGAAATAGTTATTATTTTTAATAACTATATTTTACAAGTGTAGGAGGAGTATATTTTATAGGTTAAGATTAAAAATGTTGATTAATATTAAAATAATAATAAAGGAAGTAAAGGTCATTAAAAACATTATAGTCATAATAAATAGTTGTTAGCATTAATAGATAAAATTTAAAACTTTTAATTTTTCTTTATAGTTTAATATATTCAACATAACTAAAAAGTGTTACACGATTAAGTGAATAATTTTTGTTGTATTAATTTGGACTTCATATAAGTGATATTAATAATGAAAAAATTTTGTAACATTGCTGTTTTTTTTGAATAATATATAATAGTAAATTCACTTAAACATGTATATTTGTTATAAAAATTAATAAAATATATAATAATCAATGTTTAATAAAATAAAATATGGAATGATTCAATAATAATAGAAATACATGTAGTTTGAAAGTATTAATTGAATTGTAACAAAAAGTGGATTTATATAATAAAAATAAAAGATTTAGTTATGAAAGAGATAAGACAAGGAAAGAAATCCTCATAGATATTCAAGTGTATTTTTTTAAGAAACCAAAAGGAACATGTTATATTATCAATAATAATATTGATGGAGAAATTGTGGCGATATATTATAATTATGCTAATATTCGGTAGAATTCATGTTTTGAAAAGAGAAGATTATAAATTTTTTATGAAAAGATAAATGGAAAAATTATAGATAATTTATATGTAAAAGAATAAATAAAATTAATTGAAATATTTATATTTAATTGGGATATGACCAGCGCAGAAGTTAAAATAAACTTAGTGCGCGATCATTTTTTATTATATGGGTGGAGTATACATATTCTTAAAAATATAAGAATAAAAAAATATATATACTTAAGTATAAAAGAATATATATTCTTATATATTTGCTTGTAGAATGCGGTTTAAAGAATTTTATAAATTGCAATTAACAATGTTTACAAGCAATATAATTAAAAATAAATATATTAAGAAAAAAGATAATTGGACTGATGCACTAAATAATTAGTGTTCAGTTCCTTTTTAATATAATTTATTAGTATGAATATCATTTATATTAGAAGATGATGAATTGTTAGATGTATTAGAAATATGATTATTTACCACCATACTATCTATTGTTTCTTTAATTTTATTTTGAATGCTGTTAAATTGATCTTTTTCATAATTTGAATTGTTATACATAATATCACTTCCTAATTTATAAAATCATTAATAGTATATACAATATTGATTCAGATAATGTATTAATAGAAATATAAATGGAAGATTGTATTTTATTACATAGTCAAAAAATATATTTTTAATCATGGTGCTGTATCAAAATTAGAGTTTTTAAATTCTAATTTGATGCGGTCTTTTTCAAGTTTATAGATTTTATTCATATAAAATTTATGTATTTAATTCCAAATTTTCTATTTAAGCGCACAAAAAATAAAGGGTAAAATATATTTATCCCAAATATAACTTTATTGCTTTAATTAAGAAGCTTGCTGCTTATGAAGCAGCTCACCGTTTCGTTTTTGTAGTGTTTTATTGTGCAGTTTATTGACATTGTATCCGAATGCCATTAATAAAAAATTCAGTCCTAACTTTAGGAGTTCCACCCATTAAAAATTTTCTATAACCATAGTCTTCTTTAATAACTCCAAAAGCTCCTTCAACTTGAATTGATCTGTTCATTCTTAATAAAATTCCTTTTTCATGGATTAAAAACTTTTAAAACCAATAAATCTAGGATTGAAAACTATCGTAATAGGAAAATAAAAGATATTATTGTTGGTGATAAAGTATATTCTAAAAATATAGAAGCAAATGCTAAAGAATTAAATACTGTAACAAGAGTGTTTAAGAATGAATCTTTATATATTGTACACATAACAGTTAATAATGAAGAAATATGCTGTACATTAGAACATCCATTTTGGATTGTTAATAGTGGCTGGGCAGCAGCAAAGGACATTCAGGCAGAAGACATAATAGAAACCTATTATGGAGAATGTGCATATGTTTCAGAAATTCTTATTGATGAATTGACTGAAAACGTAGATATATATAATATTGAAGTAGAAGAAGCAAGCACTTATTATGTATCAGAATTGAATTTATTGGTTCATAATGGATGTAGTGTAAGTGAAGAAGGAATTCATAGTAATCCTGAGAAAGTAAGTTATTCAGAAAATAATGAAGAAATTAGAATGGCTATGCTTAATTCTATTCCTAAAAACACTAATAAGGATATAACATGGAACGAATTTCAAGGAATTGTTAAGGGCCCTACTGATATTAAAGCAGATGTTTATTATGAATATACAGGAAAAACAAAAGCTGTAAAGGGGATTAATTTAGCAGATTTCACCAATATAGATTCTGGTAAAGCGGGGGAAAAAGCAGCAATACATGCTTTTAAAAAATGTGATGTAACGATAACTCCATCAAAGGTAGGGGCTAATAATGGTTTTGATCAAGTTGCTGTGTTAACTAAGGATGGAATGAAATTGAGAAATTCAAATGGAAAAATTAATATTGATTCAATACAAGAAATAATTATTAATGAGTCTAAATATAATACTGCACACATTGGAACTGCAAAATGTGGAACCGAAGATCAACATTTCAAACAATTAAGTGATGAATGGATAGAATTTAATTTAGGATGAATGAAAAAAAGTAATAATCAATATGTTAGGAAAACAGCCTCTATGATTGAACAATATGTACAAAAGGGGAATGAGATTACTCTATCAACTAATAGAGTTAGGATATTAGAAAGTGGCGGTGCAAAAAATGTTTGGGATAAATATGGGACTTATTCAAGAAAGCATATAAAACTGGATGATAGGTGGATAAAGAATAATCTTGATAATATGTTAAAGAATGAATATGCCTATACAAGACAAGTAGGAGAAATGATAAAAGTATCGTTAGAAAATGGTGAAATTCCGCGGCTTTCAGAAGCAAAAATTAATTTTTTAAAAGAACATGGTTGGATAGAATAAATATATATATACACATACTATGTTGGTTATAATTAATAGTTCGCAAATTTCTTATTTTTTAATATAAAATTAGGTAGTCTAATGATCTTTTTATTGATTGATATTTATAGAAGTATAGTATAACTTTAGATGCAAGGAATGTTTTTATACCTTAGCAGACTATGTAAAGTTGAAAGGAGAAAAAAGTGAAAAAGAAAGAAAGATTCTTACAGATTAATTATAAATGCGTAAAAGAGGATTTAACAAGCACGTTAAATAAGGCTAAAGAATCAGATGATTATGGAGTATATTTTTATACAGATATTTCTCTTTATTCTAGTCAATTATCATATTTAATTATCGCTTTAAATGAAAATTTTAATGAAGGTAAGAGATATGCATATATATCAGCATTAGCTTATGATATTGAAATGAAAAAGTATGGATGGGCAATTGTTCATGGATTTTTACCTTTTCCTTATAGAGTGTTTTGTGAATTAGAAATATTATATTCAGCATTTTTAACCAATAATCATAAGCTGATTAAATCAATAATCTTTGAAATGGCAGAATCAGACAAAGATACTATTAAGAAAAATATTGATGAATTCTATTACAATATATACAACGTAATTAAATGTATTTATACAAATGATAATGAATCATTAGAAGTATATATTAATAAGCTTGAAGCATTCAGGAAAAGAAATGATATGAAAGATTATATGCATTATGTAGATGGATTGGAAGCTATTATAGAAAAAAATGAAGATAAATTAATTAGAGCTTTAATAAGCATGAATGAAGTACATGAAAATTTAGAAGAATATTGTGATACATTAAATGAAACAATATGTATGCCAGCCTTAGGAATAGGAAAATTGGCTATGTTTAAAGGTATGAAAGTCATATGTAACGATATTGATATTCCTTTATTTAACGAGTTCATGAATGATACTGATGAAATAAATGAACATATTGAATATTTAAAATATAGTAAGTAGGAGTAAAAAATTATGGATAATGTGGATAAGAATATATTAATAAAACTTTTTGATTTGTTTGAAATTAATAAAAAATATGTAGATATGGTTTGCGAGGCAAAAACAAATCCAGAAGCTTTTTTTAATAAGTATGATGAGCTAAGAGATGTCTTTGTTTATCCTAGCGATAAATTGTATGTTGGAGTAATAGAAGAGATACTTGAACAAAATAGAAAAGCTCTAACTTTAGATTGGAAAGCTGATGCATTTGATATTATGAAAGGCTTAGAACATTTAGATATTATTGATAAAAGAGATATAATTGCAATGGACTTACCAAGTGCAATAGATAAGCCAATGGATGGGGCATTTGTATGTATAATAGACTATTTGAAAGAATATACAGACTTGAGTTTAATTATTATTGCGAATAATTTAGATGATAATACTGTGATAAGTATAGTACCTAATGATAAATTAAATTGCATATTAGAATGTTTTAGAAACTGTGATATAAATGCTTTTCATTATAATATAGATTATATAAATGATAATATGATTAATACATGTGAATTAGAAGAAGAGATTGATAATGGATTTGATATTGTTGGTAGAGAAGATGGTCCTAATGGTGAGTTATCAAAAATCATAATTGCAGAAGTAAAATATTGTGGGACAGGACGAATAAAGATGACTAAAACAGCATCAGGAAATCAGATGAGTAATGAGTGGGTAAATAACATACTATTCAGAATGAGCACATCTGAGTATCAAGATACAAGAAATACAGCAGAGATGATTTTTAATAATGTTGAAAAGTTAACTACTCAAGTAATGGTAGTATTACCTAATGAAGAAACCATTAAAATTGAAAATGCATTTAGTAAGTTAAATAAGAACAATTATTTTGCAAATTAACAAAATATTATATTTCTTTATTGTGAATTCTCATATTGAAAGAAGTTGAATTAATTATGCAATTAGATGATAATCTATACAAGCAAATTCTTGACATATGCAATGATGGAAAGTTTTGTGTTAAAAGAGGAAGAAATAATGAAGCGATAGAACACTACAAAAAAGCATTAGAACTAGTTTCAGAACCAAAGGGTGAGTGGATGGCAACTTTTTGGCTTTATGAATCAATAGGTGATGCATATTTTTATGATTTTCTTTATAAAGAGTGCTTAGAATGGATGATGAAGGCATTTGCGTTACCAGATGGAGATAAAGATCCATTTGTTTTACTTAGAATTGGGGAATGTCATTATGAAATGGGAAACTTTGAACAAGCGAAAAAGTTTTTACTAGAAACTCGTAAATATGATGTAAAAAATTTGATGGAAATGGATGATTCTAAATATTTTAATTTGATAAAAGGTTTAATTATTTAATATAGAAACAGTAGGTTGGTTCATTAGAGAATACCCTACTGTTTTTTATTGTATGTATATATGATACAATAAATCCAGATAATGTATTTTATTTTGGAACTCCTAGCAGCAAATACTATAAGCTTGAAGAAGATATAGATTATAAATAGATATAAAAAAATATAGACAGTCATTAGCATCAACTTCAGATATACATCCAACAGACTTTTTTTACTACATTATAAAAAGTAAAAAAGTTATGCACATAGGCTCTATAGTAAATTTTAAAGGGAAAGAGCTGTATGTAAATTCTTATGAAGCAGAGTATATAAGAGGAGATTTAGTATTCACTTATAAGCTATTGAAGTATGGATTCCATAATTTAAGGAGAATTTTATGCGTGAATTAGAAAAATATAAAGAAAATTTGTTTGAAAGATATAAGAAAGATCAGAAAAATTTATATAATGCTATAACCGATTATAAAGAAGTACTTGAGCAGCAGGGAAAGAATGCTCCAGGAATGTTGATGTGTCATTATGATATAGTTAATCAAGCATTTCTTAAATTTTATACAGGTTATTCATTAGGTTATAATTTAAGCGAACTTAATGATGATGTTAAGCTTATTATACATCATACATTAGCATGTTGGCATGATTCTGTCTATGGGGATATTGAAAAAGCACTTGAATTGGCTATAATTTTTAATATTCAAAGTATTGAGATTGATAAATTAATAAAATTATTGAAAGAATACAATTATAATGATTTATTCTTAGAAATATTAGCACATTATATAAATCCTCAAAATAATATAGAAACAGATAAATTACAATTTAAAAAAGCTATAGGTCCATTAGTTGAAATTGTTGAATTAGCAGAGATAGATAAAAATAAATCAGTGGAACGATTAAAAATTTATCTAGAAAAACAATGGTTTAATATGCAGAAGGAAGGCCGAATTACTAATAAAGATCATTTAAAGAAAGATAAATATAGGGGATATTGGTCTATAGAAGCTGCTGCACTAGTAAAAATGTTAAATTTAGATGATGAAGAATTGAAGGGATGTAAGTATTATCCATATGATTTGGCTCATTATAATAGGAATTAGTTATGGAATTAGATGATAATATATATAAACAAATTCTGAATTTATGCAACAATGGTAAGTTTAAACTTAAAATAGGAAAAAATATCGAGGCAATTAAAGAATATAAGAAAGCATTAGAATTAGTGCCAGAGCCAAAAGATAATTGGAAAACAAGTTTTTGGATATATGAATCAATAGGTGATGCATATTTTTATGATTTTCTTTACAAAGAGTGTTTAGAATGGATGATGAAAGCATTTGGTTTACTAGATGGACAAGAGGACCCATTTGTTTTACTTAGAATAGGAGAGTGTCATTATGAAATGGGAAACTTTGAAGAAGCAAAAAAGTTTTTACTAGAAACTCGTAAATATGATGTAAAAAATCTGATGGGAATGGATGATTCTAAATATTTTAATTTGATAAAAGATTTAATTTAGTTATTTGATATAGGGAACAGTAGGTTTGGTTATTAGATAGTCGACCTGCTGTTTTTGTAGTGTTAAAATGTGATATGATAAATCCCAATAATGTATTTTATTTTGAAAAAACTAGAATTATAAAAGGGAATAATTAATGGAAATATAAGTGCTATATAATAGGCTGTATTAAACTAGAATTTAAAAAATCTAATTTTGATACAGCCCTATGATTCTAGGTATTTAATAGAATTGTTATTTATATAGTAAGTATATTAAATTGTTAACCACATTTAGTAAACATTTAGAGATGAAACTGGGAAAAACATTATAAATTTTACTAAAAATATTGATTTTTTTATTGAATATGAAATATAATTAAGAAAACGTTATCTTAAGGAGGACAAAACTATGAGCATTAAAGTTAATAAGGACAATATTATGTTCAAATTAGATACTAATACGACATCATATGTTTTTGGTGTTGATGATAAAGGAATTTTAAGGCATTTATATTGGGGAGCAAAAGTGGAGAACATTGAAGATTTTGATATGCCAGTTATTGAGGAATTATCTACTAATGATCCAGTTTTGGAAATTACGCCTGAAGAATTTCCTGTGCATGGCGGATTAAGATATAAGGAAACATGCTTAAAAGTTAATTTTCATGATGGGACAAGAGATTTATTGTATAAATATAATGGATACATTATAAAAGACAATATATTATTAGTAAAATTAGTAGATGATTATTATGATTTTGAGATAAATTTATATTATAAAATTTTTGAGGAAGAAGATTTAATTGAACGTTGGGTGGAAATTAAAAATAATACAGATGAAATTATAGAAGTAGAAAAAATACATAGTGGTCAATTTCACATACCTTACTCTGGTTTAAATTTTTCTAATACTCATGGACATTGGGGTGCAGAACAACAAATGTTCACTCAAAAATTAGGCTATGGTAAGATTACTATTGAAAATAGAAGAGGCATATCAACACATAATCATAATCCATATTTTATATTGGACAAAGATGCAGATGAAACTTCAGGAGAAGTTTTTTTTGGAGCATTAAGATTAAGTGGGAATTTTAGCGGTATTATTGAACAGACTCAATATGGTGACACATTAGTTCAAATGGGAATAAATTCTTATGATTTCTTATTGAAGTTAATGCCAGGGGAAAGTTTTAAAGCACCTGCAATTATAAGCGGATATTCAGATAGTGGATTTGAAAAAATGACTAATAATATTCATAGATTTGCAAATAAATATATTTTGAAAAATGGACTTAGACCTATTATATATAATTCATGGGAAGCTACAGAATTTGATGTAAAGTGTGATGAACAGATAAAACTTGCTAAAAAAGCAAGTGAAATAGGAGCAGAATTATTTGTAATAGATGATGGATGGTTTGGACAAAGAAATGGAATACATAATGGGCTTGGAGACTGGTATGTGAATAAAGATAAGTTCCCAGAAGGTCTGTCTCCTCTAATAAATAAAGTAAAAGAAATGAATATGATGTTTGGAATATGGGTTGAACCAGAAATGGTAAATCCGTTATCACAGCTTTATAAGGATCATCCAGACTGGATTTATCATTATAATACTAGAGTGAGCGATACTTCAAGAGGACAATATGTATTAAATTTAACTAAAAAAGAAGTTAAAGAATTTGTTTATAACATGTTAGACAATTTACTATCAACATATGATATAAACTATATTAAATGGGATGCAAATAGACCAATATCTCAAGCTTCTATAGAAAAAGATATATGGTACAGACATATAGAAAATATTTATGATATTGTTAAACAGTTGAAGAAAAAATACCCATATGTTTTATTTGAAGCATGTGCATCTGGTGGTGGAAGAATTGATTATGGTGCTCTTGGTATTTTTGATGATTTTTGGACAAGTGATAATACAGATGCTTATGATAGATTAAAGATACAAAAGAGTTATTCATATTTATATCCAATAAAAGCAATGAGGGCATGGGTTACAGATTGTCCTAATTTCTTGTCTAAGAGAACAATTCCTATAGAATTTAGATATCATAGTGCTATGATGGGAACTTTGGGAATCGGATGTAATATTTTAAAGTTAAATGAAGAAGAAATAAATATATCAAAAAAAATGATTTCTGAATATAAAGAAATACGTCATATAGTACAGGAAGGGGATTTCTATAGGTTAGAAAATAATTCTCATAATAATTATTATGTATTTGAGTATGTAAAGGGAAATGAAGGATTATTATTTGTATTCCTTCCTCAAAGTAAATTAGGACATATGGGAACAAGAATAAGATTAAGAGGTTTAGATAATCAAAAGATATATAAATTCCAATTAGATGATATTAAGTATGAAAAAACTGGTGCATATTTAATGAATCATGGTATTGATATAAAATTATATGGAGATTATGCAAGTAAAATAATAAAATTTAAATCTGTTTAAAATTATTTTGCAATAAAAATTATATTTATAAAGGTGCTTGATTTAAAATTTTAAGCACTTTTATTGTTTTTTAGAAAAGATTAATTGCAACTATAGGGAAAAACATTGACTATACAAAAGCATATGTACTAGATATAATTAATGTGAATTACATAATAAGGAGTCATATGAAATGAAATTTTATTTTGCACCATTAGAAGGTATAACAGGGTACATATATAGAAATGCATATAACACTCTATTTGGAAATATAGATAAATACTTTACTCCATTTATAGTACCAAGTGTTAATAGATGCCTTAAAACTAGAGAATTGAATGATATATTGCCAGAACATAATAAAGGCATGTATGTAGTACCACAGATACTTACAAATAATTCAGAGTATTTTTTGGATACAGTAAAAGCTCTTAGGGAATTTGGCTATAATGAAATAAATTTAAATTTAGGATGTCCATCAGGAACTGTTGTTAAAAAGAACAGAGGAGCAGGATTTTTAGCAATTCCAGATGAATTAGATAAATTTTTAGATGAAATATTTAGTAAGACAGATTCTAAAATCTCCATAAAAACAAGAATTGGTAAGGATTCAACAGACGAATTTTTTAAGCTTTTAGATATATATAATAAATATCCTTTAGAAGAACTTATAATACATCCTAGAATTCAAAAGGATTATTATAATAATACTCCTAATATGGAAATATACAAATATGCAGAACAACATAGCTTAAATACATTATGTTATAATGGTGATATTTTTAATGTGAAAGATTATAAAAATATAAGAGAAAAATGTCCATCATTAGATAGAATAATGCTTGGAAGAGGCATTATTGCAAACCCAGGACTTATTAATGAAGTTAAAGGAAATAAAATAGCTGATAAAGTTAAATTAAAAGAGTTTCATGATATGGTTTTTGAGGGATATAGAGAGATTCTTTCAGGAGATAAAAATGCATTGTTCAAAATGAAAGAATTTTGGTTTTATATGAAGAATATGTTTGCTGACAATGATAAATATGCTAAAAAAATTAGAAAAATAAATACAATACAGGATTATGTTTCAGTAGTTAATATGATATTTAATGAACTTGACATTGAAGAAGACTCATTAAGAGGATTTAAAATAGTATAGAATAGAAATACTTCTTATATAGCAGTTAATGTTGTGATAAGGAGTATTTTTTATTAATTAAAGCAAACTGCCTTTTTAGGAAAATGTATTTCTAGATGGCAGTTACTTTTGTGAAAAATATAATCAATTCATATTATGCTTACGAAAATTTCCAGGCGTAAATTTAGTTATTTGTTTAAATTGACGACAGAAATGTTCAACATTATTATATCCACAAAGAGTGGCAATTTCAGAAATTGTATGGTTAGAATAAAGGAGGTATTCTTTAGCTAAACGTATTCTGCTATCAATTACATCATCAATACAAGAGATACCAAATGTTTTTTTATAAATAGTTTGTAAATAGCCGGGACTTATATGGATAAATTCAGCCATAGAGGAAACTGTCCAATTATTTAACGGTTCAGTATGTATTTTTTTTCGAAGATTTAAAAGGTTATAATACTGAGGGGTAATTCCTGTGTGAAAACATGATTCGGACAGTTTATTGAATAATATTCTTAATAAATAGTCAATAGAAGATTCTTTGTAGTCTTTTTCGAATGAGTTTTCACTTACTAAAAGGTCAAAAATTTTATGACAGTAATCAGGATCATCTAAAGAAAATGGAACCCCAAGTGGAAGCATTGTTTCAGTAACATATGATTCGTTTGAATCAAAGCGTATCCAGTCATTAATATATTTAGGACCACATGCTTTATAATAAATTTTTTGATGTGGTTTATATAAGACAGCACTATGAGATGGATATTCCTTTAATTCATTATTTATCCAGAAAAGTGCAGGTGTTTTTGTTATAATTAGAAGATAGCAATCATGTCCTTCTGGAAGATCAAAAATAAAGTCAGATGGGTGGGTAGCATTATATCCAGCAAAAAAAATTTCAGTCAAAAGTAACACTCCAATCTTTGAATATATCAATTATATATTAGTATATATCATTGTTAAATATTAGTAAATAAAATATAATGTTTTTGAAAACATTTGCAGTGGGCAATTATGTTGAAAAATAATATTTAAAGAACTTTTTTATTGTTAGTGAAATTATCAATTATCTATGATAGAAAGGCAGGACATATTATTATGGAAAATATTAAAGATTATTCAAAGTACATACTTTGTTATACAAGAAAGAATAAAGAAGATATGATTTATTCAAAAAAATTAGCTTATAGTATGCATATAGCTTATAGTGAAGATGGAGTTGAATTTAAAGAGTTAAACCATAATTCAGGAGTGTTATTTGCTAAAGCTACAGAAAATGATAATGGATTATTAAATGCTAAAAGCTTAAAAAAGCCATATTTATTTTATTTAAAGGATGGATCATTTGCAGTAGTTTGTATTCGTACAGAAGCAGATGGTAAAAATGATAGTCAAAGTAAAGGTAAAATTTTGTTATGCACTTCAAAGGATCTTTTGGCATATGATGAAATCGGTTTAATAGATTTGAATATGGATACTTATGTAGAAGATTTAAAATGCAAATATGATGAGGAAAATGATAATTATGTAATTCACTGGTGTGATGAAAATGGAAAATACTACAAAAATTATATTAAAGATATATTAAATATTAATGAAGTATCTATGCCAGAGAAAGCAGAACCATTCAGCATTCATACTGTTAATACTAATATAGAAGGAGCAGTATCAAGAAATTTAATAAAAATTTCTAATGATGTTGCCCATAGATTAGTGTGCAGACTTACTGTTCCTACTAATATAAAAGTTGAAGTTCCAAGCAATGTCAAAGTCAATTCAGCTGATGACTTAAAGAATATTAAGGCAAAAGCTGTTTATAGTGATGGTACAACTCATATAAAATATATAGATTGGAACACTGAAAATATAGATTGGAACAAAAAGGGATCATATAAAATAAGGGGAAGGATACATCAAGATCATTATGAATTTCCAATTGCAGAGCATCGTGCTGATCCATGTATAGGTAGATGGAATGGTAAATATTATTTTATTGCTACAAATGATGCTGATGACAATCATACATTATATATGAGAGAAGCAGATACTATTGCTGAATTACTAACAGCAGAAGAAAAATTAATACTTGATTCAAGTACTTATGAAGATATTGGAGGATTACTTTGGGCTCCAGAGTTTCATATAATAGATGGCAGACTTTATATATTCCATGGAGCAACACAAGGAGAATTTTTCTATGAAGAATCTCATGTTATGCAACTTAAAGATGGTGGTAATCCAATGAATGCTAAGGATTGGTCAAGACCACATAGAGTTGTTAAAAAAGATGGAACTTATTTGTGTGAAGCAGGAAAAACAATCTCTCTTGATATGACTAATTTTGAAGTGAATGGTGAATATTATGTTGTTTGGTCTCAGCGTCAGTTCCTTCCTATTGACCTTGGTGCATGGTTATATATTGCAAAAGTTGATTCAAAGGAACCTTGGAAGCTTATAACTGATCCAGTTGTTATTTCAAAGCCAAACTATGGCTGGGCTAATAATCATGTTTTTGTAGATGAAGGACCATTTGCTTTGTTTAGAGATAATAGAATTTTTCTGACTTTTTCCAGCGCTTTAATAGATGCAACATATGTTGTTGGATTATTGACTACAGATATAGGTTCTGATTTATTAAATCCAGATAGTTGGAGAAAGAGTAATTATCCATTACTTACATCTAGAAGCATAAAAGGAGAAGATGGACCTGGTCATAATGCATATGTTATAGATGATGAGGGGTCAGTTTGGAATACTTATCATGCAAGAAAAAATATAGATGGACCAAGATCATCAGGAATTCGTCGTGTTCATTTTGATATAGATGGTTATCCAGTATTAGATTTGCCAGAAGATAAAGATTTAAATAAGGATTTGGCAGATGTAACTACTACTATAGTTTTAGAGTAATTTATAAGCTACAAATTTAAATGATACAGGGTTAATATTATGGAGGATTTTTTATGACAAAAGAAGTAAAGGTGCCAATAAACGGTAAAGAATTTAAAAATAATTCCACTTATTGTGTAGGGACAGGAAGAATGGGACTAGCTCTTCAGAAGGAATATTTAGAACATTTAAAAATGGTACAAGATGCTATACATTTCAAATATATAAGAGGTCATGGATTATTTTGTGATGATGTTGCAATTTATCGTGAATGTGAACTTGATGGGAAGAAACAGGTTTTTTATAATTTCACATATTTAGATAGAATAATGGATTCATATCTTGAAAATAAGATAAAACCTTTTTTAGAACTTGGATTTATGCCTGAAAAACTTAAAACAGGAGAACAATGTGTATTTTATTGGAAAGGAAATGCTACACCACCATCATCTTATGAAAAGTGGGCAGAACTTATTAAAGCTACATTAAATCATTTGATTGAGAGATATGGAAGAGATGAAGTTGTTACATGGCCTGTTGAAGTTTGGAATGAACCTAATATAGGATTTTGGGCTGGTACAATGGAAGAATATTTTAAGCTTTATGACTATTCTGCAAAAGCTGTAAAGGAAGTTGATGATAGAATAAAAGTTGGAGGACCTGCAATCTGTGGGATTGAAACAGAAAAATGGCTTAGAGGTTTCTTTGAACATTGTATAGAAAACAAATCTCCTCTTGATTTTATTACTCGTCATTGTTATACAGCAAATGATCCAAGAAATGCAGGTCAATATGTGCATCATACAATGAGAAAAGCAACAGTTATGATTGATGAACTTAAGGAAACTAGAGCTATTATGAATGATTATAATGAGATTAGTAATATGCCTCTTCACATAACAGAATTTAATACTTCATATGTACCAAATTGTCCAGTGCATGATACTGATTTTAATGCTGCTTATATAGCACGTATTTTGAGTGAAGCAGGAGAATATGCCGATTCTTATTCTTATTGGACATTTAGTGATGTATTTGAAGAATGTGATGTCCCTAAATCAGAATTTCATGGTGGCTTTGGATTAGTAGCTTTAAATTCTATAAAAAAGCCTACATTTTATACTTTTGAGTTCTTCTCTAAAGCAGGAAATGAACTTCTTTATAGAGATGAAAATGCTATAGTTACAAAGAAAGGTGACAAGTATGTGATTATAGGATGGAACTATCATGATATGCGAAATCATAAATCTGTTCCAGATGTGAGTTATAATTTTACTATTCCAGCATTAAATCCTCAAGCTATATTGTTAAAAAAAGAGGTAGGAGGAAGACATGCAAATCCATTACAGACATGGAGTAACCTTGGAAAACCACGTACATTAAATAAACAACAAATTGAAATCCTTAAAGCATCTGCAGAACCTCTACAGACTGATGATAAATTGTTTGAAGAGAATGGAAATTACAAAGTAGAGTTAAATATTCCTTGTAATCATTTATGTATGATTGAGATTTCACCAGTAAATGATTTAACAGATACTTATCTTGGATTTGAAGAAGATGAGTTTTATGGGATGAAGTAATATCATAAATTCTTTTATTTTTATGAAAACATCTAGGTATATATAAATACTAAAATATTACTGTTTCAAGTTTGAGTGTATTGAAACTTGAAATAGTAATATTTTTTTGCTGGTTTAAAATAAAATTTTAATATAGAATTAGGGGTATAATATCATTAATATGAAGTTAAAATAAATTATTAATTAATATTTGTTAATTAACATATTATTTTTTGAAAGGAATAATAATGAAGATAGTAGCAGGATTAGGATGTATAGATGATTATATAAGAATGGTTAAGGCAGGTGCAGATGAGGTGTTTGTAGGTTTTGTGCCATATGATTGGAATAAGGAGTATGGTACATTATTTCCTTTAAATAGACGAGAAGTTCTTTATTATAATGTTCAGATAAATTCTTTTGAAGATATGAAAATATTACGAAAGATGATGGATGTTTATAAGGTGCCTGTAACAATTGCTTTTAATTATTTATACTATTTAGAAGAACAGTATGAAATAATTGTGGATATAATAAAAAAATTAATTGATATAGGATTTGACCAATTTATAGTAGCAGATATTGTGCTTTTACAATACTTAAAGTTGAAAAATATAAAATGTTTTATTCATTTGAGTGGTGAATGTGCAGAGATAAATCGTCTTTCTATAGATTTTCTTAATCAGTTTAACATAGGAAGATATATATTTCATAGAAAAAATACAATTGAAGATATGCAGTCTTGTATAGAAAATAATAAAGTAAAAAATCTTCAGTATGAAGCATTTATTTTAAATGAAAAATGTCATTATACAGGAGCATTTTGTAGTTCATTTCATTGTGATGAATTATCACATATGTGCCAGATTCAGTATAGTATGGGTAAAGTTGATGAAAAGTCTAATCATTTTAAATGGGTAGATAATAAAATTGAAGAAAATTTTGATGAATATGATGATGAAGAAGAAAATTTTCAATATATTTTAGGAAGCACGGGATGTGGTATATGTGAATTAAACAAGTTAAAGAATGCTGGAGTAACACATCTTAAGGTTGTTGGAAGAGGAAATTCTATAGAAAATATGGAAAAAGATATACGTGGATTAAAAAAAGCAGTTAATATACTTAAGAAATTTGGAAATGAAAAGAGTATAAGCAGCAATATATTATTTAAAGATGAAATAAATAAAAAATTATTTTCCGGGAAATGTAGTGGTGAATGTTATTATTAAAATAAGTTTGAATAATTGGATTTTTTGCGTGATATAATATTTTGTTAAAATACATTGTTAAACAAATAACTTATATTGGAATTGAATAAAGTTGATGGTATAATTGTATAAAAATTAAAAAAAGGTTTTTTGGGGAGAAAAATGAGTGATTTTAAAGAAATTAAGGCAAATGCAATAAAAAATAATCCATTTGAAATGATAGGAACTGACTGGATGCTTATTAGCGCAAAGAAAGATAATAAGGTTAATACAATGACAGCATCATGGGGTGGGCTAGGTGTAATATGGAATAAAAATGTTGTTACAGTATATATAAGACCACAGCGTTATACTAAAGAATTTGTAGATAATAGTGATACATTTTCAATAACAGTTTTAGGTGAAGATTATAGAAAGGAACTTTCTTATTTAGGAACTGTTTCAGGGAGAAATGAAGATAAAATAAAAAAAGCAGGTTTGACTGTTGTAGAAGATGATAATACACCATATTTTAATGAAGGAAATATAATTTTTTTATGTAGAAAATTGTACGCTCAAAAATTGGATGAAAAGGCGTTTGTGGATAAAAACTTAATTAGTAAAAACTATTTGAAAGAAGATTTTCATATTATGTATATAGGTGAAATAGTTAAGGTATTAGTTAAAGAAGATTAATATAATTTATTCAAAATCGCAAACTATCACATATTGGTGGTTTCTGATTAGTTGTAAATAAAAGGGTTAAATACAATTGTATTCAACCCTTTTGTCTATAATTTAAAAATTATTATTTTTATAGTAATTAACACTGCTGAGTGAACAAATAATTAAAAAAAATGGGATTAATAATAAAATCATTGTATAATGTAAAGTGGTTTAAAAGTATATATTAGAAATACATAATTAATGATGAACTAATAGTTTATTATTAAAAGTTCATTTAAAAGTGGTAATTTAGTAAGGAGTTAAAATGAGTAAAACATTAGTATTAGCAGAAAAGCCATCGGTTGGTAGAGATTTAGCAAAAGTTTTAAAATGTAGTCAGAATAAAGGTTCATATATTGAAGGAAATAAGTATATAGTTACTTGGGCAATGGGTCATTTAGTAGGGCTTTTAGATCCTGAAGGATATGATGATAAGTATAAGCAATGGAAGATGGAGACACTTCCTATGCTTCCTAAGTACATGAAACTTACTGTTTTAAAGAAAACAGGTAAACAATATAATGAAGTTAAAAAACAACTTTTAAGAAAAGATGTCTCAGATGTAGTTATTGCAACGGATTCTGGAAGAGAAGGAGAACTTGTAGCACGTTGGATTTTAGAAAAGTCTGGTGTTAAGAAGCCTCTAAAGAGATTATGGATTTCATCTCAAACTAATAAAGCAATTTTAGATGGATTTAAAAATTTAAAGGATGCTAAGGAGTACGATAATCTATATAAAGCAGCTGTTTGTAGAGCAGAAGCAGACTGGCTTGTAGGTTTAAATGTAACAAGAGCATTAACATGTAAATATAATGCTCAGCTTAGTGCTGGTAGAGTTCAGTCACCAACTCTTGCTATGATAGTAAACAGAGAAGAGGAAATTAAAAACTTTAAGCCAGTTGATTACTGGACTTTAAATGCAAAAGGTAATGGTTTTGCATTAACTTGGGTTAGTAATAAAGGAAATAATTCTACTTTTAAAGAAGAAGTGGCAGATTCTATAGTAAATAAGTGTAAAGGACAAAATGGAGAAGTTGTTGAAGTTAAGAAGACTACTAAAAAGAAGTATTCATCTGCACTTTATGATTTAACTGAATTACAAAGAGATGCAAATAAGATATGGGGTTACTCAGCAAAGCAAACTTTAAACATAATGCAGAGACTTTATGAAAATCATAAGGTTCTTACATATCCAAGAACAGATTCAAGATATGTAACTTCAGATATTGTAGCTACAATCCCAGAAAGACTGAAAGCTGTATCTTTTGGAGAATATAGAGCAGCTGCTGAAAGTCTTTTAAAGAGTGGAGTAAAGGCTAATAAGAACTATGTAGATAATTCAAAAGTTAGTGATCACCATGCTATAATTCCTACTGAGGAAAAAGGAAGTTTAGCAAATCTTAGCACAGAAGAAAAACATATTTATGACCTTGTAGTTAAAAGATTTTTAAGTGTATTAATGCCAGCTTATGAATATGAACAAACTACTATAGTTGTAAATATTGCAGGGGAAACATTTACTGCTAAGGGTAATATAACTAAGAGTAAAGGCTGGAAGAGATTATATGACAATTTAGCAGATGATGAAGATTTACAAGAACTTCCTCAACTTAATAAAGGAGATAAGATTACAGTTGCTTCAGTTAATAAAGTAAAGAAGCAAACTACACCACCTGCTAGATTTAATGAAGCAACACTTTTATCAGCTATGGAAAATCCTCAAAAGTATGTAAACTTAGGAAAAGATGCTGCTAAGACTTTAAATGAGACTGGAGGTCTTGGAACAGTTGCTACTAGAGCTGATATTATTGAAAAGTTATTTAATTCTTTTGTTATAGAGAAAAAAGGAAAGGATATCTATCCTACATCAAAAGGAAAACAGCTTATCGACTTAGTTCCAGAAGATTTAAAATCGCCACTTTTAACAGCTAAATGGGAAAGTCAGTTAGATAACATTGCTAAGGGCAAGGCTAATGATAAGAAGTTTGTTGGAGATATGAAGGCATATGCTACTAAGCTTGTTGAAGATGTAAAAGGTGGTACTGCTAAATTCCATCATGACAATGCAACAGGTTCTAAGTGTCCTAATTGTGGTAAATATTTATTAGAGGTTAAAGGTAAGAACGGAAGAATGCTAGTATGCCAAGATAGAGAATGTGGTTATAGAGAAAATTTAGCAAGACTTACTAATGCAAGATGTCCTGAATGTCATAAGAGACTTGAACTTAGAGGACAAGGTGAAGGTAAGATTTATGTTTGTATAGGTGAGACTTGTAACTTTAAGGAGAAGGCTTCTGTCTTTGAAAAGAGATTTGATAAGAAGGGCAAGGTTGATAAGAAGGAAGCAAATAGAATAATGAAGAAGATGCAGGCTGAAGCTAAGAAGCAAGAAGTTGAAGATAATCCATTTGCAGCTTTACTTGGGAAAATTAAATAGATAGATTTTTGAAAACATAGATATACTTATAAGGCATATCTATGTTTTTTGTATTTCATTTAATAAAAAGTTGCTTTGAATAGGAAAAGATTGTTAAAATTAATTAGGATATTTATGGTGGAAAGGAAGAGACGGATTGAAGAAATGGAATAAGTTACTTTTGACATTAATCATTGTTTCTTTAGTATCTGTAAAGGGATGGAATATGTATATGGACAAACAATTACAACAATCTAATGAAATAAGTTATATGACAGAAAAGGCAGTTATAGATAAAGATGATATTTATTATCTTCAAAAAGGGGAGGGGGATAAAACTGTAGTATTTTTATCTGGTTCTGGAGTTAATTCTTCATATTTAGATATGTATCCTTTATGGAATGAAGTATCTAAGTATTCTAAGGTGTTTTTATATGATAGACCAGGTATGGGAAATAGCAGTATAACAAAAAGGCCTAGGGATATAGATACTGTAGTTTCTGAATTTAATGAAGTTCTTGAAGAAAGTGGACAGAAAGAACCTTATGTTTTAGTTGCTCATTCTATGGCGAGTTTACAGGCAATAAGATTTGCTCAGATGTATCCTGAAAAAGTGGACAGTATAATTTTTATAGATGGAGCATCACCAAGTTTCTGTGAAGAATTTAAAGATCCTATGAAATCAATGGTTCATGTATTAGGTGCAATGAGAAAAACAGGACTTCTTAGAGCCTTAAGTATTTTTTCTGGTTTTAAAAGTCAATTTGAAGTAAAACAGGATATAAGTGAAGAATTACAGGAACTTAATGTTCAAATGAGTCTTAAGAATTTATGGAATTCTAATATGATAAAAGAAAGAAAAGCAATACAGGAAAACGGTAAAAAAGTAAAAGAAAGTGGAAGTTTAAAAGATATAAAATTGGTAGTTATTAGTGCGGGGAATAATGGATTTGATAACTGGCAGACTTATGAAAAAGAACTAGCTAATATGTCACAAAATAGTGAGTTTGTATATGTAGAGGATTCAGGACACTTTATACATCATGAGTATTCTGAATTAGTTATAAATAAGATAAAAGAGATGTTAGATAAATAATTTCAACAGATTGCAGGCGAAAAAGCAGGAGATAATAAAAATTTTCCTGCTTTTAATATGGCTTAAATTTTTAATGATTTTACTCCTGATTGCCTTGATTATTCATTATATACTACCCTTATGTATAACTTTATATTTATAGTATGTAAAAAGTGAAATAAGTTAAGAAAAAATATAAATATTTTGTAGTACATGAGAATACTTTATAGTATATGATACGATATTTGATGGTTTATTTAATTAAGAAAATGATTCATAAAGCAATTCTAGGAGAATAATCTTATGGAGTTAAAAAATATAATAAATTTGAAAAATGCAATATTAAAAAAGAAAAATATAGAAGTTGATGATTATAAAATATATACTCCTGAAATGGTAAAAAAATATAGAGAGTGCTATAAATTTACAATGAAAGTTACTAAACATAGGGACAAGACCATGTTTATAATGTTAAAAAAAGCTGAAGAATGGTATCAAAATGAAAATATAAATTATAATATTGAAAAGGTTCATATAAAGACAAAGCTGGGATCATACACTAGTGGTGGATGTGGTATAGGCGCTTCTCTTTTAGCTGGTCTTACAGCAAGTGGAGTTTTTTCGTATATGGATATATATGTGAAAAAGTTAGGCGCATTTTCTTTGATGACATATGCTCTTTTTCTTTTGTTTTTTGGATTTAAAATTCTTCAAAATGAAGATGATAATGTTGAAATGTATAATATTTTTTTAGAAGCTATAAATGAAATTGAATCCCAATCATATGATAAATTTTCAATAAAAAATAAAGATAAAAAGCATAAAATATAAGCATATAATAAAATAATATGGATGTTATAGAGGAAGGGATTGTAAATATGCAATTCCTTTTTTTGAAATACAACATATTATTGTATAACAAGTATAAAATCTAAAGTATGATATAATTTATATACGTAATACATAAAATAGGAGAATTAAATTTGGATAATTTAAACAGTATATTAGATAATGTAATATATTTAGATATTGAAACCACAGGTTTGGATGAAAAAAGCTCAGAGATAATCGAAATAGGAGCTGTCAAAATAAAAAATAAGGAAATTACTACATATGAAACACTTATAAAACCTAGAGGGCGTGTTCCAGCAGGAATATATAGTTTATGTACAGGATTAAACGAAAAGGAACTTGAAAGTGCAAGAACGTTAAATAATATACGCAGTGAAATTTTGGAATTTCTAGAAGATCTTCCGCTTATATGTCATAATGGAAATTTTGAAAAAAGATTTCTTAATTATCATATACCAGATATAAAAAATGAAATACTAGATTCTATGGAATTGATTGCAATTCTTGAGCCGTACAGAAAGGAATATAATCTTGATTCTTTAATGAAAAGCTTAACTTTTATGGAGAGTAATGAACTGCACAGGGGACTTGATGATTCTATAAATACTTTAAAAGTGGTAAATGCAGCATTATGCAGGCAGTGGGATAGAGAAGAACATAGTCGTAAAAAACACACATTGTATATGGAAATAAAAAAATATTACAAGTATTTAAATGACTGGAAATGGGCAGAGTATCTATTAAAACCTCCATTTTTTGATTATCAACAGTATGATTATGTATCATATGAAGAAAATAAACACAAAGAAATTATATTGAAGGATATTAAAATTGATTATTCTAAATATGAAGAATTATTAAAGAACGAGGATATATGGAATAATGGTGGGGATTTTGGATATATATTTAGAAAAAATCAGTTGGAGTTTTCTAAAAAGATTAGAGAAAATTTTCAAAGAGGAGAGAGAATATTTATTGAAGCACCAACAGGAAGTGGAAAAACATTTGCATATGTAATTGTTGCGGCTATAGGTGCATATTTAAATAAGCAGAAACACATAAAAGATGATTCAAGCTTTATAATTTCAACAAATACTAAAGAACTTCAAAATCAACTGATTGAAAGGGATATTCCTACTATATTAAAAAAACTTAAACTTGATGATAAGCTTAATTATGGAGCAATGAAAGGAAAAGGAAATTATATATGTATAGAAAGGCTTAGAAAGTGCGAAAAACTAGAAACCTCAAAAGAAGGCAATTTAGCATTATTGTTTTTAAATAGATTATGTGAAAATGGAAAATATGGGGATAGTGAAAATATAAGTTTTTGGGCTCATAAACATTTTTGCCTTGATGATTATTTGAAAGATATAACATGTGATAGTGATTCTTGCAATTTAGAAAAATGTAATAAACCATGTTACTTAAGAAAGAGATATAATGAACTTCCTGCAGAAAATATTACTGTAATAAATCACTCACTTCTTTCATGCTGGCCATATTGTGAAAAGAAAAAGTTGAATCATATAATTATTGATGAGGCACACAATTTAATGGAAAAATGTTATGACTTTTTTGCTGAGGAGTTCTGTTATAAGGAGTTTTTAGAACTACTAAATATAATAGAAAATGGGCATCCAAGTATACTTATGCTTTTAAATACTCTTAATGCAAGCTATGGATATAGAGAAACAATAGAAAAAGATAAGCTGATATATTTAGTTAAAGAAATAATAGTTAATATGAATATACTTCTAAATGATTTTAGAAGTATGAGGCTTGTTTCTGGTGAATATAATTTCAATACAGAATTTTTCGTTCCAAGAGATGAGCTTAAAGGTATAACAAAAGCAGTAGGACCTGAAATATCAATGCTTAAAGAAAGTATTTATCCTCTTTATAAGCTTCTTAATGATTATCTTAATAATATTGTTGGCAATGATGAAGTCAATGGGGAATCAGATTATAAGACTGTAAGTGATTATATTTCTAAAATTAGAGGGATTTTTGATATGCTTGATAAATTTTTGGAACCATCAAGGTTTTTTGCAAAGATTCTTGAAGTTGATTCAAAATATGAGGATTTTAAATTTAGAACAGTTCCATTAAATGTAGGTGAACTTGTAAATGAGCATATACTTAAAGAAGTTAAAAGTACTACTTTTTTATCTGCAACTCTTAGAATAGAAAATTCTTTTGGTAGAATAAAAAAGCATCTTGGTCAGGAAAAAGCAAAAGAATTTCTTATTCCCACATCATTTAATTTAAAGAAAAAAACGAAAATATTTGCACTTAAGGATATGGGAAGATATAATGAATCGTCGTATATAAAGAAGGTAGCAATATTTATATTTGAAACAAGTAAGAGACTTAATGGACATATTCTTGTGTTGTTTAATAACAATGTAAGAAGAAATAATGTTGCAGAAGAACTTGAAATGCTTATAAGGGGAACTAAGATTGAGGTTCATACAAATAAAAAGTCTATAGGAGCATTAAATGATAAAAACAGACAAGTAATAATACTTGGAAGTAAAGGATTTTTTGAAGGCATAGATGTACCTGGTGATGCATTAAGTTGTGTAATGCTTGATAAGTTTCCTAATTACAGTCCTGAATATCCTATATTACGTGCAATTACTACTTATCAGAATAAGATGTACAGGAATGTGAATTATCCTCAGTTATGTATAAAAGTAAAACAAATTTATGGAAGATTAATAAGGAGTATCTATGATTATGGGTATTTTATAATTCTTGATCCTGGTGAAAATCCATATACTATAAGAAATATAGAAAGAGATTTAGGAGGACCTAATATAGAAATGGAGTTTTCTAAAAATGTATTGGATGGAATGAAGAAGGATTATAATAATTGGAAAAGAGAAAATTTAAATATGATTATAAGGAAAATAAGAGCATCTAAGATAAATATTAAAGAAAAATTTAATGATGAATCAAATAAATACAAGATGTTTTGGGAATTAGTTAATGAAGAGGATGGAATTTATTATTTTGAAAATTTAGATTACAAGCTTAATGGTAAATTATAAGAATAATATATATTTAATCATGATAAAATTTTTAAAAATAAATAATAAATATTATGACAAAATATATAAAATTAATATTTAAGTCATGAATATTAGAATTTATATGATTAGTTTTATTTATTATTTTGTAGAAATGTTAGTAAATTACACGGATAAAGAGATATGAAAACATTTTCCAAAATATGTAATGCATGCTATAATATTTTTAAGATATTGTTATGGGTACTAATTAATAAGGGAGGGGTATAAAAGTATAATTAAAAAATGAAATTGTAAAAATGTATTAGTAGTAAAAGGGGTGTACTGCATTGGCAGAATGTATAGTAAAATTAATTGAAGAATATAAAAGTACAAAGGAATCTTTAGAATGTGGATTAAAGTGGCTTCCAGGTAATATCTATGCAAAATCAAAAATAGAAGTTATGGATATGATAATTCAGGATTTAGAAGAATTAAAAAGTAATATGATTAAATAAGGAATTAATGAAAAAAAGCTTATTCAAGTGTATTGGATGAGCTTTTATTATTTTACATAAAAAAAATTATAGTGTTTGCATAAAAATAGAAAAATATGATATAATGTGGAATAATAACACGAACACTCGTATATTTCTAAGGATATGGCTTAGAAGTTTCTACCTGCTACCGTTATTAGCAGACTATGAGGTATTATTTTATTAGTATTTTTATATATTAAATTAATAAAACTGCCTCGAATTAATATTATGCTGGATAATATTGGATTTGAGGCTTTTTCATTTTTTGAAATTAGTATAAATAAAAAGCATATTTAATACTGTTGTGGTATTGTAAGAAAAGAGATGTTCTGTGTATGATTATAAGTTAATATATACATAGGAGAGATTAAAATGGAATTGAGCAGACAAACAGCAGAGAATTCAAAGCTAAATGAAAAGAAAGAAGGGTACTATGAAAATAGTATAAAGCTTATGTACGCAATTGATGAAAAGCCTAGTATTTATAAGCAGATATTATTAGGATTACAGCATATATTTGCAGCTTTTGGAGGTATTATAGTAGTACCACTTGTAATTTCAAGTACATTAGGATTTGACTCAGTTATATCAACAGCGCTTATGAGTGCAACAATACTTGCAGCAGGAGTAGCAACTTTAATACAGGCTAAGGGAGTAGGTCCTGTAGGGTCTAGGTTAGCCTGCATAATGGGAACAGATTTTACATTTGCTACACCAGCCATTGCTGTTGGATCTGTAGCAGGTCTTCCAGGAATTATAGGAGCTACAATACTTGGTTCATTAGTTGAAATAATATTGAGCTTTTTTATAAAACCACTTATGAAACTATTTCCACCATTAGTTACTGGAACAGTAATATGTCTTATAGGACTTACTTTATTACCTGTATCAATAGATTGGGCAGCAGGAGGAAGTGGAAGCCCAGAGTATGGAAGTGCTGTAAATATAATGATTGCTATTTTTGTAATGATTTTAACTATAGTACTTAATCACTATGGAAAAGGAATGATAAGTACAGCTTCAATATTAATTGGTATGATTGTAGGGTATATAGTATGTATTCCTCTTGGAATGATTGATTTTACAGCAGTTAAAGAAGCAAGTTGGATTTCGTTTCCTAAAATATTCGCAACAGGAGTTGATTTTAATTTAAAATATGTAATACCATTTATACCAGCATATTTAGTTACTACAATTGAAACAGTTGGATGTTTAAAGGCTATATGTCAGGTATCAGAAGTTTATGAGGATTCAAATAGAATTGGAAGTGGAGTATTAGCAGATGGAATTGGAAGTGCAGTTGCTGGATGTTTAGGTACTTTTCCTAATACATCTTTCAGTCAAAATGTAGGACTTATTCCATTAACAAAAGTTGCAAGCAGATATGTAGCAATTATGGCTGGTATACTTTTAGTTATATTAGGGTTATTTCCTAAGTTTGCAGCACTTATTAATATAATGCCACAGCCAGTACTTGGTGGAGTTGGAATAGTAATGTTTGGTACAGTAGCAGCTTCTGGAATTCAAACTTTAAGCAGTGTTAAACTTACAAACAAGAATCTTTTAGTTATAGCTACAGCAATAGGATTTGGACTTGGAGTAACTTTCAGACCAGAAATTTTAAGCGGATTACCAGAAGGAATAAGAATGATCTTTTCTTCAGGAATATCAACAGGAACTATAATTGCATTAGTTTTAAACTTGATATTAAGAGAAAAGGAAGCTTAATATATTAAAATCATATAGGAACGTATAATGAGGTGAAGTAAATGGAAAGTTTACATAGAAAAATATTAAAAGAAGGAAAAGCACTTTCAGAAAGTGTACTTAAAGTTGATTCTTTTTTAAATCATGCAGTAGATCCAGAATTAATGTATGAAATAGGGACATACTTTAAAAAATATTTTGAAAATAAAGGAATAACTAAATTGTTTACTATAGAAAGTTCTGGAATTGCACCAACAGTAATGACTGCATTACAGATGAATCTTCCAATGGTTACATTAAAAAAACAAGGGTCAAAGATACTAAATGGAGAGGTGTATCAGACTACAGTCCATTCCTTTACGAAAGATACAAATTATGAATTAACATTATCTAAGAAATACATAAATAAAGAAGATAAAATTTTAATAATAGATGATTTCTTAGCAAATGGAGAAGCAGCTCTTGGAGCAGCAAGACTTGTTGAACAAGCAGGTGCTGAAGTTGGAGGAATTGGAATTGTAATAGAAAAGTCATTTCAGCCTGGACCAAAATTATTAAAAGAAAAAGGTTATGATGTTTATTCATTAGCTAAGATTGCAAGACTTGGTAAAGATACAATAGAATTTGTGGAAGAATAAAATACATTCCAGTTTTTATATACTTGAATTATTTATAACTGTCTGATATAATGTTTGAAGTATTAAAAAGATATTTAGTCAGTTCGAAAGCCTCCTGACTTTAAATAAAACTACGGTTAAATAATAATCAATTATATAGAGATATTACTGCATGTTAATATAAAAATGTGTGTAATTTATCTTTCAATTTTTATGTTTATTTAACGTAGGAAGAGTGTTTCCTACGTTTTTATTTTGTATAAAGATTAATAATATAATTGATTATAATTATTTAAAGTTCTGGCTTCCAATGATTAAAGTGTATATTTAATATAATTGGAGGATTTATTTATGAAAAATAACACAGCAAAAAGACTCGTTAGAACAGCAATTATAGCTGCAATATATGCAGTTATAACATTGGCATTAGCTCCAATAAGTTATGGTAATTTACAATTTAGAGTTTCTGAAATAATGGTACTTTTAGCATTTTTTGATCCATTTTACATAGGAGGATTAACTTTAGGATGTTTTATTGCAAATATACTTGGGCCTAATGGTTTACCAGATATAATTTTTGGAACATTGGCAACATTTATTAGTGTGTATGCAATTTCTATAACAGGAAAGTATGTAAAAAATAATACATTAGCTTTAGTTATTGCTTCTTTATGGCCAACAATATTTAATGGAATAATAATTGGCTGGGAATTAAATTATATAGCTGATTTACCATTATTATTAACTATGGCGCAAGTTGCAATAGGAGAATTTGTAGTAGTTACTATAGTTGGTGTACCAGTTATAAAATTAATTAAAGATAAATATTCTAAACTTTTTATTGAGCAAGAAGCTTAGTAGAAAATATTTTTGTAGGACTTCAGCATTTTATGCTGAAGTTTTATTAATATAATGTATATTATAGAATAAACATAATTTGTTAATTGAGTGCATTATTTATTAGAATACAGTATAATTTAAGTGAAATGGAATTAAATTATTTAATATAGATTTTTGGAGGCAGTATGATGAAAAGTAGTAAAATAACTGAGATAAAAGCATTAGTTAAAACAAAATTTTTAAGTATGTATGAAGCTAAATATGAAAATAGAGTTGGTAATGAAAAGTCATGGATTATAGCTACTAGAAAAAGTGAAGAGTATTTAAATGAAAAGTTTTTTGAGGGAAAAAAAGATAGTGAAGATGCGGTGTTAATAGCAGCACTTCATAAACCTTCAAATAAGCTTGTATTAGTTAAGCAGTTCAGAGTACCAACTAATGATTTTGTATATGAATTAACTGCAGGACTTATTGATTCAGGAGAAGATTCTAGTACTGCAGCAAGAAGAGAATTAAAAGAAGAAACTGGTTTAAAGCTTTTAGAGGTTATAAGTGAAAAGAAAAAATTATATTTATCTCCAGGTATGACAGACGAATCTGTAAATCTTATTTTCTGTACATGTGAAGGAGAAATAAGTGACCAATTTTTAGAAGATGATGAGTCTATAGAAGCTATGATGATTTCAAAAGAAGAAGCAGAAGAACTATTAAAAAATGATGCTGTAATGGATGCAAAATGTTACTTGGTATTACAGAGTTTTGTAATTTTTGGTGAAAAGTTATTTGAAAAATAATATATAAAAGAAAAGAAGCATGTGGTAATTATCATATGCTTCTTTTAATATTGTTCTAATTGTCTTTAATACGTATAATGGGCGAAAGTGTGTATTCATCCCATAGATACGTATCAAAAGAATTAAATAAAATAACTATTTAATTCTTTAAAAATATTACTAAAATACTTATATACTATAAGGTATAAAGTCAAGTAAATAATTGCAGTTATTTACTTGATTTTATAATTTATAATAAACTTAATGCATAAATGCTAAAGTAACAAAATAAATTAAGAAGATTAAACCACATATATACATTGGAAGTGAAACTTCTTTATATTTATTTGTAATAATTTTGCAAAGTGGATAAAGAATAAATCCAACTGCAATCCCATCTATTATACTGTAAGTTAAAGGTATTGTTATTATTACAGCAAAACATGGGAAAAATTCAGAAAAATCATCATAATTTAAATTCTTTAAGTCTTGTGCCATTAAACATCCAAGTATTATTAATATTGGTGCTATAGCACTATTTGGTATTGCACTTATATATGGAATAAATAATAATGACATTAAGAATAATAATCCACATAATACGGATGTAAGTCCTGTTCTTCCGCCATCTTCCATTCCTGCATTTCCTTCAACTGTTGAAACAGGAGGACTGCACCCAAGTACTGAATATAACATAGTTGATATAGCTACAGCTACTAAGGACTTAGAGGTTTTTTCAGGACATTTGAGAATTTTTCCAGTTTGTGCATGTAAAATTCCTATATTTTCAAAAACTAATATTAATGTTAATGAAAAAACAGATATCCAGAATTGTATACTGAAAAACATTTCAAAATCAAGTTTGAAGAAAATTTCTTTATATCCATTAAAATCAGGAAGGGTATAAGCTATTCCTTTAATATCAACTATACCGCATAATGCAGCTACAGCAGTACCAAATATTATAGATATTAAGAAAGCTCCACGTACATTATTTAAAAATAAAATAAGAGTAACTATCATAATTACAAAAAATAATATAATATTTGGATCAGATATATTTCCTAGCTGAACTAAACTAGATTCTGAATTTACAACTAAACCTGATTTTTGAAGTCCAAGAAAAGCTATAAATAGTCCAATACCAATTGTTATGGATTCCTTTAAATGATGAGGTATAGATTTCATTAAAATTTTAGCTATTGGTGTAACTGCAATTATTGCAAATAATAATCCAGCAACAAAGATAGCTGCTAATGCCTCAAAAAAGGTAAGACCTAAAGTATTAACGATGGTATAGGTAAGAAGTGCATTTATTCCCATACCAGGCATTACAATTAATGGAGCATTACTTATAAATGCAGCAATAAGACAACCTGATACTGATGCGAATACAGTAGCTATAATAAGCGGTTCTACTGGTATGCCTCCATCACTTAAAATGCTTGCATTTACAATAATGATGTATATGCTTGCAAAAAATGATGTTAATGCAGCAAGTGCTTCTCCTTTAAATGTAACATTGTGTTCAGTAAGTTTAAATAATTTATTCATCCTTTCGACCTAACTTTCAATGTTCCCTCTCCCGCCCACACAAAAGTGCAAAACATATTATAGCATTGAAAGGAAAAATTCACAATATTATGTTTGAATTTTGTATATTTTAATTCAATGCTATGATTATAAGAAATATATTTGGTAAAGTTTCTGATGTTATACTTTTTGTGTAATATTTACTTATTGCAATTTTGAATAAGTATTTTTATATGGCACATAATATTTCTGTAAGGAGGCGAGAAAGACTGTGAAAAAAAGTAAAAAGGAAAAGTTAATATTAAAAAATGGAGACTTTTCACAATCAAAAGTAAAGGAGTATTCAGAAAGAAACGATAAAATTAATGAAAATATTGTTTCGCGAGGAAAAGATATAACTTTTAATAAACTCTAATGTAATAAGTTGACGATTATTTAATTATTACAACTATAATACTTAAACCAAAACTCTCATGTTTTAAAATTCATGGAAAACAAACTTCATTTTTAGCATTACATAGGGAAAAGGACTGTATTAAATTAAAGTTTTAAACTCTAATTTAATATAGTCCTCCTTTTGTTATTTGTAATGAAAATACTTTCCATTCTGTACATATTGTGTATGGTTTATATATTCTATTTTTAATTTGAAATTAAAGTTAATTGCAGACAAGTTAACATATTACCAGTTTTTTGTATACTAAAATTTATAAAATTATGATAAAATAATTTTTATATTCCAAATTTAATGATAATAATAGACTTTATAGAAGAAAAATGTAGAATTTGGAAGAAAACAATGCACTGGTATTTTGTAAGAATATAGACAAAGTAGAGGAGACAATTAAAGTGAAAAAAATATTTCTTAAGAATATGATAGCAATATGTTTAATAACTACTGTAGTATCTAGTATTAATACAGTTGAAGCACATGCAGTATGGAACAGAAATTCTAAAAATAAGTGGGTTTGGATAGAAAATCAATTAAAAGCAGTTGGATGGAAAAATATACAGGGGAAATGGTATTATTTCTACAGTAATGGAGAAATGGCAACAGGATGGATTAAAGAAAGTGGAAAATGGTATTACTTAAGCAATAGTGGAGCTATGATAACAGGATGGTTTAAAGATAGTAATGGAAAGTGGTATTATTTAAGTAGCAGTGGAGCCATGGTAACAGGATGGTTTAAAGACTATAGTGGAAAATGGTATTTTTTAAATAACAATGGAGAAATGGTAACAGGATGGCTAAATAATAATGGAAGTAAATATTATTTAGGATTAGATGGTGCTATGGTTACAGGTAAGATTACTATTGAGGGAAAATTGTGCCAATTTAGTAATGATGGTGCTCTTATGAAGTGTGAATCTGTAGGAAGCAGTTCAAGCTTTGAAAAGGAAGAAAATAGAATTGGATATATTGTAACTGATAGAGATCCATTAAATATAAGAATGATGCCATCAAAAAATTCAGATGTAATAGGATCTATTCCTAAAGGCTCAAAAATATTAGTTCTAGGAAAAGAAGAAAATGGATTTTATAAAATTTCATGGAACAATATTAATGGTTATGCAAGTAGTAGATGGATTTCATTTGAAAAGCCAAGTGGTAATAAAGACAATTTAAGCGAAATTTTTGGGTCAATAAGAACAACTGCACCTAGTACAAGCGATAAATATTATTATTCAGATTCTAATTTATTTTATAAGGCAAAGTTAGCACCACCTTTTATATCAGCTACAGGAAAGCGTATTGTGGGAAACTGTACATGGTATGCTTGGGGAAGAATATGGGAATTGACAGGAAGAATGCCTATAGATGCTGATTTTACAGGAAATGCATATGAATGGTGGGGAGCTAATAAGAGAACAGGTAAGTACAGATATGGAACAACTCCAAAGGTTGGAGCTATTCCAGTATGGAAATCATCGCTTCCTAATTCAGGAGGATGTGGTCATGTTGCTGTAGTAGAGAAGATTGAAAATGGTAAAGTATATATATCAGAATCTTCTTGGCATGGTTCATTATTTAACTATAGAGAAATTTATAATACTGAACATTTATATGGATATATTTATATAGATCAGTATAATTATTAAATATTCGAGTCTTACATACTTTTTATTAATATTTTACTTAAAATTGCTTAAATTTGGTTGCGTTTTATAAATTATGATGATTAAATTTGATTATTTTAGAAAAACTATATACTAAATAACAATGATGAAAAGAGAATATACAATAAGAAAAATCATTATGAAAGGAAACATGAGATGGAAATAAAATTAAATATATTTGAAACAATGGCTTTAGTTTGTATTATATTCTATTTTGGAGTTTATTTGAGAAAGAAGATAAAAGTGTTAGCAAAATATTGCATACCTGCACCTGTAATAGGAGGGTTGATTTTTGCGATTATAGTATTTATATTAAAAATGACTAATTTTGCTTCAGTTACATTAGATACAACACTTCAAAATATTTTTATGACTGCATTCTTCACAAGTATTGGTTACACAGCAAGTTTAAAAGTATTAAAAAATGGTGGAATAAAAGTATTCGTTTTTTTAGGACTTGCAACTATATTGGTTGTATTACAAAATATACTAGGTGCCTCCCTTGCTGTATTATTTAACATAAATCCATTATTGGGATTGTGTACAGGATCAATACCTATGATAGGAGGACATGGTACTGCAGGATCTTTTGGACCTATGCTTGAGGAACTTGGTATTAATGGCGCTACTACAGTAGCATTTGCATCTGCTACATTTGGATTAGTTATGGGAAGTTTCATAGGAGGATATGTGGCTAAAAATCTTATAGAAAGGCATAAGATTAAAACACTTAAAGAGTCTCATGACAAATCAATACCATTAAGTGATTTCCATGAAGATGATGTGTCTGCTTTATGTCATAAGAAGCTTATGAATGGATCAGCATTTCTATTTATAGCAATGGGTATTGGTTCTGTTATTTCAGGATTTATACAAGATAGTGGAATCACATTTCCATCATACATTGGAGCTATGCTTGCAGCAGCAATTATTAGAAATATATGTGATTTCTTAAAAGTAAGTATAGAGGAAAAAGAGATTGAAGCTTTAGGAAGCATATGTTTATCATTCTTTTTGACAATGGCACTTATGGGATTAAAACTTTGGGAACTATTAGATTTAGCTATTCCTTTACTAGTGATGCTTATGGGTCAAGTAATTTTAATGTTCCTATTTGCTTATTTTGTAACATTTAGGGTTATGGGTAAAAATTATGATGCAGTAGTTTTTGCTTCGGCTAACTGTGGATTTGGAATGGGTGCAACGCCAAATGCAGTTGCTAATATGGATGCACTTACTGCTAAATATGGTTTTGCAGAAACTCCGTATTTTGTAGTTCCATTGGTTGGTTGCTTATTTGTAGATTTTGTTAACTCAGCATGTATAACATTATTTATTAATTTAATAAAATAATTTAATTTGCTATATTTTTTTAGCCAAGAGCTTGTATGCTCTTGGCTAAGTTTATATATAAATAGTATATAGTATATTTATAGTTGCGTAAGTTATTTATTTTTTAAATAATTTTTATGAATTTGCTCAAAAAAATAATTGGAAATTTCATCATTTAGTTGTTGTTCTTTATCTGCTTTATATGTGTTTAAATTTAATATTTTTGCAGGTGTAGTAAGAATTTTTGAATTATTATTAGAAAGTATTGTATTGGTTTTAAGTATATTTGATTTATTTTTTATTATAGTCTGTCTTTTGTTACCTTTATACTTTATATACATAATATCCATAAAAATCCTCCCATATACTATTATTTTTATGTTAAATTATATAAACATTAATCTTTTTAACACTAAAAAATATAATGTATTGATTAACATATTATTTATATTACTTAATGATGATTATGTTTTAGTATATGAAAAAAATAAAAAACTATTACTATTTAATAAAAATAAAATATATCTTTAGTAAACCAAATTTAAAAATAATATAACTCGTGTATAAAATTAAATAATATTATAATGTTTTAATGCATTATATATACCATTATCTTCTATGTCTGTAGTAATATATGAAACTAGATCAAAAAGTTTTGGATTACTGTTTCCCATTGCTATACTATTTTTTACATATTGAAGCATTGAGAGATCATTTGTACTGTCTCCCAATGCAAAAGTATTATTAAAATCTATATTTAATTCTTTTATTAAAAATTCAATTCCTGTTGCTTTGGAATATCCTAAAGGTACAAGTTCAAAAAAGTTATTTTCTCTATGGATAAAATCAAAAGTATTTTTATATTTCTTATAAAAAGCATCAAAATCACTATTTGAGTTTGTCCATATTACTAGTTTATCAAAATTTATATTATCATCATCAAAGCTTTTTGCTTTACATAGATTATTTTTTAAATTACGTGACTTAATTTCTTTGACTTCTTTTTCATAAATTAAATTATCTTTATCAAAGTATATGCCACTTTTGCCTTCAAGTATAGCATCTATTTTTAAATTATGTATGTCATCAATAATTTTTCGTGCAAAATTATTTGAAAAAGATTTTGATAAAAGTTCTTTACCTTTAAATTCAATATAGGTACCGCATCCACAGATATATCCATCAAAATTTAATTCTTTTATTGCTGGGGCTATATTAGAAATGCCACGCCCTGTATTTATAAATAAAAGATGTCCATTTTCTTGAGCTTTTTTTATAGCAACCTTTGTACTTTCAGGGATAGTGTGGGTTGTTTCGCTCAACAAAGTTCCGTCAATATCAAAAAAAATTATGTTATGGTTCATTAATAATGTTTCTCCCTTCAGTTATAGAAAAGTAAAAATAAGTTTTTAATATTATAACATAATCGTAAAAAATATTTCAAAATTATACATAAGTAATTATTTTCTTTTGTTTTATAATAATATTTGGTATACTAATATGGAATAAAATTGTTTAATTACATCAATATGGAATGTTGGATTAATAGTTTAAATATTATTTTGTTTATAATAGGGGAAAAAAATTAGGGGAGATAGGATAAATGGAAGCGGGTGCAAAAGTCTCTAATGGTAAAATAATAGTTATTGATGGGACGAATGATGAAATAATAACTATTAAAGCCACAAAACATGTTAATTTAGTAATTAATGATAATAAGTGCGATAACAATAAAGCATATGAAGTATCCTCAAAAGATAAGATTACATATACATGTAATAAAATTTTAGGAAAAAGAACCATTAATATAACATTAAGTAAAGATAAAATGGAAGCATATATTCAAGTTAATTATGAACCAGAAGTATGCTATAAATTAAAAGAGCGAAACTTGTTTCGAAATTTAGCATTATCTACTGAAAAAATTGAAGAAGATAATGTACCACGTTATACAATATCTGAATTAAAAGAAGAACTTAAAAAATTTAACATAGTATATGGAATTGATGAGGAGAAACTTGCTCTAGCTAAAGAGGGTACTGATGGCAATGTACTAATTGCTAAAGGTAAAAAACCAATTAATGACATACCAAGTGATTTGAAATTATTTTTTACACCAACTCAAATGAATTTTCCAGAATATGATTCCAAAGAAAATATTGATTATAAAAATTTATTTAGAATATCAAATGTTAAAAGTGGAGATAAAATTGCTGAAATAATACCTGAGATACCAGGAGAAGATGGAATTAATGTATTAGGGCAAAGAGTAAAAAGAGATTACTTGAGAAGCCTCCCAATAGTCACAGTACAGGGATGTGAAAGATGTGGCAACGATATAATAGCCACAATTGATGGAAAGGCTCATGTATCAAATAAGCGTATATCAGTAAATCCTATTTATACAGTTGAAAATGTAAATATGGAAACATGTAATATTAAATTTAATGGAGATATTGAAGTATATGATAGCGTTGAAGATAACATGGAAGTACGGGCAGGAGGATCACTGGATGTAAGTAATAATGTAAATACAGCTAATGTTGTAAGTGGAGGACATATAAATATTATAGGAAATGCAATTAATTCTAAAGTATTGTCAGGGCAGATAGATATTAGAAAAAAGGAGTATTCAGATGCTTTAAAAAGTTTCAAACATACTTTGGATGGAATTATTGAAGTTGTACATGAAGTAAGGTCAAGAAAAAGTATAGAAGATATGTCGCAAGTTATAAAAATTCTTACTGAGGGAAGATTTAAGGACTTTCAAAAGAATGGAATGAATGTTCTTTCATTGAATATAAAAAATAGAATTAAACATAATAGGCTTAGTGATTTTATTAAAGATCATGTTCTAGGATACAATATATTAAATATGAAAACTATTGAGCATTTATTGAAATTAAATGAAATAGTAGAAAATGAAATGGATTATTATGATAAAAATATAGTTGTGCCATTAGATATAAGAATTGGATACTGTCAAGATTGTGATATTAAGTCTACAGGAAACATAATTATTTGCGGTAAGGGAGAATATACATCTAATTTTACAGCAATGAAAGATATTATTTTTACAAAACCTGATTCAGTAGCAAGAGGCGGACGTCTGTCTGCAGAAGGAAATATTAGTGCTGGAATAGTTGGAAGTAGTGCTGAAGTGCTTACAGAATTATGCGTACCTAAGAATGGAAAAATAACAGCAACATATGCTTATAAAAATACTGTATTTGTAATTGGAAATTCAAAGAAAATTCTTGAAAAAGATATGGAGAATATAAATGTAGTATATGATAAAGATAGCCATTCTATTTTAATATTGTCTTCAGGACGTTAAAGTAAAAAATTTGACATTTCATGCATAACATATATATATTACTTATATAGAAATATTTAATTATTTATAGCCCAAAATTAAATTTTCTGTGTTGAATATAAAATAAAAGGAGAGACATTAAATGAAGGCATATGAACGTTTATTAAAGTATGTAAAGGTATATACTACTTCAGATGAAAATTCTGAAACTCATCCAACTACTTTAAGACAATTTGATTTAGCTAAAAAGCTAGTAGAAGAGATGAAGGCAATAGGTATAGAAGGTGTAAATTGTGATGAACACTGTTACATTTATGGATATATTTCTGCTACAAGTGGATATGAAGATAAACCAGCAATAGGATTAATTGCTCACTTAGATACAGCTCCAGCAGCACCAGGTGAAAATGTAAAACCTCAGATTATTGAAAATTATGATGGAGGAGATGTTGTATTAAAAGGTAATAACAGCATTCTTTCACCAGAAAGATTTCCACATTTAAAAAATTTAAAAGGAAGAACTTTAATTACAACTGATGGAACTACACTTCTTGGTGCAGATGATAAAGCAGGAATAGCTGAAATACTTACAGCATGTGAAAAAATAATAAATGAAAAAATTCCTCATGGGAAAATATGCATTGGTTTTACTCCAGATGAAGAAGTAGGATTGGGAGCACATTTATTTGATGTTAAAAAGTTTGGTGCAGATTTTGCTTATACAATAGATGGAGGTATTGAAGGCGAAATATCTTATGAAAACTTTAATGCAGCAATGGCTAAAGTTTCCGTAAGTGGAGTATCGGTTCATCCAGGAAGTGCAAAAAATACAATGATTAATGCATTAAATGTTGCTATTGAATTAAACAGTATGCTTCCAGCCTGTGAAAGACCAGAAACAACTGAAGGATATGAAGGTTTTTACTATTTAGAAAAAATGAGTGGAAATACTGATTCTGCTTCTATGGAATATATATTAAGAGATCATGATACAGCTAAAATTGAAGCTAAAAAGGATACATTAAAACTAGCAGAAAAAATATTAAATGAAAAGTATGGAAAAGGTACAGTTAAAGTAACTATTAAAGATCAATATAAAAATATGGTTGAACATATTAAACCTTGTTTCCATCTTATAGATAATGCTACAGATGCAATGAAAAAATTAGGTGTTACTCCAGTTATAGAACCAATAAGAGGAGGTACAGATGGTGCAACATTAAGTTATATGGGATTACCATGTCCTAATCTTGGTACAGGTGGATTTGCATATCATGGTGAATTTGAGCATATAACTGTTGAAGGCATGGATATATGCACAGACATAATAATTGAAATATTAAAAAAATATGCACAATAAATATATAGTGAATACTTAACAGTTTATGAATTAATTACAATAAAGCAGCGCATTATGCGTTGCTTTATTTGTGTGTTTTTGTCTAATATATCCATTATAGAGATATGTATAAGTAAGAAAAGAATGTATGATGAAAAGAATATTTGACATATAATCAAATATTGTGTTATATAATAGTTGCATTTATTGGGTTGTTAATGATAAATATTATATAATATGCTATAATGTGTAAATAAGAGGTTATAATTAATGAAATGAAAGGAGATAGCTGTTAAAGTTTTTACATATGAAAAAGAATACTTTGCAGCTTGAAGTATATGTTAGAATTAAAAAATATTTGCTTTAGTGTAGAAGAAGATAGTAAAAAGAAAGATATTCTTAAAGATGTGAATTTAGTCATTGATGATTCTAAATTTGTAGCTATAACTGGTCCTAATGGAGGTGGAAAGTCAACATTAGCTAAAATAATTACTGGTATAAAAATTCCTACAAGTGGTCAGATTTTATTAGATGGCGTAGATATTACTAATTTAAATATTACAGAAAGGGCTAGACTTGGCATAAGTTTTGCATTTCAACAGCCTGTTAAGTTTAAAGGAATAACAGTAAATGATTTGATAACTCTTGCAGCAGGTGGAAAATTAACTAGAAATGAAGCATGTACTTATCTTCATGAAGTTGGTCTTTGTGCAAAAGAGTATATTGATAGAGAAGTAAATGGAAGTCTTTCAGGAGGAGAACTTAAAAGAATTGAAATTGCTACAATACTTGCAAGAAAAACAAAATTATCTTTATTTGATGAGCCTGAAGCTGGAATAGATATTTGGAGTTTTAACAATATGATAAGCGTATTTGAAAAGATGCGTAAAGATATTAATAAAGGTTCTATATTAATAATATCTCATCAAGAAAGAATTTTAAATATAGCTGATGAAATAGTATTAATTGAGGGTGGAAAAATTAAAGCTCATGGTAAGAAAGATAAAGTACTTCCTAAATTACTTACAGCAGCAGATAATAATTGCAGATTTTTTAAAGGAGAAGAATAATCATGAGTGATATTAAAATTGATAGTATAGATAAAAAAGTTTTAGAAGAAGTTTCAGATTTACATAGTATGCCTACAGGAGCTTATAATATAAGAATTAATGGAGCAGTTGCATTAAGAAATACTACAGCTAATATAGATATTGTACCTAAAGATGATAAATCAGGAATTGATATTTTTATTAAAGAAAATACAAAAGGAGAAAGTGTACATATTCCAGTTATATTAAGTCAAACTGGACTTACAGATCTTGTATATAATGATTTTCATATAGGAGAAAATGCAGAGGTTACAATAGTAGCAGGATGTGGAATTCATAATGGTGGAAATGAGAAAACTGAACATAATGGTATTCATAGTTTTTATGTAGGCAAAAATGCAAAAGTTAAATATATTGAAAAACATTATGGGGAAGGACAGGGTACAGGAGAAAGAGTGCTTAATCCTCAAACAATAGTGAATATTTCAGAAGGCGGATATATGGAAATGGAAACTACTCAAATTAAAGGAGTAGATTCTACTAAAAGAGAAACAAGAGCAAAGCTTGATGATAATGCTACATTAGTAGTTAAAGAAAAGATATTTACACATGGAAATCAGTATGCTGAAACTAATTTCGTAGTAGATCTTGATGGAATAGACAGTAGTACAAATGTTATTTCAAGATCAGTAGCTAAAGATAATTCTAATCAATTATTTTTGGCAAAAGTAAATGGAAATAATAAATGTGCAGGTCATACTGAATGTGATGCAATAATAATGGATAAGGCATGTGTAAAGGCTGTTCCTGAAATTGCAGCTAATAATGTTGATGCTAGTTTAATACATGAAGCAGCTATTGGAAAAATAGCAGGAGAACAACTTATAAAGCTTATGACATTAGGTCTTACAGAGGAAGAAGCTGAAGCTCAAATTGTAAATGGATTCTTAAAATAGAAGAATCATATTATTATAAAAACCATTTCAAAAACTAGAGTTTTAATGTATAATATGCATATACATGGTATTAAAATTAACATGATTTTGAAAACTAAGGAGAATGTAATGATGAAAACTAATGCTTGTACATTAATATTAAAAGATGACTTTGATAACATTTTAGTTTTAAAAAAGAGAGTTAAAAGAGGGGAAATTGGTAAGTGGTCTTTGTTAAGCCAAAAGCTTAGAGGGAAAGAAAGCTTTGAAAAGTGCATAAATAAAGCATGTAGTAAAATTTTAAAGACAATAGTTTTTGATCTTGAAGAGTTTAAAGAATATGAAATAAGTGAAGAAGAAAGTTTAAAAGTATTTACTGGAGATCTTAAGGGAAGATTTGTTTTAGATAAGTCTTATGATGAAGCTAAATGGATAAATATAAAAGAAATAGATGAATATGAATTTGAGGATATGGACAAGACTATATTATTAGATTTTGCAGCTAGATAGTCTGAGAAGTTGTTACATTTTGAAATCCTAGAAAAACTAAATAGATTGTTTTTCTAGGATTTTTATTTATTTAATATATTTTGAATTTATATTATAAAAAATTATTTTAGTGGTAAAATAATTTTATGTGATGTGGGAATTAAAATGGAGGTCTTGATTTGAAAAAGAATGCGGCAATAAGAGAATTTAAAAAATATAAAAGTCAGATAAATCAAATTGAAGAAATAGTAGAGCATTCAAAGAATGGAGCACTTTTAGAACATGAAAGTTCTATACGAAAAAAGCTCAGAAGTCTTAAAGAACTAAAAGAATGTGGGTTTAAGGATTATGAAACGGTAGTGGAGAAATATGAAGAACTTTTAGAGTATGTTTCTAAAAGGATGCTTGAAGACTATAATAAAAAAAATAATACTGATTTTGATTTTTATGATGTAGTGCGTGGTAATTATAATACATTTTTGAATTCAGGTTTTATGACAGTTCTTACAAAAATGCATATACCTAAATTAATAAGTAAAGAGTTTGAAGAAAATTTTCCACTAAATCCTAAAGATGAATATCCAAAAGCAAGATCTATGAAAAGGAAGTTTTTTATTCATTTAGGTGATACAAATACAGGTAAAACTCATAATGCAGTTGAAAGATTGAAAAAAGCTAAGAAAGGAGTTTATCTGGCACCACTTAGAATTTTAGCTTTGGAAAATTATGAACGACTTAATAATGAAGGGGTAGTGTGCAATCTTCTTACAGGAGAAGAAGAAATTATTAATGTTGATTCAACTCATACTTCATGTACAATTGAAAAAGTAAATTTAAAAGAGCATTATGATGTTGCTGTAATAGATGAAATACAGATGATAAGTGATTCTTTTAGAGGTATGTCATGGAGTAAGGCAGTATTGGGATTACAATGTGATGAGATTCATATATGCGGAGCTTTAAATAGTAAGGAAATATTAGAAGAAATATTAAGTGATTGTAAAGATGAATTTGATATAAAAGAATATAAGAGAAATATACCGTTAGTAGTACAAGATAAAAACTTTAGTTATAATGATATAAGTGAAGGAGATGCAATAGTAATTTTCTCTAAGAAAAGAGTACTTGAAATTGCGGAAGAACTTTCAGAAAATGGTATAAAAGCTAGCGTAATATATGGAGATCTTCCACCAGAAGTAAGAAAGATGCAGTATGAAGAATTTATTAATAAAAATACAAAAGTTCTTGTAACTACAGATGCAATTGGAATGGGAGTAAATCTTCCTATAAGAAGAATAATATTTATGACAATAAGGAAATTTGATGGTGAAGAAGTAAGGGAACTTACATCTCAGGAAGTTAAGCAAATAGCAGGAAGAGCAGGAAGAATTGGTATATATGATACAGGATATGTTGCAGCTACAGGTGGAAATGCACATATAATTAAAACAAAAATAGAAACTGAAGATCCTACTATAAGAGAAGCTGTTATAGGACCATCAGAAGCAATTTTAAACATAAAAGGACTTCCTTTAAATGAAAAACTAGCTCTATGGAGCACTAGACAAGAAAAACTTGATTATTATAGAAAAATGGATGTAAGTGAGTATATTTATATTTTAGATAAAATAAAAAAATATAAGCTTACTCAAGAAGTTGAGTGGGATTTGCTAAAAGTTCCATTTGATGTTAAAAGTGATGCATTGATGGATGCATTTCTTGATTATGTAGATGAATTATTTATTAATAAGCAGAAGGAATTATTTAAACCTGAATGCTATAATGGAAATCTTGATGATTTAGAAATATATTATCAAAAGGTTAATATGTATTATTCATTCTCAAAAATATTTAATTTGAAATTTGATGTGAATTGGGTATATGAACAGAGAATTAAAATTAGCGAATCTATAAATGAAATTTTGTTACAATTGTAAATATTAAAACAAATATGAAAAATTGTAAGAAATAAATCAAAAATTTAATTAATAATATTAGAAAGTACAAAAAAAATGTGAAAAATTCAAAAAAATTTTAATAAGTTATTTATAAATTCTAATTTTTAGTATATACTGATAATGTTTGAGTGTATACTAAAAGTAGAATTCTTATCAATATATTAAAAAAGGGGAGACACAAATGACTGAATTAAATCATGAACTTGGAATAATAGCGCTAGAAAGCTGTACTGAATTAGGTAATGCTATTGATAAGCATATCAGAGAAAGAAGAGAACACAAAGAATCATACTTAATTCCATTAGATGAAATAAGATTTTCAAATGGTGAAGGTAAAGTTAAGATTTCAGAAACAGTAAGAGGAAGAGACATATACATATTATGTGATGTTGGAAATTATAGCTGTACATATAAAATGTTTGGAATGGAAAGTCATAAAGGTCCAGATGAACACTTTCAAGATATAAAGAGAACTGTTGCTGCTATAAGAGGTAAAGCTGCTAGAATTACAGTTATTATGCCTTTATTATATGAATCAAGACAACATCGTCGTAAAGGAAGAGAATCACTTGACTGTGCATTAGCGCTTCAAGAATTAGAAAGATTAGGCGTAGATGAAATAATTACATTTGATGTTCATGACCCAAACATCCAAAATGCAATTCCATTATTATCATTTGAAAACATATATCCAACTTTTGACATGGTTAAGGCTTTTGTTTCTAATGAGAAAAATGTAGAGCTAGATAAAGAAAAATTATTAGTTATAAGCCCTGATACTGGAGCTATGGATAGAGCAATATACTATGCAGGAGCTTTAGGAGTAGATGTAGGATTATTCTACAAGAGAAGAGATCATTCAACAATAGTTAATGGTAAGAACCCTATAGTTCAACATGAATATATGGGAAGAGATGTAGCTGGAAAAGATGTATTAATAGTAGATGATATGATTGCATCAGGAGAATCAGTACTTGATATAGCAAGAGAATTAAAGAAGAGAAATGCTAAGCATGTATATGTTGCTGCAACATTTGGATTCTTTACAGAAGGTATTGAAAAATTCAATAAATATTATGAAGATGGAACTTTAGCAGGTATTTATTGTACTAATTTAACTTATACATCACCAGAGCTTTTAGCTGCACCATGGTTTAATTCTGTAGACTTATCAGAACTTTCTGCAAGAATAATTAATAGATTAAACTATGGAAAATCTATAGCTAAATATATGGATGCAACAAGAGTTATACATAACTTATTAAATGAATAATACTTAAACGAAAAAAATCTTTCATGGTAATAAAATATCATGAGAGATTTTTTGTTTCCTTAAAATATGAAATTATATTATTAGGTGAAAATTAGTATTTATCTTGTATAAATTATTGATATAAGTACAATAAAAATAAGTTTTTGATAAAGTAATAGGAATGTAATATTTTCTTAATATTATATTGTGTTATACGATTTGATTGGAGAAAGGTAAGTTGTTATAATATAAATGTATGAGTTGTATATACACTTTACAAATTTAAGCAGAGATTATAATTGCTAAAGAAATTTGAGACAAGCTTCTTTTGCAAATTATAGGATTATACAACCAATATAGAAACTCTTTGGTGAGTTGAAAAGGAAAAAAGGAGTAAAAATGAAGATGAAATCTATAAAGACACTAGTAGCTGTTTTGACAATAATGACTATGACCACAACTAGTGTACTACCAGCATTTGCAGAACCAAATGATAATCAGGAGCTTACAAGTGCTGTTTCTGAAAGTAGTAACAATTTGAATATTGAGAAAATAGTTGAGAATATACAGAGTTGTGATAGCAATATTGAATACAAAATGACAAAATTAAATGAACTTAAAGAGCAGATAGCACAAAAAGAAAATGAAATAAAGGAAAATGAAGAATCTATAACTGCAGTGGAACATAAAATTGAAGAAAAAGACAAGGCATTAAGTAACAGGATGAAACAGATCCAAGTAAGTGGAGGACTTGAAACAACCACACTAAAATATTTAGAAGCAATTTTAAATTCAGGTGATGTTTTAGAAGCTGTAGAAAAGGTAAAGTTAATAAGTCAAATATGTACAAATGATAAGAAACTTATAAATGAAGCAAAGGATGCAAAAGAAAATCTTACGTCTATAAAATATAAAATTGAAAAAGAAAATAATGAACTTAAAAAGAGTAAAGAAGTATTAGAAACTGAAATTAATAAATTAGAAGAGGATAAGAGTAAGCAGTTAGACTATATAAAAGCAAATAGTAATTTATTAGATTTAAGTACAAGTAATATAGTTCCTATAACACTACCTTCAGATATGTCGGAAGATGCAAAAGCATTAATAACTCAAGCACAAAAGTATTTGGGAATACCATATTTATGGGGAGGAACAACACCAGCTGGATTTGACTGTTCTGGATATATGCAGTATATATTTGCGTCATATGGAATAAATATTCCTAGACTATCTCAAGAGCAGCAGAGCTATAGTCAGCCCATATCAATAGCTCAAATAAAGCCAGGAGATTTAGTTTTTAATCAAAAATCAAATGCAACTCATGTAGGAATGTACATAGGTAATGATATGTATATTCATGCTCCTCATACAGGTGATGTAATAAAAATAAGTCAGCTAAGTACATCTAATATGAAATATGCAGGAAGAGTACTGAAATAAAGATATCTACTAGCCTAAGAGAGGGCAACATAAAAATTTAATCACTAATCATA
>SVCE01000004.1 GCA_015058525.1 Clostridium butyricum
ATTATGAACTATATTGCTCTTTGAACCTTTCCAGATCTAAGGCATCTTGTACATACATGAACAGTTTTTGGTGTTCCGTTAACTAAAGCTTTTACTTTCTTTATGTTAGGAGCCCAAGTTCTCTTTGATTGACGATGTGAGTGGCTGTATTGTACACCTGCTACAACACCCTTATCACAAATTTCGCATCTTCTTGCCATTAGAAAACACCTCCTTATATTTCAAAGATAATCTTCTTCAATAGGACAGAGTAAATTATATCACATGATTTTCTAATAGGCAAGAAAAAATATTGAAAGATTTTAATGGAAATAATGTTTTATTAATATAAATTATGTGGACACTTGAATAAAATATTGTTCTAATATAGAATATAAAATAGGATATAAGAATTAGGAGGAATACGAATGGTTGGATTTTCAAACGAAAATGGTAATATAAGTTATTCGGAAGAAGTTTTAGCTAAAATTGTTGGTTTATCAACAATGGAATGCTATGGAGTAGTTGGAATGGTATCTAAAAGTGCCAGTGAAGGTCTTTGGGAACTTATGGGAATAGAAAATTTAAGTAAAGGTGTTAAATTACAATTAACAGATGACGATAAATTACAGATTGAATTATTTATTATGGTTGAATATGGAACTAAAATTTCAGTAATATCTAGCAATATTATTCAAAAGGTACGTTATAATGTTGAAAATTATACAGGACTTAAAGTTTCATCCGTAACAGTAAATGTGCAAGCGGTAAGAGTCTAGGAGGTTAAACTAAATGAATTATGAAAAAATAAATGGCCGTGATTTTTATAACATGGTTGTGAATGCTAGTAATAGATTATTAGAAGAAAGTGATTTCGTAAATGCACTTAATGTATTTCCAGTACCAGATGGTGATACAGGGACTAATATGTCTATGACATTTAAAGCAGCTGTTAAAGAAATAGAAAATATAGATAGTAATTCTATTGGAGAAATATCTAAAAAGTTAGCTAAAGGTGCTTTAATGGGAGCAAGAGGAAATTCAGGAGTTATTTTATCTCAAATTTTAAGAGGAATATCAAAGGGATTAGAAGGAAAAGATGAAGTTGATGTTGCTGAATTTGCAGTTGGATTTTTTGAAGGATCTAAGGCGGCATATAAGGCTGTTATGAGACCTACAGAAGGAACTATACTTTCTGTTGTAAGAGCAGCATCGGAAGCAGCTGTTGCAAGTGAAGCTAAAGATATAGTAAGTTTAATGGAACAAGTAACTGCAGAAGCTAAAGTAATGCTAGATAAAACTCCAGAATTATTACCTGCTTTAAAGAAGGCAAAAGTAGTAGATTCAGGTGGAATGGGACTTTATATAATTTTACAAGGAATGTATGAAGCATTAAAAGATGGAATTAAAGCGGAAATTAAAGATATTACTGCAAGTTCATCAAGTAAAGTTGGTGCGCAGTCAACAGAAGATGTAGATATAAAATTTGGATATTGTACTGAATTTATAATTTTAGGAGATGCTAACAAAGCAAAAGAATTCCAAGATAAGATACAATCGCTTGGAGATTCGATGATAGTAGTTGGTTATGATGATGTTATAAAAACTCATATACACACTAATGATCCAGGAAAAGTATTATCTTATGCTGTTCAATATGGTGAGTTATCAAAGATTAAAATTGATAATATGAGAGAAGAACATAGAGAACTATTAATGGATGCTGCTGATAAAGAAAAAAGTAAAAAAGAAATTGAAGAAGTAGCAACTAGTACAGAAGAAAAGAAATATGGATTCATAACAGTTGCTATGGGAAGTGGAATTTCAAATATATTCAAGGATTTAGGGGTTGACTATGTAATAGAAGGTGGTCAGACAATGAATCCATCTACTCAGGATATGCTTGATGCTATTAGCAGAATAAATGCTGAACATATATTTATATTACCTAACAATAAAAATATAATAATGGCAGCAAATCAAGCAGCAGAAATTTCTGAAAAAGATATTCGTGTAGTACCAACAACAAGCATACCTCAAGGTATTGCATGTGCTACTATGTTTAATCCTGACTGTGAAGTAGAAGAAAACTTTGAAGAATTAAAGAGTGCTATTGAAAGTGTTAGAACAGGCTCTGTAACTTATGCAGTAAGAGATACTGAAATTGATGGGATAAATATTAAAGAGGGCAACATGCTTGGCCTAATTGAAGGTAAAATTAAAGAAGTTGGAGAAAATAAAGAAGAAGTAGCAACTAAGGTATTAGATAAGATGATAGATGATGACTGTGAACTTATTACTGTATATTGTGGTGAAGAAGTGACAGATGAAGAAGCTGAAAAGTTTGAGGCTGAATTAGGTGACAAATATGAAGAATTTGATATTCAGTTCTACAAAGGAAATCAGCCATTATATTATTATTTAATGTCTGTTGAATAAGAAAATAACATTTTTTGGTGTTGTTAGATGTTGACAACTAACTTCAAAATGAAGTTAGTTGTCTATTTTTATGTTAAAATATAATAATAAAAGTAAGGTTAAGTTTCATTATGTTGACAATATTTTTTTATTAAAATAGTGGTATAATGTACAACAGATATTAGTTATAAAAGGAAAAATAATAGTTGTTTATAGATTGTATTCATAAGTGAAATAACAATATGATGCATAGTAAAAAGGAGAAAGTATGGATATATACAGTAATATTTCATCATTGAAAGGAGTAGGGCCGAAGGCAAGTGAAAAATTAAATAGGTGTGGGATTTTTAATATTTTAGATATACTTTTATATTTTCCAAGGGATTATGAATTTGTGGATGGAAATGCTGACTTTGATACTATTGATGGTGAAGAAAAGCAGATTTTAAGATGTGAAGTAAAGCTTTTTAAAAGAGATATAAGAACAAGAAATGGAAAAATAATGACTACAATTGATTTTAATTATGGTGGTCATAAAGTTACAGCGAAGTGGTTTAATCAACCTTATATAAAGAATAATTATGTAAAAGGAAAAGTTTACAATCTTATGGGTAAATTTAAAAGAGTTGGAAACACTTTGGAAGTGATTGGACCTGTAATTGTATGTAATGAAGCAATGTCTAGTCAAATACTTCCTAAATATCCGTTAAAGGGTGATATAAGTAATAAACTGTTTGAGAAGCTTATTAATCAGATATTAGGAAGCATGAATATAAAAGAGAACATACCTCAAGAAATACTAGATAAATATAATCTCATATCTTTAAATGATGCCATAAGAAGCATTCATTTTCCAGAAAATAAAAATATGCTCGAAAGGGCTAAGATAAGACTAAAATTTCAAGAATTATTTACATATTCACTTAAGCTTCTTATTCTAAAATATCAGCTTAAGAAAAATATTAATGGTATTTCTTTTGAATGGGTAGAAGAATTAAGGAATTTTAAAGAAAAGCTTCCATTTCCTCTTACAAATGCACAAACGAAAGTTGTAAGAGACATTTTAAGAGATCAAAAATCTAATGTACCTATGAATAGACTTGTTCAAGGGGATGTTGGAAGCGGAAAGACTATAGTAGCATTGATTGCAATATTTAATGTTATACAAAATGGTTATCAGTGTGTACTTATGGCACCAACAGAAATTTTAGCTACTCAGCATTATGAAGAGGCTAAAAAATTATTTGTAGACTATGATATTGAAATTGAATTATTAACTGGTGGAACAAGTTTAAAGGAAAAAAGGCGAATAAAGGAAAGAATAAAGAATGAAGATCCTATTTTAGTAATTGGAACCCATGCTTTATTTCAAGAAGATGTTGAATTTAGAAAGCTCGGACTTATAATAACAGATGAACAGCATAGATTTGGTGTAGAACAGAGAAGTAAACTTATGAACAAAGGTAGAAAAGCAGATTGTCTTGTAATGACAGCAACACCAATTCCAAGAACATTGGCTTTGTATATGTATTCTGATTTGGATGTATCTATAATTGATGAGCTTCCACCAGGAAGAAAAAAAATTGAAACAAGATTTTATGAAGATTCTAAGAGAGAGATTGGATATGAACTTGCTTATGATGAAATTAAGAAAGGAAGACAGGTATATATAGTATGCCCTCTTATAGAAGAAGATGAAAAGGAAGAATTGAATTCTGTTGAAACAGTATATAGTAGGGTTACAGAAGGAATATTTAAAAATTTAAGGGTTGAAATTCTTCATGGAAAAATGAAAGGAAGCGAAAAAGAAGAAATAATAAAGAGATTTAAAAACCATGAATTAGATGTTATTATTTCAACTACAGTTATAGAAGTAGGAGTCAATGTTCCAAATGCATCAGTAATGATTATTGAAAATGCTGAAAGATTTGGATTGGCACAACTTCATCAGCTTAGGGGAAGAGTAGGAAGAGGTGAGCATGCATCATACTGTATACTAATAGCAAAGGCAAAAAGTAATATTACTAAGAAGAGAATGAGCATAATGGTTCAGTCAAGTGATGGATTTTTAATATCAGAAGAAGATCTTAAGCTTAGAGGTGCAGGAGAAATGTTTGGAAGGAAACAAAGTGGAGATGAAGGTTTTGTGCTTGCTAATCTTTATGATGATATGAATATTTTAAGATGTGCAAGAATGGAAGCTAATAATATATTGCATAATGATACACAATTAAATAGAGAGTTAGTAAATGAAATAAGTAAGAATCTTCAAAAAAGCAGTAAATACATATGTTTCAATTAATTTGAAATACTAATATAAATTATGTTAATATAATAAATATATACCGTTAAGGGAGGAAGTTAATTTTGAGAATAATAGCAGGAAAAGCAAGAGGACATAAGCTAATATCTCCAGCTACAATGGAAACAAGACCAACATTGGATAGAGTTAAAGAAGCAATGTTTAGTTCTATTCAATTATATTTACCTGAAGCTTTGGTTGTAGATGTATTTGCAGGAACAGGAAGTTTAGGATTAGAAGCAGCAAGTAGGGGAGCAAAGGAAGTTTATTTATTTGACAAAAGTGAAACTACTTTTCCTTTATTAAAAGAAAATATTAAGAATTTGAAATTTGAAGATTTTTGTTTTCCTATTAATATAGATGCATATGTAGGATTAAAAAAGCTTGCAGCTAAAGGCAAGAAGTTTGATGTAATATTTATTGATCCGCCTTATTGTAGAGAAATGATTCCTGAAGCTATGAAGATAGTTTATGAAAATGGATTATTAGCTGAAGATGGAATAATAGTCACTAAAATAGATTCAATTGAAGAAATCTATGAGGGTTATAAAGGGATTAAATTGAAAAAAAGTAAAAAATATGGTAATACAACTGTATGCTATTATAATTGTTAGGAGATTTATAAATGAAAGTAGCTGTTTACCCAGGAAGCTTTGATCCAATTACTAATGGGCATCTTGACATAATAAGAAGAGGTGCTAAGATTTTTGATGAGGTCATTGTAGCTGTATTAGTAAATATTGATAAAAAATATCTATTTGAAACAGATGAAAGAGTTAAGCTTATAGAGAAGGTTACTAAAGATATAAAGAATGTTAGAGTTGTAAGTTTTGATGGACTTCTAGTTGATTTCTTAAAAGAGTATAATGCAAATATTCTTTTAAAAGGACTTAGAAATTCTATTGATTTTGAGTATGAACTGCAGATGGCGTTTATGAATAGCCAGCTGGATTCAAACGTTGAAACTATATGTATGATGAGCTCGGCTGAAAATTTGCATATAAGCTCTTCTTGTGTAAAACAGGTTGCAAAGTTTGGAGGGAATATAGAAGGACTTGTGCCGTTAGAAATAGTAGGGGATATATTAGGTAGAATAAAGAATTAAAGGAGTGTTTTTGAGTGGATAATATGGACGTAAATATTATTGAACTACTTGAGTATTTACAAGACTTAGTTGATAACTCAGCAAAAGTGCCAATGAGTGGGAAGATAATGCTTGATAAAAGAGAAGTTTTAGAAACCATAGATCAAATTATAAATTATCTTCCTGATCAGCTTAAAAAGGCTGAATGGATAATGAATGAAAAAGAAAGAATATTAAATGAAGCAAAAAAAGAGTACGAATCTGTAAAAAAAGAAACTGCAAACATGATGAGGAAAAATGTGGAGAATCATGATTTGGTCAGAGAAGCCAAAATAAGAGCAGAAGAAATAATAGCCTCAGCTCAGAGAGATGCTAAGGCTATCAGATTAGGCTCAAGAGATTACTCAGATGAAATTTTGAGTCAGCTTAATACAGAAATCGAAAATCAAAAGATAAAGCTTATTACAAGTCTTCAAAGTAGTTTTGAAACTGTTGCAAATGACATAGATAAAACATTAAGTGATGTTGATAATGTTATTAAAGATAATATTAAAGAACTAAGAAATATGAAAAAGTAATTTGTATATTAAACTAAATGCAAATGTTAGTACAAGCAATAAAATAACTGGTAGTATAAATAGATAAGGATTTAACAATGTTGTATAAGTTTTGCTTGTATAAATACTTGTGGGTATTATTAAAGTAAAAATATATGTTATAAAAAAGCTGAAAATACCCTGTATTAATTTAAAAAGAATATATTTGCTATAACGTATATTTGATTCACTCACAAATGAACTGACTTGTGCTATTATTGCAAGGCCTGAAAAAGAACATAAGAAACTTATAATGCTTACTTTTAGTGGGATAGACATAGGAAGATTAGAAATAATGTTGCAGCCATTTGTTATTTCAATACTTCCTAAAAATATTCCGTATAGAGTTTCAGAAGTAGAGTGAGTAAAGTTCTCTAAATTATTGAAAAGATAATAGATACAATTACTCTTTTTTATTAGTGATATTATAACTGAAAAAATTACTATAAAACCACCAATGCTAAGTACTGTGTTAATAGCATTTTCAACAGCTGATTTTATTGCTGTACCAAAATTTAAAGTAGTATTTTTGAAAGAAGGAAGATTAGATTCGTGAAGAATATCTTTCTTTTTTTTTGTAATTAATCCAATTGCAAAACATGATAAATAACTGCTTACAAGCATTATATATCCAAGACAAACATTATTTAATAATGCGGCGCCTACAGAACCAACTAAAAATAGAGGGCCTACATTTGAAGCAATGTTTAATAAACGTTCATATTCATCTTTTTCGATATAGCCCATGTTATATACATCAGTACAATATTTTGCACCTAATGGATATCCGCATAACATGCTTGCCACTATTGGAAATGAACAACTTTTTGAAAGTCCAAGAGGTCGACATATTAGCGGACCTAAAATTTTTGAATATAAATCAATGCCGTTATATGAAATAAGCAGGTTGCATATTATAACAAAAGGAAATGTAGTTGGTAGTATTGCTTTATACCACAATTGGAATCCGTTAAGAGCTGCTGGAATACATGTGTTTATATTTACAGTAAATAGAATTATTAAAATTGAAATAAGAATACAGAAAAACATATTTTTATTTATATTTAACTGTTTTATAAGCAGAATACTCAATAAAAAAATTAATAACCATAAGATTATAATAACAGTCATAACATCACTCCTAGCTATATTAATGAATAAATATATTAAAATAATTTCTTTATTTATATCTTATGATTATGTAAATAATTTTTACATTATGATAGGTCCATTAAAATAATCAGCCATGGGATTTAAATTGTTATTTAAAGTAGAATATGCTTTTGTGCCTAAAATATCAAGTTTTAAATGTGGTATAAGATTATTTTTAGGAATCTTTGTTATTATATCTATGCTAGAAGTTTTCTTCAATTTTTTTAGAATTTCACGTCCAGTATTATTAAAAGAAAGTATTCGTGCATAAGGAGCTGGCATTTTAGCAAGTTCTAACAAATTGTAATTTTCTAAATTTAGAAAGCATTGGGCTAAAATTCTATTTATTCGTGTATAAGTATAGCGTTTGCTTTTAGATGAAAGTATAAGTTCATCTAAGGAATTTGAAGAAAATATTTCTTTATAAATTTTATTATCTAGACCTTCAGAAACATCAGGAAGATTAGAAAGTGCATTTTCGTTTGTTAATAATTTATATTTTATATATTTAAACATATCTTCTTCAAAAACAAACTTATAATTTTTTTTGTATAAGTTTTTTAGAATAGCAAAACTTTCATCAGTTAAGCAATTCTTTAAAGTATTTAGTGAATTTTTCTTAAGGTGATTTCTTATTGAAGTAGCAGAAGAAAAAGAATCACTTAAGATTTCTTCATTATAAGAAGATCCTTTTCTTTTAATGGTCATAGGAGTAATTGTACTGTTTAGTGATTTTAATGCTTTTATGTATTCTATTCCTAATATATTATTAGAATTAGATAATGTTTCTTTGATATTATCATTTTTTAAATATTCATAAATAGCATTTGATCTGCTCAAATGAAATGGAAGTCCATTGTTTAAGTTATTTTTGAGAATAAGTTTATATTGTTCTGGTTCTTTTATAAGAGTATCTGCAATGGAATTTAAAATTTCTACATTACCAGCTTCACTTCCAAAATAGATATGGTCTATTAAACCTAAACTATTTAAAAGAGAAACACTTCCAAAAGCAAAATGTTCTGCTGATGAAATAGAGTAGACCAATGGAAGTTCAATAACAAGATCTACACCATTCTTTACAGCCATTTCTGCACGTTTCCATTTATCAATTATTGCAGGTATTCCTCTTTGCATAAAATTTCCACTCATTACACATACTACACCTGAACAATTTGTATCTTTTTTGCAACGTGATAAATGATATGCATGACCTTTATGAAATGGATTGTATTCAGTAATAATTCCTGTAATCATAAATTTACCTCTCTCTATTTTTAAAGTTAATTGAATAATATTTATTATAGACTGAAAAAAAATATTTATAAAGAAATTTAGAAAATGTAAGCATTTAGCAAAAAAACTATAAAAAGCTTTATATTTAAAATGTTTACAATACTGTTTAATTTGATTTTACAATGATAAAAAATAATTTTTAATTGTTAAAAAAAATACTTTTAGTGTATAAGTATTTTTAAAGTTAATTGTCTGACAATTTTGATTATTTCAAATCTAAAGAATTCTATTTTATAGTTGAAAATACTAGAGTTATAGGAGTATATTAGTTATAAAAGAGATAAGATTATTGAAAGGGGAACTCAAATTATGAAACTCATGGAAAAAATTTGGGAAGCAGCAAAATTAGAAAGAAAGAAAATAGTTCTTCCAGAAGGAAATGAAGAAAGAACTGTAATAGCTGCACAAAAAATCAATAGTTTAGGATTAGCTTATCCTATATTAATTGGAAATAGAGAAGAAATAATAGCTAAAGCTACTGAATTAGATGTAGATTTAACAGGCATTGAAATTATAGATCCAGAACAATCAGAAAATTTAGGTAAATACATAGAAAGTTTCTATGAATTAAGAAAAGCAAAGGGCGTAACAATGGAAAAAGCTGAAAAAATAGTTAGAGATCCATTATACTTTGCGACAATGATGGTAAAATTAGATGATGCTGATGGAATGGTTTCAGGAGCAGTTCATACAACAGGAGATTTATTAAGACCAGGATTACAAATAATTAAAACAGCACCAGGGGTATCTTGTGTATCAAGTTTCTTCATAATGGAAGTTCCAAATTCACCATATGGCGATAATGGTTTATTATTCTTTGCTGACTGTGCTGTTAATCCAGTACCAAATGAAGATCAATTAGCTTCAATAGCAATAGCAACTGCAGATAATGCAAAAAATCTTGCGAAAATTGATCCTAAAGTTGCAATGTTATCATTCTCAACTATGGGAAGTGCAGATCATGAAGTTGTAGATAAAGTAAGAAATGCAACAAATAAAGCAAAAGAATTAAGACCTGATTTAAGCATAGATGGAGAATTACAATTAGATGCTGCAATAGTACCTAAGGTTGCAAAACAAAAAGCATCAGGAAGTTCAGTTGCAGGAAGTGCTAATGTATTAGTATTCCCAGACTTACAAGCTGGTAACATAGGATACAAACTAGTTCAAAGATTTGCAAATGCTGAAGCAATTGGTCCAGTTTGTCAAGGATTTGCTAAGCCAATAAACGATTTATCAAGAGGATGTAGTTCAGAAGATATCGTTAATGTTGTAGCTTTAACAGCTGTTCAAGCTCAAGCTACAAAATAAATAATAAGTAATTAGAAGTAAAGGAGTTTGTCAATTATGAAAATATTAGTAATTAACTGTGGAAGTTCTTCATTAAAATATCAACTTATGGATATGACTGATGGTAGTGTTTTAGCATCAGGACTTGTAGAAAGAATAGGAATCGATGGGGTTTTAACTCACAAAGTAGAAGGTAGAGATAAATATGTACTTGAAACTGAATTAAAAAATCATCAAACAGCTATAGATTTAGTACTTAAGACTTTAGTTGATGAAAAACATGGCGTAATTAAATCAATGGATGAAATATCAGGAGTGGGACATAGAGTTGTTCATGGTGGTGAAGTTTATACTCATTCAGTTGTTGTTAATGATGAAGTAATTGAAAAACTTCAAGAAATATCAAAACTTGCACCATTACACAACCCAGCAGCTGTATTAGGAATAAAGGCTTGTCAAGCATTAATGCCAAATACTCCAATGGTAACAGTATTCGATACTGCATTCCATCAAACAATGCCAGAAAAAGCATTTATGTATCCACTACCATATGAATTCTATAAAGAAGATCATATAAGAAGATATGGTTTCCACGGAACTTCTCATAAATATGTAGCTGGTCAAGTTGCAAAATGGATGAACAAGGATATTAAAGATCTTAAGATTATTACTTGTCATTTAGGAAATGGTGTTAGTATAACAGCTGTTAATGGAGGAAAATCAGTAGATACTACAATGGGATTCACTCCACTTGATGGTATTATAATGGGATCAAGATGTGGAAGTATTGATCCAGCAATAGTTACTTTCTTACAAAAAGAAAAAGGATATACTGCTGATGAAATTAATGAAATCATGAACAAAAAATCAGGAGTTGTTGGAGTTTCAGGTTTAACAACTGACTTTAGAGATATTAGAACAGCTGTTAATGAAAGAAATGATCATAGAGCATTATTAACAATGGATATATATGGATATCAAGTTAAGAAACAAATTGGTGCTTATGCTGCTGCAATGAATGGTGTAGATGCTATTGTATTTACAGCAGGAATTGGAGAACATGCTCCAGAAGTTAGAATTAGAGCATTAAGCAATATGCAATTCTTTGGAATTGATATAGATCCAGTTAAAAATGACAATCAATTTGTTGGAGATGGAATGGAAATTTCTACACCAGAATCAAAGGTTAAATTATTCGTAATTCCTACAAATGAAGAATTAATGATTGCTAAAGAAACTTTAGAATTAATTAAATAGTAATTATTATAAATATCTTGACTTTTTACATCCTCCTTTATATAATTAGTTGTGTTTGATTTACAAATAAATGCTAAGGAGTGAAAGGAGATTATTGGATTATTGACAACTTGTCGATTATGCAATATACTCTGTAAGTATGAAAGTACAAATTTCAGATATTATTTCAGGTAAAGATAGAAGCAAAAAAGTTAATTATTCAGTTCAAATTCCTAGTGTTGAATTTGAAGGAGATATAATTAAGTTTGCTAAGCCATGCATTGTAGATGGTATGATTACATCTGACAGTGGTATATTAGTTATTAAAGCTAATATTAAAACTGAACTAGAAATGGTATGTTCAAGATGCTTAGATACCTTTATCTATCCAATAGATATTGATATAGAAGAAAGGTTTACAACAAATGTGGATTCAGAAGATGATGAAGCTACAGTTGTAATAGATGATGTGTTAGACATCACAGAAATTGTTGAAACAAGTATAATTTCAACATTGCCTATTCAAAGAGTTTGTAAAGACGACTGCAAGGGGTTATGTCAGGAATGTGGTTGTAATTTGAATTATGAAACATGTTCTTGTAATAAGGATGACGTAGATATACGTTTTGAAGCCTTGAGAGGGTTGTTTGATAAATAAGGAGGTGTAACTAATGGGTTGTCCAGCTAGAAAGCAATGTAGTGCTAGAAGTAAAAAGAGAAGAGCTCAAACTTTTAAAGCTAGTTTACCAGGCATCGTAGAATGTCCACAATGTCACGAAATGAAACTTGCTCATAGAGTATGTAAGAACTGTGGTTCTTATAAAGGTAAGGAAGTTGTAGCTTCTGAAAACTAAAAGAAAGTCTTATGACTTTCTTTTAATTTATATAAGGCTATTATAAATTATCTATTTATTAGATTATTTATAATAGCTTTTTGCTTATATATTTAATTGAATTACTATTAACTAAAATTTAGAGTGAATTGGGTTATATATTAAAGATAGAAATTATTTTATTGGAACGCAAATTGTTAAGTTATATAAACATTATAAATTGAGCTGACAATGAAATAAAAGTTACAATTATGTAAATAAAGGCTGTAATAAATGAAATTATAGGGTATAATTAAAATAATATGTGAATAAAAAATATATTAAAATATTTCAGAGGTGGATATATGACAATGAAAATAGCTATAGATGGTATGGGCGGAGATAATGCACCAACAGCTGTTGTTGAAGGTGTAATTCAATCGCTGAAAGACTATCAAGATATAGAATTTTATATTACTGGACCTGAAGATAAGATTAATTTAGAATTGTCTAAATATGATTATCAAAAAGATAAAATAAAAGTTATTGATGCTAAAGAAGTTGTGTCTACTAATGAGCATCCTGTAATGGCTGTAAGAAGAAAGAAAGAATCTAGTATAGTTAAGGCACTTAATTTGGTTAAAGACCAAACCTGTGATGCGATTATATCAGCAGGAAGTACAGGGGCTTTTTTGGCAGGATGTACCCTTATAGTTGGAAGAATTAAAGGAGTAGAAAGACCTGCGCTTGCACCTATAATGCCGGGAAGAAAATCTCACTTTATGATAGTTGATGTTGGAGCTAACGTTGACTGTAAACCTCAATATTTAGTTCAATTTGCTAAAATGGGAGAAGTGTATTATAAATATGTATTTAATGTAGATAAACCTTCTATAGGTCTTATTAATATAGGGGAAGAAGAAGAGAAAGGCAATGACCTTGCAAAATCAACATACAAATTATTAAAAAATGAACAATCATTAAATTTTGTGGGAAATATTGAACCTAGAGATATACCTAGTGGAGAAACTAATATTCTAGTAAGTGATGGTTTTGTAGGAAATACTGCATTAAAAATGTATGAAGGTTCTGCATTTAATATATTAGGTATGGTAAAAGATGAAGTGATGAAGTCATCAATAATTTCAAAATTTGGAGTTCTCCTTTTAAAGCCTGTGTTAAAAAAGCTTATGAAAAAGGTTGATTATAAAGAATATGGTGGAGCTCCGTTTTTAGGCGTTGATGGTATATGTATAAAGGCTCATGGAAGTTCAGATGCAAGAGCATTTAAAAATGCTATAAGGCAAGCAAAGATTTTTTACGATAACAAAGTTTTAGATAATATGAAGTCTGAATTTTCAAAAGAAAATTAATTATATATTTGAAAAACTTATATTGACGATTTAGATAATATATAATATTATCTAAATGTAGAACTTGGGAGGTGAAACAAATGTTTGAAAGAATCCAAGCAATTATTGCTGATAAGTTAAGTATAGATGAAGCTAGCGTTACTATGGATGCGTCATTTATAGAGGATTTAAATGCAGATTCATTAGATATCGTTGAATTAATAATGGCTTTAGAAGATGAATTAGATATGGAAATACCAGATGAAGACGTTGAGAACTTCAAGACAGTTGGAGATGTTGTTAATTACGTAAAAGCTCATCATGAAGAATAACATAATCCCGCTTGATTCCGCGGGATTTTATATTTATTAAATTTAGTTTATTCTTGAATTTGTTTATAATAGCAAGTTGAAGAATAAACTTCAAGGAGTGAAGAAGATGAATAGATATACACTTAAGGAAATCGAAGAACACCTGGGAGTTTATTTTAATAATCCAACATTATTAAAAACGGCACTTACACATAGTTCTTTTGCAAATCAGTTCAAGGATGCTGAGTATAATGAAAGGCTTGAATTCTTAGGAGATGCAGTTTTACAGTTATGCATAACTGAATATTTATTTAACAATTATAAAAATAAAAGTGAAGGTGAGCTTACTAAAATAAGAAGTTTAATTGTATGCGAAAATTCTCTTTTTGAAATTGCTAAAAAATTAAAACTTGGAGAATATATAAGAATGAGCAAAGGTGAAGAACTTACAGGAGGAAGAGAAAGAACTTCTATTCAAGCTGATGCTGTGGAAGCTGTTATTGCAGCTGTTTACCTAGATAAAGGTATCGGTTTTGTAAGGGATTTCATACTACTTCATTTTGAAGAGATAATTAAAAAGGCTATAAATAATGAAATAATATTAGATTTTAAAACTAAGCTTCAAGAATTTTTACAAAAGGATGGAGAAGTATTAATTCATTATGAATTAATTAAACATGAAGGTCCACCACATAGAAGAAAATTCTTTACTAATGTTATGATAGATAATAAGGTTATGGGTGAAGGATGTGGATATAGTAAAAAGGAAGCAGAGCAAAATGCTGCAAAAGAAGCTTTAACAAAATTGGATGGGATAAATGAGTAAGAATTATTATATAATACCTATATTTGTACCTCATGAAGGATGTCCTCATGATTGTGTTTTCTGCAATCAGGATAGAATCACGGGAACTAATAAGGAATCTATAAGAATAGCTACAAAAAAGAAAAATAATGATAATGAAAAAGTTACAAATAAGTTTGTCGAAAAGACTATTAATGATTACCTTGTAACTATTGATCATACAAAAGCTACAGTAGAAGTATCATTTTTTGGCGGTACATTTACAGGAATAAGAGAACAGAAACAGCGTGAACTTCTAAAAGTAGCAAAACAATTTAAAGATAGTAAGCTTATTGATAAAATAAGACTTTCAACAAGACCTGATTATATAAATGATTACATACTTACATATTTAAAAGAATATGGCGTGGATATAATAGAACTTGGAGTTCAATCTCTTGATGAAGAAGTTCTTAAAAAGAGTGCGAGAGGTCATGGTGTTGATGAAGTTGTAAAAGCTTCAAAACTTATAAAGGATTATGGATTTGTTTTGGGGCATCAGATAATGCCGGGGCTTCCAGGCGATACTTTTGAGAAAGATATTTATTCAACAAAGAAATCTATAAGTATGAAACCAGATATATGTAGAATATATCCATCACTTGTTATTAAAGATACAGCTATGGAAATAATGTATAATAGAGGAGAGTATGTACCTTATACACTAGAAGAAGCTGTTGAAATAAGTAAGAAGATGTATGATATGTATTCTAAGAATAACATACAGGTTATTCGAATTGGACTTCAACCAACAGAAACTATAAATGAAAATGGAGATGTTGTAGCAGGTCCGTTTCATCCGGCATTTAGAGAACTTGTAGAAAGTAGTCTTTTAGTAGATAAGATTCTTGAAAATATGAGTGAGCGCAGTAATGGAGAAATTCATATTAATCCTAGAGATATAAGCAAGCTTTATGCTAACAAGAAGTTTTATTTTAATAAGCTAAGAGAAAATAAAAAGAATCTTATTGTAAAGCAAGATTCTAATATAAATAGAGGCACAATTGAGCTTTATTTAGATGATAAAAAAGTGCATATAATATACTAGCGAGGGGGAACTCTCGCTTTTAATATATAATTTGAAATTTGGCAATATATGCTATAAACTAAGAATAATGAGGAGTGATTAATATGAAGAGGAAGACTAGAGAAAAAATGACAATAGCTATGGTTATTTTTATGGTTATAGTATTTATTATAGGATTATTACCTACTATACTTTTTTAATTTGTAAGGAGTGGGCAGATGTTTTTAAAATCTCTGGAAATTAGAGGATTCAAATCCTTTGCAGATAAAACGGAATTAAAATTTGAAAAGGGTGTAACTGCAGTAGTTGGACCTAATGGAAGCGGTAAAAGTAATATATCAGATGCTGTAAGATGGGTTCTTGGAGAACAGAGCATAAAGGTATTAAGAGGAGGAAAGATGGAAGATGTAATCTTTGCAGGGACACAGTTTAGAAAACCTGTAGGTCTTGCTCAGGTTGCACTTACATTGGATAATAGTGATGAACAGCTTGCAACTGAATATAATGAAGTTACTGTAGCTAGAAGAATATTCAGATCAGGTGAATCTGAATATCTTATAAATAATATAAAATGCAGACTTAAGGATATTACGAATTTATTTGTAGATACTGGTATAGGTAAGGAAGGATATTCACTCATTGGACAAGGTAAAATAGAAGCAATTTTAAGTGGTAAACCTGAAGAAAGAAGAGCACTTCTTGAAGAGGCAGCTGGAATAGTTAAGTTTAAAAATAGAAAAGAAGAAGCTGAAAAGAAATTAAGCAATACTGATGATAATTTGGTTAGAATTAATGATATTTTATCTACATATGAAGAAAGATTAGAACCATTGAGAATAGAGAGAGAAAAAGCTCTTGAATTTAATGAATTATCAAAAGGATTAAAGACTAAGGAAGTTTCATTAATAGTTCATACGATAAAGATTATGGATGAGGACTTAAAGGATTTTAACAAAGATTTAGATGAAAGGGTTAAAGCTATAAATGCTAAAAGGCAGGAAATAGCAAGTGACAAGGAAAAACTTAAAGAATTAGAAAGTAGAATAGAAAATATTGAAAAGAATACATTAGAAGAAAAAGAAAGATATTATAGTCTTAAAGATGTTATAAGTGAAGATGGAAAGAGTATAGAACTGTTCCATGAAAGAATAAAAAATTGTGAAGAAAAAATTAAAAGAAATAATTATGAAATAGAAGATATTTTAGGTAAAATAAATAAATTAATTGAAAATAAAAAACTATTAGAAGAAGAATTGCTTGCTAAGCTTGGTGAGCAAAAGGAAAAAGCAGAAGAAATTTTAAAATTGGAGACTTTAAATAAGACTGGTTTCGATGAATTAAGAAAAATAGAAAATGAACTTAAGACTTTAAGAGAAGGTGAATTAGAATTTTTAAAAAATAATTCTGATATTAAAAATGAAATTAACATTTTAAGTAGAGACATAAGTTTAAGAGATGAAAAAGAACAGACTTTAAATTCTTCAATATCATCACTAGAAAATAATATTGTTATAAATCAGGCTACGTATACAGGCCTTTTAAACGATATTGAAATGAAAAAAAGTAATATTAGAGAAATTGAATATAGAATTTCTGATAGCAGAAAAAATTTAGCTTTTTTACATGGATCGCTTACTAAAAAAGAAAATGAAGTGAGAGAATTAAACAGAGTGTTAACTAAACTTGAGGCAAATAAAAATATGCTTGAAAATTTAGAAAAGCATTATGAAGGGTATAACAGACCAGTAAAATCGCTTATGGAATCAATTCATAACAAGAATATTATAAATCCTGATGATACGAAGGTACTTGGTGAAATATTCAAAGTTGAAAAAACTTACGAAACTGCTATAGAAATAGCTCTTGGAGCAGCTATATCAAATGTAATTACTAAAAATGAGAATATTGCAAAGATTCTTATAAGTTATTTAAAGAAAAATAATATAGGTAGAGCTACTTTTCTTCCACTTAATATAATTAAAGGGAGAAAAATTAATATTGATAAAAAAATATTAGAATCTAAAGGATATATAGGAATTGCAAGTGATATAATATCTTATTCATCTGAATACGATAATATTATGAATTATGTATTAGGAAGAACTATAATATGTTCTGATATGGATAGTGCTCTTAATATAGCTAAGTTGGGGAATTATTCTTATAAGATAGTAACTTTAGAAGGTGAAGTGGTTAATCCAGGTGGAGCATTAACTGGTGGTAGTATAAAAGGTAAGAATGCTAATGTTTTAGGAAGAAAAAGAGAAATTGAAGAATTAGGTAAACAAATAGAATCTAAAAAAGTTACATATTCTTCATTAATTAAAGAAACTCATGATATTAAAAATAAGATAAAATCTGTGGATGAGCAGATATTGAATGATAGAGATCTTATTCATGAAAAAAATATTGAGCTTACTAAGAAAGAAAGTGAAACTAAAGGTCTTCAAAATGAAACTGATAAACTTCAAAAAAATTTAGAAGTATCTAAAGAAGAACTTAAGAAGATAGCAAAAGAAAAAGAAACAATGATAGAAAAGCTTTCTAAAAAGAAAAATCATATAGAAGCACTTGAAAATAAAAATTCTACAAATAAAAACAAAAGTATGGAATTAGAAAAGATTATAAAGATGAAGAGTGAAGAGGTAAGCAGTAGTGACAGCATTCTTACTGAAATGAAAATCTCAAAAGCTAAACTTGATGAGATGATTGAAAGTAAGAAAAATGATTTTTCTAGAATGGAGCAAGATGAATTAGATTTTATTCAGAAGAGCGAAGAACTTAAAAGTGAAAATGAATATAATCAAGAGAGCATAAAGCAACTTAATGAGAATATTAAGGAAAAGAATAGAAGTATAGAAGCCAATAATGAAAATATAAATAAACTTGAAAGAAACTTTAAAGATGATGAACTTTTAAAAGAAAAACTTAAAGCTGAATTTAAAGAAAAAGATAATGTAATAAGTGTTGTTTTAGATGAAATAAGCAGACGTGAAATGGAAGTTAATAAAAAAGAAATAGTAAAGGCTAAAAAGGAAAGTGATAAAGAACATATATACAAGAAGCTTAATGAAGAACTTGAACTTACATATGCTGAAGCTTTAGATATATGTGAACCTGTTAAAAATGAAGAAGTATTAAAGCATGAAATAACAGCAACAAAGAGTAAGATTACAAAATTAGGTGTTGTTAATTTGGCGGCTATAGAAGAATATGAAGAAATAAAAGATAAATTTGAATTTATGTCATCTCAGGCTGAAGATCTTGAAAAGGCTAAAATTGAGCTTATTTCAGTTATTGAAGAAATGACAAATGAAATGAAAATATTATTTAAAGAAAACTTTAAAATATTAAATTATAATTTTAATAAAACATTTAATGATTTGTTCCATGGAGGAAGTGCTGAACTTATATTGGGCGAAGGTGATGAGCTTACTGCCAATATAGATATAAATGTTGAACCGCCAGGTAAGAAACTTCAAAATATTAATCTTATGTCAGGGGGAGAAAAAGTTTTATCTGCAATAGCACTTTTATTTGCAATACTTAAGATGAAACCTACTCCATTTTGTATTTTGGATGAAATTGAAGCGGCACTTGATGATGCTAATGTATTTAGATATGCAGAATTCTTGAAAAGATTTTCTCATAATACTCAGTTTATAGTAATAACACATAGAAAAGGAACTATGGAAGCAAGTGATATAATTTATGGTGTAACTATGGAGGAAAAAGGTGTATCCAAAGTAGTATCTGTAGATTTAACTAAAAATATAGAATAAAATAATATTAGGAGGAATTTAAGTTGTTTGGAAATTTATTTAATAAACTTAAAGAGGGATTAACTAAGACTAGAGATGGTTTGACTGATAAAATCAACGAAGTATTGAAAATTGCCATTACTATTGATGAAGATTTATATGAAGAATTAGAGGAAATACTTATAACATCAGATGTGGGAATGGATACAACAATTGATATAATTGAAAGATTAAGAACTAAAATACGTAATGAAAAGATAAATGATCCTCAAGAAGTTAAACCAGCACTTAAAGAAGTAATAAAAGACATATTAGTTGAAGGTGCATATGAGGAGGATAACAGTGAGAAGAAAGTAATGCTAGTTATAGGGGTAAATGGTGTTGGTAAAACTACTTCTATTGGTAAACTTGCGGCTAAAAATAAAGCTGATGGAAAGAAAGTATTACTTGCAGCTGCAGATACCTTTAGAGCAGCGGCTATAGATCAACTTGAAGTATGGAGCAAAAGAGCTAATGTTAATATAATTAAACATCAGGAAGGTTCAGATCCAGCAGCAGTAGTATTTGATGCAATTGAAGCTGCAAAAGCTAGAAATGTAGACTTATTAATTTGTGATACAGCAGGAAGACTTCATAATAAGAAAAACCTAATGAATGAACTTGAAAAAATAAACAGAATAATAGATAGGGAACTTGAAGGATATAAAAAAGAAACTCTTTTGGTTTTAGATGCTACTACAGGACAGAATGCAGTAATTCAAGCGAAACAATTTATGGAAGTGTGTCCTATAGATGGAATTATATTGACTAAGCTTGATGGAACAGCAAAAGGCGGAGTTGTAATTTCAATTAAACAGGCATTAAATATACCAGTTAGATATATTGGTGTTGGTGAAGGAGTAGATGATCTTCAAAAATTTGATGCAGAAAGTTTTGCTGAAGCATTAATATAATGATTATCAATTATTAGATATACTAAAATATTGATAATTACAAGAGATTTATTGTAACAAAAAATAATGAAAAACGTTTTGAAAAATTAAAATTAAAAAATAGTATAAGTGTTAAGTAAAAATACTTGACACTTATAAAAAATCCTGTTAAAATCTCTTTTGTGGTAAGGTGATTAAATGGAAGATAGAGTTGAGATTTCGTTACTTATGGATTATTATGGTTCATTATTAACGGAAAAGCAGAGAGATGTAATGGATTGGTATTATAATGATGATTTGTCACTTGCAGAAATTGCAGAGATTAACAAAACAAGTCGTCAGGCAATTCATGATTTAATCAAAAGATGCTATAAGCAGCTTCTATCCTATGAAAGTAAGCTTAACTTACTTCAAAAGAACTTAAACAGAGAACAAAAAATTATAGATTTTTTAGATTTTTTGAAAAGTAAATATTCCATTGATGAAGATGATATTATACAATATAAAAATAAACTAGAAAATTTATAAGGAGGAGGTAAACATGGCTTTCGAAGGTTTAGGCGAAAAGCTTCAGGAAACTTTCAGAAAATTAAAAGGAAAAGGAAAGTTAACTGAAAAGGATATTAAAGAAGCCATGAGAGAAGTAAAGCTTGCCTTATTAGAAGCAGATGTTAACTATAAAGTTGTAAAAAACTTTGTTTCTTCAGTTAGTTCTAAATGTGTAGGAGATGAAGTATTAGAAAGTCTTACACCAGGACAACAAGTAATCAAAGTAGTTAACGAAGAACTTACTAATCTTATGGGTGGAAGTGAAAGTAAACTTAACTACAATAGCAGTGGACCTACAGTTTTAATGATGGTTGGCCTTCAAGGGGCAGGTAAAACTACAATATGTGGTAAGCTTGCATTATCCTTAAGAAAAGAAAAGAAAAAACCATTGTTAGTTGCGTGTGATGTATATAGACCAGCGGCTATAAAACAGTTAGAAGTAGTAGGAAAACAAATTGATATACCAGTATTTTCAATGGGGGACAAAGTAAGTCCTGTTGATATTGCAAAAGCAGCAATTGCTCATGCAAAAGATAATGGTAATAACATAGTTATTATAGATACTGCTGGTAGACTTCATATTGATGAAGATTTAATGCAGGAATTAAAAGATATAAAAGCAAATGTTAATCCATCAGAAATACTTCTTGTTGTTGATTCAATGACAGGACAGGATGCTGTAAATGTGGCAGAAAATTTTGATAATGATTTAGATGTTACAGGTGTTATACTTACAAAACTTGATGGTGATACAAGAGGTGGAGCTGCACTTTCAATCAAGAGCATAATTGATAAACCTATCAAATATGTAGGTCTTGGTGAAAAGATGAATGACTTTGAAGTTTTCCATCCTGATAGAATGGCATCTAGAATTCTTGGAATGGGTGATGTATTATCGCTTATTGAGAAAGCTCAGGAAGCTATTGATGAAAAGGAAGCAGCTGATTTAGGAAAGAGAATGTTAAATCAAGAATTTAACTTTGATGATTACCTAATGGCTATGGAGCAGATGAAAAAGCTTGGACCTTTAAATAAAATTTTAGAAATGATTCCAGGTATGAATTCAAAAGAACTTCAAGGAGTAGATTTTGAAAAAGGTCAGGAAGCTATGGACAGAACAAAAGCTATAATTCAATCTATGACTGCAAAGGAAAGAAGAAATCCGGATATTTTAAATAAAGAAAAGTCAAGGAAGAATAGAGTGGCAAAAGGTTCTGGAACTACAGTTCAAGAAGTTAATAAACTCATGAAGAGTTACGAAATGATGAAAAAGCAGATGAAGCAAATGAAATCATTACAAAAACAAGCCAAAAAAGGCGGATTGTTTGGCAAGTTACCTTTCTAGAGTTGAAATATAAATATTATCCTTTAAAGGAGGTGAAATTAAACATGGCAGTAAAAATTAGATTAAGAAGAATGGGTGCTCATAAAGCTCCTTTCTATAGAGTTGTTGTTGCAGATTCAAGATCTCCAAGAGATGGTAAGTTCATCGATGAAATTGGATACTACAATCCATTAACTGAACCAGTTGAGTTTAAAGTTGATGAAGAAAAAGCTAACAAATGGTTAGCTAACGGTGCACAACCAACAAACGTAGTTAAGAGACTTTTCGACAACGCAGGTCTTACTAAGTAATTTTGGAGGTGAATTCTGTAATTAGTACATACTAATTATGGACGTTTATGAAGGAGTTAGTTGAATATTTAGCTAAATCTCTTGTTGATAATCCAGATGCTGTTATTGTTAACGAAGTTGATGGAGAGCAGTCTCTTATACTAGAGTTAAGAGTAGCCCCAAATGATATGGGAAAAGTAATTGGTAAACAAGGAAGAATTGCAAAAGCTATACGTACAGTAGTAAAAGCAGCAGCAGTGAAAGAGCATAAACGCGTTATAGTAGAAATCATCTAAAATTAAGAGTTAGGTTTATCCTAACTCTTTTTGTTTTAATTTTTTTTGATTTAGGATATAATGTTTTTGATAAAGAAAAATATTTTGGCAGATAAACTTTTAATATTAACAGACACATGCTTTTGTTTATACTATTAGTTGAAACTGTTAATTATTAATTGCCAACTGTTAACTGAAAAATACGGGGTGAAAAGTTTGCAAAAAAAATTATTTAAAATTGGTCAAATTATAAATACTCACGGAATTAAAGGTGAAGTTAAAGTATACCCATTAACTGAAGATGTTCAGAAATATAAAAGATTAAAAACTGTTTTAGTTGGTGGAGTAGATATGAATATACAAGGCGTAAAGTTTCAAAAGGATAGAGTGATATTGAAGCTTGAAGGCGTTGATACTATGAATGATGCTGAGACTTATAAACAAAAATACATAGAGATTCCACGTGATGAAGAACCTGAATTGCCACCAGATACTTACTATGTTTCTGATTTGAAAGAATGTACCGTATATGATACAAATAATAAACAAATAGGAAAAGTATTTGATGTTATAAGTACTCATAACAATGATGTATACTGGATAAAGCAGCCTAAAGAAGTATTAATTCCTGTACTTAGAAATATAGTGCTTAGTGTTAATATTGATGAAAAGAAAATAGTTATAAGACCAGTAGGTGAGTGGCAAGATGAAGATTAGTATTCTGACTCTTTTTCCAGAAATGTTTTCGATTTTTGATCACAGTATAATTGGAAGAGCACGAGAAAAAGAAATTGTTGATTTAAATGTATTCAATATAAGGGATTATACATTAAATAAACATAAAAAAGTTGATGATTATCCATATGGCGGAGGAGCTGGGATGGTAATGGCACCTCAACCAATAGTAGATTGCATAAGAGCTGTAAAGAAAGAATGTAATGGTAAGGTTATATTCCTTGGTCCGAGAGGAAAAACTTTTAATCAGCAAATGGCTAATGAGCTGGCAAAAGAAGAAAACCTTATATTTTTATGTGGACATTATGAAGGAATAGATGAAAGAGTATACAAACATGTGGATATGGAAATATCTTTAGGTGATTTTGTTCTTACTGGAGGAGAAATGGCAGCAATTCCTGTAATTGATTCTGTATTAAGACTTATACCAGGAGTACTTGGAAAGCAGGAAAGTTTTATGGAAGAATCATTTTATAATGGTCTTTTGGAATATCCTCAATATACAAGACCAGAAGAATTTGAAGGAGATAGGGTTCCTGATGTATTATTATCAGGACATCATGAAAATATAAGAAAATGGAGAAGGGCTCAATCTCTTGAAATAACTAGAAAAAGAAGACCGGATTTGTATAAAAATATTACTTTAACCAAAGAGGATATTAAAATTCTAAAAAAAACCAAAGAATGTAAATAAAAATAATTCATTTTTGTTGAAATGCAAAAAAATATGTGGTATTATAGATTTTGTGCTAGTACGGGCGTTCCTCTGTCTACATGAAAAACTGTGTTAAGAACGTCAAATTATCGTTAAGGAGGGAATGCACAATGAACGAAATAATAAAAGCTATTGAAGCTGAACAAATCAGAACTGACTTACCTAAATTTGCAATCGGAGATACTATAAAGGTATACGTTAAGATTCAAGAAGGTAACAAAGAAAGAATTCAAATGTTCGAAGGAACTGTAATCAAGAAACAAAACGGTGGTTTAAGAGAAACTTTCACTGTAAGAAGAGTTGCTTACGGTACTGGAGTTGAAAGAACATTCCCAATGAATGCGCCAATTATCGACAGAATCGAAGTTGTTAGAAAAGGTAAAGTAAGAAGAGCTAAACTTTACTACTTAAGAGATAGAGTTGGTAAGGCTGCTAAAGTTAAAGAATTATTAACTAGATAGTATATAAAAAAGGGGACTGCAAAGTCCTTTTTTTTATTATAAAGTAAATTATATTGATTAAGAATATGTAGAAAACTTTTAAAAACATAATAATAAATAAAATATGAAGGTTAAAAGTTATAAAAATTAAGGTCTATCAAAAATAATACAATTAAAATTAATAAGAAGTAAGAGTTAGTTAGGTATGTATTTATTCTAATTAAAAAATTATCTTAGTTATAGTATATCGTTTAAGATTTAAGAAATGTTTAAACTAATCATAAGTTATAAATAAAAGGAGGAATTCACATGGCAATAAACTGGTTTCCAGGGCATATGAGAAAAACTCAGAGAGAAATTAAGGAAAATTTAAAATTAGTTGATGCTGTAATTGAAATAAGAGATGCTAGAATTCCAAGAGCATCAGCAAATCCTGATATCGATAGATTATTAGAAGGAAAGCCAAGACTTATTCTTTTAAATAAAAGTGATCTTACTGACAGCAAAGTAACAAAGCAATGGATTGATTATTTAACCAATGATAACGTAAAGGTTCTTGAAGTTAATTGCTTAAAAGGTGATGGTTTAAAAGCAATTAAGCCTGCACTTATGAATTTATTAAAAGAAAAACACGATAGATTGAAAGCAAAAGGTATGGCAAAAATAATTACTAGAGTAATGGTTGTTGGTATACCTAATGTTGGAAAGTCTACATTTATAAATAAAATGGCTAGAAATAATATTGCAAAGACAGGAGATAGACCAGGGGTTACTAAGAGTAAGCAATGGATTAAAACGGCTGTAGGAATAGAGCTTTTAGATACACCAGGAGTATTATGGCCTAAATTTGAAGATGACAGGACAGCGTTGAATTTAGCTTTTACAGGAGCTATTAAGGATGAGATAATGGATATAGAAGAATTATCCCTAAAACTTGTTGAAAGACTTCAGAATAATTATGAAAGTGAATTAAAAGCAAGATATAAATTAGAACAAATATATGAAAACCCATTAGATACTTTAGATGCAATAGGAAAGAAGAGAGGAACTCTTATATCAAGAGGCGAAATTGATTACAATAGACTTGCAGTTATACTTCTTGACGAATTTAGAGGTGGAAAGATTGGTAAAATTTCGTTAGAAAGACCAGTTGAAGCAGAAACTACAGGAGAAAAGGAAACTAATCAAGATGATTAATGAAAATATTAAATCATTTTCCTTTGCACAAATAAAAGAAGAAATATCTAAAATATGTGTTATTGAATCGTACAAAAGTGGAGAAATACAAAAAATATTAAAATGGCTTGGAACAGATACAAGAAAAAACGTGTTAAGTTTAAAAACAAGAATGGAAAAAGAAATTTCTGCTTATGAAAAGGAAGTTCAAAGAGTAAAAAAAATGTATGAATTCGATAAATCATTTGGAAACTATAAATATATTGCTGGAGTAGATGAGGTAGGCAGAGGACCTCTTGCAGGGCCAATAGTTGCATGTGCTGTAATACTTGATTTAAATGTATGTGATGATGAACTTATACTTTATTTAAATGACTCTAAAAAGGTTAAAGAAGCTAAGAGAGAAGAATTAGCGGAAATAATAAAAGAAAAAGCATTATGTTATCACATAGCAGTATCTTCAAATAAAGAAATAGATGAAAAAGGGATTGGGTTTGCCAATAATAAAGTATTTTTAGATAGCTGTAATTCTCTTGATATAAAACCCAATTTAGTTCTTTCAGATGGATATCTTGTGAAGAACATACAAATAGAAAATAAATCAGTTATAAAAGGAGATACTAAGAGTGCATGTATAGCGGCGGCATCTATAGTTGCTAAAGTATATAGAGATAATATAATGCATGAATATGCAAAAAAATATCCTAATTATGATTTTGAACATAATGTTGGATATGGTACTTCAAAACATATTGAAGGACTTAAGAATTATGGAAAATGTGAAATACATCGACAAAGTTTTTTATCAAAGTTGCTATAAATTCAATATTATATGTAAGAAAGCTGTTTGCGGTAAATATTACTGTGAACAGCTTTTTATATGCGTTCAGTATTTTAGAACTAATTACTGAAATTACGTGTATTTACTTAGGAAGATTTATTTTATATAGATATGTGCCAAATAAATTAATTAAAGACAGGACAGTAATGCAAACATCAGTCTGCCTGCTCTCCTTAACAAATATTTAGAATTTTTAGGGCTTGTTAGTTGAATTACACATATTAAATAGTTACTATTGGATTGTATTAAGGTAGTCTTTGTAATATATAATAGGGGCTAATATTTTAGTTTGTGCAGTGATGATTACTGCTTATAATGAGTTAATTTAATCTGAAAGCATCTTTAATATGATTAATTGTATATGAGTTATTTTGGTGATTCAGATATATTTCTATAACATCAAATCTTATATTTTTATTATGTATATTTCTGTATAACAAATAAGATCTAGTTACATTAATTATGGATTGTTGTTTTAAATAATTTACAGATTCTTTTGGGGTGCCGTATTGAGTTGAATAACGACTTTTTACTTCTACAATTATAAGAAGATTGTTTTTGGAACAAATAATATCTATCTCACCAAAACGGTTTCTGAAATTATAATCTAAAATATGATATCCCTTTTTTAATAAAAATTTTTGGGCTATTTTTTCGGAATTATCTCCAATTGATTTATTAAGATGTTTCAATTTTACACTCCTTGTTTAATTTGAAATTTTAATTTGATTTAAAATTATTATAAGTATTAACTGAAATATAAAAATTAATCAAATTAAATAAATATGGAATTAAATATAATTTACGTGTCTATAATCATTCATAAGGTGGTGATTAAAATGGCAGTTAAGATAATAAGTGCAACTCATAATGGACTTGAGGGGTTTTTAATTAATGTTGAAGTTGATATAGAAAAGGGACTTCCACAATTTATAATAGTAGGACTTCCTGATACATCTGTAAAAGAAGCAAAAGAAAGGGTTAGAGCTGCAATAGTAAACTCAGGATATGAATTCCCTCTTGGAAGGATTACTGTTAATCTTGCACCAGCAGATGTTAGAAAAATAGGATCGTTACTTGATCTTCCAATAGCAATAGGAATCCTTATGGAAAGTGGTCAGATTGAAAAGGAAGATATGAATAAATATATAGTGTTTGGTGAGTTGTCTTTATTTGGAGAACTTAAAAGTATAAAAGGTACAATACCAATAATAATACAGGGAATACATGAAAAAATTAAAAAGTTTATATTTCCTTTTGATAATATGAAAGAAAGTATTTATTTTGAGGAAGGTGAATATTATCCGTTTAATACGTTAAATGAAGTGATTTCATTTTTGAAATTTAATGATGTTATGCCTGTTGATAATAGTATTGAAAATGAATTTGCTTCAGATGATTTTGAGGTTGATTTTGGAATGATAATAGGCCAGTATTCATCTAAAAAGGCATTAGAAATAGCTGCTGCAGGTAAGCATAATATAATTTTATATGGTGAGCCTGGATGTGGAAAAACTATGCTGGCAAAAGCACTTATATCAATAATGCCAGAATTGACTAAAGAAGAATTAATTGAAATTGCTAGAATATATAGCGTGTCAGGTCTTTTAGATAAGAATGAAGATAAAATTAAAAGACCATTTCGGTCTCCCCATCATACAACTACTAGAGCAGCACTTGTTGGAGGCGGGAAAGAGATAATTCCAGGAGAAATAACTCTTGCGCATAATGGAATATTATTTTTGGATGAAATACTACAATTTAAAAAAGAAGTGCTGGAAGCATTAAGAGAGCCGTTAGAAGAAAAGCATATTAATATTAATAGAATAAGTGGATCGTATAAAATGCCATGTGATTTTCTTCTTATAGGTGCTTTTAATCCTACTGAAACAAATAAGGAGAATACATATTCACAAGATTCATTTTATAGTGATGAACTTATAAAAAAATATTCTAAAAAATTTTCTAATGCATTGCTTGATAGAATTGATATTCTAAATTTTGTTCCAAGAATACCTTATGATGAAATTAATTCTAATGGAGATTCTTATGATTCAAGTGTTATGAAAGAAAATGTAATAAGAGCGAGATTTATTCAAAAAGAAAGATTTAAGGAAACTAAATATAAATATAATTCAGAACTAAAAGGAAAAGAAATTTTTGAATTATGTAGAATAAACAAGAAGTGTGATGAAATTTTGAAGTACTACTATAATAGCACAAAAATGTCTTTAAGAGGATATGGTAAAGTTGTAAAACTAGCAAGGACTATAGCGGATATTAATAATAAACTTGATATTTCAGAAGAACATATTTTAGAAGCAATTAGTTATAGAAAAAATATTAATGGAGAAATTATATAGGAAGGATATTTGGCTATGAATTATGAGTTGTGGTTTATAACGCTTGAAATAAGCAGTAGGAAAAAATATGAATTGATTAATACTTATGAGAATTGTGAAAATATATATAATAATTTTGAATATATAGTTAGTTGTGATGATATAATTTCAAAAAAACTAAAAAATTATAAAAAAGATGTTTTCTACGAAAAAACTCAAAGATTAGAAGAAGAATTATACAAAAATGATATAAAATATATTACTGGGGTCAATCCTTTGTATAAAGACAAATTAGATGGAATTTTACAGAAGCCTTTTCAACTATTTTATAAGGGAAATATTGAAGTTATTAATAAAAAATCAGTAGCTGTTGTTGGTGCAAGAAAGTGTTCAAAATATGGATTTGCATCAACAAAACTCTTGACAAAGGAGCTTATTACTAATAATATAACGCTTATAAGCGGAGGTGCACGAGGAGTAGATTCTATTGCACATAAAACAGCCTTAGAAAATGAAGGAATAAATATTTCTGTAATGGGATGTGGACTTGATAAAACCTATCCGTGTGAGAATAAAATGCTATTTTCCAAAATACAAGAAAAAGGTGTGCTGTTATCTGAATATTTACCAGGTACCCGTCCAAATGCTTATAATTTTCCTAAGAGAAATAGGATAATAAGTGGTTTGGCAGATACTGTCATAGTAATAGAAGCTTCAGAAAAAAGTGGATCGCTTATAACAGCAGACTGGGCATTAAAACAAGAAAAAAGAGTTATTGTAGTTCCAGGTTCAATATTTTATGATGGAGCAAATGGTTCAAATAATTTGCTTAATATGACAGGTGTAGAGGCATTTTCTACTATGGAAAACTTTAGGGAGTTATTAAATTTTGATCATGTTAATATACCACCTATGAAATTTACACCAGAAAAAAGTGAGGTATTAGATATATTATCTGATACACCTATGCATATAGATGATATTTTTAAAAACACATCTGTAGATAAAGGTGCTTTATATGCTTTGTTATTTGAAATGCAGATTAAGAATCAGATAATTTGTCTGCCTGGAAACTATTATGTAAAAATAATATAAAGTATGTAGGGGGTGAATACTTCATAATTTTATGAAGTTAACTATGGGTCAAAAACTTGTAATTGTAGAGTCGCCAGCAAAAGCAAAAACAATAGGAAAATATTTAGGAAAGAACTATATTGTAGAGGCTTCTATGGGTCATGTAAGAGATCTGCCTAAGAGTAGATTAGGTGTTGATATAGAAAATAATTATACTCCAAAGTATATAACTATAAGAGGAAAAGGTGAATTGATTGATAAGCTTAGAAAAGCTGCTAAAAAAGCAGATAAGGTTTATCTTGCAACCGACCCCGATAGAGAAGGAGAAGCTATTTCATGGCATTTGGCTAATATTTTAAAAATTTCTGAGGATGAGACTTGCAGAATTGTATTTAATGAGGTTACAAAGGCAGCAGTAAAAGCATCTATAAAGGAAGCGCGTAAAATAGATCTTGATTTAGTAGATGCGCAGCAGGCTAGAAGAATATTAGATAGACTAGTTGGATATGAAATAAGTCCAATCCTTTGGAAAAATGTAAAATGGGGATTAAGTGCAGGAAGAGTACAATCTGCAGCTTTAAAGCTTATTTGTGATCGAGAAAAGGAGATTAAAGAATTCATTCCTAAAGAATATTGGTCAATAGATTGTATGCTTAAGAAACAAAGAAAGAAATTCCCAGTAAGATTATCAACATATAAAAACAAAAAAGTAGACATTGATAATGAAGAAACTGCGAATAACATAATTAAAGATCTTCAAAGTGGAACTTTCATAGTTAATGCTATAAAAAAAGGGAAAAAGAATAGAAATCCATTACCTCCATTTACAACAAGTACACTTCAACAAGATGCAAACAAAAAATTAAATTATAATACTAAGAAGACAATGTCTGTTGCACAAGTGCTTTATGAAGGAGTAGAAGTGAAAGGTTTTGGAACTGTAGGTTTAATAACTTATATGAGAACGGATTCTGTGAGAATAGCAGAAGAGGCACAAGCTAAAGCAGCAGAATTTATAGAAAATACTTATGGTAAAGAATATCTACCACTAACTAAGAGAGTATATAAGAGCAAAAAAAATATTCAAGATGCTCATGAAGCTATAAGACCAACTTATGTTGAAATAACTCCAGAAATAGCAAAAGCTAATCTTACACCAGAACAATATAAATTATATTCGCTTATATGGAAAAGATTTGTTGCAAGTCAGATGGCTTCGTGTGAATTAAATACTAATTCGATAGATATATTAAATGGAGATTACAAATTTAAGGCATCAGGATCAGTTGTAAGTTTTGATGGATTTATGAAAGTTTATGAGTATTCTAATGAAGAAGATGAAAATTCTGTTACACTTCCAGTTTTAGAAGAAAACGAAGAGTTAAAAACTGAAAAACTTGAAGGCAGTCAACATTTTACACAACCAGCTCCAAGATATACAGAAGCATCTTTTGTAAAGCTTCTTGAAGAAAAGGGAATTGGAAGACCAAGTACTTATGTACCTACAATATCAACTTTACTTGGAAGAAATTATGTTGTTCGTGAAAAGAAAAACTTAATTCCTACAGAACTTGGAGAGATTGTAAATGATATATTAGGTGCATATTTTAAACAAATAGTAGATGTTGATTTTACAGCTGAAATGGAAAGAAAGCTTGATGCTGTTGAAGAAGGAAGCGAAAATTGGACTAAAATAGTTGAAGAATTTTTCACTCCGTTGAAGATAGCTATAGATAAAGCTGAAAAAGAAATATCAAAAGTAGTTATTGAAGATAAAGTTAGTGATGTAAAATGTGAAAAATGTGGAAGAATGATGGTAATAAAAAGAGGGCGTTATGGTGAATTTTTAGCATGCCCTGGATATCCAGAATGTAAGAATGCAAAGCCTATAGTAGAGGAATTAGATGTTCCGTGCCCAGAATGCGGGAAAACTATAGTTGCAAAGAAAACCAAGAAAGGTAAAAAATTCTTTGGATGTTCGGCATATCCGGAATGTACATTTGTTAGTTGGTATGAGCCAGTCAAGGAAAAATGTCCTAAATGTAATTCGTATATGGTTGTAAAATATTCAAAATCCAAAGGAAAATATATTCAATGTTCCAATAGTGAATGTGATTATAAAGAAGAAATAAAAGAGGAAAATAAGGAAGAAAAATAGATATGAAATAGATGACATGATTTTGTATATATATTATTTTGTCGAAACTGATAAAAATACTGTTGAAAACGCTAAATTTGTATGTTAAACTTAATATAATATGGAGTTGTAAAATAATTCAATAAGTTATGAATTTTCTAATAATTATCTTAATTTTAAATGTTTTAGAAGTTGCCGAGGAGGATAAATTATGTCATCATTATTAAATAAGACAAGGATGCTGAATAAGATTTTGCAAAAATCTGGTACAGAACCGGTGGCGTTTCAAGATATATGTAAGCTTTTAAGCGAAGTTTTAGAATGTAATACTTATATAATAAGCAGGAAGGGTAAAGTACTTGGATATACATTTGGAAAAGATTTTGAATGTGAAGCTATGAAGAAAAAAGTGATCGAAGATAAAAGATTTCCAGAAGATTACAATAAAACTCTTTTAAATATTAATGAAACAATAGCGAATGTTCCAAATGAAGGAAGATGTGTTTTTCAAGAAATAGATAGATGTAAAAAAGTAGATAAGTTGTCTACTATAATTCCTATAATAGGAAGTAGAGAAAGATTGGGAACTTTAATACTTGCTAGATTTGGCAATGCATTTACTGATGATGATTTAGTATTAGTTGAATATAGTGCTACAATTGTTGGAATGGAAATGCTTAGAGCGATGCAGGATGAATTAGAAGAAGAAGCAAGAAAGAAGGCAGTAGTTCAACTTGCAATAGGAACTCTTTCTTATTCAGAATTAGAAGCAGTTGAACATATTTTTAATGAACTTAACGGAAATGAAGGGCTGCTTGTTGCTTCTAAAATTGCAGATAAAGTTGGAATAACACGTAGTGTCATAGTAAATGCTTTAAGAAAGTTTGAAAGTGCTGGAGTAATTGAATCGCGTTCTCTTGGAATGAAAGGTACATATATTAGAATATTAAATGAAAAATTAACAGAAGAATTAAATAGAATAAAATAATTTTTTAAAAAATAGCTTTAATAAAATTTTTATTAAAGCTGTTTTTTTGTATATAAATATATAGAATTGTTAAAAATATAAATTGTAATACTTTAAAAATAGATTTGTGAAATATTGAGGTATTGAATATGAATTCAGTTAATTGAATTTATTAAGTAATAATTTAAAATTATTATGTATTTACAATTATGTATATAAAGTAGTATTAAAATTTATCTTATTAAGATTGTTCAAAAGAAACAGAATATAATTTAACAACAATTAAAAATATAATATTAATATTTTGAGAAAGCTTTAAAAAAGTACAGTATCAGAACTTTTGACATAAAGTATTAAAAAAAGAAAAATTTTTGTTGATAGGATAAATACCTTGTGATATACTATCTAAGGTAACAAATACACACACTATCCAATTCATAAATATGGTGACTCTTTTAAAGAGATAATTTATGAGCTAAAGGTAGTGGAGGTAAAAACCAAGGAGGTAACAAAATGTCAGTAATATCAATGAAACAATTATTAGAAGCAGGTGTACATTTCGGACACCAAACTAGAAGATGGAATCCTAAAATGGCTCCATATATCTTTACAGAAAGAAATGGAATCTATATCATAGATTTACAAAAAACAGTTAAAAAAGCTGAAGAAGCTTACAACTTCATAAAAGAAGTAGCTGCAGAAGGTAAGGATATATTATTTGTAGGAACTAAGAAACAAGCTCAAGAAGCTATCCAAGAAGAAGCTGTAAGAAGTAACATGCACTTTGTAAACAACAGATGGTTAGGTGGAATGTTAACAAACTTCACTACTATCAAGAGCAGAATTAAGAAATTAGAAGAAATCGAAAAAATGCAAGAAGATGGTACTTTTGAAGTTCTTCCTAAGAAAGAAGTTATCAAATTAAAGGGAGAATTAGAAAAATTAGAAAAGAATCTTGGAGGTATTAGAAACTTAGATGCTACTAACGTTGGTGCTATGTTTATAGTTGATCCAAGAAAAGAAAAGAATGCTATATCAGAAGCTAAAATTTTAGGAATACCAGTAGTTGCTATCGTAGATACTAACTGCGATCCTGAAGAAGTTGATTACGTAATCCCAGGTAATGATGATGCTATCAGAGCTGTTAAATTAATAACTGCAAAAATGGCTGATGCTATTATTGAAGGAAGACAAGGCGAACAATTAGCTGAATAATTTAGATAAAAAGGGTGAGTGAAGGCCACTTCAGTTGCCCTTTTGCTAAATTATAAGGATTACTTTTTAATATTGAGGAGGAATTTATAATGGCAAATATAAGTGCACAATTAGTTAAAGAACTAAGAGAAATGACTGGAGCTAAAATGATGGATTGTAAAAAAGCTCTAGTTGCTACTGAAGGAAATATCGATAAGGCTATCGAATTCTTAAGAGAAAAAGGACTTGCAGATGCAGCTAAAAAATCAGGAAGAGTTGCTGCTGAAGGTATAGTTAAGACATATATTTCAGAAGATAAGAAAGCTGGAGCAGTTTTAGAATTCAACTGTGAAACTGACTTCGTTGCTGCAAACGATGAATTTATAGGATTTGCAGATAGATTAGCACAAATGGTAGTTGAAAAGAACCCAGCAAACGTTGAAGCTTTATCAAATGAAATGTTTGATGCTGAAACAACTGTTGCTGATGCTTTAAAAGCATTAATTGCTAAATTAGGTGAAAATATGACTATCAGAAGATTTGCTAGATTTGCTATTGATAATGGATTAGTTAAGAGCTACATTCACGGTGGTGGAAGAATAGGAGTTTTAGTAGAATTAGCATGTGATACTGCTAGTGACGTTTTAGATGAAGTTGCTAAAGAAGTATGTATGCAAATCGCTGCAGCTAATCCATTATTCTTAAGTGAAGAACAAGTAGATGCTGCTTCAATTGAAAAAGAAAAAGAAATTTACAGAGTTCAAGCTTTAAATGAAGGAAAACCTGAAAATATCGTTGAAAAAATGGTTGCAGGTAGAATTAAGAAGTATTACAAAGAAGTTTGTCTTTTAAATCAACTTTGGGTTAAAGATAACGATAAAACAATTGCTAAATTCTTAGCTGAAAAATCTAAAGAAGTAGGTTCTCCAATCTCTATAACAAGATTCGTTAGATATGAAAGAGGAGAAGGAATCGAAGTTGAAAAAGTAGACTTTGCTGCTGAAGTTGCTGCACAAATGGGTAAATAGTTTTCAACTAAAGAGAGAACACTTGGTGTTCTCTTTTTTTGAAAATATACATAAAAATTAATATGAGCTTTTTAATATATCAGGAGGTAATTTTAAATGTCAGAATGTAAATACAAGAGAGTAATGTTAAAACTTTCAGGAGAAGCTTTAGCTGGAACAAATGGATTCGGATTTGATTTTAATGTATGCAAGAGAATTGCATTAGAAATAAAAGAACTTGTTGACATGGGAGTAGAAGTTGGTGCAGTTGTAGGTGGTGGAAACATATGGAGAGGTAGAAGTGGTGAAGGTATGGATAGAACTACTGCTGACTATATGGGAATGATGGCTACTTGTATTAATGCATTAGCACTTCAAGATTCATTAGAACAAGTTGGTGTTAAGACAAGAGTACAGACTGCTATAGAAATGAAAGAAATAGCAGAACCATTTATAAGAAGAAGAGCAATGAGACACTTAGAAAAGGGAAGAGTAGTTATATTTGCAGCTGGTACAGGTAATCCTTATTTTTCCACTGATACTACTGCAGCACTTAGAGCAGCAGAAATAGAAGCAGATGTTATTTTATTAGCTAAAAAAGTTGATGGAGTATATGATAAAGATCCACATAAGTATTCAGATGCTAAAAAATATGATAAACTATCATATATAGAAGTATTAGAACAAGGGTTACAAGTTATGGATTCTACAGCAACTTCTCTATGCATGGATAATGAAATGCCAATACTTGTATTTGCCTTAGATGAACCTGGTAATATTAAGAGAGCTATTTACGGTGAACAAATAGGTACATTAGTATCAAAAAAATAGGAGGTATATCATGATTAAAGACATTATTAAAACAGCAGAAGTAAAAATGCATAAAACAATTTCTGTATTAGAAGAAGACTTAGCGACAATGAAGGCTGGAAGAGCAAATCCTACAATGCTTGACAAAATTCAAGTTGAGTATTATGGAAGTATGTGCCCACTAAGTCAAGTGGCAAATGTTTCTGCTCCAGAACCAAGAGTACTTATGATAACTCCATGGGAAAAAACATTATTAAAAGATATTGAAAGAGCAATATTAAAATCAGATTTAGGCATGAATCCATCAAATGACGGATCTGTTATAAGATTAGTTGTTCCTGAATTAACAGAAGAAACAAGAAAGGCTCTTGTAAAGAAAGTTAAGAAGACAGGAGAAGATGCGAAAGTAGCTGTAAGATCTATAAGAAAAGGTGCTAATGATAAGATTAAAGCTTTAAAGAAAGATTTTGATATATCAGAAGATGAAATCAAAAAAGGCGAAGATCAAGTTCAAAAGAAAACTGATGCAGTAGTTAAAGAAATAGATGCTATAATAACAGCAAAAGAAAAAGAGGTTATGTCTGTATAATTCTCCAAAAAACCTGCTTTTAGCAGGTTTTTTAATTAATACTTATAAATAATGTTTGCCTTATGTATAGGGGGAAAATGATGTTAAAGTTATTTAAATCGAAGAAAAGTGAAGAGGAAGATATTGTATTAGATATGGATAGAATACCTAACCATATTGCTATAATTATGGACGGAAATGGAAGATGGGCTAAAAAAAGAGGTCTTCCAAGAGGCATGGGTCATAAAGCTGGAGTTGAAACAATAAGAATTATACTTAAGGAAGCTGTAAGATTAGGTGTTAAAAACTTAACTTTATATGCATTTTCGACTGAAAACTGGGCTAGACCTAAAGAAGAAGTTAGTGGAATAATGAAACTTTTAGTTGCATATTTAAAAAAGGAATTAAAAGAATGTAATGAAAATGGAGTGAAAATGAATGTCCTAGGTGACATAACAAGACTTCCAAAAGAGTGTCAAATTGCCCTTAATGATGCTTTAGAAATTACAAAAAATAATACTACAATAAACTTAAACTTTGCTTTGAATTATGGAGGCAGAGCTGAAATAGTAAGAGCAGTTAAACTTATAACAAAAGATATAAATAAAAATAAGATTTCTGAAGAAGATATTAGTGAAGAACTTATAAACAGTTATTTATATACTAATGGAATTCCAGATCCAGATATAATAATAAGACCATCTGGAGAACAAAGATTAAGCAATTTTTTATTATGGCAGTGCGCATATTCAGAATTTTGGTATTCGAATATAAACTGGCCAGATTTTAGAGAAGAAGATTTAAGACGTGCAATATGTGATTTCCAAAATAGAGACAGACGTTTTGGAAAAGTTAAGTAGAGAGGAGACTGTGCATTGAAATCTAACAACAGATATTTAGGTGCTGCAATGATTGCTCCATTTATAATTTTTATTTTCCTTGGAGGAATATCTCTTAAAGGATTTATTTTTGCATTATCTCTAATGGCAATGTGGGAGTTTTATAATGCACTTAAAGCAAAAGAAATAAAACCTGTATCAGTAGCTGGTTATGCTCTTTTAATCATATATTATGTTATAAATAATGATTTTGAAAAGATGATGTATATATTAGTTGCGGCTGTATTTATACTTCTTATAATTCCAATAATAAATCTTGAATATACTTTTATAGATATGTCTTTGACATTGCTTGGATTTATGTATGGAGGAATGTTATTTAGTACTGTATATCTTGTTAATGCTAAATATTCAGGTGCATTCTTGGTATGGCTTATATTTATTGGCTCATGGCTTTCTGATACTGCGGCATATTATAGTGGAAAGTTTTTTGGAAAACATAAGTTATGTCCTAAAGTATCACCAAAAAAAACTGTAGAAGGTTCTGTGGGTGGTATTATAGGTGCAACAATATTTAGCGGAATATATGGAATTATTGTTTCAAGATATACAAACGTAATGCCAGTAATTCATTACTTTTTTATTGGAGCTTTATGTGGCATTTTTGGTCAATTTGGTGATTTGGTTGCTTCATCTGTAAAAAGATATGTAGGAATAAAAGACTATAGTAATCTTATACCAGGACATGGAGGTATACTAGACAGATTTGACAGCATAATATTTTCCGCAACAGTAATTTTTTATTACTTAACATTTATTATACAAATATAGTTTAAATCACAAATTTATAATGGATTGTTATAAATTTGTGATTTTTTATTATATTATTAACTTTACAGAAGTTTTAATAAAAAAAACAATGCATATACTTTATAGAAAACAATTTTTGTAGCTGTGGGGTGAATAAAAATTTTGAAGGCATATAAGAAGTTGATTTTTCTTTTGATTTGTTTTGTAATATTTGTATGTGCAACTTTGTTTATAAAATTTTATTTTAAGCCTTTTATATTAGTTCTTATTATGGTTGTAGTATGCACCCCTATATATGGATTGATGAAGAAATTGAAAATACCAGAAAAAATATCTGGAGCATTGTGTATAGCTGTTATAAATATAATTTTAGTGCTTCTCACAATATATCTTGGAAATGAAATTTTTAATATAGGGAAAAATATATATATAAAAAATGTAGAGTTTATAAATAAGTTTATTAAGGATATGGCGAATGCATTAAAAATAGATATGGATAATATGAAGATAGGAAAAAGTGTGTTTTCAATAATAACCGAGAAAGGATTGAGAGAAGGAGCAATAAGCACTGGTGAAATGATGTTGGCATACTTTATGGCTAATATATGTACTTATTTTATTCTTGTAGACAGAAGTTGTATGGAGGATATGTTGAAACTTCTTCTTCCTAATAACATTATAAATAAGTTTATAAATCATAAAAATAATTTTAGACATATGATTGTTATTGAAGGGATTCTTGTTTTGATTTCAATCTTGGAAATAGTAGCGGGGTTTATAATACTTGGAATTCCTAATAGTTTTATGCTGGGGCTTATATGTGGTGTATTGGATGTTCTTCCTTATGTTGGTACTATAATTGTATTTATTCCGATTATAATATACAATATTATAATGAGAAAATATCTTATTGTAATAGGGTTAATCTGTATATATATATTAGTACAGGTAGTAAGGGAAATTCTAGAAGCTAAGTTTTTGGGAGCTAAATTGGATATACATCCTTTTGTTATTTTAGTTTCAATTTATGTAGGAATGAATATATTTGGTATACTTGGAATGATAGTAGGACCTATGTACAGTATTATAGCAAAGGAAATAATATACAGCGATGAATACTAATTAAGATACGTTTGTTTTAGGAGGAAATAAAATGAGAAAGCTTTCGATATTAGGGGTTACTGGATCTATAGGAACTCAGACTCTTGATGTAATAAGAAATTCAACTGAAAAATTAGAAGTGGTTGGAATAACTGCAAATACATCAGTGAAAAAAATAATAGAGATAATAGAAGAATTTAATCCTAAGTATGTTGGTATGATGGATGAAAAATCAGCAGAAGAGATAAAAACATATTGTGATGAAAATAGTAAGAATATTGAAGTGTTTCAAGGAATTGAAGGTCTGAATAAAATAGCAACTTTAGATGAAATTGACATAGTAGTTACATCTGTAGTTGGTATGATAGGGTTAGAGCCAACAATTAAAGCTATAGAAGCTAAAAAGGATATTGCTCTTGCAAATAAAGAAACACTTGTTGTTGCTGGAGAAATTGTAATGAAAGCAGCAAAAGAAAATAATGTAAGAATACTTCCGGTTGATTCAGAACACAGTGCAATTGAACAGTCATTACAAGGAAATAAACTTGATTCATTGAAAAAAATAATTTTGACAGCATCAGGAGGACCTTTTAGAGGAAAAACTACGGCAGAATTACAGGATATTAGAGTAGAAGATGCATTAAAACATCCTAAATGGAATATGGGAAGAAAAATATCTATAGATTCTGCAACACTTATGAATAAAGGATTGGAAGTAATAGAAGCTCATTGGCTTTTTAACTGTGATTACGATAATATACAAGTTTTGGTACATCCACAAAGCATTATTCACTCAATGGTTGAATATGTTGATGGAAGTATAATAGCACAACTTGGTGCTCAGGATATGAGACTTCCTATACAATATGCATTAAACTATGAGGAAAGAAAAGAACTTGTATCTAATACTATAGATTTTTATGAAATAGCACAACTTACTTTTGAAAAACCTGATATGCATACATTTAGATGTTTAAAACTTGCTTTTGAAGCTGGTAAAAAGGGAGGACTTATGCCAACTATATTGAATGGAGCAAATGAAGCAGCAGTAGAGTTATTTTTAAATAAAAAAATAAGTTTTCTTAGAATTCCTGAACTTATAGAACAATCTATGAAAACTTTTGAGGAGGATGGAAGAAAAGAATTAACATTGGAAAATATTATTAGTTTGGATCGAAGAGTAAAGGCGTATGTAAGAGAAAATGCCAATTAAGGAGGGAAACAGAAAATATGTATATAATTTTAGCTATATTAGCTTTTGGAATTTTGATCTTTGTTCACGAACTAGGTCATTTTACATTAGCTAAGATAAATGGTGTTAAAGTTGAAGAATTTTCAATTGGTATGGGACCTAAGATAATTTGCAAACAATACAAGGAAACTAAATATTCATTAGGAATACTGCCAATTGGTGGATATGTAAAAATGCTTGGTGAGGAAGAAGAAAGTGATGATCCAGATAGTTTTTCATCTAAATCACCTTTAAGAAGAATAACTATAATAGTTGCAGGTGTTATTATGAATTATATACTTGCAATATGTATTTTTACTGGATATATAAGCAATTTTGGATATTTAAAAACTTATGCATTAAGTGTGGAACAAGGATCACCTGCATATGAAAGTGGGATTCAACAAGGTGATGTATTTACAAAAGTTAATGGACTTAAAGTTTTTGCTAGAGATGATATTTCAGCAGGAATATTATTATCATATGGAAACCCAATAGATGTAACTGTACAAAGAAATGGTGAAAACATAGATTTAAATATTACTCCTGTTATGGATGAAAATAATCAGTTAAAAATTGGAGTCGGTTTTGAACCGGTTCAAAATCCAGGAATTGGAGAAAGTTTTAAACAAAGCTTTAATCAGACTGCTTCATTAGTATCTCAAACATTTAAGGGACTTGGAATGATATTTACAGGAAAGGCAAATTTAAAAACTGACGTAGGAGGACCTGTAACTATTGTTAAAATGTCAGCGGCTACAGCTAAAGCAGGTATATGGCCATTATTATATTTTACTGCATTTTTAAGTGTAAATCTTGCTGTATTTAATTTATTGCCATTTCCAGCACTAGATGGAGGTTGGACTGTAATTTTATTAATAGAATTAATAACAAGAAGAAAAGTTCCAGATAAAGTTGTAGGTGTACTTAATTATTTTGGATTTGCAATTTTAATAGGACTTATGATTCTGGTAACAGCAAAAGATATATTGTTTCCAGTGAATTTTTAAAAATAAATAATATAAGTAAAACCTGTTCGTCAAGTTAAATTAATGAGCAGGTTTTTCTTATTATTTTTTGAGTATATCTCATTTATTATTAAAAAATAAATCCATATTATTAAAGTTTACAATAATAATATAAAGATATATAATTACAACGTCAGACTGGAAACTATAGTTAATTACATATATAGCTTAATGAGAAACAAGAGGTGAATAGTAATGAAAAGAAGAATGAGTAGAAAAGTAAAAGTGGGAAACGTTTATGTTGGTGGAGATGAACCAGTTTCAATACAATCTATGACAAATTCTAAGACTAAGGATGTTGAAGCCACTTTAAGCCAAATAAAGGAGCTTTATATTGCAGGATGTCAGATAATAAGATGTGCAGTTTTAGATATGGAAGATGCAGAAAAGTTAAAAGAAATAACAGAAAAATCTCCGATTCCAGTAGTTGCAGATATACATTTTGATTATAGATTAGCATTAAAGGCTATAGAAAATGGGGTGTCAGCACTTAGAATAAATCCAGGGAATATTGGAAGTATAGAGAGAATAAAAGCTGTTGCAGAAAAATGTGCTGAAAAGAATATACCTATAAGAATAGGGGTGAATTCTGGATCACTTGAAAAAGATATTTTGGAAAAGCATGGGAAAGTAAATGCTGAAGGATTAGTAGAAAGTGCTTTAAGGCATGTAAAAATACTTGAAGATTTAAATTTCTATAATATTGTCATTTCAATAAAATCTTCTAATGTTCCTATGATGATTGAATGTTATAGATTAATAGCACAAAAATGTGATTATCCTCTTCACTTAGGTGTTACTGAAGCAGGAACAGTTCAAATGGGAACTATCAAATCAAGTATTGGTATTGGAACGCTTTTAGCTGAAGGGATTGGAGATACTATAAGGGTGTCGCTTACAAGTAATCCAATTGAAGAAATAAAAGTGGCTAAGCAGATTTTAAAATCATTAGGACTTAGAAAAGGAGGAGTAGAATTTGTATCATGTCCTACATGTGGAAGAACTCAGATAAATCTTATAAAGATTGCAGAAGAAGTTGAAAAGAAACTTGCAGGGTGTAATAAAGATATAAAAGTAGCTGTAATGGGTTGTGTTGTTAATGGACCTGGAGAAGCTAGAGAATCAGATATAGGTATTGCTGGAGGAAGAGGTGAAGGCATAATATTTAAAAAAGGTCAGATCATAAGAAAAGTTAAAGAAGAAGAACTTATCGATGCTCTTATGGAAGAGGTTGATAAACTATAATAATGAAATTAAAAAAGCTTTTTATAAAATAAAAAATATAGGCGCAGTCCAAATTTTTAAATGTAAAAACATATTAGTATTGTATTAATAGAGAAAGTGTGCTAACATATAAATAGAATTTAATTCTAATAGAGAGAAAAGGAGTGGGAAAAAAATTACCCGCTCTTTCTGTTTGTAACGCAACTTCTACAAAAGATAGTTGCGTTTTTGATTACAAATTTTAAAATTGCGTAAACTAAAAATATATTTGTTATGCAATTTTATTATGATGAAAGCGAGGGTAAGAAAAAGATGGATAAAAACTCATTAGTTGAAAAAATTCAAAAAATAGTTGAGCCTATTACTTCAGAATTATCATATGAATTATATTACATTGAGTATGTAAAAGAAAATGGTGATTTTTATTTAAGAATATACATAGATAAAGAAGATGGCAGAGTATCATTAAATGATTGCGAAGCTGTATCAAGAAGAGTAAGCGAAATATTAGATACTGAAGATCCTATTGAAAGTGCATATTACTTAGAAGTTTCTTCACCAGGTCTTTTTAGAAGTTTACATACTAAGAGACACTTTGAAAAAGTGCTTGGAAAAGAAGTATTAGTTAAATTTAATGGATCAATTGAAGGTCAAAAAAGCGTAAAAGGTACTTTGAAAGAAGTAAATGATGATTTTATCGTTATTGAAAGCGATAAAGAATTCAAAATAGCAAATGATAAAATTAAATGTGCAAATCTTGAAGGGGAATTATAACAAGGAGGGTTTTAAAAATGAATGAAGAGTTTGTAGGTGCTCTTAGAGAACTAGTAAAGGAAAAAGGTATAAGTGAGGATTTACTTTTCACAACAATACAAGACGCATTAGTAGCAGCATATAAGAAAAATTATGCTAATGTTAATACAAATGCACAAAATGTTAAAGTAACTATGGATAGAGAAACTGGAGAAATTGGAGTATATGCTCAAAAAGTAGTTGTTGACGAAGTATACGATGATGTTACAGAAATTTCAGTAGAAGAAGCTAAAGCTATAAGTCCAAGATACGATGTTGATGATGTAGTTGATTTAGAAGTAACACCAAAGAACTTTGGTAGAGTTGCAGCACAGCTTGCAAAACAAGTTGTAACTCAAAGAATTAAAGAAGCTGAAAGAAACATAATATATGATGAATATAAAGAACAAGAATTTGATATAATTACAGGAACTATTCTAAGAAAAGACAAAGGAATGGTTTTTGTTAACCTTGGAAAATTAGAAGGGGTTATAGGACCAAATGAACAAATTCCACATGAAGAATATAAATTTAACGAAAAGTTAAAACTATATATAGTTGAAGTGAAAAATGGAAGTAAAGGTCCTCAAATACATGTTTCAAGAACTCATCCAGGTTTAGTTAAGAGATTATTTGAGCTTGAAGTTCCAGAAATATTTAATGGAGTTGTTGAAATAAAGAGTATTTCAAGAGAAGCTGGATCAAGAAGTAAAATTGCAGTATTCTCAAATGATGAAGAAGTAGATGCAATGGGAGCATGTGTTGGTCCTAAGGGAGTTAGAGTTCAAAATATAGTAAATGAACTTAAAAATGAAAAGATAGATATAATCAAATGGAGTAAAGATCCAGCTGAATTTATAGCTAATTCATTAAGTCCAGCTAAAGTACTTTCAGTTGAAGTTGATGAAGAAAACAAATGTGCAAAGGTTGTAGTTGATGATAATCAGCTTTCTTTAGCAATAGGTAAAGAAGGTCAAAATGTTAGACTTGCAGCTAAACTTACAAATTGGAAGATTGATATAAAGAGTAAATCACAAAAAGAAAAATTAGATGCAGAAAAAGAAAAGTTATTAAATACAGAAGTTGAAATAGAAGATCAAAATTCTAATGATTTAGTAGATTTAGAAACTTCAATGGATGAAAACGAAGAATAGAGAGGTGCTTTCATGAAGGTTAAAAAAATTCCTTTAAGAATGTGCACAGGTTGCATGGAAATGAAACCAAAGAAAGAATTAATAAGGATTGTAAAAACTCCAGAAGGAGAAATTTGCATTGACTTAACTGGTAAAAAATCAGGAAGAGGAGCATATGTATGTAGAAACATTGAGTGTTTTGAAAAAGCATATAAGGCAAAAAGACTCAGCAGAAATCTTGAAACACAGATAAGTGATGAAATTTATGATAAACTAAAGGAAGAAATTAGTAATGAATAAATTTTTTAATTTTTTAAGTATAGCGAAAAAATCAAATAATTTGCTAGAAGGCTATAGTAAATGTGATGACTATAGAAACAGTACTAAAATTTATTTATTTATTATATCTAAGAATTTATCAGATAAATCAAAAAGTAAATTTAAAAAACACTGTGAAACGAATAATATACCATATATTGAGGATTTCTTAAAAGAAGATTTGGGAAATGCACTTGGTCGTAAAGAAGTTATGCTTTTAGGAGTGCTAGATGAAGGCATAGCAAAAAAATTATTAAGTATATACGAGGAGGAAAAATATATGGATAGATAATAATACGGGGGTGACTGCATGTCAAAAATAAGAGTACATGAATTAGCAAAAGAATTAAATATAAGTTCTAAGGAATTAATTAATTTATTAAAAGAAGAGTTCAACGTAGAAGTTAAAAATCATATGAGTACTATTGAAGATGAAGATGCTGGTTTAATAAAAGAACTTTTAGTTGGAAATTCTGATAATGACTCAAAAGCAGAAGCAAGTGCCGATAAAGACAGTAAAAAGAAAAATATTGTAGATGAATACGAAGAACAATTAGCCGATGAATTAAATAAAGGTAAAAAGAAAAAGAAAAAAAATAAACAACGTAAAGAAGAATCTTTGAAGGATGAGGGAAACAAAAATATGGAAGAAACTCAAATAATTGAAATAGGCGATAGCATAACAGTAAAGGAATTAGCTGAAAAGTTAAATAAACCTTCAAATGATGTTATCAGAACATTAATTTTCTCAGGTGTTATGGCTGCAATCAATCAAGAAATAGATTTTGCTACAGCAGAAAAGGTATGTGCACAATATGATGTGTTGGTAGAGAAAAAAGAAGAAAGCCAAGAATTGGAGGAACTTGAAATTGAAGAAGATGATGAAGAAAATCTTCAAAAGAGACCACCAATAGTAACAGTAATGGGGCACGTTGATCATGGTAAGACTTCATTACTTGACTGTATAAGAAAATCAAGAGTTACAGCTTCAGAAGCTGGTGGAATTACTCAACATATTGGAGCTTACACTATAACAATAAATGGGGAAAAGATAACATTCTTAGATACTCCAGGTCATGAAGCTTTCACAGCTATGAGAGCAAGAGGAGCTCAAGTTACAGATATTGTTATACTAGTAGTTGCTGCTGATGATGGTATCATGCCTCAAACAAAAGAAGCTATTGCTCACTGTAAAGCAGCAGGTGTTCCAATAGTTGTTGCTATAAACAAGATTGATAAACCAGGTGCAAATCCAGATAGAGTTAAACAAGAATTAGCTGAAGAAGGATTACTTGTAGAAGCTTGGGGAGGAGATGTAATCTCAGAAGAAGTTTCTGCAAAACAAAACTTAAATATTGATAAATTATTAGAAATGGTTCTTTTAAGTGCTGAAATGCTTGAACTTAAAGCAAATAAGAACAGAAGAGCTGTTGGTACTGTAATTGAAGCTAAACTTGATAAAGGTAGAGGTTCAGTAGCAAGTTTATTAGTTCAAAATGGTACATTGCATGTTGGAGATTCAATTTTGGTTGGATCAACATATGGTAGAATAAGAGCAATGTTTGATGATACAGGAAAGAAGATTAAATCAGCAGGTCCTTCAATTCCAGTTGAGGTTTTAGGACTTTCAGAAGTTCCAGAAGCAGGAGATAGATTTAACCAAGTTAAAGATGAAAAGACTGCAAGAAATATGGCAGAAGCTAGAAAAGAAAAATTAAGAACAGAAACTCAAATGGCTAATCATAGAGTTTCATTAGAAGATTTATATAGTCAAATTCAAGAAGGAAAAGTAAAAGAACTTTCTATTATTGTAAAAGCAGATGTTCAAGGTTCAGTTGAAGCTATAAAGCAATCATTGGAGAAACTTTCTACTGATGATGTAAAAGTCAGAGTAATACTTGGAGCTGTTGGAGCTATAACAGAAACAGATATAACATTTGCAGCAGCATCAAATGCACTTGTAATAGGATTTAATGTAAGACCTGATAACAATGCATCAGTTCAAGCTGAAAAGGAAGGCGTAGATATTAAAACTTACAGAATTATATATGATGCAATAGAAGATATTAAGAAAGCTATGATAGGAATGCTTGAACCTGAATATAAGGAAGTAATTCTAGGAAGTGCAGAAGTAAGAACAACTTACAAGATTTCTAATGTTGGTACTATAGCAGGATGTTATGTACAAAGTGGTAAGCTTAGAAGAAATGCTGAAGTAAGAGTTATAAGACAAGGAATAGTTGTGTTCGAATCTACTTTATCTTCATTAAAGAGATTCAAAGATGATGCTAAAGAAGTTACATCAGGATACGAATGTGGATTAAGTATAGATAAGTTTAATGATATTAAGGAAGGCGACATCATTGAATGCTTCGTAATGGAGGCCATTCAAAGAAAAGAACTTTAAGAGGTGATGTTCTATGGCAAACTATAGAGGTGGAAGAATTAACGAAGAATTCAAAAGAGAAATTAGTAGTTTAATTCAAAATGAAATAAAAGATCCTAGAATAACAGCTATGATATCAGTTACTGATGTTAAAGTTACTAAGGATTTAAGATATGCTAAAGTTTATGTAAGTATATTTTGTAATAATGAAGAAGAAAAGAAAAATAACCTTGCAGCTTTAAAGAGTGCAAGTGGATTTATAAGAAAAAGTGTAGGCCAATCAATTAATTTAAGACACACTCCAGAAATATTATTTGAGTTAGATGATTCTATAAATTATGGAATGCATATGGATGAGCTAATTCAAAAGATAAGTAGTAAAAAATAGTGCAATTTAAAGAAATAAAAGAAGAAATTTTAAAGGCAGAAAAGATTGGATTATCATTTCATACATCACCAGATGGAGATGCAATAGGAAGTACATTAGGACTTCTTAATGGACTTAGATATTTAGGAAAAGATGCTTATGTAATATCAAGAGATGTTATCAACGATAACTTCTCTTATATTACTTTTAGCGAAGAAGTGGATGGCACTGTATGCGAACCTAAAGAAGGTACGGATTTAGTTATAGTATTAGATTGTGGAAATGTTGAAAGAATTTCAGCAGATTTAGAAAAATATAATGGGAAAATAATTAATTTAGACCATCATATTTCAAATGAAAATTATGGAACTATTAATTATGTGGATCCACAAGCATCAGCAACATGTGAACTTTCATATTTATTAATGAAAGAATTAGGTATTGATTTCAGTCTTAAAAATGAAGAAACTATAAATATAAGTAAAGCTATATATACTGGATTAGTAACAGATACAGGCTCATTCAGACATTCAAACGTTACTAAGAGAACACATAATATTGCGGCTGAACTTATAGAAAATGGAATTGATAATAGTAAAATACACAGTAGTCTTTTCGATAATAAGCCTTTTGAAAAAGTTAAATTAATGGGAAGTGTGTTATCAAAATTGAAACTTGAACTTGACAATAAAGTTGCAGTTTTAGAAATACCTAAGGGTATGCTTGAAGAATTTAATATACCTAATGCTGATACTTCTGATATTGTTTCAATTGGCCTTGGAATAAAAGGAGTAGAAGTTTCTGTTCTTCTTAAGGAAGTGGAAGAAGGAGTAAAAGGAAGCTTGAGATCTAAGAATGATGTTGATGTAAGAAAAGTTGCGGAAAAGTTTGGTGGCGGAGGTCATATCAAAGCTGCAGGTGTACTACAGAAAAATATAGGTCTTAATGAAGCTAGGCAAAACCTGTTAAAGGCATTAAAGGATGAAATGCAAATATGAATGGAATATTAAATGTATATAAAAACAAAGGAATGTCTTCTTTTGATGTAGTAAGAAAAATTAAGTTTTTAGCTCATGAAAAGAAAGTTGGACATACAGGAACCTTAGATCCAGAAGCAACGGGTGTACTACCTGTTGCACTTGGAAAAGCAACAAAGATAATTGATTATATAATGAATTGCAATAAGACATATGAAGTAAAGTTTCTTTTAGGGACAAAGACTACTACATATGACCTTGAAGGAGAAGTAATTGAAAAGAAAGATACTTCATTCCTTAAGGAAGAACAAGTTAGAAGTGTAGTATTATCTTTTATTGGAGAATATAATCAGGTTCCACCTATGTATAGTGCATTAAAGCAGAATGGTGTAAGACTTTATGATCTTGCAAGACAAGGTATTGAAGTTGAAAGACAGGCCAGAAGAGTTCATATCGTTAATATAGAAGATATAAAAATAGAATTACCATATGTATCTATGAAAGTAAGCTGTTCAAAAGGTACATATATAAGAAGTTTATGTTTTGACATTGGCGAAAAACTTAATGTTGGAGCTGTTATGACTAAACTTAATAGAAGTGAAACATCGGTATTTAATCAAGAAGACAGTGTGAATATAGAAGATTTAACAGAAGATAATATACGGGATTATCTAATATCTATTGAAGATGCATTGAAGTTTTATCCTAAGCTTGTAGTTAAGAGTTCATTTACTAAATTACTAGTAAATGGAGTAAAAGTTTTCGATAAAAGGCTTACAGACCAATATAGAGAAAAGGATGTACTGTATAGAGTTTATGACAGTGAAGGAGTATTTATAGGACTTGGAAAACAAGACGATAAAGGCTTCAAAATAGAAAAATTGTTAATGTAAAATTAGGAGTAATAAAATGATTGTTATAGATGAAAATGCAGACAATATGCAGTCTTGTGATAATTATATAGCTCTAGGTAGTTTTGATGGATTACATTTAGGTCATTTATCATTAATATATAAAGTAAAAGAGGAAGCAGATAGAAATGGTGGAAAGAGTATCGTTTATACTTTTAAAAATCATCCTCGTACTTTAATAAGTAAAAATAGTGCTCCAAAATTATTGATGGATAATGATGAAAAAATCAAAATTTTAAATAATTATGGAGTAGATATTGTATATTTTCAAGATTTTAATCAAGAATTTATGAAGCTTACTCCTGAAGAATTCGTAAAGATGTTAATTGAGAGATTTAATGCTAAAGGACTAGTAGTTGGTTTTAATTATAAATTTGGATATAAAAATTCTGGAAATATAGATTTATTACAAAAACTACAAAAAAAATATAACTATGAATTATATGTTATGGAACCTTGTACATATAAAAATGAAGTCATAAGCAGTACTAGAATAAGAAAAGTGGTTGAAGAAGGCAATGTTGAAGAAGCATACAAAATGCTTAATAGACCATATTGTTTAAAAGGAAACGTTATTCATGGAAGAAAAATAGGAAGAACCATAGGATTTCCTACAGCAAATTTATCTTATGATAAAAAATTCATTTTACCTTCAGAAGGTGTATATTATACTAATGTTAAGGTAAATAATAAACTATGTAAAGCAATTACATCAGTAGGATATAATCCTACTGTTGGAGGTAAAGTTCTTACTATTGAAAGCCATATATTAAATTTCAAAGAAGATATATATGAAAAAAATATAGAAGTAAATTTTATAAAAAAAATCCGCGATAATATAAAATTTAATGGAATCAATGAATTGAAAAATCAGCTTGAAAAAGACAAAAGTTTTGCAAAGATGCAGAATTATATGTCGAGTTTAAGAATATAGTTTACAATAATCATTACTTTTGATATAATTACTCGTGAACCTAGTGCTATGTTTAAAGGTGCCATCTTTTTACTTGGAACTAGGGGATAATGAATATAATTACACGGAGGTGCACTTATAATGGATAAGGCAACAAAATTAGAAATAATCAAAAAGTACGGTAGAAATGAAGGAGATACAGGTTCTCCAGAAGTTCAAGTAGCTTTATTAACTGAAAGAATAAACTCTTTACAAGAACACTTTAAAGTTCATAAAAAAGATCACCACTCAAGAAGAGGATTATTAAAAATGGTTGGTCAAAGAAGAGGTCTTTTAAACTATTTAGCTAAACAAGATATCGAAAGATACAGAACTTTAATCAAAGAATTAGGTTTAAGAAAATAATTTTTAGAGCGGAGTTTTCCGCTCTATTATTTTAAAAAATTAGAAATTGTAAAAAAATAGTATGAAATAATAAGAAGAACCTGAAGGGAGGTCACAATTTATGAATAACGTTCTTAGTACTGAAATCGCTGGAAGAGAACTGAAGGTTGAATTTGGTAAAACAGGTATGTTATCCAATGCTGCGACATTTACTAGTTATGGAGATACTGTAATTATGACAAATGTTAATGCAAGTGAAGAACCAAGAGAAGGAATTGATTTCTTCCCATTAAGTGTTGAATATGAAGAAAGATTATATGCAGTAGGTAAAATTCCTGGTGGATTCATAAAAAGAGAAGGAAGACCATCAGAAAAATCTATATTACATGGTAGAGCTGTAGATAGAACTATTAGACCACTATTTCCAAAGGGATATAGAAATGATGTTCAAGTAGTTACTACAGTAGTATCAGTAGAAAAAGATAATTTACCAGAAATATTAGCAATAAATGCGGCATCTTTAGCATTATGTTTATCAAGCATTCCATATACAATTCCTGCAGCAGCAGTTCAAGTAGGAATGATAGATGGCAAATTTATTATAAATCCTAATGTTGAAGAAAGAGAAAAAACTAGTCTTCAATTAACAGTATGTGCTACAAAAGAAAAGGTAATGATGATAGAAGCTGGTGGAGATGAAATACCAGAAGATACTATGATTAATGCTATTAAATATGGATTTGATGAATGTCAAAAAATAATTGCATTCCAAGAAGAAGCTGTAGCTAAGTTTGGTAAGAAGAAAGATAAACCAGTATTATATGCTGTAGATCCAGAACTTGAAAAAGAAGTTAAGGACTTTGCTTTTGATATGGTTAAAGAAGCAATGTACATAATGGATAAAGACGAAAGAAATGCAGCAATAGATGCGGTAAATGAAAAAGTAAATGAAGAATTTGCTGAAAAATATGCTGATAATTTAGCTGATATAAAAGAAGTTCTTTATACAATGCAAAAGAAAATTGTTAGAAATATGCTTTTAAATGAAAAACGTAGACCAGACGGAAGAGCATTTGATGAAGTAAGACCAATATCATGTGAAGTTGGAATACTTCCAAGAACTCATGGAACAGGTTTATTTACAAGAGGATTAACTCAAGTTATGACTGTTGCAACACTTGGATCTATAAGTGAAGCTCAAGTTTATGATGGAATAGATGAAGAAACTAAGAGATATATGCATCACTATAATTTCCCAGGATATAGTGTTGGTGAAGTTAAACCACTTAGAGGGCCAGGAAGAAGAGAAATTGGTCATGGTGCATTAGCAGAAAGAGCTCTTGAACCATTAATACCATCTGAAGAAGAATTTCCATACACTATAAGATTAGTTTCTGAAGTATTAAGTTCAAATGGATCTACTTCACAAGCGTCAGTATGTGGATCAACATTAGCATTATTAGATGCAGGTGTACCAATAAAGAGACCAGCAGCAGGTATTGCTATGGGATTAATAACATCTGAAGATTTAACTCAGGAACAAGTTATTACAGATATTCAAGGAATTGAAGATTTCTTTGGAGATATGGATTTTAAAGTTGCAGGAACAACAGAAGGTATAACATCAATCCAAGTTGATACAAAACTTCAAGGTTTCAGCTTCAATGTAGTTGAAAATGCCATAAGAGATGCTAGAAAGGCAAGAATATTTATCTTAGGTAAGATAAATGAATGTATAGGAGCACCAAGAAAAGATGTATCATTATATGCGCCTAAAACTGAAATAATGCATATAAATCCAGATAAGATTAGAGATGTAATTGGAGCCGGCGGTAAAGTTATTAATAAGATAATTGCTGATACTGGTGTTAAGATTGACATTAAAGAAGATGGAACTGTTTTTGTAAGTTCTCCTGATCATGATGGAGTTAATGCAGCTATAAAGATCATAGAAGGATTAACTAAAGAAGTTCAAGCAGGAGAAGTTTATTTAGGTAAGGTAACAAAGATTGCTGCATTTGGAGCATTTGTTGAAGTATTACCTGGAAAAGAAGGATTAGTACACATTTCTAAGCTTGCTAAAGAAAGAGTAGAAAAAGTAGAAGATGTTGTGTCTGTTGGAGATGAAATTTTAGTAAAAGTAACTGAAATTGATAACCAAGGCAGAATAAATCTTTCAAGAAAAGATGTATTGGAACAACAAGAAAATAGAGAAGGTAAATAAAGGGCAATTTTAATTGCCTTTTTTTAGAATAAGGAGGCACAATATAATGTATAACACATATACCCTTAAAAATGGACTAAGAGTTGTAACAGAAAAAATTGAACATTTAAACTCCATAAGTGTTGGAGTTATGGTTCAAAATGGTTCTAGAAATGAAAGTCCTGATGTAAATGGAATTTCTCATTTTATTGAACATATGTTTTTTAAAGGAACAGATAAGAGAACTTCTAAAGGTATTATGGAGGAAATTGAAAATGTAGGTGGACAGATTAATGCCTTTACAAGTAAGGAAGCTACATGTTATTATATTAAAGCCTTAAATACTCATATAGATTTATCGTTAGATATACTTTCAGATATATTATTAAATGCAAAGTTTGATCCAGAAGAAATAGAAAAGGAAAAAGGCGTTGTAATAGAAGAAATAAATATGAGTCAGGATTCACCTGAAGATGTTTTAGATGATGTACACTCAAAAGCATGTTTTGGAAGTGATCCTTTGGGAAATCCAATACTTGGAACAATAGATTTAGTAAAATCATTTACAAGAGAAAAAATAGTAAAATTTATAGAAAAAAAATATACTCCATATAATTCAGTAATATCAATATGTGGGAATTTTAAGGATGATGAATTAAGATGTTTAATAGAAAAATATTTTGGTTCATGGAAATGCAAAGATAAGAATATTGTAGACTATGGAAATCCCATAATACAAGTTGGTTCAAAATATGGAAAGAAAGAAATAGAACAACTGCATATTTCATTGGGGTTAAAAGGACTTCCTTATGCAGATAAAGATAATTATTCTTTAGTTCTTTTAAATAATATTTTTGGTAATGGAGCATCATCAATATTATTTCAAAAGGTGCGTGAAGAATTAGGACTATGTTATTCAATATGTTCTTATTTACAGCCATTCCAAGGAATAGGAACTTTAAATATTTATGCTGGTTTAAATAAAAACTATGGAGAAAAGGCGCTTGAAGTTATTGATAAAGAACTCAGTTTATTTGCTAAGAATGGAATAACTAACAGGCAACTTGAAATAAATAAAGAGAAGATTAAAGCTAATTATATTTTAGGACTTGAAAGCACAAGCTCTAGAATGTTTGCAAATGCAAAGCGATATCTGTTTAAGAATATTGTAAGAACTCAGGAAGAAGTCATTAATATGATAGACAATATAGATAAAGATGATATACAAAAGGTTTTAGACACTTGTTTTAAACCAGGTGTATTAAATGCAGCATATGTAGGTCAGGATGTAGAATGTGATAAACTTGATTCTATAATTCTAAAAAATACAAAAGCATATGATAATTCTAACACTAATGGAAAAATAGAAATTTAATAAATAGTGTAATAAAATACCTCCTTGTCTCATATTATGTTATGAGTACTATAAGGGGGTATTCTTTATGAGTGAAGAGAGTAATATTAAATATTTAAGTGATATAGAAAAATATGAGCTGATTAATATAAATGATGGTGAAAAATATGATTATTTATTAAATAATGATTTAATTATAGATGATGATGGTAATTTCAAATATCTTATAGTAAACTTAAGCAGTGGGAAGTTTAGTTTTTTTAATAACAAAGATTTTCTTGAAATTCCTTGGGAATGCGTGAAAAAAATTGGCGCAAGAACTATAATAATAGATGCAGATGAGGAGAAGATAAAGAAGGTTAAGCTATAAATTAGGAGGAACAATAATGAAAATAATTGTACAAAAGTTTGGGGGAACTTCAGTTTCAACAGAAGAAAACAGAAAAAAAGTAATTGAAAAAGTTAAAGGTGCTATTAAAAATGGCTATAGTCCAGTTGTAGTAGTATCTGCAATGGGAAGAAAAGGAGCTCCTTACGCAACAGATACATTATTATCACTTATTAAAGATGAATTTAAGGATTCAAATAAGCTTGCACAAGATTTGCTTATGTGCTGTGGGGAAACAATAAGTTCAGTAGTTATGTGTAATGATTTATATAGTGCAGGTGTAAATGCAGTCCCACTTACAGGTGCTCAGGCAGGTGTTGTTACAGATAATAATTTTACAGATGCAAGATGTTTAAATGTAGAGCCTGAGAAGATACTAGAAATAGTAGGACAGGGGAGAGTTCCAGTTGTGACAGGATTCCAAGGTGTAACTAAAGATGGATTTTTAACTACACTTGGAAGAGGGGGAAGCGATACCTCTGCATCACTTCTAGGAGTTGCTTTGAATGCTACTATGATAGAAATATATACAGATGTTGATGGAATAATGACTGCTGATCCAAGAATAGTAAAAGATGCAGATTTAATAGATGTAATAAGCTATAATGAAGTATTTCAGCTTGCAGATCAAGGGGCAAAGGTAATACACCCTAGGGCTGTAGAAATAGCTATGGAAGGAAATGTTCCACTACTTATTAAGAATACTATGAATGATTGCAAAGGAACACTTATTAATAATTTTGGAGATAGAAATCATAGAAGAATAATGTCTGGAATAACAAGTCAGGAAGATAGAATTCAAGTTTCTATAAGCAAAACTGATAATAAAGAAAATCCAAAATATAGCGATATTTTAGATATTCTTGCAGCTAATAAGGTGAGTCTGGATTTAATTAATATATTCCCAGATAATCAGGTATTTACAATAAATAAAGCAGATAAAGATTTAGTAGAATCATTACTAAATAAAGATAAATTCAAGTATAATTTAATTGAAGAATGTAGTAAGATTTCTGTTATAGGATCTGGAATGAAAGGAATTCCAGGAGTTATGGCTAGAATAATAAAGTCATTGAGTGAAAATAATATAGAAGTGCTTCAGACTGCAGATTCGCATATGACTATTTGGTGCTTAGTTCATTCAAAAGATGCTATAAATGCAATAAATATACTTCATAGAGCTTTTTCTGTAGAAATATATAAATAAAAATTAATGTGTCAAATAGACAGCATATATTAAATGAACAGATTTATTTGTTTTTTGTATATATGCTGCCTATTTTTTTGCTTGTTTAAAATATTAAGTTTATATCTTGGAAAATATTTTGAAAATCCAATATTATTTATGTTTAGATTTTTAAAAAGATATGTTAATATCAATTCTATGTGCCATGCTGAAAATTGAGGTGAACATGATAAAGACAATGTAAATTTGTAATTAAGCACATGTTGAAAAAAATATATATATTTCCTGAGAAATAATATTGAACTGAATAAAAAAATATTCTTCTGTACAAAATAAAAAAAGTATAGGAGGATGACATAATGAGCTATAATGAAAAAAATAATAATGTAAAAAATGGGAATAATGATGAGTGTAATAAAAATTCAGAAGCACAAGATAAAATGAAAGATATAAAGGAGTTTGGAAATACTGTTGCAGTAAATACTGATAAAGATATAGTTGTTTTATCTATTATTGGTCAGATAGAAGGTCACTCTGTACTTCCACCACAGACAAAAGCAACTAAATATGAGCATATAATACCACAGCTTATAGATATTGAGCAAAATGATAAGATAAAAGGAGTTCTTATAGTGCTTAATACAGTAGGTGGTGATGTGGAAGCTGGTCTTGCAATTGCAGAAATGATAAGAAGTATGTCTAAACCAACAGTATCTATTGTAATAGGTGGAGGGCATTCAATTGGAGTTCCCCTTGCAACATCATCCGATTATTCTTTTATAACACCAAGTGCAACTATGATAGTTCATCCAGTAAGAATGAACGGATTTGTAATAGGAGTAGCACAAACATTTGAATATTTCAAAAAAATGCAAGAAAGAATAAATGAATTTATAGTTAGAACTTCTAATATAAAAAAATCAACACTGGAAGAATTTATGCTTAAAACAAATGATCTTCTAAATGATGTAGGAACACTTCTTATTGGAAAGCAGGCTGTAGAATGTGGGCTTATAGATGAAATAGGCGGGATAAGTGAAGCTTTAAATAAGTTAAACGAAATGATAAAAATAAATAAATGATTTAAATTATTTATTCGGTTATAGAAAAAAATCTATAGCCGATTTTTATTTTTAGTGGTATCTTATTAAAGGAGATTATATGTAGTTGTAGAAATATTTAAAGAAAGAGGTGATTTATGTTGGCTAAAACGAAAAACAGAGGCAATAAAAATCCTGCAAGAAAAAAGAGTAAAAATAATGCTGTTAATTCAGATATTGTTGGAATTATTTATATGGCAACAGGACTAATTATAGGAATAGCAATTTATACAGAACTTGCAGGAGTACTATCATCTTTAGCTCAAAAAATATCATGTGCAATTATAGGTGTTGGGCAATATGCATTACCTATTTATCTTATATATTTTGGTTTTCAATATATAAAGACTAGAGGCAATATAGAACTTAATAAAAAATTTTTTGGAATAACTATGCTTATAATTGTAATAATGCTGGTCAGTGGTACATTGAATATACAAGGCTCAGATGAATCGGCAGATTTTGTTTATAATTTTAATTCAATAATAAGTGATAAAAGTGAATTTATTCATGGAGGAATTCTATCATATTTTATATGTTATCCTTTATGTAAGCTTATTGGCTTTTTAGGCACATATATAATATTATTTTCATTTTCAGTAATATCAATTATCTTGATTTTTGATATTACATTATATGACTTAGGATTAAAGGCATATAATACAACTGAAAAAATGAAGAGTAATAGAAAACAAAGGCTTCTTGAAAAGGAAACTAAAAGAGAAAAGTTTTCGTCTAGAAAGAAAAGAGATAATAGTTTTATAAATATTATTGAAGATGATAATGAAAATTCTAAAAGTGGAGATGAAAAACAAAGTCATCAGTTCTTAGGTAGCATAGATAAAAAGATAAAAATATTAGATTTCATGAAGAATAATATTGAAGATGAAGAATTAGATGTTCCTGAAATACAAGATGAAAGTTATGTAGACCAAGTACCAGCACAAAAAACAAGTAATATATCTGATTGTGTACAGGAACAGCAGGAAATACATCATGCTTCATCAAGAAAAAAATCTAAATTAGATAATGATGTAAAGGAAGTTGTAAATAAAGAGATTGAACAACAGATGTCTGAAGCTAAGATAGAAAGAGAATATGTACATCCAAGTCTTGAATTATTAAAGACTAACACCAGCACTAAATTAAATAGTTCTGACAAAAAGGAATTGTTAGAAAGTGCCGATAAGTTAACAGAAATACTATCTAATTTTGGAGTAGATGCAAAGGTTACTCAAGTTACTAAAGGACCTTCTGTAACAAGGTTTGAACTACAACCAAGTCCTGGAGTAAAAGTAAGCAAAATTGTAAATTTAAGTGATGATATTGCATTAGGTCTTGCAGCGTCAGGAATAAGAATAGAAGCACCTATCCCAGGAAAAGCAGCTGTAGGAATAGAAGTTCCAAATAGCAAACAGACAGCTGTGTTTTTACGTGAAGTTCTTGAAAATAGAGAATTTATTGAATCTAAGAAGAAACTAGCATTTGCGCTTGGAAAAGACATATCAGGAAAGTGTGTTGTAGGTGATTTAAGTAAAATGCCTCATACACTTATTGCAGGTGCAACTGGTTCCGGTAAAAGTGTATGTATAAATTCACTTATTATTAGTATTTTATATAAATATAAACCTAATGAAGTTAAGCTTCTTATGGTTGACCCCAAAGTTGTTGAATTGAATGTATATAATGGAATACCTCATTTGTTAATACCAGTAGTTACAGATCCTAAAAAAGCGGCTGCTGCATTAAATTGGGCTGTAAATGAAATGACTAACAGATATAAGCTTTTTGCGGATATGGGTGTTAGAAATATGGAATCATATAATGAATTATTCAATAAAGGATTAATAACTGAAAAACTTCCATATATAGTAATAATAGTAGATGAACTTGCTGATTTGATGATGGTATGTCCAAATGACGTAGAAGATTATATTGGAAGACTTGCACAGATGGCTAGAGCAGCAGGAATGCATCTTGTAATAGCAACTCAACGACCTTCAGTTGATGTTATTACAGGAGTAATAAAAGCAAATATTCCATCAAGAATATCATTTGCTGTATCTTCACAAATTGATTCAAGAACAATATTAGACAGTTCTGGAGCAGAAAAACTTCTTGGAAAAGGAGATATGCTTTATTATCCAGTAGGAGAAAGCAAACCATTAAGAGTTCAAGGATGTTTTATATCTGAAGAAGAAGTGGAAAAAGTAGTTTTATTTATAAAGAGTGAACAAGAAGATACTAAATACGAAGAAGATATAATAGAGCACATAAATAATACTGTAGATGGCAGAGAAAGCAAAAGTAGTGGGGGAAGTGAAGATGTAGATGAACTTTTAGATCAAGCTATAAATATTGTTGTAGAGTTTAATCAAGCATCAACATCATTTTTACAGAGAAAACTTAGAATAGGATTTAATAGGGCTTCTAGAATTATGGATCAGCTTGAAGAACGAAAAATTATATCAGAAAAGGATGGAAGTAGACCAAGACAGGTTCTTATGACAAAAGCAGAATTATATGGAGGAGATAATGACAAGGATGAAAATGTCTGAATAGCTAATATAAATTAGTGATTTTATTGTAGTATAATAAGAATGACTTGTAAATTTATGTTTTGATTTGTTATAATTGAAACTATTAAAACACAGGAGGATGCAAAACTTGAGCGGAAATAATATACAAATAGTAAAAGATCCTATAAGAAAGGATGTTTCAGATAAATATAAACTTGGAATTGTAAGTCTTGGATGTGATAAAAATAGAGTAGATTCTGAGATAATATTAGGAAATATGAGTAATGATTATATAATAACTAATAATCCTAAAGATGCAGATATAATAATAGTAAACACATGTGGGTTTATTGAAAGTGCAAAACAAGAATCAATTGATACGATTTTAGAAATGGCAAATTATAAAGTAAACTATAAATGTAAACTTCTTATAGCAACAGGATGTCTCACACAAAGATATGGTAATGAATTAGGTGAATTGATTCCTGAAATTGACATGATGTTTGGTGTTAATGACTATAATGTAATAAATAAAGCTATAAATGATTTTATAAATGGCAATAAAGAAGCAGCAAATCTTCTTAACTATTCTGATGAAAGTATAAATGAAGGAAAAAGAATAATTACTACTCAAAAAGAAAGTGCTTATATAAGAATAGCAGAAGGATGTAATAATTTCTGTACATACTGCATAATTCCTAAGATAAGAGGAAAATTCAGAAGTAGAAAGATGGAAAATATTTTAGAAGAAGCTAGAGATTTAAGTAAGAATGGAGTTAAAGAATTAATCCTTATAGCTCAGGATACAACAATGTATGGAAGCGATATATATGGAAAGCAAAATCTTCATGTATTATTACAAGAACTATCTAAGATTGAAGGAATAGAATGGATAAGAGTTCTTTATTGTTATCCCGAAGAAATATATGATGAATTGATTGATGAAATAGCAAATAACAATAAAGTTGTTAAATATTTAGATTTACCAATTCAGCATATAAGCAATCATGTATTAAAGCTTATGGGTAGAAAGACAAATAAGCAAGATATAATAAAGAAAATAAATAACCTAAGAGATAAAATACAAGGAATGATTATTAGAACTACTTTTATAGTTGGCTTCCCACAAGAAACTCAAGAAGATTTTGAAGAAATAATAGATTTCTTAAGAGAGTACAGACTTGAAAAAGTTGGAGTATTTACATATTCACAAGAAGAAGATACGCCTGCAGCAAGAATGGAAGGACAAATACCTGAAGAAGTTAAGATTCAGAGAGAAGAAACATTAATGAAAGTTCAAAGAGAGATTTCTGAGTCTATAAATGAGACAAAAGTAGGAAAAATATACTATGTTCTAGTTGAAGGATGCGACGGTAATGAATATACTGGAAGAAGCTATGAAATGGCACCAAACATAGATGCAAATGTATTTTTTGAAAGTGATAAAGAAATACAAATAGGTACATTTGTAAAAGTTAAAATAACTAAGAGTATGGATTATGATTTAATAGGAGTTGTTGTTGATGAAACTTGCAAATAAGTTAACTTTAATAAGAATAATTTTAGTTCCAATATTTTTAATATTTATTGCAGGAAGATATATACCATATGGAAGTACAATTGCAACAGTAATATTCATATTAGCTTCATTAACTGACAAATTAGATGGATATATTGCAAGAAGCAGAAATCAGATAACTAATTTTGGAAAATTTATGGATCCATTGGCTGATAAATTATTGGTTACTGCAGCATTAATATCATTAGTTGAACTTCATATAGTACCAGCATGGGCTTCTGTAATAATTATAGCTCGCGAATTTGCTGTATCTGGATTAAGGTCTATTGCAGCAACTCAGGGGAGAGTGATAGCAGCAAGCTGGTGGGGAAAAATAAAAACTGTAATTCAAATAATTGCAATAATATTATTATTGCTTAAAGTAAATGTAAATGATTTTAAATATACAATGGACTTAGTTAACAATAGTCAATTTTGGACTCAGTTTTTTAATACTGTACCATCAATAATGCTTATGGTAGCAGTTGCTATAACTATTATTTCAGGATATGACTATTTTAACAAAAATAAAGACGTTGTAGTAACTGATAAATAAAAATAATAAAATGATTAAAATAATTAAATTTGGTTATACTTAAAATAATTCCTTCTTTATTTCAGTAAAGAAGGGATTTTTCTTAGAATAATTATTGACTATATCCAGTAAATATTCTATAATTTAATTAATAAGAACATTAGTTCGACAGGAGGAAGGTAGTATTATGGGAAAAATAGATGCGGATAAGTTAAAAGCAATTGAAAGTGCTATGAGTCATATAGAAAAACAATTTGGTAAAGGTTCAGTAATGAAATTAGGCGATCATAATGTTACTAAAATGGATGCTATTTCAACTGGATGTTTAGACTTAGATATTGCACTTGGAATTGGTGGAGTACCAAAGGGAAGAATTATTGAAATATATGGACCTGAAAGTTCAGGTAAAACTACAGTTGCTTTAAGCATAGCAGCACAAGCTCAAAAGAAAGGGGGAGCAGTTGGATATATAGATGCAGAACATGCACTAGATCCAAGTTATGCTCAAAAAATTGGCGTTGATGTAGACAGTTTAATAATTTCTCAACCAGATACAGGTGAACAAGGACTTGAAATTGCTGAAGCATTAGTTCGTTCAGGAGCTATTGATGTTTTAGTAGTTGATTCTGTTGCTGCATTAGTACCAAAAGCAGAAATAGAAGGTGAAATGGGAGATTCACATATAGGTTTACAAGCAAGACTTATGTCTCAAGCTTTGAGAAAACTTGCTGGAACAATAAATAAAACTAATTGTGTAGCAATTTTTATAAACCAATTAAGAGAAAAAGTTGGAGTAATGTTTGGATCTCCAGAAACAACTACAGGTGGTAGAGCATTAAAATTCTATGCGTCTGTAAGATTAGATATCAGAAGAATAGATTCTATTAAGCAGGGAGATTCTATTATAGGTAATAGAACAAGAGTTAAAATAACTAAGAATAAAGTTGCTCCACCATTTAAGCAAGCAGAATTTGATATTATGTATAATGAAGGTATTTCAAGAACTGGTAACATTGTAGATGTTGGTGTTAAAGAAGAAATAGTACAAAAGAGTGGAGCATGGTTCTCTTATGGAGATATAAGATTAGGTCAAGGTAGAGAAAATGCAAAGATATACTTAAAGGATAATCCAGAGGTTGCATTAGATATAGAAAATCAAATAAGAACCAAATATAATTTACCAGCGGCAGAATTAATACCAGTTAATGAGCAGAATGATGCTGAAGGTGCTGAAACAGAAAATACAGAAGAATAAAATTATAAATTTATTGATGTGAATTACATTTTAGGATGGAATAAACAATATATTAAAAACAAAAAATGTAAAATTATTAAAGAGTAGCTGTGCTTATAAATGTTTATAAACACAGCTATATTTAGAATTTTAGAGATTATTGAATGATATAGTTAGTATATGGGCAAACTTGACATATTTTTATTTTTAATATAGAATAAAAAGGAATACTGGTTTAGCATATTCCAAATGCAGTGAGAAGAATATGACACCTACTTACTTTCTTATTAGTATAAATGAGAAAATGATAAATTAGGAGGTGTTTATGTGGGAATAGCAGCAATGATATTAGTAGATGTTTTGGTTCTATTAATATTAGGAATAGTAGTTTATAAAACGATTCAAAATACTTCGAAAAGGAAGGTAGAATTGTTAGAAAAGGAAGCTGAAGATGTACTTGAAAAGGCAAAAAGGGATTCGGAAGCTACTAAAAAGGAAGCAATTCTAGAAGCTAAGGAAGAAGTTCACAAATTAAGAAATGATTTTGATAAGGAATCTCGTGAAAGAAGAAATGAGGTTCAAAGGCTTGAAAGAAGAATAATTCAAAGAGAAGAATCTATTGATAAAAAGAATGAGATTCTTGAGAAAAAAGAACAGACAATCAATGAAAGAATGCTTGAAGTAGAACAGGCAGAAGCAAAGGTACAGGAGCTTCAAGAAGAAAGAAGAGCTGAACTTCAAAGAATATCAGCATTATCTAGTGAAGAAGCTAGAGAAATTCTTTTAGATGAAATTAGAAAAGAAATAACACATGATGCAGCTTTAATGATAAAAGACATTGAAGGTAAGGCAAAAGATGAAGCTGACAAAAGAGCAAGAGAAATAATTACAACTGCAATTCAGAGATGTGCAGCAGATCATGTGTCAGAAACAACTGTACACGTTGTTACACTACCTAATGATGAAATGAAAGGTAGAATTATAGGTAGAGAAGGTAGAAACATTAGAACCTTAGAAACATTAACAGGAGTTGATTTAATTATAGATGATACTCCAGAAGCAGTTATTTTATCAAGTTTTGACCCTATAAGAAGGGAAATTGCTAGAATAGCTTTAGAAAAGTTAATAGTGGATGGCAGAATACATCCAGCTAGAATTGAAGAGATGGTTGAAAGAGCAGCAAAGGATGTTGAAAACAGTATCAAAGAAGAAGGGGAACAAGCGGCCTTGGAAACAAGTATACATGGATTACATCCAGAAATTATCAAACTTCTTGGTAGATTAAAGTATAGAACAAGTTATGGCCAGAATGTTTTAAAACATTCTATAGAAGTTTCATACTTAGCTGGTTTAATGGCTTCAGAGCTAGGTTTAGATGTTACTCTAGCTAAAAGAGCAGGATTGTTACATGATATTGGTAAGGCTGTTGATCAAGAACAAGAAGGTCCTCATGCTTTAATAGGAGGAGATCTTGCTAAAAAGTATCACGAATCGCCATTAGTAATTAATGCAATAGCAGCCCATCATTCTGATGTTGAAATGCAATCTTTAGAAGCTGTATTAGTTCAAGCAGCTGATGCTATATCGGCAGCTAGACCAGGAGCTAGAAGAGAAACATTAGAAGCATACATTAAGAGGTTGGAAAAATTAGAAGAAATTGCAAATTCGTATGAAGGTGTAGAAAAGTCATATGCCATTCAAGCTGGTAGAGAGATTAGAATTATGGTTAAACCAGACAAAGTTGATGACATTGGAACAATTGAATTAGCACATAATTTGGTTAAGAGTGTCGAAGAACAACTAGAATATCCAGGACAAATTAAAATTAACGTAATAAGAGAAACTAGAGCAGTTGATTTTGCTAAATAGTGAAAATAGAGATGGAGTATATTTTAGATATACTTCATTTTTTTTATAAAAGTATATTAGTTGGAAATTATTTTATTATTATATATAGAAAAAAGAGGAATTTCTATTATTTTATAGAATATATTAAATGTAAACGATTAGCAAAAGATTTCTAGGAGGGATAACAAAATGGAAGTATTAAAAGTATCAACTAAATCAAATCCAAACTCAGTAGCAGGAGCATTAGCAGCAATAATAAAGGAAAAGAATGTAGCTGAAATTCAAGCTGTTGGAGCGGGGGCAATAAATCAAGCAGTAAAAGCAATTGCAATAGCAAGAGGTTTTGTTGCACCTACTGGAAAAGATATAGTATGTGTACCAGCCTTTACTGATATAGAAATAGATGGAGAAGAAAGAACAGCTATAAAGCTGATAGTTCAGCCAAGATAAAAATATCATAGTTTTGGATAATATGGATTAATTTTGAGTTGAAATTTTAAATAAAAACGTTTATACTATAAGAGTTAAATGCTATATTTATTAATTTTTTTGTAAAGAGGTGTATATTAATGATAGCAAAAGAAGTTGTTGTAAAAAATGGATCAGGTCTTCATGCTAGACCAGCTACATTATTAGTAAAGAAAGCTTCATCATTTAAATCTGACGTTAGTATAGAATATAACGGAAAGAAAGCAAATGTAAAAAGCTTAATTGGAGTTTTATCTTTAGCTGTAACTAAAGATGCAACTATTAAAGTTGTAGCATCAGGAGATGACGAAGCTTTAGCAGTTGATGAAATCGTAAAATTAGTTGAAAGTTTAGAAGACTAATATGGTAAGCTGGGTTTCATATTTTTAATATGAAACCCTTTTTATATGTGAATGAAGTCGTTATATTAACGACTTCATTTTTATTTATGAGAATTATAGTTAATTAAATCACATCTAAATATAAGTGATACTAAATTTAAGGCTGCAATTAATACCAAAACGTAAATACATCGTTCTATTATTGGTACCCCAAATGAAATAAAGTTTACAAGATTCAAATTAAATAATCCTATTAATCCCCAGTTAAGAGAGCCTATGAATACTAAAATCATTGACAATTTGTCAAATATGTTCAGTTTACACATTGTATATCACTCCTTAATACTTAAAATACTTAATATATATATATGACTAAAAAACATAATAATAACAAAAAATTAAATTATTTTAATATGTTTTAATTAGTATATATTTTATGGGATTTTAATTATAAAATAAGAGGAATTATAAGTCATAACTTTAAGTAATATTCATGAATAAAGAAAGTTATTAGTAAAAAAATAATGAAAAAATAAAAAATGCACACAAAAAAGTAAAAAAGTATGTTATAATACGAATGATGAATGAAAAAATATAAAATATATTCGTGTGGAGGTTTTTTGATGAGAAATTCATATAGTACACCATTAAATTCAAGATATGCATCTAAGGAAATGAGTTTTATTTTTTCAGATGATATGAAATTCACTACTTGGAGAAAGTTATGGATTGCATTAGCAGAAGGTGAAAAGGAATTAGGATTAAATATAACTGACGAACAAATAAAAGAATTGAAAGAACATATAAATGATATCAATTATGATGATGCTACAAGAAGAGAAAAAGAAGTAAGACATGATGTAATGAGTCATGTATATGCGTACGGATTACAATGTCCATCTGCAAAAGGTATAATCCATTTAGGGGCAACATCTTGTTATGTTGGTGATAATACAGATATTATAATAATGAGAGATGCTTTAAACTTGATAAAGAGTAAGATTGTTACTGTATTAAATCATTTAAAGAATTTTGCAATAGAATATAAAAATATGCCAACTCTTGGCTTTACACATTTTCAACCAGCTCAATTAACAACTGTAGGTAAGAGAGCAACACTTTGGATGCAAGATTTAGTTTTAGATATGGAAAACATTGAATTCTTATTATCAAAATTAAAATTAAGAGGTGTTAAAGGAACTACAGGAACTCAAGCAAGTTTTATGGAATTATTTGATGGAGATGAAAATAAGGTAAAAGCTTTAGATAAAATAGTAGCCCAAAAGATGGGATTTGAAAAAAGTTTTGGGGTGACTGGACAAACTTATCCAAGAAAGTTAGATTCAATAGTTTTAAATACTTTATCAGAAGTAGCTCAAAGTGCTTATAAATTTAGTAATGACTTAAGATTACTTCAACATATGAAAGAAATGGAAGAACCATTTGAAAAAAATCAAATAGGATCATCTGCAATGGCGTATAAGAGAAATCCTATGAGAAGTGAAAGAATAAGTGCTCTTGCAAGATATGTAATTGTAGATTCACTAAATCCAGCTGTTACTGCAGGAACTCAATGGTTTGAAAGGACATTAGACGATTCTGCAAATAAGAGATTATCTGTTGCAGAAGGATTTTTAGCATTAGATGGAGTATTAAATTTATACATAAATATAGCTGAAAATATGGTTGTATATGATAAAGTTATAGCTGCTCATGTACAAAGAGAATTACCATTTATGGCAACTGAAAATATAATGATGGAAGCTGTAAAAAGAGGTAAGGATAGACAAGAATTACATGAAAAAATAAGAGTTCATTCAATGGCAGCGGCTCAAAGAGTTAAGGGTGAAGGATTAGATAATGATCTTATTGATAGAATAATTAATGATGATTCTTTTGGACTTACTAAGGAAGAAATATTAGGTATTATAGATCCAGCAAAATTTGTAGGTAGAGCACCTAGTCAAGTAGTAGAATTCATTGATGAATATGTAAATCCAATACTTGATGCTAACAAAAATGCTTTAGCTATAGAAAGTGAAATAACAGTTTAATATAAAGAGTTTATATTTAATAAAACATAATTGAATAAATACCATAAGACATGCTAAGTTGTTTTTATATAAGTTAGCATGTCTCTTTTTACATATTAAATATATTTAATTATGTCTTTTATTAATAACTAATTTAAAGCAATTTGTCTTATAACAGGATATATAACGGGGTATATTTCACTTAAAGGATAATTTAGCTTATTATCGCTATGACAACAATATAAGGCTTCGTTAAGTGGAAATACGTAAGTTATAAAAGCTGAATGAAAAAAACGACCTTTTTGTGGAGTGTAAAATTGTATTATAGTGCCTTGAGCAAAAGATGATGTATCAGGCAGCTTCATTCCAATATTATTTTTTATAATATAGTTGTATAATTCTTCAACACGAAGCCATGCATTAGTATAAGGTTTCCATGTATTGGTGAGCTTGATTCCGCCAGCATAAAGGATTTGAGAAATGAAATTTGTACAGTCACCACCAGAATTATTAAAATTTATATATTTAGTATTGGGTGTTAAAGCATATTGTTCAGCATATTGAATTGCATTGTCTATATTGAATTTATAATAAAATCTTCTATCATATGGCAAATTATTGATGAAGTTGTCATAAAGTTTTTGTATATTATTAATTTTTCTATTCCATAAAAGAGTATTGAGATTAGTTGTTGTTTTTAAATCATAGTTTGAAATTGAATATAAGCTTTTGTTAATATATTTATTATAATTGACTTCATCTTCTTCGTGAGAAATTATCATAAGAGTATTAAATAGACAGTTTTTTGTGTAATCCATAATAACTAGATATTCATCTGTAGAAGAGGATTTTATTTCTTTTTCTTGGATTTGTATAAAAAAAGATTTTATTATGACTAATTTGATTTTTAATAAATTATTATTTTGTTCCAATATTGTATACGTATAGTTAAAATTTGAAGCAGTATATTTGTGGTGAAGTTTTTTGTTCCAAATATAATTAAAATTATTTCTAGTCATTATGTTTTCATAGAGATCAAAAGTCATAAAGGATGAATATTTTGAAGTGTTTCTTGATTTGCAGTTTGAAATAATTAACCTACATAAATTATATAAGTAATTTGAAAGCATAGCATATCAATCCTGATAATTATATTCTAATAACAATATATTTTAATTTATTAGAATTAAGACTTATCAAATAGAAATAAAGAAAATAAGTTTATTTTATTATATATCTATAAAGAGTATTTATGTTTTATTTAAAGTGTTATTGTAGGTTTTTGAAAGTGAATAAATAGCAATGGACGCAAAATAATGTTAATATAAGTAGAAACGAATGGAGAGAATGTGTTATAATTGCAGGGTAATTAAAATTTTTACAATATTAGATATTGTATTATAATAAAAGTATAAGTTTGATGAAATGAGTAATATATTAATAAATTAATTAAGATCAAATTTATTAAAGATTATATAAAGGAGCTATTGGAAATAATGCAAGAAATATCGAATATATTAGCTGATAAGTATGAGGAAGTAATTGAAAAAATTAATGCTTTTTCAGATGAATATTTAAATGAAGAATATAAAAATATTTGTATGGAAGCTACGAAATTAATATTTTTAAATAATGAGACAATTGTGAAAAAAGGTAAAAGCTATTCATGGGCAGCTGGTATAGTACACGCAATAGGAAGTGTAAACGGATTATTTGATTCAAAAGCAGAACCTTACATAAAGGCATTAGATTTATATAAAGAATTTGGTGTAAGTAGCAGTACAGGTTTAAATAAATCTAAAGAAGTAAAATCATTATTAGAAATAAGTGAAGATAACAATAAATGGATCATATCTAAGACTAATAAAAATGATTTAAATATAGCAAAAGTTAAAGAAGAAGTGGCAGCAACAGCTGTAAATGAGGAAAATGATTCAGATAAATTAACAATTAGTAAAAAATATATTGAAGCTCAAACAGTAGTAAATAGAGCTTGGAGGGAAAAAAATTATAATAATAGGGCTAAGTATGCAAAACAAGCTTTAAATATATGTGAAGATTGTTCTGATGCATATATAATATTAGCTAATAACTCTAAGTTAAATGCAAATGAAAAAACTGAACTATTAAAAAGAGCAGTACAAGCTGCACAAAATGTATTAAAGATTGATAAGATAGAAAATGCTGATAAAAGAATATTTAGATTAGAAATTTCAAGTCCACTTTTTGGAGCTAAGTATGTATTGGCTCAGCATTTATGGAAAATAGGTGAAAAGGAAGAAGCTATTAAAGAAGCTTCAGAAATAATTGCTTATAATGTTACAGATGATTTATCAGTAAGAGGAATTTTATCAAGCTGGTTGTTAATTGAGGAAAGATATGATGAAGCATATGCACTTTTAGATAGATGTATTCATGACTATTTAGCTGCTACATGTTATAATAGAGTAGCATTGTTGTATAAAACTGGTAAAGTGAAAGAGGCTGAAAGTGCTTTAAGAAGAGCATACAAACAAAATAGATTTGTTATGGATTATTTATTAAAGAAAAAAGCTTCTAAAAATGTACATCATGTATCTAGAATTGGTGGGGAAGAAGAAGCAGCAGCTTATTCAGAGTTAGGACTTAAGGTATGGAATGATTCTGAAATGAGAGTATGGCTTAAGGAGATGAATAAGAATTTTGAAATATTAAATTTCAGATAATTATTTCATAATTTATTTGTCAGCATATTAGTTAAAGTTAATAATAGATATAAATTTATAGTGAATAGTTAAAGGACTCTTGAATATAGAATTCAGGAGTCTTTGTTTAGTTATTATATGATATTAATGTGATAAAATAAAATTGTAAAATATGACAAGGGATAGTGAGTTAAATGGAGGGAAGAAAAGATTTAGAATTAGAAGATAGAATTAATACAAAAAAACAGCTAATATTAAGTTTAATATTTGGAGGAATAAGTTTAGTTCTCTTTATTATGTGTCAAATGATATATGGTTTTGGTGACTGGTATAATAAATACGTATATTCTTGTCTTGTAAATACAGTATGCAGGGCAGTATCTATAATACCATTTTCACTTTATGAAGTTATATTATACTTATTTATAGTATTTGTATTATTTAGAATGATGAAAAATATTTATTTATTATTTAAAAGAAAAATAATAATAAAGAAAATATTACTTAAATGCATTTCTTTTATTATTATATATATATCTGTATTTTCATTTGCAAATATGATAACTCAAGGTATAAATTGCTTTAAATCAAGTTTTGCTGTAAGTACTAACCTTGGAAAAGAAGGATGTTGATAAAGATAATTTAAAGGAATTATGTATATATCTTAAGGATAAACTAAATGAATTAGATAAAAAAATTAAGAAAGACGAAAAAGGAGTATTCGTATTAGAAGATAACTATAAAGAAGTAGGAAGAGAAAATATGTACAGTATTTCACAGAAGTATGATTGTTTAAAAGGATTTTATCCAAATCCAAAGAGTTATATATTTTCTGGATTAATGTCATATCAGCTCCTTCAAGGGGAGAGTACTTTTACAATAGAAGCAAATTATAATAGAGATATGACGAAACATAATATACCTAGTACTATATGTCATGAGTTAAGCCATATAAGAGGATTTAATAACGAAGATGAAGCAAACTATATAAGTTTTTTATCATGTATAAATTCTCAAGACTATAATTATCAGTATAGTGGATATATAATGGCATATACATACTGTATGAATGATTTGTACTATGTAGATAAGGATTCTTTTATTGAAATAAGCAGAGGTACATGTAATGGAGTAAAAAAAGAACTTATGTTAGATGATGAATTTTGGAAACCATATAGAGGCTTTGTATCAAGCGTTTATAATTTTATTTATGATAAACTTTTAAAAATGGTTGGTCAGAAAAATGGAATTCATAGCTATAATGGAGTAGTGAAACTTTTGATTTCAGGATATAAAGTTCAATATGAATAAAACTTAGATGATAAATTCAATGTATTCAATTAAAAGTCATGGTATAATAAAAAATATTAAACTACAGAAATTTTATACGTGGAGGTACTAAACTTGAATAAAGATTTTCAGTACATTTTATTTGATTTAGATGGAACACTAACAGATTCAGGAGAAGGAATAACAAAGGCAGTACAATATTCATTAAAACATTTTGGAATAGATGTTCCTAATATTACAGACTTAAATAAGTTTATTGGTCCGCCATTAAAAGATTCTTATAAAAGATATTATGGATTTGATGATAATGAAGCACAAGAAGGATTGATGAAATTCAGAGAATATTATGAAGATAAGGGGTTATTTGAAAATAGAGTTTATGATGGATTGGAGGAAGTGCTAAAGATTCTTAAGGAAAATAATAAGACTCTTATAGTAGCTACTTCAAAGCCAGAAGTTCATGCAAAAATAATACTTGAACATTTTGGATTAGCTAAGTATTTTGATTTTATAGGTGGAGCAGATTTAGAAGAAACAAGAGTGAAAAAAGGTGATGTTGTTAAATATGCCTTAAAAGAAGCTGGAGTTGAAAATATCTCAAAAGTTGTTATGATAGGGGATAGAGAGCATGATATTATTGGGGGAAAAGAAAATAATTTGAAAACTATCGGAGTACTTTATGGTTTCGGTGATGTAATTGAATTAACTCAAGCAAGAGCAGATTATATAGCAAAAGAACCTAAAGATATTTTAAAAATATTATTATAAAAAATAGAGGCATAAATTCTAGATTTGTGCCTCTATTTTTTATGTTCGAATTGATCCTTATGTTTTTTACCAATTCATTATTTCTTTGATTTTCTCTGAAAGTTTTACAGATAGTTTATTATGAGTAATAAGGCTTGGATGAGAATCAGTCCCTATGCCGTCAGCTTCATTTTGTGGAGTTAAATGCATTGAGTAAATATTATTATCATGAAATTCTTTAGAGAAGCAAGAAACACATTTTTCTACAGAAGGATATAAATCATCTCCCATAACACCCAAAATGCATAATATAGTTGAACAAGGATTAGTTTGTCTTATCTGTTTTAAAAATTTTAAATAGCCTTTTTCAAAATATTCAATTCGTTCTTTAATATTTTTAACATAGCTGAAGTCATTTGTACCTAAATTTATTATGATTAAATTAGGAATAAATAAAGAGTTGTTCCAAATTTCATAATCTAATTCGGATTTTCCACATATTTTATCTAAGTCCATGTCTGTATATTTGTAAAGCTTAGGCATAAGAAGATTATCATTTGGAACATTTTCTTCTGTATAAGATGAAATTATTCCTATTCCACTCCAACTTACAAGATTATAGTCAGCATTTAATTTTCTAGAAGTTTTTGCAGCATAAGCCATCCATGGATTTTCTTGAGCAGTATTAAATTCATCTACATCTAATTTGCCTTCATTACCATATCCGCAAGTTATAGAATCACCAATGAATTCAATTTTTCTTTGACTGTATTTTGCTTTTTTTAAATCTTTAAAATCATATATTTTAATATACTTTATTCCAATTTTAGCAAAAGCAGCTTCAGACATTTTTATGAATTTTACTTTTATAGTTTTGATAGTATTTGATTCGAATAATGTGTAAGTTTTTTCTTTGTTATTTATAATAAATCTTTTGTGAGGAGTTTCATTGTTATTTATAAATATAGCTACACAAGCTTTAAGATTATCTTCATAATCATCACAATTAGAACACAATGTAATATCTAATTTAGAACCTGTAAATTCAAATTCTATACCGCTACATGAGTAATTTATGTATAAAATATCATTAATAGTTTTAGTTCTGCCTAAAATTTTAAAATTATCTGCTGTTGGTTTAAAAATTTTGACCATATAAAAACACTCCTAAAATTATATTGTAGTAATTAGTTAATAAATAATATAAGAATATAATTAAATTTTAAGGTTATGAAAATGAGAAGTAAATATAAAAATGTAAAAAAGTAGTATATAATTATGGTATTTAATAAAAACTTAAATTAATATAACAAATATTTAGTATAAAAATGAAATTAATAAATTTAGAAAATGGAGAAGTGTAATTATGATTAAGGAAATACAAGAGAGAAGAAGTATAAGAAAATATAAGAATATTAAGGTTGAAGAAGAAAAAATAAAAGAAATTCTTGAAAGTGGAAGAATAGCTCCTTCAGGAAGTAATACTCAGCCATGGCATTTTATTGTTATAAAAAGCGAAGAAATGAGAAGTAAGGTGACATTTGCATGTCATAATCAGAAGTGGATGATGGAGGCACCAGTGTTTATAGCTTGTGTAGCAGATATAAGATGCAGAATAAAGAAAGCTCATATAGAAATTAATGAAGAAAGTACTGAAAATGAAGTTAAGCTTATAATAAGAGATACTTCTTTTGCAATTGAAAATATGCTTCTTCAAGCGTCAGAATGTGGCCTGGGAACATGTTGTATAGGATGGTTTGCAGAAGATGAAATAAGAAGAGTGCTTAATGTACCAAATGATAAATATATGGTAGCTATAATCACATTAGGGTATCCAGATGAAGAGCCTAAAATGCGTCCAAGGAAGTCTGTTGAAGAAATTATACATTATGAGCAATGGTAAGTAATAATGATTGATATATTAAATTTTATTAAGTTATCTATATATTTTTTATAATGTGCTATAATTTTTATAGACTTAAATTGGAAAGAAAGGAAAAATAATCGTGGGGAAATCTGGAGTAGTAAAAAGTAATAAAAAATCAAAAAAAGGAGTTAAAATAAAAAGAAGAAAATTCTTTAATGAATGGATAGTACCTGTTATTGCTGCAATTTTTATTTCCATAATGATAAATAAATTTATGATAATATATACAGAGATACCAAGTGGATCTATGTTTCCAACATTAAATATAAATGATAGAGTTATTGTAACTAGAATACTTGATACTGATAACATAAAACGTGGTGATATTGTGGTATTTTATTCTAAAGAATTTGATCAGAAGCTTATTAAAAGAGTAATAGGGCTTCCTGGAGACAATATAGAAATTATTGATGGTGTTGTTAAAGTTAATGGAAAAGAACTTGAAGAAGATTATGTTAAAGAAAATAAAATATATAATGGTAACTTTCAAGTGCCAAGTAAGAAATTTTTTTTCTTGGGGGATAACAGACTTATATCAGATGATGCTAGGTTTTGGGAAAATCCATATATTGATAGAGAAGATATAGTTGGAAAAGCAAAGATCAAATATTATCCTATTAAAGATTTTGGAGTTATAAAATAAAATATAATATAAGTGCTGAATTTATTATAAGATTATATCTCAGGATGAATTCAACACTTATATTTTATTTATGTATCTTTTTTTTATCCCATATAAATAATTGTTCAGAATTAGTAAGAGATCCGAAAAGATTGTTTTTGAATCCAGGTATTCTATGATCAAGTTCATAAATAAGTTTTTTTATATCTTCTCTTTTTGTATTTTTATCAACAGGACAAGGATTTTCAATTACAGGAAAATTATATTTTTTTACAACATTGTTTATTGATTGTTCTGTAATGTATACCATAGGACGTATTAAAGTAATATTTTCTTTATCCATATAGCTCTTAGGAGAAAAACAATTTATACGTCCTTCATAAGAAATAGAAAGCATAAGAGTTTCTATAGCATCATCTTTATGATGTCCAAGTGCTACTTTATTACAACCAAGTTGTTGTGCATTTGAATTTAAGGTACCACGCCTTAGCTTTGCACATAGTGAGCATGGGTTTTTTTCTTCCTTTATGTCAAAAACTATTTTTTTAATATCTGTTTGAACTTCAAAAAAAGGGATGTTAAGTTCTTGGCAAAGCTTATGTAAGGGACTGTTATCAACAGTTCCCAAATTTAAAGTTATAGCTATAAGATCAAATTTCTGCGGTGAGAATTTTTTATATGAATGTAAAAGATGTAAGAGAGTAAGACTGTCTTTACCGCCAGATAATCCTACTGCGATTTTATCTCCATCTTCTATAAGATTGAAATCATTAATTGCTTGACGCATTTTGCTGAGAAGTTTCTGCATTAATTAATATCCTCCGTTTTTTGTTTATTATAGCATACAATTAAGTGTAATTATATTAATAAAAAGTGAATTTATTTTAATTATAAACATACAAGACAATATAAAAAATAGGATATTTTTGATGTGACATTCTTTTATTGAAGTGTAAAAATGGAACATTAATAAATAATAATTTAATATAAACTTGTATGGTTGTATATAGCAATATTGAGTCAGGAACCTCTATAATATGTTACAATTAAATTTTAGAACTTAAAATTCTACATTTGTAAGTGACATTTGAATTCTAGAATGTATGAATTTTATTTTTTTGTATAAAAATATGATGGATAATGTTATATGGAAAATATTGTAAAACAAAAATAACCTCTTTATAATATTAAGTAGTGATTTACTTAATGTTTGGAGGTATGTTTATGGCTATTTGTATAAAAGATGATTCCTATGATTCTAAATGTCTATATTTATGTAATAAGAAAATAGGAACTGATTTGTTTCTTAAAAATCAAGTAATATTAAATCCAAGAACTGATATGTGGATAGAATTAAGCATGCGAAGTAATGTCTTTTTTAATATATGTTTTAAAAACCAAGACTTTCTTTATCCAGCAGAACATATAGTAGTACCAAAAGATAAGTTTTCTAGGTGCCTAAATTAAGTGGTATAAATTATATATTTAAGGGCTGTATAAAAAACAAGTTTAATACTAGCTTGTGAAAAAGAGAATTCATAAAATTGAATTCTTTTTTTTATGTATAATATTAATTTTAATCCCAAAATTCATATTTATTGTTATCCATGAAACGAAAAAAGAAAAGATAGGATAAGAAATTTTGAAAGTTTTAATGTTTGTTAAATAATGAACAACATAGTTAGTAGTTGTAATAAATTTAAATGTTACATAATATAATAAATTAAAAATAATATTATAGGGGGGTATATATGAGCAATATAGGTAGTCACAATGAAATGATGGAAATTGAAAAAAATAAAATATTTTATATGTATAAGAAAATAAAAGTAAATACAGGATGGATTTTAAATATATTAACTAGGTATGTACTTAACATAATGAAAAAAATAGAATTTGAATTAATAAGGAATGAAGGTGTTTATGTTAAGGTAACTGACGAACAAAAATATGTAATAAAAAAATTAGCTAAATTCCAGAAAAAAGGTACATCTGATTTTATTAAATGGGTTATTTTTTCAAAATATATAGATGACTTCATAAAATAAAAAATAATTAATTATAGCCAAAATGAGTAATTTGTGTTATAAAAAGAACGTGATAATTATTTGGTAAATATATTAATAGGGTGTTAATATATTTTCATTAGAAAATGGGTAAATTTGAATTTTATGGTGATAGGAGAAGGTTGATTTGGCTGGAATAATAGTGTCTTTAGATGCAAAAAGATATGATTATCAAAATGCAGAAGTAGAATTTGAGTTTATGGAATGGAATAAACTCAAAAAGTATGCAGAGAGAGGAAATGCTGAAGCGCAAAATATACTAGGGAATAGATATTTTGAGGGTGAAAATACAGAAATAGATTATGAAAAGGCTATAAGATGGTATGAGCAATCAGCAAAATCTGGATATGATGAGGCTGAATATAATCTTGCTGATATGTATTACTGTGGATTAGGAACAGCTAAGAATTATGAAAAAGCTATAAAGTTATATGAAAAATCAGCAGTTCATGGAAATATAAATGCAATGTGTAATTTAGGCTGTATGTATGAAAATGGTGAGGGTACAGAAATAGATTATCTTAGAGCATTTAAATGGTATAAGAAAGCAGCTGATTTTAATGATTATTTTGCCCAATATAATTTGGGTAATATGTATATGTATGGGAAAGGTGTAGAAAGGGACTATTTAAAGGCATTTAAGTATCATATGAAAAGTGCACTGTCAGGGTATATGAAAGCCCAGAATACTATTGGATATATGTATGAACAGGGACTTGGTACTGATAAAGATTATAAATCTGCAATAAAATGGTATAAAGAAGCTGCAAAGATGGAATATGCTTATGCTGAATATAATCTTGGAGGAATGTACTATATAGGAAAAGGTACACCTCAAAATATAAGAATATCTTATGAATGGTACAAAAGAGCTGCTGAACATGGATTAGAAAAGGCAAGAGTAGCTATAAAACAAAAATTTAAATATTAAGTATTAAATTTGTTATTTAAACATAGGTTTTTAACAAATACTTTTTGGAAATATATACAATAATCAGAATAAATAGTAAAATGGTAATACAATTTATTTTTATTATAAGATATGTTTAAATAATTTTACGAAAGAAATTTGAGGAACCATGATGATTTTTTTTGAAAATACTATAAAATTCCATTTGGAAGGTTGACAATTATCTAATTAAATAGCACAATTATAAAAACAAATGGATTATACTATTATAAACAAACTTAATTAAATAAAGGTGGTTTTGAAATGGAAAAGAAATTAAAGGTTGGTATTATAGGGGCAACAGGAATGGTTGGACAAAGATTTGCATGTCTTTTAGAAAATCATCCATGGTTTGAAGTAACTGCATTAGCAGCAAGTAAAAGATCGAGTGGTAAAACTTATGAAGATGCAGTAGGTGATAGATGGAAAATGTCTGTGCCAATGGCTGAAAAGTATAAAAAAATGATTGTTATGGATGCTGATAATGTAGAAGAGGTATGTAGTAAAGTTGACTTTGTATTTTGTGCAGTTTCATTAAATAAGGAAGAAACTAAGAAATTAGAAGAAAGATATGCTAAGTGTGAAACACCTGTAGTTTCAAATAATTCAGCAAATAGACACGTGGAAGATGTTCCAATGATTATACCAGAAATAAATGGTGAACATGCTAAAGTAATAGAAACTCAAAGAAAGAGATTAGGAACAAAGAGAGGATTTATAGCAGTAAAACCTAATTGTTCGATTCAAAGTTATGTTCCGCCATTAACAGCATTAAAAGAATTTGGAATTGAAAGTGTAGCTGTATGTACTTATCAAGCAATTTCAGGAGCAGGAAAAACATTCAAAGAAATGCCAGAAATTATTGATAATGTAATTCCATATATAGGTGGAGAAGAACAGAAGAGTGAATTAGAGCCATTAAAGATATGGGGAACAGTTGAAAATGGAGTTATAGTTGATGCTAAAACACCAGTTATATCTGCACAATGTATAAGAGTACCAGTTGCTGATGGACATTTAGCTGCAACGTATGTTAAATTTAAAAATAAACCTTCTAAAGAACAGATTATAGAAGCTTGGAACAATTATAAAGCATCAGATGTAGTATTAAATCTTCCAAGTGCACCAAAACAATTTATTAGATATATGGAAGAAGATAATAGACCTCAAACAAAATTAGATAGAGATTATGAAAATGGAATGGGAATTTCTGTTGGAAGATTAAGAGAAGATACAATTTTTGACTATAAATTTGTAGGACTTTCGCATAATACATTAAGAGGAGCAGCTGGAGGTGGAGTTTTATCAGCTGAATATTTAACTGCATGTGGTTATATTACTGCAAAATAGTATATTAATATTAATTATTAAATACCTTTGGTATATAGAATTTGCTATATGCCGAAGGTATTTTTTTAATAAGTTCATAAGGAAACGGTACTTATGAATTAATAGTGTTCTAATATAGTAAATAAATTTAAGATCCTTTTACAAGATACTAAGCAAAGCACAAAATGGATAAGGATTTAAACTATAACTGTTGAATATCAATTATAAAATACTAATTCATATGTTATAATCATTAAGAAAAAAATGAAACATAGGAAGGTGTTTTTTATGGCAAAGGTTATAGTTGTAGGTGGAGGTCCAGCTGGAATAATGGCATCACTTACTAGTGCAAAAAATAATGATGTCATTTTGATTGAAAGAAATGATGTAATTGGTGCAAAGCTTAAGCTTACTGGTGGAGGAAGATGCAATATAACTAATAACAGAGATATTGAAGAATTTTTTGATAAGATAGTTAATAACAAGAAGTTTTTATATAGTGCACTTTATACATTTTCAAATTATTCAATGCTTGAATATTTAAATGAGCACGGACTTGAATATAAAGAAGAATTGGATCAAAAAATTTATATAAAAAGTGATAAAGCTGATGAAGTTATAGAAATGTTTAGAAATGATTTGAGAAACAGCAGAGTTGAAGTTAGATATAATACAAAGATAACTGATATTATAGTTGAAAATAATATTGTTAAGGGTGTAGTAACTGAAAATGGTAACAAAATTTTTGGGGATAAAGTAATAGTGACTACAGGAGGAAAGAGTTTTCCGAATACTGGTTCAGATGGTGCTATGTATGAAGTACTAAAAAAACATGGGCATACTATTACTCAAATATATCCAGCATTAATACCGTTAGTAATAAAAGAAAATTTCATTAAGGAACTTCAAGGGGTATCAATGAAAGATGTTGTTATATCTGCAAAAGTTAAAAAAAATAAGTATGAAAAATTAGGAGATATGATATTTACACATTTTGGTATTTCTGGACCAGGAGTATTAAAATTATCATCATACATAAATAAAGCTTTGGCAGAAGGAGAAATAGAAATAAATTTAGATTTTTTACAAGATAAATCAAGAGAAGATTTATCAAAAATCATAAGAAATAATCCAGCTAAGACTGTGTTTAATAATTTAAAGGGAATTTTACCACAGAATTTCTTGAAAGAAATATTTAATCTTCTTGGATTAACTGAAGTGAAAGCAAGTGATTTGAAAAAAGAAGATGAGAATAAAATTATAGATTATATAAAATCTATGAAACTTACAGCACTAGAAACTTTATCTATAAAGGTTGCTCAGGTTACAAGTGGAGGAGTAAGTGTAAAAGAAATTAACTCTTCAAATATGGAATCAAAGATAATTAAAAATTTATTTTTTGCAGGAGAAGTAATAGATATAGATGCTGAAACTGGAGGATATAACCTTCAAATGGCATTTTCTACTGGATATTTGGCAGGAAGTGATTTTTAAGTATCAAATATCTACTGCTTTTGGAAGAATTATATGTAAAATTCTTAATGTTTTATATAACACTTATAAAAATCTGACAACAGAATTAAAAATAATTAGTTCCTAATATAGAATTATTTTGAATATAAAATTGATTGCTTAAAGCAAGTAATATTAGCTAAAATATATGAATATTTATATGTTAAGTGAAATAAAATTTTAATTTTTATAATATTTAAAAGGTAAAACTAATTATTTTTAATGATTACCTTTAATAGAGGGGAGGAGTTTAAGATGGAAAAGTGTCAAGATAGAATTATGGGAGCATTAGATTATAGAAAAGCTGTTAAAAGAGGAGAACAGAGAAAAGCTATTCAAATTGTGAGGAATGCATTAAAGTTAGGAATAGATCCAAAGCTTATAAGTGCATTTACAGAAATGACTGAGGAAGAAGTTGAAATAATAAAGATCGCATTTAATGATGATGGTGAAAGAGTTTGAATGAAAATGAAAAAAAATGAATTTTACCTTTGACAAAAGATATAAAGTAGTGTAATATAATTCATATCATGATTAAAAACAATCAAAAATAAAATTTTTGGACGAAATTGGATGATTTTATTAGTGAATTGAAGGGAAGATAAAAAAATGAACAAAACCATAAACTTTGGAAAGCGATTAGTTTTATTTTTTGTTGGTATGACAATAATTCAGTTTGGAGTAGCATTGTATTTAAAGACTAATATAGGATCAGATCCTATGACTGTATTTACTCAAGGACTTGCAAGTACATTAAATAAGACTGCACTTAAAGATACTTCAATTGTAAATATGATAGCAGGAACTAATACTGTAACACCAGGTGTTGCAAATATGATAATTTTAGTTGTTTTAACAGCAATTATTTTACTTGTAGAAAGAAAACGTATTAATATCGGAACATTGATATGTGTTGTTGGTGTAGGACCAATTATTGACTTAGGAGTAAAGGTTATCTCATATTTTCCAGTAGAAAATACTAATTTATTTGTTAAAATGTTATTAGTATTATTAGGATGTTGTATAATTGCAATAGGATTTTCTGTATTATCTGCAAGTAATGTAGGAGTGGCTCCAAATGATATAATACCATTTATAATTCAAGATAAGACAAAAGCTCAATATAGAACTATAAGAATTACAATGGATGCTGTATTATTAATAGGAGGATATTTCTTAGGTGGAGTTGTAGGAATAGGAACTATAATATCTATGGCTGCAACAGGACCATTTATACAAATGTTCTTGCCATATGGTGAAAAATTTGTTGACTTTTTAGTAGAAGAAAAAAGCAATGAAAATGAAGGCGATAATACTGTTATAGCATAGTGTTTATATAACTTAGAAACATATCTTTAGATTAAATTAATCTTAAAGGTATGTTTTTGTTATAGTAAATAAAAAATATATTCAAAAATAAAAATTTATTTTATTTCTTTGAATTTTTTAATCTGAGATTAGTTAACATAGTTTATTTATTTGTATAATTATGTTAATATCATGTATAAATATATAAATTAATAAGCAATATTTTTAGGGGAGTAGAGATGGAAATAGTAAAAGAAATAAAAGATATAAAAGAAAATATTATAAAGTGGAGAAGAGAACTCCATATGATTCCTGAAGTGGGGTTGAATTTGCCAAGGACATGTCAGTATATAAAAGATAGATTAAGTGAAATGAAAATTGATTTTAAAACATATGAAAAGCATTCTGGTATAACTGTTGTATTAGGGAAAAAAGAAGGAAAAACTGTAGCATTGAGAGCAGATATGGATGGATTACCTATAAAAGAAGAATGCAGTTTGGATTTTAAATCTATTACAGATAATATGCATGCATGTGGTCATGATGGACATATGGCAATACTTCTTGCAACTGCTCAGATACTAAAGAAATATGAAAACGAGATAAATGGAAAAATAAAATTAATTTTTCAGCCATGCGAAGAATGTGCTCCTGGTGGAGCTGAGGCTATGATTAATGATAGTGTTTTGGAAAATCCTAAAGTTGATGCAATATTGGCTTTGCATGTTGATAATAAAAATAGAAACTATAAAAATGGAGATTTAATAGTAAGTTATAAAAGCATGTTTGCATCAGAGGATCCCATTAATATTACAATAAAGGGAAGAGGAGGACATGCATCTATACCAAATGAATGTATAGATCCAATAGCTATAGGAAATCTTATAATAAATAATATACAATACATTTTAAGTAGAGAAGTAAAGCCTACAATTCCATCGCTTATTAGTTTTTGTGGAATTACTACGAGTACGGTTTCTAATAATGTAATACCAGATTCAATTGAAATTAAGGGAACTACGAGAAATGTAGATAATGTTACAAGGAAATATGTATTAAGGAGAATTGAAGAATTAGCTGTGGGAATGAGCAGTCTTATGAAAGCTGAATGTATAGTTGACTTTAAAGGAGGGTGTCCTGCTGTTGTTAATAGTAGTGAAATAGTAGAACAGTTTATAAAATCTTCAAAGTCTATATTTGATGAAGAAGAAATTCATGTTGTAGATGAATACAACATGGGAGCTGAAGATGCAGGCTTCTATTTTGAAAAAGTTCCAGGATGTTATTTCCGTTTATATAATCCTAAAGCTTATGAAGATGGAGTGATATATCCAGCACATAATTCAAAATTTATGATGGATGATACAGTTTTATATAAAGGAGTAGCTGCATTTATTAAAACTTCCATGGATATTTTGAATAATTAATGAGTGATAATTGTGAATCTCAATATTTTTTTAATTATTAAAATTAAAAAAATGTTGACTCTTCCCTTAGGGTAGATATTAATATATGTATGTAAAGAAAATATTTTAAATTTAAAGCTGATAGACAATTAGAAATTATTTTATTTATATGAAAGAGGTTGATTATTAATGAAGAAAATACCATTTTCACCACCAGATATAACTGAAGAAGAAATTCAAGCAGTGTGTGAAGTATTAAGAAGTGGATGGATTACATCAGGACCACAACTTGCAAAATTTGAAGATGGAATAAGAGATTATTGTAAAGTAAATGAAGCATTAGCTTTAAATAGTGCTACGGCTGCAATGGAGGTAGTTTTAAAAACTTTAGATATAAAAGAAGGAGATGAAATAATTACAACTCCTTACACTTATACAGCAACAGCAAGTGTAGCAGTACATAGAGGAATAAAACCTATATTTGTTGATGTAAAAAAAGATACTTTTGAAATGGATATTGATAAGGTTGCAGAAAAAATTACTCCAAAGACAAAAGTTATAATGCCAGTAGATATTGCAGGAGTTCCTTTTGATTATGATGCAATAAAAAAAGTATTAAAAGATTTAAATAGAGAAGATATAATAATACTTGTGGATTCGGCACATTCGTTTGGTGCAAAATATAAAGGTCAGCCAGTAGGTTCACAATGTAATTTCCATTCATTTTCATTCCATGCAGTTAAAAATTTAACTACAGGAGAAGGTGGAGCAGTTACATTTAATGATAATCATTTTGGTGGATATGATGATCTTCTTAAATACATGAGATTTACTGCTATGCATGGTCAATCAAAAGATGCATTAAGTAAATTAAAAGCAGGTGCATGGGAATACGATATTATAAATGATGGACTTAAGTGTAACTTGACAGATATTGGAGCAGCAATAGGTAATGTACAGCTTACTAGATATGAGAAAATGCTTCAAAAGAGAAGAGAAATCTTTAAAGTATATACTGATATATTAGGTAAAGAAGAATTTTCAATAATACCATTCACTAAAGATGAAAATGGTACAGAAACTTCATATCATTTATACTTATATAGAGTTAAAGGATTTAATGTTGAAAAGAGAAATAAAGCTATAGAAATGTTAGCGGAAAAAGGAATAGCAACAAATGTTCATTATAAACCATTACCAATGCTTACTTTATACAAGAATTTAGGATATGATA
>SVCE01000005.1 GCA_015058525.1 Clostridium butyricum
CAGCTGAGCTATGCGCCCTCTTTTAATTGGTGGAGGAAGATGGATTCGAACCATCGAAACGAAACGTAACAGATTTACAGTCTGCCCCCTTTGGCCTCTCGGGAATTCCTCCAAATTTTTTAATATTAAATATAATACTTATTAAATGGAGCTGGCAATAGGAATCGAACCTACAACCTGCTGATTACAAGTCAGCTGCTCTACCGTTGAGCCATGCCAGCATATCAAAATTTATATTTTCTACTTAAATAATATAATATATTTATTTTTAAGGATTTTTATAATGGTGGGCACAACAGGGCTCGAACCTGTGACCCCCTGCTTGTAAGGCAGGTGCTCTCCCAGCTGAGCTATGCGCCCTCTTTTAATTGGTGGAGGAAGATGGATTCGAACCATCGAAACGAAACGTAACAGATTTACAGTCTGCCCCCTTTGGCCTCTCGGGAATTCCTCCAAATTTTATTCTTTGTTTTGTCTCACTTACTGTCGTAAACGCCACTCAACAATGACTAGTATATATTCAAAGCATATTTATTTCAAATCGCATATATGATCATTATATTAATTTATGCTTTCTTTTCTCTATTTTTCTTGATTTTTCTCTATTTTAATACAATCGACATAATTATTGCATATTTTAAAAAAACACTCTATAAATGCTCAGCAAAAACCCTTTTACTTGCCCAAAATAAAGCTTCTATTAGATTTTTTATAAAAATAATTATTTTTAATTTTACTATAATATCTTAATCTACCAATACATATATTTATTCTATAAGGGGGTATGTCCTTTGATTGAGTCAGATACTAATTATAATAATTCTAACCATTCTTGCTATAACTTAGCTTTAGATATCAATAATTATCTTAACGAAAATACTGTTATTGTATGTATTGGCACCGACAAATGTATTGGCGACTGTCTAGGACCATTAGTAGGTTCATTGTTGAAAGAAAGCTCTTTTGCTTTACCAGTATACGGAACATTAAACTTTCCAATTCATGCATTAAATTTAGACAAGAAATTAGATGAGATACATACAAAACACCCTAATGCCGATATAATTGGAGTTGATGCTTGCTTAGGTAATACTGCTGATATTGGACAGATTCGTATACGAGACTATGCAATCCGTCCTGGAAAAGGTGTTGGTAAAGATCTCACTGAAGTAGGCATTGCTTCTATAATTGGAATAGTTGACTCAAGTGAAAATTCAGAATTCTTTTTTTCACGCAGCATCAGACTTTCATTCATTATGGACATGGCAAAAACAATATCTAAAGCATTAGTTCAAGCATATAATATAAAAAATCAAAATATAGAGAAAAAAACAATTTAGCATACGCTAAATTGTTTTTTATTATTCTTTATTCTATAAGTACTATCTGTTGTGAGTTAACTTCGTTATCAAGCTTTCCTATGTATCCTAATACTGCTCCTGTACCTCTAGCTACACATTCTACAGTATTTTCTGCTACCGTAACAGATACGCCTGTCTTAAATTCAATTAATTTATCTAATCCATGAAGCAGTGCTCCCCCACCAGTCATTACTATTCCTCTTTCTATAATATCAGAAGCTAATTCTGGTGGAGTTCTCTCAAGTACTTTTTTAACTGTATCAACAATATTTTGTACGGGTTCTTGTATTGCAATTCTTATTTGTTCTGTATTAATTTCAACTTCATCAGGTAATCCCGTAATAAGATTTCTACCTTTCATTATATATGTTAAGTCCCTTGAATTCTTAAATGCAGATCCAATATTTATTTTTAAATCTTCTGCAGTTTTTTCTCCTATCATAAGTTTATATTCATTTCTAACATATTTTATAATTGCATCATCAAATTTGTCTCCAGCAACCTTTATTGATTCTCTTTCAACAACTCCACCTAAAGAAATTACAGCTATATCACATGTACCTCCACCAATATCAACAACCATAGAGCCATTTGGCTTAGTAATATCTAAACCAGCTCCTATAGCAGCTGCTAATGGTTCTTCTATTAAATGTACTGTTTTTGCTCCTGAATTAACAGCAGCATCAATAACTGCTCTTTTTTCAACTTCCGTAGCTTGAGATGGTACACATACAATAACGTTAGGTGCACTTATATTTCTTTTTCCACAAGCTCTTCTTATGAATTCTTTTAACATTTTTTGTGTTATATCATAATCTGATATGACACCATCTCTTAAAGGTCTTACTGCAACAATATTTCCTGGAGTTCTTCCAATCATCTTTCTTGCTTCTTCACCTATTGCTAACAACTCATTGTTATTTCTATTTACAGCTACAACAGATGGTTCTTTAAGTATTACCCCTTTGCCTTTAACATATACTAAAACTGTTGCCGTTCCCAAATCTATTGCAAGATCTGTCCCTGCTCTCCAAAAACCCATATTAATTCACTCCTATAATACATATTAACGCCTTTATTTACATAATTCTACCAACAATATATTATAGTCTTAAACACTCTAAGATTCAATAGCCTTGTACTTCATTTTAGTGGCATTACCACCTCTTATATGACGTTCTGCTTTATTTAGTTCTAAAATAGAATGTGTTTCTTCTGCAATTTCCGGATTTATCTTTGGAAGCCTTTCAGTCATATCCTTATGTATGGTACTCTTACTAACTCCAAAAACCTTTGCAGTTTTCCTTATTGTTGCTTTTGAATCTATTATATATTTAGCAACATCTAATACTCTTTCTTCAATATAATCTTTCAAAATTTGCACCTTCTTTTTATTATTTAACAAAAATTTAATCAATTTATTTTAAATATATTTATAATTTATTTAATTCACATAAATATTCCATATTGACTTATAAATTAATACTTACTCAATATGGAATATAAGTAATCACTATTTATTCAAATTAAAGTATTTCTCTGGATTTACCTGTTCACCTTTAGAATTTATTACTTGTAAATTCAAAAATTCACCAAACATATCTTTACTAAAGACTTTAGCAGTTTCACCAACTTTTCCTATAACTTGATTTGAAGTAACCTTATCACCCTGCTTAACTGATACATTAGGATCTAAATTTCCATATCTTGTTTTCATTCCATTTGCATGTTTAATTTGAATAACAATTCCTTCTTCTACCCCTGAATTATCAACTACTTCAACAACTCCATCAGCAGCTGCTTTTACTTCAGTACCGACAGGTGCATTAATATTAATGCCCTTTATAGTTCTATAACTGTTTTCTCCCATCTTTACTGGTGTAGGATAAGTATAATTTCTGCTTTCTGATCCATCTAATGGTTTTATAAATTTAACTGTAGCTGTATTTGATACAACTGTAGACTTCTGAGAGTTATTTTCCTTTAATTTTTTTTCATTATCATTACTAGAAGTAGTATTTTCAACTCTTTCAGCATTTTGCATTCCACTTGTTGCTGATTTAGCATCATTACTTGAATTATATGAAACATCTTGATTTACATCTTCTGCTTTATTTACTTCACTTTGCTTACTAAACTGCTTATAAGAAAAAGCTCCTGCAGCAACAATCACACAAAGACATAGGAATAGAGAAATATAAAAACCCTCCTTCCTAAACATATTCTTAAATTTATCTTTTAATTTTTTGTCCATTAAGAACACCTCCTTTTGGTCATTATTTCCCTTTTCGGGAATTTAATACATAAAATATGATTTATTTGTTTTTAACTTAGTTAGTATTAATTTTATTTATTAATTCCTATCACCATAAATTATGTCCACTTTTCTTTTTTATAAACATAAAAATTAATAATTTTTAAACCGAAAAAGACCAGAATAAATCTGGTCTTTTTCACTTTAAATCTTTACTTCTCAACTATTTTTATATTTTACGAATTTTTGATTTTCTGAATTTCTATACCCCTATAATAATGTTTTAAAATTTCATCATAAGATGATCCATTCTTAGCCATAACATTTGCCCCCCATTGACTCATTCCAACACCATGTCCATATCCCTTACATTTAATCACAACCTTGCTGTCAATAAACTGAACACTAAAATTACTTGAATTAAGTCCAAATAACTTTCTAAACTCAGTTCCCTTAATCAATGCTCCTCCAACCTGAATTTCCTTAACACTTCCTCCTTCTGTATAAGATTTTATTGATACCATTGACGACAGTTGGTTCTTTTTTAAATTAGCATCAGAATAATTAGAATTTATCTTAGTTATAAAATCATCTATAGGTATATTAACTGTACTTTCATATTTAGGAGCCCCTTCTTCACCTTTGCTTTCTTCAGCTTTTAAATAAGGAATATCAAATGAAAAAACGTCCTTTGCATCTTCTGTTTTCCCAGAACTAGTTGAAAAAAATTGAGGATACTCTAATACCTCCCCATCATAAGTCATTATTTGTCCCTTTGTACATTCAACTGCTTTTTTTATCTTATTCCAATTTTCTTCTCCTTTTTTACTGCTCCATAAGCTTAATCTTTTTTGTCTATCCATATAAACTTGACAATTTGTCGTATCACAAATTTCTGCTCCATGAGCTTCTGCCTCCTTACATGGATTTTTTCTTTTATTCATATAATATGTTCTTGCAGCAACAGCTTGTGCTTTTAAAGCTTCATCATTAAAATCAGCAGGCACTTCACTTGAAACAACACCTGTAATATATTCTTCTAACCCCAACTCTACTACTTTATTTTCTTCAGTAATATATATTTTAACTTTACCATCCTTAGGAAATAATATATCTGCTTTTTTTCCGTTTATAATATCATTTAATCCTATATTAAACATATTAGTTTCCCCATCGTTTTTCAAAAATAATAATGGCAAAGTGCATAATATAAAAATTATTACTACCGTTATAATTATAATATTTATTACTTCAGTATTAACTTTTACCTCCATCCTCTTCACAATCATCCCTCCTAATATGCACTTTAAAGTATATGTTATAATGAAAAATATTATGATTGTTATGTTAACTAAGCAATAAAAAAATGCTGACCAATATTTGTATAATATATTTAATAAATACACTATATAAATACTAATCAGCATATAATTTAACAATCAATTCTATATATTTCAGCACCAAGCTTCCTAAACTTTTCCTCTATATTTACATACCCTCTATCAATATGATATATATCACTTATTTCAGTCTTTCCTTCAGCAATTAATCCACTTAAAATCATAGCAGCACCAGCTCTTAAATCAGTTGCTTTAACCGCACATCCTGTAAGTTTGTTTACTCCCTCAACAATTGCAGTTCTTCCATCAATTTTTATATTTGCTCCCATTCTTTGAAGTTCTGCTACATGCATAAATCTATTTTCAAATACAGTTTCTGTTATTACACTTACACCATGAGTAACTGATAAAAGGCTCATTATCTGCGCCTGCATATCAGTTGGAAATCCTGGATATGGTAATGTTTTTATATCTAGAGGCATTTTTTCATGAGTTCCATCTACTTCAATTGAATTATTTTTATAATTATTAAAAATAACTCCACCCTCTTTAAGTTTTTCTATTACTGGACGTAGATGTTCTTCATTTATTCCATTAATTTTTATTTTACTATTTGTAATTGCTGCTGCTATCATAAATGTACCAGCTTCTATTCTGTCATATATAGGGCAGTATTCAACACCTTCTAATCCATTAACTCCATGTATTGTAATTTTCCCTAATCCTGCCCCTTCTATCTTTGCCCCCATTTTATTTAAAAATTGGGCCAAATCCCAAATTTCTGGTTCTTCTGCTGCATTTTCAATAATTGTTGTTCCTTGAGCAAATACAGCAGCCATCATAATATTTTCTGTAGCTCCTACCGATGGAAAATCCAAATATATTCTATTACCCTTTAATTTTTTTGCTTTAACTTCTACATACCCATGCCCCATTATTACATCCGCGCCTAATAGCTTAAATCCTTTTAAATGCAAATCTATAGGTCTGCTTCCAATGTTACATCCCCCTGGCATTGACAGCTTACAATATCCAAATCTGGCCAACATAGGTCCCATAATTAAAAAGGAAGCTCTCATTTTTCTAATTAATTCTGCATTTGCATCTATTCCAACTATATTCTTTGTATCTATTATCAACTGGTTAGTAATCTTCGAAATACTAACATCACAATTTAATTCACTTAATAATTTGCAAATAACTTCCACATCCTCCAGCAAAGGTGTGTTATTAATAACTATACGTTTTGGACATAGTATAGTTGCTGCAATAATAGGTAAAATTGAATTTTTTGCTGAACTTATATTAACTTCCCCTTTAAGTTCATTAATACCCTTAACTACTATTTTCTCCATATTATCCTCCAAATTGAATTGTTAATAAGCAGCAAATATAACAGGAGTTCCTACAATTAAATATGTTCCAGTATCATATCTAGTTATAGCAAAATTAATCTTTTGACTGTCTTTAAGAACAACATTACCAGTATATCCATTATGAACTTCTAATATATCTGCTTTTTTTAAAATTGATTCACTCATTATCTTTTCTAATATTTTTGTATTATACTCTTTTTCTATATCATCTGTTTTTCCTTTATAATAGCAAAAATACTGTACTTCTTTTGAATTTTTATCTATCAATTTTCCAACTATATTTTGTAGTTCTAAAGTCTTATAAGATACATCTGTATTTATTAAGGTTACATTAACATAAGTGTACAATTTATCATTCCATATGTCTGCTTCTACTTTTAATGCATCATTAACATAATTTAATTTGTCTGAACTTTTTTCATTTAATCCAATTTCTTTAAAATAATTAGTTATTTTCTTTTCCTCTGTATCTTTATCTATGTTAGTTTTATATTGAACTTTAACACCATTTTCCACAAATTTATTCTTAGCAAAACACAAATTCTCTAATTCATTAAAAGAATATTCATTTACTAAATTCTCTGAAAATGCTCCAATATTAAAAAAAGATATTAATATTAAAATTACTATACTAAATTTAAACCTCATAGTAATCCCCCTTCTATCCTATCTTTTTTTAATTATTGGCATAATATTATTTTTTATTCTACAAAATAAATAATTTATACTTATAATATATAAATTAAATATTATTTTGTGATTATTTATGGTTTTCACATAAAATTTAAGTTTTTTACTATTACAATATAATTGATATAACTTATATTTAACATTTAAAGAATCTATAATTTTCAGTACAACAAAAAAGAGAATTCAAATTTATGAATTCTCTTTTTATAAACCAATATCAAATTTATTTTGATACATTCCTATTTAAACTATTTCTTTAATTTTAGTCTTTCAACAGCTCTAAGATAAGATAATTTATCTAAGTCTTTGTCATATATGTCTGGAGATTTTAATCTTTCTTGTGCTCTAACTTTTGCAGCTTCAGCTCTTTCAAAATCTATATCTTCTGCAAATTCTGCAGCATCACTGCAAATTACAACTTCATCACCGCTTACTTTAACTATTGATGTAGATATAAACAGTTCAATTTTATTACCTTTTTCATCTATAAAACTAGATACATGAGGCACTGTACTCATAATCATTCTTTCATGATTTGCTAATATTTCAAGTTCTCCATCTGCATTTTTCAAAAAGACTTTTTGTACATCTCCATTGTAAACATCATGACTTGGTGTTACAATTCTTAGTAAAAAGGTATTAGCCATTATCTAACATCCCCTTATCCTAAAGTTTTTGCTTTTTCTATAACATCATCTATAGTTCCTGCGAATAAGAATGCTGATTCTGGTAAATCATCATGTTTTCCTTCTAATATTTCCTTAAAACCTCTTATAGTTTCTTTTATAGGAACATACTTACCTGGCATTCCTGTAAATTGTTCACCAACTGTGAATGGTTGTGATAAGAATCTTTGAATTCTTCTTGCTCTTGCAACTGTAGCTTTATCCTCATCACTTAATTCATCTATACCTAAGATTGCTATGATATCTTGTAATTCTTTATATTTTTCAAGAACATTTTTAACACCAGAAGCTACTTTATAATGTTCTTCACCAACTATTCTTGGATCCATCATTCTTGATGTAGATTCTAGTGGATCTACTGCAGGATATATTCCAAGTTCAACTATACTTCTAGATAAAACTGTTGTTGCATCTAAGTGAGTAAATGTTGTTGCAGGTGCTGGGTCAGTTAAGTCATCAGCTGGCACATAAACTGCTTGAACTGATGTAATTGATCCATTAACAGTTGAAGTAATTCTTTCTTGAAGAGCTCCCATTTCTGTTGCTAGTGTTGGTTGATAACCAACTGCTGAAGGAGTTCTTCCAAGTAAAGCTGATACTTCTGAACCTGCTTGAGTAAATCTAAATATATTATCTATAAATAGTAATACATCTTGCCCCTTATCTCTAAAATATTCAGCCATTGTAAGTCCTGTTAACGCTACTCTCATTCTTGCACCAGGTGGCTCATTCATTTGTCCAAATACTAATGCTGTCTTATTAATAACTCCTGAATCGCTCATTTCGTGATATAAATCATTACCTTCTCTTGATCTTTCACCAACTCCAGTAAATACTGATAAACCACCATGCTCTTTTGCTATATTATTAATTAATTCTTGGATTAAAACTGTTTTACCAACTCCAGCCCCTCCAAACAGACCTATCTTACCACCTTTTTGATATGGCGCAAGTAAGTCAATAACTTTGATTCCAGTTTCAAACATTTCTGGTTCAACTGATTGTTCTTCAAAACTTGGTGCTGGCCTGTGTATTGGATATTCTTGTTTTGCTTCAACTTTTCCACAGTTATCTATAGGTTGACCTAATACATTAAAAAGCCTTCCTAAAACTTCATCTCCAACAGGAACAGAAATTGGTTTTCCTAAATCAACAGCTTCCATTCCTCTCTTTACACCTTCTGTAGCTTCCATTGCAATCGCTCTTACTATATCGTCTCCAACGTGTTGTTCAACTTCTGCTACTAATATATGCTCTCCTAAATTTATATTAATTGCATTATATAAATTTGGAAGAGAATCAGAATCAAATTTTATATCTATTACTGGTCCAATTACTTGAACTACTTTTCCCATCTTTCCAGGCATTAATATACCTCCTTAACTATTTCTGAGCTTCCGCTCCTCCAACAATTTCACTAATTTCTTGTGTTATCATAGTCTGTCTTATTCTATTAAACTTAAGATTTAAGCTATCTAATAAATCATTAGCATTTTCTGTAGCTCCATCCATTGCAGTCATTCTTGAACTTTGTTCACTACATTTTGAGCTTAATAGTATATTTCTAATCTTACCTTTTAAATATATATTTATAGAATCATTTAATACTGTCATAACATCTGGTTCTACAATGTATTCTTCTAATTCTTCATCAGATTTTTCAATAGGTAAAATCTTAACACATTTTGGTTGTTGCTTAACTGGCGAAACAAATTCACAATATACAATATTTATTTCTGAAACTTCTTTGCTCTTATACATTTTTAAAGCTTTTTCAAAAATAATCTTTGCATCTTTTATTGTTGGTATATCTGAAATGTCAACATATTCAGCAACTGTATCGAATCCAGCTTTTCTTATATAGCTTATTCCTCTTTTTCCAACAATTATTATTTTGCTATTGTCGCTATCATTTTCAATTATTTGTTCTAAGTAAGACACTACGTTGCCATTAAATCCTCCACATAAACCTGTTTCTGATGTTATAACTATATATAATTTATCTTCACTATTATTTCCTGAAAAATAAACATTACTTTCATCAGAAATTGATTGTGCAATACTTTTTATAACCAAATCTAAAGAATCAACAAATTTCTGGTTTACTTCTAGTTCTTTTCTGCATTTTCTTAACTTAGAAGTGGCAACAAGTCCCATGGCATTTGTAATTTTTCTTGTGCTTTCTACTGACTTAATTCTTCTTTTTATATCAATAAGTCCAGCTGCGCCCATGATTTCCACCTCCTGAATTGTAATTAACAAATAATATATAAACTTTAGTTAAATATAAAATCCCAAATTGGGATTTTGTATGAATTATCCAAAATACATAATTAAATAATTTTTTTTAACATAATAGATTAATTTATATTAATTCATGTAATCAATTCACTTTTATATTTAATGTAGAAATCCTTATGGATTTCTACATTTCTATTGCTTATATAGCATTTGTTAATCAATATAAGCTATGCTTCTTGTAAAAATATCTTTTTAAATTCAACAATACCTTCTTCAAGTTTTGTTTTAATTTCATCTGTTAAAGTCTTTTCTTGAAGGATTAACTTTCCAACTTCTCTGTAATGAGTGTCCATAAATTCAAAGAATTCACTTTCGAATCTTTTTACATCACTAACTTTAATATCTGATAAGAAATCATTAACTGTTGCATATAAAATTTCAACTTGCTTTTCAACATCAAGTGGTTTATATTGATCCTGCTTCAAGATTTCCATTAATCTCTTACCTTTTTCAAGTCTTCTAGCTGAATCATTATCTAAATCTGATCCAAACTGAGCAAAAGATTCAAGTTCTCTATATTGAGCAAGTTCAAGTCTTAAAGTACCACTTACTTGTTTCATAGCTTTTATCTGTGCACTACCACCAACTCTTGATACTGATATTCCAGGATTTATAGCTGGTCTTTGTCCTGAGTGGAATAAATCAGATTCTAAGAATATCTGTCCATCTGTGATAGATATTACGTTTGTTGGTATGTACGCTGTAACATCTCCAGCCTGTGTTTCTATTATAGGAAGCGCTGTTAATGATCCTCCACCTAATTCAGGCGATAATTTAGCAGCTCTTTCTAATAATCTTGAATGAATATAGAATACATCTCCTGGATAAGCTTCTCTTCCTGGTGGTCTCTTAAGTAATAATGACATAGCTCTATAAGCTACTGCATGCTTAGAAAGATCATCATATATAATTAGTACATCTTTTCCTTGATGCATGAAATATTCACCAATACTGCATCCAGCATAAGGTGCTAAATATTGCAATGGTGCAGATTGTGCAGCTGTAGAACTTACAACTATACTATAGTCCATTGCTCCCATTTCTGTTAAAGTGTTGACTATATGCGCTACTGTTGATTGCTTTTGTCCAATAGCAACGTATATACAAATAACATCTTTTCCTTTTTGATTAATTATAGTATCTATACCTAAAGCTGTTTTACCAGTTTGACGATCTCCTATAATAAGTTCTCTTTGACCTCTTCCTATTGGAATCATAGAATCAATAGCCTTTATTCCTGTTTGCAATGGCTCATTAACTGAACTTCTTTCTATTATACTTGGAGCTGGAACTTCAATAGGTCTGTTTTCATTAGTTAATATAGGTCCTTTACCATCAATCGGTTCTCCTAAAGCATTAACTACTCTTCCTAATAAAGCTTCACCTACTGGAACTTCAACAATCTTTCCTGTTCCTTTAACAATGTCTCCTTCTTTTATTCCTTCTTCTGATCCTAAAAGAACGCATCCAACATTGTCTTGTTCTAGGTTCATCGCCATGGCATATACATTATTAGGGAATTCTAATAATTCACCTTCCATACAATCATCTAATCCATAAACTCTTGCAACTCCATCACCAACTTGGATTATAGTCCCAGAATCTACTGTTTTAATGTGTTTTTCATATTTTTCTATTTCTTTTTTTATAATAGAAGTTATTTCTTCTGGTTTAATATTCATGGATTCACCTCTATTTCTTTTTAAGCATTAAATCTTTCATTTCATATATTTTTGAAATTATAGTATTATCTATAACATCATTACCAATTCTAACGTAAACTCCACCTAAAATATTTGGATCTACTATTGGATCAAAAATTATATTTTTATCATACTTCTTTTCGAAAATATCTTTTAATTGTTCTAATTCACTATCTAAAAGAGGAACTGCAGTCTTAATTGTTCCTTTTAAAGTATTTTTTCTTTCGAGATCGATTTTTTCCATCTCATTAAGTTTTTCTCTAAGAAAAAGGATTCTATCTTTTTCAATTAATATAAGAAGAAACGAAAGCAACTCTTCATCAATTTTACCTTTAAAAATATTGATAAAAGTTTGTTTCTTTTTTCTCGTATTAATCTGAGGATGTTTAATAACATCATAAAAGTCTTTATTATTGTCTATAATATCACAAATTTCTCTTAAATCCTGTAAGAATTTATCAACTTTTCCTTTTTCTTCTGCAACTTCATAAAGAGCTAATGCATAACGCCTATCTAAATATTCATACATATTACATACCTACCTTAGCAATAAAATCGCTAATAAGTTTTCTATGAGTCTCTTCATCAATTTGCTTTTCCAAAGCTTTTATTGAAAGTTCAACGGCTAATTCAACAGCCTGTTTCTTAACTTCATATTCAGCTTTTTCTTTTTCTCTTTCGATTTCTAAATTAGCTCTTTCTATTAATGACGCTGATTCATTCTTTGCATTTTGAATAATTTCTTCATAAATTTTATCACCTTTTTGTTTTTGCTTTTCAGTGATTTTTTTACCTTCTTCTCTAGCTTGTTTTAATATTTCTTCATTTTTTAATAAATACAATCTAGCTTTTTCTGACTCTTCATCTGCTTTAAGTAACTTCTCATCTATATCATTTTGTCTTTCTTCTATTACATTTTTAATCTTTTCCCAAAAGAAGTGTTTTAAAATTGCAACTAATATAAAAAAGTTAATCACTGTAAAAATCAGCGTTGAAATATCAATTTTCATTTATCCCGATATCCTCCCTTCGGAGTCAATACACTCAACTCATACGATTTTATTATTTACCCATTACCATTATTGCAACGATTAATCCATAGATAGCTGTTGCTTCTGCAAGACCTGCACCAATAATTAAAGCTGTTTGAATTTTACTAGCTGCTTCTGGTTGTCTTCCAATAGCTTCTGTAGCCTTTCCTGTAGCGATTCCTATTCCAATACCTGCTCCAATTCCTGTTAATACAGCTATACCTGCTGCTAAAGCTCCAATACTCATTATTAATTCCTCCTAATACTTTTACTTAATTGTTTAATTTTAATGTTCTGCAGTTAACTTGATTTGAATCATAGTTAACATTGAAAATACAAGCATTTGAATTGTTCCATCAAACAAATCAAAATAACCATGTACTATTATAGGTAATCCTATTGCAAATTTTCCTAGCACTTCGTATACTAAATCAACTAATATAGTTGCTGCTAGCATATTACCAAAAAGTCGAAGAGCTAAGGATACTGGAAGCATTACTCTTTCCATTACATTAATAGGCGCCATAAAAGCAAATGGATGTGCATATCCTAATAAATAGTGTCCAAAACCATTTCTTTTAATTGCAGTATAATGAATGGTTAGAAAAGTTGTAATTGCTAAACCTGCTGTTACACTTATATCTTTTGTTGGTGGAGCAATTCCTATTAACCCAGTGAAATTCATAAAGATTAAATAAACCATCAAGCTTCCAATATAAGGAACAAAGTTAGCATAACTTTCTCCCATTGTACTCTTTACAACAGATTCAACGGTCACATAAAGTTTCTCCAACGCTGCCTGTTTCATATCAGGCTTTTTCTTTAAATTTCTAGTTAATAGAAACGAACCTATTCCGATTAATAAGATTATTACCCATTGTATTATTACAGGTGCTGTAATGTCCAATTTAAAAAAACCTAAATCAAATGAATAAATAGGTATGACCGATTCCACTTTAAACACTTCCTTTCCTATTTATTAAGCAACAATTTATAAGCACTAAGTAATGTGAAATAAATCCAGCCATATAAAAAGCTATTTTTTTTACATCATTTGAAAAAGGAATAGCACACAAAACCACGATTGCTAGTCTTAAAAATGTAATCAAAATCAGAATTATTCCATTCTTGGTTTTAGTGATAGATGTAAGCTGTATTATCACATATCCATTTCCAATGAAATTAACCAAACTTACACATAAACCCATCATATAAATCATTGCATTTGTAAGGCAAAAAAGTAATACTATCAATAAAGATATCAATAATCCCGATAATAAATCAAATTTTATACTTTTTTTAAGGAGTTTATTCATCTCTTTACTCATACATACCTCCCTACCTTCAATATCAGATATTATATCTCCATCTTTATCTTTAACAAAACACTGTTTTCGCCAAAAATCACATTTTTTTTTAGTTTATACCAATTTACCTCTCTTTTACGCCATAATGCTTAGCTAATATTAGGCATTACTTTATTTTTCTCATTATCTAAATAAAGCTAGTCTAATTTATTCAGTTTTTAAAAAATTCTGTAAATTGAAGGAAGGTTTTTTTAGCCATTTTTCTATTATTATATCTAATTTTTATACTAATATTGTTAAAACACCACCTTTATTAACCATATTTTATGCTTATTTTATATTTTTTTCTATAAAGTTATCAATAACTCTTTTTATACTACTGAATACAAACTTAGTATTTTATTCAATTATTTATTTCTTTTTTCTACAATATTTTATCGTATTCTTTGATTATATCTTCAATACAACGAATATTTAATATCAAAATCAGTATAATAAATTTTTTGTTAACAAAACTTTCATATTTAACATTTATTTTTTTGTGATTTAACTCATCTTGCATTTTATTGAATTTAATATTACTATTTTAACTAATTAGTTTGAAACTGTTTTCTATACTTTCTATATATTGTGGTTTATTTTATTATATTTATTCATGAAAATAAAACTTTTTTCTATCAAACTTTACATCATAATTTCTTTATTAAATACAACTAATTTAAAATCTATTTTCTTAATTGATCCAAACTTATAAAACAAAAAAGAAGCTATTAAATCCATATAGACATAATAACTTCTTTGTTTATTAAAAAGTTTATAGTTAGTTACTTAATTAATTATTATCTTTCAACTATAACAGCAGTTCCCATTCCACCACCGATACATAATGTTGCTAAACCTCTCTTAGCATCTCTCTTTTGCATTTCATGAAGAAGAGTAACTAATATTCTAGCTCCTGAAGCTCCTACTGGATGTCCAAGTGCTACAGCTCCACCATTTACATTTACTTTACTCATATCAAAATGTAAATCTCTTGCTACTGCTATACTTTGAGCTGCGAAAGCTTCATTAGCTTCTATTAGATCTAAATCTTCAACTTTAAGATTTGCTTTTTCTAATGCTTTCTTTGTAGCATGGAATGGTCCATATCCCATTATAGCTGGATCTAATCCTTTTGAACCATAAGAAGTGATTTTAGCTAATGGTTTAATTCCTAATTCTTCAGCTTTTTCTGCACTCATAATTACAAATGCAGCAGCTCCATCATTAATACCTGAAGCATTACCAGCTGTTACAGTACCATCTTTAATAAAGCATGGTTTTAATTTAGCTAATTTTTCTTCAGTTGTTCCAAATCTAGGTTGTTCATCTGTATCAAATACTATTGGATCACCTTTTCTTTGAGGTACCATTACAGGAACTATTTCATCTTTAAATCTTCCTTCTTTTATAGCTTTTTCTGCTTTTTGTTGAGATGCAACTGAAAAAGCATCTTGTTCTTCTCTTGTTATTCCCCATTGTTTTGCTATATTTTCTGCTGTAACTCCCATATGATAATCATTAAATGCATCCCATAATGCATCATTTATCATTGTATCAACTGTAGGAACAGAATTCATTTTATGTCCCCATCTCATATCTTTTAAAGCATATGGAGCTTGTGACATACTTTCCATTCCACCAGCAACAATTATATCTGCATCTCCTGCTTTAATCATTTGAGCTGCTAAACTTACTGCTCTTAATCCAGAACCACAAACTTTGTTAATTGTCATTGCTGGAACTTCATCTGGAAGTCCTGCTTTTAAAGTTGCTTGTCTTGCTGTATTTTGTCCAAGACCTGCTTGGATAACATTTCCCATTATTACTTCTTCTACAGATTCTGGTTTTACCCCAGCTCTTTTAATTGCTTCTTTAATAACTATTGCTCCTAGATCAACTGCTGGTACATTCTTTAATGTTCCACCAAAAGTTCCGATTGCTGTTCTAACTGCACTTGCGATAACGATATCTTTCATCTTCTATATCCTCCTAAATTTTACTATATATTATTTATTATAAATATTTTTACTTTTTGTTAAATTATTAACACAAGATAATTATACCATTTTTTTCATTTTTATCAAGCATTATTGTTAAAATTTAGTCAAAGTTTTTTATAAATAAAAAAAACAAGCATTAATACATTCATAATGCTTGTTTTTTCATATCTTACAAAATATTTATTATCTTATAAATTCTTTTACTTCGCTATCACTTAATTGAAAATACTTTAATATTGCACCAACAATTCTTTCAGATGCTTTTCCATCTCCATATGGATTAATTGCTCTACTCATTTTAGCATACTCATTTTTATCATTTAATATTTTTGATGCTTCATTTACTATTACATTAACATCTGTTCCGACAAGCTTAACAGTACCAGCTTCTACTGCTTCAGGTCTTTCTGTAACATCTCTTAAAACTAATACTGGTTTTCCTAAATGAGGAGCTTCTTCTTGTAATCCGCCTGAATCTGTCATTACCATAAATGATTTGTTCATTAAGTTATGAGTTTCCTTAGTATCAAGAGGAGGTAATAAATGTACTCTTTCTTTCCCCCCAAGTCTTTCTGTCACTACATCTTTAACTACTGGATTTAAATGTACTAAATATACTAATTCTACATCTTCATTTTCTTCTACAATTTTGTTTAATGCTTCACATATATTTTCTATTCCTTGACCCCAGTTTTCTCTTCTATGCGCTGTAATCATAATTACTTTTTTATTTTCGTAGTCTATATTATTTAATTCATTATTTTCAAAAACATAATTTTCTTCAACTGTATGCTTCATAGCATCAATTACAGTATTTCCTGTTATGTATATATCAGTATCATTTATACCTTCTCTTAATAAATTATTTTTTGATCCTTTAGTTGGTGCAAAATGTAAATCAGAAAGACTACCTGTAAGTTTTCTATTCATTTCTTCTGGAAATGGAAAATACTTATTAAAAGTTCTAAGTCCAGCCTCAACATGACCTACTTTTACCTGTTGGTAAAAAGCCGCAAGTGCTCCTGCAAATGTTGTAGTCGTATCACCATGGACTAAAATCATATCTGGTTTTTCTTGCATAAATACTTCTTCAAGTCCTTCAAGAACCTTATTAGTTATGCCTGTTAGAGTTTGCTTTGTTTTCATAATATTCAAATCAAAATCCGGTGTTATATCAAACAAATTTAAAACTTGATCAAGCATTTCTCTATGTTGTGCAGTTACACATACTTTAGATTCTATTTCTTCTCTTTTTTCTAACTCCTTTACAAGAGGAGCCATTTTTATAGCTTCTGGACGCGTTCCAAAAATAGTTATAATTTTTTTCTTAGTCAACCTTTTTTCCTCCTAATATTATGAGCATATGTACTAGTATACATTATTATAGTAGAAGTAAGACTAAAGCCAAGTCTTACTTCTACTATATGTTCATAATTAAAATTAATAATGACTTAATATCCAGCTCCATCTGTTACATTCAATGAATCATCATATTCAATCCACGACTTAACACTAATTATCCTATGTTGATCCTTAGTTTCTCTTATTATAACTTTATCTATTCCTGCATTGATTATCATTCTTTTACACATGGAACATGAATTGGCATCTCGTACGTATTCTTTTGTTTTAGCATCTTTTCCTACAAGATAAAGCGTTGCACCAATCATATCTTTACGTGAAGCACTTATAATTGCATTTGCTTCACTGTGAACACTTCTACATAGTTCATAATGAGTCCCCCTTGGAACATTCATTTTTTCTCTTATACATGAATTTAAATCAATACAATTTTTTCTTCCTCTAGGAGCTCCTGTATAACCTGTAGAAATTATTTCATCATTTTTAACTATTATAGATCCATAATTTCTTCTAAGACAAGTACCTCTTTCTAGTACTGTTTCAGCAATATCTAAATAATAATTGTTTTTATCTCTCCTATTCATCCCTATAGGCTCCAATTATTATTATTTAGTTCCAAATAATCTATCTCCTGCATCTCCAAGACCAGGAACAATATATCCATTTTCGTTTAATTCTTCATCTATTGCTGCTAAATATACATCTACATCTGGATGTGCCTTTTGTACTGCTTCTATTCCTTCTGGAGCTCCAACTAAACACATTAATTTTAAATTTTTAGCTCCTCTTTTTTTAAGCATTGTTAATGCATCTATTGATGATCCACCAGTTGCAAGCATTGGATCTACAACTATAATATCTCTTTCTGCAATATCTTGTGGTAACTTACAGAAATACTCTACTGGTTGAAGAGTTTCTTCATCTCTGTATAATCCTATATGTCCAACTTTAGCTGCTGGGATTAAATTTAGAACTCCATCTACCATTCCTAATCCAGCTCTAAGTATAGGAACTACAGCCATTTTTTTACCAGACAACATTTTACACTTAGTTAAAGCTACTGGTGTCTTAACTTCTACTTCTTCAGTATGTAAATCTCTTGTTACTTCATAAGCCATTAGCATTGATATTTCTTCAACTAATTGTCTAAATTCTTTTGATCCTGTTTTTTCATCTCTTAAAATTGCTAACTTATGTAGGATTAATGGATGTGTTATTTCTGTTACTTTACTCATTTTTATTGCCTCCAAATACAATCTTTTTTTATATTATATATCTTATTTTACAAAATAAAAATTATTTTTTCTTTAACGTGAATATTTTTCTTCAATAGCTGTAATTTTATCTATTCTCTTTTGATGTCTATCTCCTTGAAACTCTGAAGTTAAAAAAGTTTTAACTATATCTAATGCAAGTCCTGGTCCAACAACTCTTTGACCCATAGTTAAAATATTTGCATTATTATGCTCTCTAGTTGCATGTGCACTAAAGGTATCTGAACATAATGCAGCTCTTATTCCAGGAACTTTATTAGCGGCAATTCCTATACCTATTCCAGTTCCACATAGTAGTATTCCAAAATCAAATTCCTTTGATGCAACAGATTCTGCTACTGGTAAAGCTATATCTGGGTAATCACAAGAATCAGTTGAATATGTTCCAAAGTCCTTTACTTCATGCTTTTCGCTTTGTAGATACTTAATTATTTCATTCTTTAATTCAAATCCACCATGATCGCATCCAATTGCTATTTTCATAATATAGTCATCCTCCTAAAATTAAACATTTATTATGTCAAAACCTGCAGCTTTATTTAATCTATTCATAATAGCTACACCGACACCTTTTTCTTCATACCCTTCTGCCAAAATCAATTCTGCACCAATATCATCACATTGTCTTAATGCTTCAAAAAGATTTTTAGCAACTGTTGATAAATCTAAAATACTACCTAATACTATTATATTACCTTCTAAATATTCATCCTTATGTTCTTCAACAGTAAGTATGCAAACCTTTTTATGTTTTTCTTCTATATTATAGTGTACCATTTCTTTTATCTTTTCAACAGTATTTTTTCTATTACCAGTAATAATTGTAACTTTTGCTTTAGGTGCATAATGTCTGTATTTCATTCCTGGAGCCTTTGGCTTTAATCCTTCTCTAGGCTTCTGCATTACTGCAGCATCTATTTCAATGTTAGGATCTATCTTTTTAAGCATTTCTAATGTAATTCCACCTGGTCTTAATACAAGTGGTGGAGTTACAGTACAATCCACAATTGTAGACTCTACACCTATTTTACTTTGACTTCCACCTATTATACATTCAACTCTACCATTAAGATCTTCAACACATCTTTCTATATCAGTAGGACTCGGTCTTCCACTAATGTTAGCTGACGGAGCAGCAATCACAGTATTTGAAAATTCTATAAGTTTTCTAGCAACTTCATTATCAGGCATTCTTATACCTATTGTCTCTAAATTAGCACTAGTAACATAAGGAATTATACTTTTTTTCTTTAAAATTATTGTTAGAGGCCCAGGCCAAAATTTATCCATCAACTTTTGTGCTATTTCTGGTACTTGTTCAACATATTTATTTAATTCTTTTGATGCAACATGAACAATTAATGGATTATCTTGTGGACGCCCTTTAGCAATAAATATCTTTTTTACAGCTTCTTCATTCAAAGCATCAGCACCTAATCCATAAACAGTTTCCGTAGGAAAAGCAACTATACCACCATTTTTTATAAATTCTGCTGCTTCTCTTATTTTTTCCTCATCATTAGCCCCTTCAATCTTACTAATTAATGTTTTCAAAGTTTATCCTTCTTTCTTATTAAACTATAGTCTGTCCTCGAGCTATTTTTATATTTTGAATACTATCTTCAGTATAAATAGCTTTAACACAATTTTTATATATACAATCAAGAAGTAAATATTTTTTCAAACCGCCTCTTCTCACAACTTGAAAATAATATTGTCTGTCGTCTTCACTATTAATTTTTTTAATATAATTAAGACTTTTTTTTACTGATGGGTATCTTTTCAAAAAATTATCATCTATTTTTCTTAATAATTTATTTTTAAAATTAACAGTTGTTACAATTATTATTTCCAAATCATAATCTGATTTATTAGTATGAACAACAACAACCTTATCACATATTACTAAATGTCTTTTTGTTAATATTCCCGTTTTAAATGTAAGCTTATTATTTGTGCACTTAAAATCTACTTTATAATAATTAAGTTTTATAATCATTGATACAACTATCAAAAACTCTATAACTCCCAAATATGTCAAATAAAAAAAGGTTGTTAAATTAGTTATTATAACTGCTATTGGAAGAACAAGTGCAATAATAATCATAAATATAAAAAAGATTTTAAGATTTTTTTTCTCTCTTTTTACTGCAGTATATATATCCATTTTCATTCCTTTATTAAAGGGATTGTTTCAAAATTAGTTTTCTGAAAAGCTTCAAAAAACTCTTCTTAACTAATTATTGATACAATCCCTAAATTAAGTAACTCCTACGCTTGCGTATTACCCATTAATTTCATTTTTTCAGCTTGATCTGCTGTGATTAATGCATTAATCATTTCGTCTAAGTCACCATCTAAGAATGTTTCTAACTTATATAAAGTAAGTCCAATTCTGTGGTCAGTAACTCTTCCTTGTGGATAGTTGTAAGTTCTTATTCTTTCACTTCTATCACCAGTTCCAACTTGACTCTTTCTGTCTTCAGCTATTCCATCTTGTCTTTCTTTTTCAGCCTGCTCATAAAGTCTTGACTTTAACACTTTCATAGCTTTTTCCTTATTTTTAAGCTGTGATTTTTCATCTTGACATGAAACAACTAAACCAGTAGGAATATGTGTAATTCTAACTGCTGAATCTGTTGTATTTACGCATTGTCCACCGTTACCAGATGCTCTAAATACATCTATTCTAATATCTTTATCTAATACTTCTATTTCAACATCATCAACTTCTGGAAGTACCGCTACAGTAGCTGTTGATGTATGAATTCTACCACTTGATTCAGTATCTGGAACTCTTTGTACTCTGTGTACACCACTTTCATACTTTAATTTTGAATATGCTCCATTACCTTTAATCATGAACACAACTTCCTTGCATCCACCAAGATCTGTTTCATTTAAACTCATGATTTCAACTTGCCATCTTTGATTTTCTGCATATCTTGTATACATTCTAAATAAGTTATATGCAAATAGTGCAGCTTCTTCTCCTCCTGCACCGCCTCTGATTTCTACAAAAACATTCTTTTCATCATTTGGATCTTTAGGTAATAATAAAATTTGAATTTCTTTTTCTAATTCTTCTTCTCTTTGTGTTAAAGATGAAATTTCTTCATTAAGCATTTCTCTCATTTCTTTATCGCTTTCACTGCTTAACATTTCTTTATTATCTGCAAGTTCTTGTGTAACCTTTTTGTACTCTCTATATGCATTTACTATAACTTCTAAATCAGCATGCTCTTTACAAAGCTTTCTCCACTCATTTTGGTTTTGCATAATAGATGGATCACTGATTTTTACTGATAATTCGTCATATTTATTTTCTATAAAATCTAATTTATCTAATAACATATAATCACTCCGTACTTTATTTTTGCCATTTTTATATTATATCACATTATTCGATATAATATCAATTCGCATTCCATTTTGTCCCTTTAATAATTTTAAAATATTAATTCAATTTTTAGCCTATTTTTAATTTAATTTACCAATAACTACTCTGTCTAACCCTGCAAGATCTTTTACAACTCGAACATTGACATAATTATTAATTTCCATAAGTTTTTTTACTGTTTCACCTTGATTATATCCTATTTCAAAAGCTAATATTCCATTTTTCTTTAAAACCAAACTGCTCTTTTGCACTATTCTTTTATAAAAATCTAATCCATCTTCTCCACCTTTAAGAGCTGTATGAGGTTCATATTGTTGAACATCATCCATAAGCTTTTCAATTTCCGAATCCTCTATATATGGTGGATTTGAAACAATAATATCATATTTCTTATTTTGATTTATTGGTTCATTAAGTAAATCACTCTTTATAAATCTAACTCTATCTTTAAGTTTGTGTCTTTCTATATTTATTAATGTAACTTTTTCTGGAATTGGATAGTAATCAATTAAATCTACATTTATATTGTTCCTTAAAGTAGCAAGTGAAATTCCAATTGCTCCTGAACCACAGCACAAATCACATACTTCTTTTTCTTCATTTTCACTTATATTTTTGAGCACTTCCTCTACTAATATCTCAGTATCTGCCCTTGGAATAAGCACTCCTTGTTCAATATACATATCAATCCCCATAAATTCACATTCTTTTAATATATATTTTACTGGCATCTTTTTTCTTCGTTTTTCTATAAGCTCATAATACTTATCAACATCTTGCTTATCAACTTTTTGTTCTTTATGAGTAATAAGATATATTCTCTCTTTGCTTACAGTATATCCCAATAATAGTTCAGCATCTAATCTTGCTGTATCTATATCATTTTCTTTTAATATTCTTGTTCCTGAATTAAGTAATTCTCCAATTGTATTATTCATATCTTCAATTCCTTCTGCCGCTTTTAATGACGCAATTGCCACTTCTATTTGCAAATCATCTGGCTCTTTTGTTGTTATTAACTGCAATTTTAATCCTGGATATGCAACTATTTTAGCTAAAATATTATCATTTCTTCCAAGCCACTTAATCAACTCATAGCCAATACCAGTAACTACTGGTATTAATATTATTCTAAGTAATAATCTTTGTAATATTCCTCCCCATCCTGTAAATGAAAAAATTGCAATACTTACAAACATAATTAAAAAAATAAAATTAGTCCCACATCTTGGATGAAGTCTTGGCTGTTTTTTTACATTTTCTACTGTCAACTCTTCCATAGCCTCATAGCAGAAAATAGTTTTATGTTCAGCTCCATGATACTGAAACAATCTATATATATCTTTCATTTTACTTATAAAAAACATATACATAACAAGTATTAATATTCTTATAAAAGCCTCAATCAAATTTAACACAACATCAGAAATATCATGTTTTGAAAATAATGTTGCAATTGCAGTAGGTATTGCTATAAAAAGTCCAACAGAAAAAAGAAATGATATAATCATAGTAACTCCAATTACTATATCATTAGCTTTTTTCCCCATCTTTTCTTCAAGCCACTTTTCAAACTTACTTGATTCTTCAGTTTCATCTTCTAAAAAAGAAGCTGAATAATTCAATGCTTCCATACCAACTTTCATAGACTCTATCAACACAAAAAAACCTCTTAAGAATGGTATATTAAAAACAGGACTTTTTTTAGTTATTGATGTATTATCTTTATAATCAATTTTTATATTACCATTAGGAGTTCTTACTGCAGTTGCAATACTTTTACTTCCTCGCATCATTACACCTTCTATAACTGCTTGCCCTCCAACATCACGCCTTTTCATTTTATCACTTACCCTCTAACTTTTATTTAATTTATTGCATAAAAACGTTCAATACTATTTTTCCCCTTTATATTTGTAATAACATTCTCCACATAATGATTCATATTGAACATCATTTTCTTTATCAATAGCTATTTGATCACCTTCAAAGACAAACTTCCCATTTATTTTTCTTCCATTAAATATTGCTTTTCTACCACATGCACATATAGTTTTCATTTCTTCTATACTATGTGCTAATAGTAAAAGTCTTGTGCTTCCTTCAAATCCATTAAGTTTAAAATCTGTTCTAAGTCCATAACATATAATAGGAATATTCATTTTTACTGAAATTTCAAAAAGCTGATCTATCTGAAATGCCTTCATAAATTGAACTTCATCTACCAATATACAATCAATTTTCATTACTTCTTTATTATAGTTTTTTATTATATCAAATATATTATCAGTTTCTGATATTAATAAATCTACTTTTCTAGCCACTCCAAGTCTTGATAATAATTTTTCTCCGCCTTTAGTATCCAATTTAGGTTTTATTATTACAACTTTCATTCCACGTTCTTCATAATTATATGCAACCTGCATCAAATGAGTTGATTTTCCTGAATTCATTGCACCATATCTAAAATATAACTTGCTCATATATCTGTATATTCTCCTTTTTATTTATCATTAACGATTATATCATTTAATATATATCATAAAAAGATTTTTTTGAATTAATTTGATATTATATAATGAGTGCAAATTCCACATAAATCTACTGTTTCATCTATTTTTAATCATATAAATTTATTGACGCTAATATTCCTATATGTTATAATCTAGTAGTTGTTATTGAAAAATAAAAACATTTATATAATTGAAAGAGGTGAAAAATAATGAGAGAAGGCATACATCCAGAATACCATCACGATGCTGTGGTTAAGTGTGCATGTGGAAACACTTTCACTACTGGTTCTGTTAAAGAAGAACTTAAAGTTGAAATATGCTCTAAATGCCACCCATTCTTCACTGGTAAGCAAAAAATTGTTGACGTTGGCGGAAGAGTTGAAAAATTCAACAAAAGATTCGGTCTTAGCAACAAATAAGAGATTTAGGGAAAGACAATGTCTTTCCCTTTTTTTCTTTAAGTTTATTATTTAATTTCTGAACAAAAAATGATAAACTATATGCTAGAATACATTGGAAATGAGTGAATTTCATGAAAAAAGTTTTAATCTTAACAATTTCTACAGGACAAGGACATAATCAGGCTGCCACATCAGTTGGAGAATCTTTTGAGAAATATGGTTATCAAATTATAAGACATGATTTCTTAGCTAAAAATAGTAAATTTTTAAATGATATCATTGTAATCGGTTATGAACTTATGGCTTCAAAATTTCCCAAACTATATGGATGGTTTTATTATTTAACCAACAGGCCTATAATAAACAATTTATTAAATATCCCTTTCATGTTTCCCAAAAGAAAAGTTTCAAAATTGATTCATGAAGTAAATCCTGATGTGATTGTAGGAACTCACGCGTTAAGTACGCGTATAATTTCTAATTTAAAAAAAGAAGGACTAACAATTCCATATATTTTAACAGTCACAGATTTTAAAGCCCATTATACTTATATAAGCAAATATGTAGATGCATATATAACAGGAAGTAATTACACAAAAAATTCATTAATAGAAAAAAATATTCCTGCTGATAAAATATATCCTATTGGAATACCTATAGATAAGAAATTTTATATTGATGTTACCCATGCAGATGATTTAAAAGATAATGAATATTTCAATTTACTTCTTATGAGCGGAAGTTTTGGATTAGATACTATCTTTGTAGTAATGAAAGAATTATTAAAAAATAAACACAAATTAAGAATAACAGTAGTTTGCGGCAAAAATAAACATTTAAAAAAAATATTAACTACTTATTGTAATAATGCTGTTTTTATGAATAAAAAAGTTCATATATTAGGATTCACAAAAGATATTCCACACTTAATGGATTATTGCGATATTATAGTTTCAAAACCAGGCGGACTTACAGTTACTGAATCTATAGTAAAAAATATTCCGCTTATAATTCCTTTTTCAATTCCAGGACAGGAAAATGAAAATATTGATTTCTTGATAAGCGAAGGATATTCTATAAAAGTAAACAGTATACATGATCTTAATCTAGAAATAGATAATTTAATTGAAAACCCTGAAAAATTGAAATCTATAAAAAATAGAATTCAAACCTTAGCTGATACTTATTCATTAGACAAAATAGTAGATATAGCAGAAAAGTTAATTAAAAATTAAAAGTGACCATTACAAAAAATATGGTCACTTTTTATTATTTTTTAAAAATACCTCAATAAATTCTTTGTTATTTTTAGTTTTAGATAACATATTTATCAAGTTTTCTGTAACATCATCGGCATTTCCGTCTTTATACATAACTTTTCTAATAGCAAATGCTACTTCTTGTTCTTCTTTCGATAATATTAAATCTTCTTTTCTTGTACCTGATTTATAAATATCTATAGCAGGGAATATTCTTCTTTCTTGAAGTCTTCTGTCTAAGTGAACTTCCATATTTCCTGTGCCTTTAAATTCTTCAAAAATCATATCATCCATTCTTGAACCAGTTTCTATAAGCGCTGTTGCAAGCACAGTAAGACTTCCACCTTCTTCTATATTTCTAGCTGCTCCAAAAAACTTTTTAGGCATTATAAGTGCTCCTGGATCAAGTCCACCTGATAATGTTCTTCCTGTTGGAGTTATAGTCAAATTGTACGCCCTAGCCAATCTAGTAATGCTATCCATAAGAATCACAACATCTTTTCCTTGTTCAACCATTCTCTTAGCTCTTTCAAGAACCATATGAGAAACTTTAGCGTGGTTCTGCGGTTCTTCATCAAACGTTGAATAAACAACATCTCCATTAATCGACCTCTGCATATCAGTAACTTCTTCTGGTCTTTCATCTATAAGAAGAACTATAAGCTTTATATCCGGATAATTTTTAACTATATTCTGAGCTACTTTTTTAAGTAAAGTAGTTTTACCTGCTTTAGGTGGAGCAACTATAATCCCCCTCTGTCCCTTACCTATAGGACATATTATATCCATTAGTCTTGAAGATAAATCACTAGAACTATCTGTAGTTTCTAATTTTAATCGTTCTTTAGGATAAATTGGTGTTAATGTTTCAAAAGACTTTCTGCCTAATGCTTTTTCTGGATGCTCTCCATTTACTCTTTCAACATATAATAATGCCTTAAATTTTTCTCCTTCTTTAGCTTCTCTTATTTTCCCTTGTACTTCATCACCAGTTCTTAAATTAAACCTTCTTATTTGTGATGGAGATACATATATATCTTCACTACTTGTTAAATAGTTTTTGCATCTCAAAAATCCAAAATTATTATTTTCTAAAATCTCCAATATTCCCTTGGCAGTATTGGATTCATTAATCATTTCTTTAAGTACTTCTTTTTTTTCTACTTTTTCAGTATTGCTAGCTTCGTTTCTAAAATTGTTATTTGCAGTATTGTTGTTATGATTATGCCTTTGATTCTCATTATTTCTATTTATACTAACTCTAGTGCCATTCTGTCTATCATTATTAGTATTTTTTTTATTATTTTCTAATATTTTTCCATTTTCTTTAGATGCTATATTTTCTCTTAATATAACTCCATTTTTTTCAATCGAATTAGGAGAAACTTTAATTATTTCATCAATTAATTCATTTTTTTTAAATTTAGATATATTTTTTACGCCTAACTCTTTTGCAATTTCTTTCAAATTGCTTAATGTCATGCTTTCATAATCTTGCTTTGTCAAATCTGCACCTCCATTTTACATAGATAAATCTATATATACTTTAAACATATTAATCAATTTACATTCGGAAAAAATAAAGAGTATATGATATGATTTTTCAGATTGATTTCATACTATTGCTCACATGTATCAATCTAAATATAAATATGAATAGATAATCATAAGAACATACTGAATATATAAATGTAATCAATCCAAATAGATTAACTTCATTTTTATGTATATAATTTTAAACTGGCAAATTTTAAATTTACCAGTTTAAAATGTAACTATATTATATATTAAATTCTGTTATAAAACAATTTTTATATTTAATAAAAATTATTATAAATTATTTATTTTTTAATGCAGCTTCAATAAATCCTCTAAATAATGGATGTGGTTTATTAGGTCTTGATTTTAATTCTGGATGGAATTGTACTGCTACAAACCATGGATGATTTTCAATTTCTACTATTTCTACTAATCTATCATCTGGACTTGTTCCTACTATTTTCATTCCCGCTTCTCTTATTTGTTGTCTATATGTATTATTGAACTCATATCTATGTCTATGCCTTTCATTTATAAGATCTGTACCATATAAATCATGTACTTTGCTTTGAGCATCTAACTTACAAGGATATTGTCCAAGCCTCATTGTTCCACCCAGATTTTCAATATCTTTTTGATCATTCATCAAATCAATAACTGCATATTTTGTATTTGGATTAATTTCAGAACTATTTGCATCTTCAAATCCAAGTACATTTCTAGCAAATTCGATAACCGCACATTGCATTCCTAAACATATTCCTAAGAATGGCACTTTGTTTTCTCTAGCCCATCTAATAGAGGTAATTTTCCCCTCAACTCCTCTATCACCAAATCCGCCTGGCACTAGTACACCATCTACTCCTTTAAGAATTTCATTAACATCACCATTTTCAATATCTTCCGCATTTATCCATCTAATTTCAACTTCAGAATCATTGGCATATCCACCATGGCTTAATGCTTCAACAACTGAAATATATGCATCATGTAATTCTACATATTTACCAACTAACGCAATTTCAACCTTATGTTTAAGATTTTTAATTCTATTAACCATTTCAATCCATTCAGAATTATCAATATCTTTACATCCCAAATTTAATTTTTCTATTACTAAATTATCTAATCCCTCATCATGAAGCATCAACGGAACTTCATATAAATGATCTGCATCAAGATTTTGAATTACTGATTTTCCTTCTATATTACAGAACAAACCTATTTTAGCTTTTAAATCTTCACTTAATTCTTTTTCAGTTCTACATACAATTATGTCGGGCTGAATACCTATAGCTCTTAATTCTTTAACTGAGTGTTGAGTTGGTTTTGTTTTTAATTCACCTGATTTACCCAAATAAGGAACCAAAGTAACATGTATATAACATACATTTTCCGATCCAGCCTCACTCTTTATTTGTCTTATAGCTTCTAAGAATGGCTGAGATTCAATATCTCCTACTGTACCGCCAATTTCTGTTATTACTATATCAACATCTCTTTCTTTTGCAACCTGATAAACTTTATCTTTAATTTCATTTGTTATATGAGGTATAACCTGAACTGTTCCTCCAAGGTATTCACCTCTTCTTTCTTTTTCTATAACAGAGCTATAAATTCTACCTGTTGTAACATTAGAATTTTTACTTAAACTTTCATCAATAAATCTTTCATAATGTCCTAAGTCTAAATCTGTTTCTGCTCCATCATCAGTTACAAAAACTTCACCATGTTGATATGGGCTCATTGTTCCTGGGTCTATATTCAAATATGGATCAAATTTTTGAATCGATATGCTTAATCCTCTGTTTTTTAATAATCTTCCTAAAGACGCAGCTGTTATTCCCTTTCCTAATCCTGATACTACTCCACCTGTAACGAAAACATACTTAGTACTCATTTTATCCTCCCTATATAAAAAAATTATTTTTTCTATTGACTTCACTTTATTTTACTGTTATAATATAAATCACCCAATAATTTAAGTTATTGGTTTTTTGTGCTGCTCGTAAATTCAACATAAATATAATAATATCATACATTATTATTATTATCTAGTGTTTTCTTAGGGTTTGTATTATTTTTTTCTATATAATTTTCCATTCTAAAATATTTTTTTCTAAAAAAACTATTCAAAAGAAACATTTCTTCAGCTTTTTGTAGGCTATTTTTTATCTTTCTTCTTTCTTCAATCTTAAATTTGTTTTTTAAATTTTCTGCATTTAGACAATCATGTTTTTTCAAAAGCAACAAAAGTATATAATTATTTTCTTTTCTATCGAGTAGTTCAGTCAATTCTTTATCTGGGACATCATAATACCTTTTCATATAATTAATTATTTCATTATAATTCAACCTATTATCCACTCTTAATACCTCTCAATTTTAAGATTATCTCTTAAATATTCTTAACATAATAATCCAATCCTAAACAATAACAAAAAAAGAACTGTTAATCCTTTTAACAGTTCCCATATTATATGTTATCTATTTAACTTTTATATTTACATTTAAATCAGTTTCAATTTTCTGCTGTCCTTCTATTTGCAATGTATATACTATATGTATATTGCCTCCATTTTCATCAACATCAATCTTCATCTGTTTTGTATCTATAGTTATTGTCATATTTCCATATGGAGTTTTATATAGTGACATAGATTTATTATTTCTATCAAAAATCATTTGTGTTTCAGTACTTCCACATCTTATAAGTTCAAATGAATTTTTATTTATCATCATAGTTGTTTTAGTACCTTCCATTCCAGAAAGCTTAGTTTCTTCATATTCAGCCTTAAAACCATTCTTTAATACTGTAAACACACCTGGAGTTATAACTTCAATAGAGTCTTCTTCAACTGATATATTACTCTTTACTGTAATAACTGCTTTTTTATTCATTATTATCCCTCCATCGCACTTAACAAAAATATTAATTTACATTATATTTATCTGCTTCTTCTTGAGTTATAGAACTCACAGTTCTAGTTTCCTTGAAATTGGTAGAAACATGACCAAATTTAATCTCAACTTCTTTTTCATCTTTTCCCTTGCTATACCTAACAGCTAATTTACATGCTATAATAATATCATCTTCAGTCGGATTATTTCCTTCTGGAATTATTACCATAGCACCAGTATAGTTAACAGGTATGAACATAAGATCATTAGAATTTAATAATTCTTTTATTTTTTTTCCTTCTTCTGCTGTTCTAGATACTATTATCTTAGTACTATTTTCTGTAACAAAATGTCTTCCAAATTTTAAAAGATTAATATCTTTTTCAGAAACTTCATCTTTTCTATCTAAAACCTCTTTTAATCTTAAAGAATAATTCGGTTCTGTTAGTTTACATCCTCCTGCTGGAGATGGATAATCCTTTATTCCCCACTTTTCAGCTAATGCCATCTGTGGTTTTCTGTTTCTTCCTGATATATCTAATAATTGCTCTCTATCTACTAAACCATCTATCTCCATTTGTGTAGGCTTTAAATTCTTAGCACAAAGCGGCCTTAAAATCTTATCGCTAAATCCTGATTGTTTTTTTACAATATCTAATGCCGATCTATTCTGAGACATTGGTCTTTGATTAAGAACTTCTCCTGTTATTATAAAATCAGCATTGAATTTTTTTAACAATTCTCCTGAATATTTCATCATCATAGCATGACAATCAATGCACGGATTCATATTTTTTCCCCACCCATGATCTGGATGCTTAACCATATCAAAATGTTCTTTTGAAAAATCTACAACTTCTAATGGAATGTCTATTTGTTTAGTCATTCTTTTTGCGTTTTCTTCATTAAAGAAATATGATTTAAAACATATTCCAATTACTTCTATTCCTTGTTCCTTTATCAGCTTAGCTGCTAATATACTATCAAGACCTCCTGATATCATCGCTAATGCTCTTGTCATATAGTATTCCCCCTAGTTAAATAAATTTTTAAATATTTCTACAAACTTAAACTCTATTTTTATATCATCATGTGAATCGCTTTTCTGCTTATCACATTCCTTTTCTCCATTTTCACTAACAGTACCTTTTTCATTTTCCAATTTTATTTTTTCTTCTACTTTATCATACTCAACTTCAGCTTTTGATTCGTCTACAAAACATAATGGTGGAAACATGACACACCACCAGTTTTTCCCTTGTCCACTTCCAATTATTATCCTAAATGCCTCATAGTTTCCTTGTGGAAGCACAATATTACCATAAGATTTTTCTGGAAAGTTTTCTCTAGATAACTGAACTTGTATATTATAGTTATAATTATTATCATTTATAACTTTTTGTGCAATTTTCTTAGCTTCTGGCATCTTTGATTTAATTATTTGTCTAGATTCATCTAATGATTTAGATTCATTTAAATAAGGATATAAATAATCAATAACTTGATTTTTTACTTTTATTTTTAAATTTTGATCATCATCACTATCACTATTAGCTATTACATGAAACCTTATTAATGAATTTTTTACTTCATCATAACTCAGAACTCTCTCATTACCTTTAACCGAATTTAAATCACAACTACTGTTTAAAGTTTTTGCACTAAATAAATCATAAGAACATCCACTTAATATATTAGAAATAAATAATAACATACTTAATAATATTATAAAAACTGTTTTTTTTCTCATAATTAAACCCCCTTGTAGCTAAAATTATTACCACATAGGGGTTTTTTATACATTAAATTAATTATATAGTTCTTGTTATATATACATCCTTAAATTTCTTTTTCATTTCATCATAACACTTTTGAGCTTTAAGCATATCATCAAAGAAAGCAAAAACTGTTGGGCCGCTTCCGCTCATCATACTTGAAATTGCACCATTTTCATTAAGTTCCAATTTTATATTTGATATTACTTTATGCTTTTTTAATGTAACATTTTCCAATAAATTTTTCATATTATTAGCGACAAAATATATATCATCATTTTCTATTGCATTAATAAGTTCATTAGTTTTAGGATGAAATACAACTTTTGACAAATCAAATGATTTATATACTTCCTTAGTTGATACTCCAAACGGTGGTTTTACTAAAACTACAATTTTATTCTTAAATGGCTTAAGTTTTGTTAACTTTTCTCCTATTCCTTCACACAATGCTGTTCCGCCATTAATACAGTATGGTACGTCAGCTCCAATCTTTAGAGCTATTTTTTCTAATTCATCATCTCCAGCATTTATATTAAACACTTTATTCATTAATTTTATTACTGCTGCTGCATCAGTACTTCCTCCTGCAAGCCCTGCGGATACTGGAATATTTTTTATTATATTTATATTTACGCCACTTTCTATTGAATAAGTTTCCATAAAAACTTTAGCAGCTTTATATGCTAGATTTTTATCATCTGTAGGTACATAATGTTTATTACACTTTAAATTAATACCTGAATTACACTTAGTTAAATCAATTATATCGTATAAATCTACAGTCTGCATAATCATTTTTAATAAATGATATCCATCTTCTCTTTTTCCCACAACATCTAATGCAATATTAATTTTGGCATATGCCTTAATTTTCATATTTCTATGTCCTTTCCTTACATTAATTAATAACATTTTAACATAGGTAAAATATCCTGTCTAATTCGCACGTAAAGAAAGCATATCAATCTAAGCCTTATATACTTTTTCATATTTTAAAGTATCATCATTAATGTATTCAATTAAACTATTTAATTCCTCATAAAACACAATAATTATATCATTCTTTTTACTTATATTTATTGCATATTCCAATGCCTTAACCTCATCAAGACATATATTTAAGTTACAATTCTTCTTTATTCTTAATATTGATTTTTTTAAAATTTCCGCCATTTCTCCTGGCTTGCGTCCTCTTCTATCCTTATCTTCTTTAATCACTATTTTGTCAAGACCATTAGCACATATTTTTCCCACCTCATAAGCCACTTTATCTTCCCTATCTCCAGGTATACCAATTACTCCAATAAGATTATTATTACTCTTTATCTTATTAAGAGATGATATTACTGCTCTATAACCTTCTATATTGTGTCCATAATCCAATATTATTTTTCTTCCATTGTAATCATAAACATTAAACCTACCGCAATTATCTTTTTCGTCAGATTTAAATTCTTTTAATCCTTTTGATATTATGCAATAATCAACATTCAATCCTAAAAGTGCTGCACTTGCTGCCATAGCATTTTCAATATTGTACTCTAATTTACCATTGAACGATATAAGAATTTCATTTATATTGGCCAACTTATACTTCCTTTTATTACTTACAGCAACTACTTCACCATCTTCAATATATACAGCCTTTTTTCCTTCTTGTATATTCTTTAATATTAATTCATTGCTATTTGACTTTGAAAAATATATTATTTCAGAGTTAATCCTATTAATGATTGTTTTACTATATTTATCATCAGCATTAATAATTACAAAACCATCATCCTTTACAGCCTCTCCAACAAGAGATTTTACAAAACATAAATCTTCTATAGAATTAACTCCATCACATCCTAAATGATCATTCGTTATATTAGTAATTACTCCTATATCCGCAGCATCATAAGCTAATCCTTTTCTAATTATTCCTCCACGAGCAGTTTCTAATACAGCTACATCTACATCTCTATTTAAAAGTATTGTTTTTGCACTCTCAACACCAGAATCATCTCCTCGATGAATACATTGTTCATTTAAATACGTTCCATCCGTGCTAGTCATTCCAACATTATATCCAATCTTTCTCAATACATATGATATTAATCTTACTGTAGTGGTCTTACCATTAGTTCCTGTTACTGAAATAACAGGAATATTGTTTGGTTTACCATCATAGAGCATTTCTACTATTGCTTTTCCAACATTTCTTTTTTCACCTTCAGAAGGAAAATGATGCATCCTTAATCCTGGTGCTGCATTAACTTCCATTACTATTCCATTATTCTTATTTATAGGTACACTTATATCTTCTGCACATATATCTATGCCACATAAATCAAGACCTAATATTTTGGCACTATTTATACAATAATTTATATTTTCTTGACAGATTTTATCTGTACAATCTATTGCGATTCCACCAGTTGATAAATTTGCATTTTCTCTAAGAATTATTTTTTCATCTATCTTTGGTATATAATCTAATGTCATGTTGTTCTTTTCAAGACATCTTATAAGTTCTTCATCAAATCTTATTTTTGTAAGAGGCTTTTCATGATCTTCTCCCCTTAAATCATCTTTATTAAGTTTAATTATTAAATCTTTAAGATTATCCTTTCCATTTCCAACCACAAATGGTTTTATTCTTAAAGATACCGCTTTTACTTCATAATTCACAACACATACTCTATAATCATTTCCTAAAAAATAACGTTCAATTATTATATCTTTTTGTTTCTTATTTAAATTGCTATATGCCTGAACAAGTTCTTTATCATTTCTTATATTTAAAATGATATTTTTACCTTTGCTACCAAACTGTGGTTTTAAAACTACAGGATACCCTATAGATTCCGCTTTTCTTAATGCATCTATAATATTATTGATTTTGTCCCCTTCTGCAACCGGAATATTTTGGCTTTCCAACAAACGTTTAGTCAAAAGTTTGTCACATGCCATATCAACACCTATACAGCTTGTTTTTTGACCAATAGCAGCTTCTATCAATCTACTCTTTTTTCCATAGCCAATTTGATAAATTCCACTATCATAAAGTTCCATTACAGGTAGTTTGAATTCTTCAGCTGCACTGCATATAGCTTTTGTACTAGGCCCTATCTGTTCATTTATAAACACTTTTTTTATTATGTTTAATCTTCCATCAAAATCAATTGGAATATTATTTATAAGAGAGTTTATTATATCAATAGCTAATTCACACACTTTTAAAGCAGTTTTCTTATATTCATACTGAACTATTATATAATAATGCTCTCCTTCAACTTCTCTAGCCTTTCCATATGAAACATCAATTCCAATTTTGTTTTGAATAGCTATTATTGTATGCTCACATATATGACTTAAATATGTTCCTTCTTCAAGCCTTTTAACAAAACCACCTACTTCATCAATCCCACATCTATGTTCCTTTAATTCAGGTATAAGCTTTACCAAATTAAAATTAAAATTAGGTATATCTTTACTTGGTATTTCACTATATCCTTCTAAATCAACATCTATTCTTATACATTTCTTATGAGAGTATATATTTTGTTTTTCATATATCCTCTTATGAATTATTTTCATTTTTAATTTTTTCCTCCTCAAAAGGTACCTTTTTTATTAAATCAAATTTTTCTCCAGAAGTTAGAACATGTAATTTTATATTATGCATACTCAAAGTTTCATCACTATATAATTCTGAGGCATTTGTATATGTAATTGTTGTTCCATCTATAAAATATACAGCCCCTTCTCCTATAACCTCTATAATTCCATTTTTATCAGCTATAATTGCAGTATTTTCATCTATTCCAATTCCTAATATTTCTGGATTCTGAGCTATTCCAGCAAGAAGACGCCCTATTCGCCCCCTCTGTGCGAAATGCTGATCTATAATAACATCTTTAACAAATCCTAATCCTGGAGACATTTTTAAAGTACATTTTCTAGGTGAATCCTCATCTTCACCTTCAACAATCATCGTATCACTCATAACAGATGCTCCTGCTGATGTTCCTACAACAAATGCCCCCTTTTTTACACACTGTTTTAATGCATCATATACAGGAGTACCACCTATAAGACTAGTAATTCTAAGCTGATCTCCACCCGTAAAAAATATTAAAGAAGCTTCATTAATCAAATTAATATTTTCCTCATGAAATGCTTGCATTCTTTCTGTAATATCTAATATTTTTATTTTTTTTACTTCAAGTTCACTAAATACTCTCTTATATTTTGCAGCAGCTTCTTGTGGATATTCTGTAGCAATAGTAGCCACTAAAAGTATATCTTCATTTTTATTTATTGAATTACAAACTTTTTTCAATATTTCTTTTTTTCCTTCTTTATCTTCTGCCCCTCCAATAATTATTAGATTTCCAATCAGCTTGTTTTCCAAAACTTATCACCTCATATCACATATCAATTAGTATTTCCACTAATAAATTTAATTATTCATCAACTTTTATAATTAAAGTGTAATAATGATTTCAATTTACAATTCTTTAATTGGTAAATCCAAATAATTAAACATTTCATAATATATACTTAGCTTTTAAATATTATACTTATTCAATATCAAAAAAAGCCATTGCAATAATTTGCAATGACTTAAAATTTTTATTCTATTTAAAAAATTGCTCTTCCTGGAATTATTAATTTCTGGCCTACTTCTATATAATCTTCATCTTCAATTCCATTAATTGATTTAAGTTGTTCTACTGTTGTACTATACTTTTTAGCTAATCCCCATAGACTGTCACCTTCACCAACAACATAAATTGTTACACTGGCTTTCTTTTCAGGTTTTTCTCCCTCTTCTTCAACTACATCACTTATAAATTCCTTACTTATTTCATAAAGAATTTTTCCACTTAAAGAAACATTAGCTTTAATAGCTATTGCATTTCCTTCTATAGCTGCTTCTATTTTTTCTAATCCTGCCCTTATTATTGCTTTCATTCCATCCTTAGTTCCAGCTATATCAATTACTGATGAAAATGGGATTTCTGATTTAATATTAGCCAAATATTTCTCATCATCATCAGTTTTATATAATATGTCAGCTTTTATTATTCCTTCAATTATTACTTTATCCTGAGTTATTTCTTTATCTGTAAGTATAACAGTTGCATTTACTGATATTATCTGTTCAGGTTTAAGATCTGTATCAGTAATTTGAATATTATCCTTAACTAATGATTCTATATTATTTATGCCTTGAAGTATTCCTACTTCATATTCATCCTTCTTTAAATCTAATAATGAATCTGGCGAATAGGCATCTTTTACAACATCAATATTTTCCTTAGAAAATACTTTTACATGAGCTTTAACTATAAATTCAGTATTTATAATCCTTACTTCACCTAAATCATCTTCTTCAAGCATCAGTTCATTATCTAAAAGTTCAAATGATACTGTAGGTGTCATATCAGCTGTAACACCATTCATTTCCTGTTCTTTAGATAAATAAACATCATCTTCTAAACTTATTACATCCTTGGAGTCGTCTCCTTTATAAAGTACATTTAACTTACAATAACATCCTACATATACTTTATCGTCTGCAATTTTTACTTCTTTTTTATGAAGCATTATAGAACAATTTAATATTTTATTTATCTGAGGTTTATCCATCCCAACTCTTATCATTGATTTTCCATTCATTTCAATATCTTCACTAGCACTTATTCTATTTATTGTTTCAGTTTTCTTGAGTACTTGAATATCTTCAGAGCCTTCTATATCTTTAACAAATTCAAATTTGTTAGTTTTATAAAGCTCCCAGTCAATTGCAAATATACCCTGAATAGATATCTTTCTTTCATTCATTATCGAAGCTTCAATATGTTCTAAATTGCACTCTGCTTCACAGATAACTTTATGTTCATTTTGATTCAAATCAATACTGCTTGTAAACTTTTGAGAATAATCAACTGAGTTTACAGCAAGAGTTTCTTCTCTAGCCAAATATAATACTGTATATTCAACCTTTCCTTCTAAAATAATTTTATCGCCAACTATTTCTTTATTCATTATCATAGGTTTACATTCAACTGTTAATATTTCTTCTACATCTGGATGTGTATCTGGAATTAAATATTCTTCTTTCAATACACAACTAGAACTGTCTTCTCTTAATAACTGTTCAAATTGGACATTCTCTTTAATAACATCTATATCTGCCATATTTAATACCTCCCATAAAATTCCTACTATCTATTTATATACTTTAACCAGTAAGTTTATGACACTTATATCTATAGCAAAACCTTTCAAAACAGTATTAATTTTGACTATTAATTACAAACTTAAACTTTTACTTATATTTTTTTTATTTTTTTATTGACAATATGCTCATATTGTCGTAATATAGTAATTGGTTATTGACCATATAACCTCTCATAAATTCTCAATACCCTTTTATACCATAGTTGAAAGATGGAAACCCACCATCTTTCTTTTTTATGTTCTTTTCTATATCTGCTATTTTTTACAAATAAAAAAAGTGGCTGTGCCACTTTCACTTCGTGATTTACACTTTGGCATTTTCACATTCTTCAATCCATTGATATTACTGATTTTCAATTTTTAATTTTTTATACTTTCCTAGACATAAAAAAAACTCCGACAAATCGAAGTTTATATTGTTGCTGGAAAAACTAATTGTACAGTTTTTGTTAATACATCTGAATAGCTATATGTGACTGTCCTTTGGGTGTCATTTTTTAGTCTTATGACAAAAATACTAGGATAAACACTTTCTATTATTCCGTCATTGACTAATATTTTTTTTCTTCCACCGTTAGCTCTTAAAGTTACCTTATCGCCAACATGACTTTTTATGTCATTTTTTATAGAAGCAATAGTTTTGACTCTTTCCATTCAAACACCCTCTTTCATTCAAATTATAATATTAACTCCTTTTTTTGTCAAGAAAAAACAAATATTTTATCACTATTTACTATACTTTGTCAATGTAAACATTTTTCCAAAACTTAAATTCTTTTTCCTAAGCCATTCTATTATCTGCAATTAATTATATTTTATGCACAATATCATTAATTTTCATAATGAGTAATTTTATTATTTATTAATATAATAATTTTTTATTATATTAATAGATAATAAATTTAAATCTATTGATATTTATTATCTATTAATATTATCTTTCACAATATTTATATATAGATAGATTTAGGATATCCTTCTCTATATTTTCCTCTTGTCTGAAGCCCTCCTACTCCCTTATTTCCTGTTATAGTATTTTCTATAACCTCCGTAATTGACACTACCTTATCAATCCTTGTATATGCTATTTTTTCACATACAAAAACAGGATCCAAGCAATGTATAAGTACCCTATTAGGAGATGATGCAAAATTAGCACCAACATCTAAAATTCTCTCATAACAGCTTTGACATGCTCCAGCAAATATAACAAGTTCATCATAGCTGGAATTGTAATTTCTTAAATTCTTAACAGCTTCAATATAATACTCAGAATTTCTATAATTTTTTAAATCCAAATAATCGGTAGGATTCTTTATTATACTATCATGTCCTGTTAACACAACTATATCAGGCTTAATCTCTTTAACAAGATCAACTATAACTTTAGGCTGTTCTTTTTCTGGTATTGTCTTTCCTACAGCATCTAATGATAATTGTTTGTATACTTTAAGACATGTTTCCATATACTCGCTATCTCCATCAACATGAAGTATTCTACCAGGTCTTCCAAACATCATTTCCTGGTTACTTTTTATTTTTACAGTTCTTTCTATTTTATTTCTCAATCCACTTCTAAATCTTAATGCATTACTTATAACTTCATTTACTCTTGTATTTAATATCTTGTCTTTTGATCCTGTTTCCTCATCAGCTATTTCAAGATCATCTTCTATAGAGTCAGCTATTATTCTGATGTTTATTCCTTTTAATATTATATTTTCTACATCATCTATTTTTTTCATATCAATAATCTTAAAAATTATATCTTTACCATAAGACTTTCTTACCACTATATCCCCTATTTGCATTAATTTCTCCTAAACACATTGTTTTGTATACTTTTATAGTATGGATTACCAATGCAAAAGGTTTCAATAAAATAATAAATCCTATTGATCTATAAAAAAATTCAATAGGACTTATCTAAATACACCATTATATTTTATATTCAGTTTTAAATCTTTCTAGAAAATCTAAATATTTTTTCTGCTCATCTATTATAGAACTCAATTTCCCTGCAAAGGTATTCTGTCCCCAGTTTACTTCATTATAATAATATCTATTTGCAAGTCTCCAGTACCTTTGTGGAAATTCAAGATATGCAAATAATACCTTATATTCCTCATCCTTAAGCTTAGATACTGAATTATAGGTATCAACGATAGCTTTAGCAAAATCCATATTCCAGTCTACACGCTTTAATACTTTAGTCATAAAATTACTGATATCAAATGTTCTAAGTTCTCTCTTACAATAATCAAAATCAATAACATGTACATCTGCATTATCACTAAGTATTATATTATGATAAGTAAAATCATGATGACAAAAACTCTTCTCATTCTCAGCGTACATACAGAGTTCATAATAATCTGATTCCTTTAATGTTTCTAATGCTTTTTTACCTAATTCTTTATAGAACTCCATTGATTGTATATACAACATATCGAAATCATTTTTTATGTTCTTCTTTCTCACCATATCACGCATTTTATCTAGCGATTTAATCCTTTTTTCCATTAAATGAGGCCATCTTCCAAGATCACTTTTCAGTTTTGAATTTTCTGGTGGATCATACCCTTTAGATGCTTCATGAAGTTTCGCTAATGTTTTAGCTGCTATTTTTACCTCTTCTATATTGTGAAAATCACATTCTCTCCCATCTAACCATTCAGATAAAGTATATAAATCTTCATTAACCAATGCATATGGCTCACCTTCTGTATTAAGATAATACTTATCTAGATTGTTAAAGCCATTTTTTCTTAAATGCTCTTTTGCACCATATACAAATGACAGCTTTTGAGGCCCATAGTTAATCTTCTTTAAGCATCTTTCACCTTTGTCTGTTTTAAGATAATACACACCTTTATTAGCTTTAATCTTTTCTATCTTAATATTAAACTGTCTTTCTATTTCAAATTCCCTCATCATAGTTCTCACCTCCTGTAATATTTATATGTGTATAATATTTCTTTTATTAACATTTTTTATATTCTTTTAATATAATGAAATAAGATAAATACTTTGAAAGGATTTAAGAATGAAAATAGGAATAGATGGAAGGGCTGCCAAATGGTATAGAGGTACTGGAATAGGCACCTATACTCATGAACTCATCAGAAACTTAAGCAATGTTGATACTGAAAATGACTATTTGATTTTTATGCCTAAATGTGATTCATTAAACAATCTTAATAAAAATTTTTCTATAAAATTTGTAGACTCTATATGCTCTGATAGTTTTTGGGATGATGTAAAAGTTCCTAATGTGTTAAATTCATCCGATATTGAAATCTATCATGTTCCTCAAAATGGTGTAGGACTTTCTGAAAATATATCATGTAAAAAAGTAATTACTCTTCACGATATAATTCCACTAAGAATGCCTGAAACAGTTAGTGATAGATATATTAAAATCTTTAACAATGAACTGCCTAAAATTTTAAATAATTGTGATGGAATTATAACTGTATCTGAATTTTCTAAAAATGATATTGCAAAAGAATTCAATTTCCCACTTGAAAATATATATGTTACTCATCTTGCAGCAGAAGACATATATAAACCCCTTAGTAAATGCCAATCAAAAGCTATTGTGACTCAAAAATACGGAATTACTGAAGATTTTGTTTTATATGTAGGAGGTTTCAGTCCTAGAAAAAATATAAAAGGATTAATTGAAGCATATTCAAAACTTCCTAATAATTTACAAGAAACATATAAATTAGTTATAATAGGCCGAAAAGGACCTTCATACTATAATTATAAAAACCGTGCTGAAGAACTTGGTATTTCAGATAAAGTTATCTTTACTGATTTTATACCATTAGAAGATATGCCTTTATTTTATAATGCTGCTGAAGTATTAGTTTATCCTTCATTTTATGAAGGATTTGGACTCCCCCCATTAGAAGCAATGGCATGCGGTACACCTGTAATAGCATCTAATGTAACATCCTTACCAGAAGTATGTTATGAATCAGCTCTATTAGTAGATCCCTATGATATCGATATGCTTTCCTACGATATCGAACGTGTTTTAAATACAAGTCTTTTAAAATTAACTATGATAAAAAAGAGCCTTACAAGAAGCAATCAGTTTTCATGGAATAAAACTGCAATCGATACTATCAATGCTTATAAATCAATTATAAATAACAATAAATAATATAATTTATTTAAGATATATAAAATGAACCTAATCTTGAATGATTAAGTTCATTTTATTTTACAATTTATATTTTTCGCTCATTATATCAAGAAGCTCAAATCTATAAATCTCATTATTCAATTTTCCTTTCAGCCTATTTAGAAACACTTCATAATCCCAATTTTTTCTTTTGTAGTAATAATCAACTGAAATCGAATAAAAATCCTTTGGAAATCTTAACATATAATGAATAAGCTTCTTCTCTTCCTTATCAAGAACAGATATTTCTTCATAAGAATCTATAGCTCTAATCATTTTATCTATATCAAATGCAGCATTTTTAATAGCTTTCAAAACAAAATCCACTAAATCATTTATTCTAAGATCAATAGTCATAAAATCAAAATCTATTATACTTACCTCCTGATTTTTTACAAGTAGATTATGATATGCAAGATCATTATGACAGAGAGTAATTTTATCTGTTAAAGTTCTAAGATATAAATAAGAACTTTTTTTCAAATCTTCTATTAATAATTTTATTTCTCTAACATATTTGTCTACATTTTCAATAAATAATTCATCAAACTCATTCTTATATTCGTAGCTCAATACCATTTTTTTTATTTTTTCAAGATTATTATAGGCTAATATATATTTATCTATAATCGAATTGTCCAGTACATCTGTATTATATTTGCCATTTAAATATTGCCTAATTCCTTTTGAAGCATTATGCATCAATGCTATATTTTTCGCACATAATGATATTTCAACAGGATTTGTAAAAGAAGCTTCTCTTCCATCTAAAATGTTCATAACAACATATAAATTATTATTCCATTCCAAATAATTCTTATTATTTGAAAGAATATCATAACTTATTATATTCTTATATTTTTTTTCTACATATCTAAGAGAATCACTGATAAAATTAATCCTTTCAACATCATAATTAACCTTCTTTAGTATTTTACGTCCATCATCTGTAGATAATATAAACACCTTTCTAAGAGGTGTAATATCATTGATTTTCACGCCAAGTTTATCAAAAAATTCCGAACTAAGATCATACTCACACAGATAACTTTTTTCTGAATATTTTATTTTATCCATATATTTCCTCCCCAATCATAATCAAAAATAATTTAAATTATTTTTATATAAATCCTTTATAAAATAAAATTCTTATTTTCATACTGCATACTATTTTTTAACATTGACATATACTCTTCTATTGATTTATTTTTCTTATTTTCTATATACTTCTCCCAAGTTCTTAAAAAATCTCTTGGATATGTGCATAATCCTCTTAAATAATAAATACTATTAAAAGAAAGATGAGATAAATGTACAAAAATTTTTATAAGCTCTTTCTCATTAATATTTATCCTTTTTCTCTGAAGTTTTTTTATATATCTGTACATATCCTGTTCTACAAGATCATAAGCCATTCCCTTAATCACACCAATTTCAATTTTGCCTTTATTAACTCTTAAATTTCCCGCATCAACTCTCCCTATGCATATTTCTTCACGATTCATACTTCTTTCAATAATAGTAAAATATCCATGATCATATATATATTTAACTGCATCATTACCTTTTTGAAGCATTCTATTTCCTTCAGAAAGCAATAATTTTTCTACATCATTTTTATTATACTTATCTAATAAATCATCATAATTCTTTCTAAGTTTTTTTAGCTGAACCTTATAGTTTTCAACATCTTTACCTATTGTACTTTGAAATCTTTGAAGTTTGTCAAAATTACACCCTGCAAGTATTTTTTGTGCGCTAACTATTAATTTAATCTGATTTTCATATGATTTTCTATCTATATTTTTATCATAAGAAAAGTATTTTCCAGCAATAGTTATTCCTTTAGAATTTAGATACTCAGTTATCTTAATCTCCCCCTTTAAAATAGCTATCTATAAACTCTTCTCTTTCACTACAGTCCATTAAATACTTGTTCAGTTTATTGGTAAAGAAATCATCACCCCACGGCTGCATCTCCCAATACGCTTGAATTCCTATCTGCCAGAAAGCTTGAGGAAATCTCATAAATTCTCTAATTATAGGTATTTCCTCATCCTCTATCTCAAATTCCTTTTCATATGAATAAAAAATTAAATCAGCTTTTCTAGAATCCCATTTTCCATCTTTCATAGCTCTTATAAGTAACGACGATAAATCATGAATATGAGAGTCCAATATACAATAATCAAAATCAATAATTTTAAATTTCCCTGAAGTATCCACTAAAATATTATGATGTGCATAATCATGATGACAGAATCCACCCTTAAATACTTCCTTTTCCATAACATTAAAATAGTTATTTTTCCTTAATCCTTCTATACTTTTTTCTGCTCTAATAATTTCTTTTTCTATGTTCGCTAAGTATAATAAATCAAAATCAGACTTGTAAGCTTTTCTCATTATTCTATCTTTAAAATCAAGCATTTCTCTTTTTCTTGTATCAAATACTTTCTCCCATGAAAACCATCCTATTCTAGGCTTCATCTTATTATTAATAATAAAACCTTTACTACTTTTATGAAGCTTTGCAAGTTCTGTAGTCACCAAAGATAATTCTATAGGATTATCATAATTGCTTACTCTAGATGGAATCCATCTTGTTAAATACACATACTTATTTCCTAATTTCCCATATTCCATTCCATGCTTATCAGCTATAAAATCAATAACATCTAAAAATCCATTTTTCTGAAGATGTTTCATTGCAGAATATATAAAATAGAAATGAGGAAATTCATATTTAATAATCTTTAAACAGTATCCTTTATCATCTGCTCCAATTATCTTATAACTATTTTTTACTTTTTCTACTGTATTTACAGCAATGTGATAATTTTCTTCTATATATTTTTTTATTCTTAGAGCATCAATCTCATTATTCATAAAATAACCACCAAATATTATTCACCTTATTATATGTTTATAAATAATTTATTGTGATTTATATTCACAATCTTAAAAGCTTATTAATATTCTATAATATATACCGTTTATTGAGGTGTTTAAATGAAATTTGCCATAGATGCACGAGGTGCTTTTTTATATCACGGTACTGGAATTGGAACTTATACTGATAATCTAATTTCGCAGATGATAAATATAAATTCACAAGATGAATTTACATTATTCTGTTCTCCAAAATACAATCAAGATTATAAAAAAGATAATACACATATAATATTTTCCTCAGGAAAACATGGATCTTTTTATGAGAAACACTATTTTCCTAATAACATGTTAAAAAACAACATTGATTTATATCATATTCCTCAAAATGGGATTGGATTTGAATTTAATCAAAAGCTAACTACAGTTGTAACTATACATGACCTTATTCCATATATTATGCCTGAAACTGTAGGTCAAGGATATCTTCAAAGATTTTTAAGAGACATGCCTAATATAATATCAAACTCTGATGCTATACTTACTGTTTCAGAATATTCTAAAAAAGACATATTAAAATTCTTCAGTTTTTATCCTGAAGAAAAAATATTTGTAACACCTTTAGCTGCAAACAACACCTTCAAACCATTAGATAAAAAATATTGCAAGTCATTTGTAAATAAAACTTATAATATAGATACACCATACATTCTATATCTTGGAGGATTCAGTTCTAGAAAAAATGCCTTTGGAATAATAAAAGCATTTAATAAAGTATACAAAAGTTTAAACAAACCTTATAAACTTCTTTTAGGCGGTTCTCTCAAAGATGAAGGAAATAAAATCTTTAAATATGTAAAAAATAATAATCTAGATGATAAAATAATCTTTTGTGGATATGTAGAAGATGACATGCTTCCTATCTTATATAGCGGATGTGATGCCTTTATATATCCTTCATTTTATGAAGGATTTGGTCTTCCTCCACTAGAAGCTATGAGCTGTAAAGCACCTGTAATAACTTCTAATATATCATCAATTCCTGAAGTAACAGATGACGCTGCACTTTTAATAAATCCATATAAAGATGATGAACTTGAAGCATCTATTGTTACTCTATTAAATGATTCTTACCTTCAATTAGAATATAGCGAAAAAGGTTATAAAAGAAGTTTGGAATTTTCATGGAAAAATACTGCTGAAAAAACATTAGATGCATATAAAAGCATTATCTCATCTAAACTTCAATAAAAATATAAAAACTCAGATCTTATATGCATTAAAGTATATAATACACTGCTCATAAGATCCGAGTTTTATTATTCTGTAATTAATTTTTGTTTTATCCTAATATATTTCTCATAATCATCTATAGGAAGAGTTTTTTCTTCAACATTACTCATGACAACAAGAGGACTTGTTCCTTCAAAATTATTTACCTTTTCTTCTATTTCAGTACTTTTATAAATATACAAATAACTTGAAAAGAAATCTCCATTCTTTACAAATTGAATTCCATCCTTAGTATTGGTCATTACATATGTTATAAATTTGTCTATGAGTTTTTTATTATCAGCATTTTTATTTAATATAATAAGATTAGATCCATCTGAAGAATAAAATTTATTTTTACCTGCATGCAGACTTGGAAGCATTCCTGCACTCCATTCACATTTTTCTTCTATCAATGCAATTTCTTTCATAGCATTTACTGATGATATTCTAGCCAAAAATTCTTCTCCATTAGTGGTATTGAGTATGTTATTGTTATTTAATTCATTTATTTTAGAAATAACTTTTTCAAAAATTTCCTCTTCAGTTAAGTCATTTGTCATATTCTGCATTATTAATAAATCAACTAAATCATTATAATCCTGACCTGTAGCATTTAATATTTTTATTTTCCCACTACTCTTCTCATAAATATCTTTTCCTATTTTTATAATATCATCCCATGTATTAAAATCTGCTCTATCGTAATTATATTGCTTCAACATATCGTTTCGTAAGTAAAGCACTAATGGTCTCGATGTTAGCGGTATTCCTATAGCAGTTCCATGATACTTAACTTGATCTATTCTATACTTTGAAAAATTTTTCTCATAAGTATCTAAAAGTTCATTATTATCCTCATATGTTTTTAATTTTTCTATTCCTATATTTTCAAGCTTTAACCTATCTATTTCTCCCACATTAAGAAACGGTGTTTTTGCAGTATTATTTATCATTCCTTCAAATTCAGATATATTATTTGACTTAGTTATTGTAATTGTAGCCTTAGGATTGGATTCCATAAATTTATTTGCGCATAAAGTAATAAAATCATAAGACTTATCAGTTACTACTACTTCAATATGCCCCTTTATCAGCTGTTTTTTTTGGGGATTAAAAAAATTAATGCTTATAATTCCAAATCCAAAAATCACAAGAAATAGAGTTGCATATTTAATCTTATTTCTCATACCAATGTCTTTCCTCTCTTATTAATAAGATATTTACTAATCTATAATAATAAGTATAGCACAAAAAGTTCCCTATAAAAGAGAACTTTTTATACAACTAATCTAAATACATTAAACTACAAATATCATCTTCTGCTAATCATTATCTGTATTACATTTATTACCTATACATTTTCCATCATAGCTAGCTGATTTTACTTCTTCATATCTAATACATATATTATCTTTATATATCTTTAACATATATCTCTGATTTGGACATAAAGGTCCCAATAAAAATTGACCATATCGATCAGTAAAAGTATGAGTTAATGGGACTATACCTTTTGTACAAACTTGAAGTAATTTCACAACAGCATCAGCTACAGGATCATTATTTTCATCTACAACTGTTCCATATATTACACTTCTTTTTTCCTTACCAATTTTAATAACTGTATCAATTTGCTCATTTTCTCTAGGACATATAGAACAAACGCTTAATCTTCCGCTCATTATTTTTACCTCTATAAGTTATTATTTTTTTTTATACTAATAATTTATGAAGGCAGTATTATTTTGGTGCATATTTAATTATCGCTTATAGTTTGTCTTCTAATAGATTTATTTTTTTATGTAGTTGTATTATTTCTACTGCTAAATCCTTAAAAGTCATAGTAGTCATCAAGTGATCTTGAGAATGCACTAATAATAGTGAAAACTGAACATCATTATTTGTTGTTTCTCCTTGTATTAAACTAGTCTGTGAATTATGAGCAAATCCAAGCTCTTCATCTGCCATACATATATATTTTTCTGCTTTTTCAAAATTTCCACTTTTAGCTAATGACATAGCTTCTATAGCATAATTTCTAGCCTCACCACTATGCATTAATATATTCATTATAATTTCTTCCATACCCGCTCATCTCCATATATACCTTTACCTATTTATATTACTATATTTTTTATACTTTAGAAAGATATTATTTTCACATAATATAAATTATACCAAAAATAACCGGGTTTTTTCATATCTTTTGTAATATTATTTAGCTTCTTCAAGTACAACTGATAAATTAACAGCTTTATGATCTCTCATAACTTGTATAGTCATAGTATCTCCAACACTTTTGCTATTTTTTATTTCCTTTAATTGGTCATAAGTAGTCACAGATTTTCCATCGCAGTTAACTATAATATCCCCAATTTTCATGCCTGCTTTTTCAGCTGGTGAATACTCTTCAACTTCAGCAACATATAAGCCTTGTTCTAAATTATATCTTTGAGATAGTGAACTGTCCACTTGTCTAATTTTTATCCCAAGGTTTACCATTTGTTTTGATAAAGTACTTATTTGACTCTTAACATCATTAATTGGAATTGCAAAGCCTATCCCCTCAACAGATGCATTCAAACTACTTGTTTGAGAAGAAAGCTTCATAGAATTAATTCCTATTACTTGACCTTTAGTGTTTACTAATGGTCCACCACTATTACCAGAATTGATAGCTGCATCTGTTTGAATCAAGTTCATAGTTTTTCCTTGTTGTCCTGTTGGAATAGCTCTATTGTTTCCACTTATTACTCCCTTAGTCAATGTATAAGCAAGATTCTTAGAAAGTGGTGTTCCAATTGCTATTACTTCTGCACCTGGATATATTTCATCAGAATCCCCTAGTTCTGCAACAGCTGGTACCTTTGTTCCTGCTGCTAATTTTATCATTGCTATATCTTTATCTGAATCATAATTAACTACACTTGCACTTACTTCTTTTCCATCACTTAATGTAACTTTTATTTCTTTGGCACCGTTTATTACATGATAGTTAGTTAATATATTTCCGTCTTCATCAATTATAAATCCTGATCCCATTCCTTCAACTTCTCCAGAACCTCCAAACATACTTGCTGATCCTGAATCTGATACAATTGAAATAGTTACTACTGCTGGTGAAACTTTATTAAAAGCATCCGCTGCAGACATTGCATCATTTGAACTGTCTGTAAAAGACTGTGGTACATATGTGACAGCTTTACTTGCTTTAGCTGTTCCAATATTTCCATTATTCATCACATAGTAAGTTATTCCACTGCCCACTACTCCACCTGCTATTGTTATTATTAAAAATCCTGCTATTTTCCCTAAAAATCTTAGTCTTTTCTTCTTTGGTGGCTTATATGAACTTTCCCATACAACTTTATCTACATCATTAACTGGTGATGATTCTACATCAATAAAATTCTTATCTTCACTATTATACATAATCAATTCCTCCTATACTCACATTTTTTATATTAAATACACTTTTTACTATAAATTATTATATTAGTATTATTTATCTTATATTGTTATTATAAAATTATTATGTGTCAAAAACATGACAACAAAAAATCTATAGCTTAAATATAAACTATAGATTTTTATAAATATATTTAGTTTTTTGAATGCTTCTGAGCTTGCTTTAATACATTATTTATAGCAGTTACCACTTTATCTGAATTAGACATTGAGTAAGGACTATTCTCTAATGTCTTTTCTTCATATACTATTGTCTTGCCTTCATCCCCCATATTAACAAGAGACGTATCTGCATTATCAGTTATTATATATAATGGTTTATTTTTTAATATTCCTTCACTTTGACTATCAGATACTTTTTCATATAAATTATGTAATTCATATGATATAGCGCCTCTATATGTTTTCTTGTTTTTAAAACATTCAAATTCTTCTTTTTCATTTTCGTCTAAGTTTTCTTCAAAATAAGGATTTTCCATAGTTAATCCCATTTTGCTCAATAATGAAGTTAAAGAAAAATTTGCTCCTATAGTTTCAATTTTACTCCTATAATATTTAGTTCTAATAATTTTATTATTGTCTGAATCACTGAGTGTACTTTCATTTATAGGATTAATCAAAATTGCACCTGCTACTGAATCTGGATATAACTTAGCAAAATTAGTCATTATTAAACTTCCATATTCTTCACCAACTAAAATATATGGTCCTGATGCTCCTGCCTTTTTTAATAATGCTTTCAAAATTTTTGCTTGTTCTTCTGGAGTCATCGCACTTTTTAAATCATTAAATCCATATCCGCTTCTATTATATCTAAATACAGATACATTGCTCTCCTCTTCAATTGTTTTGTATATATTATCCCATTGATGCAAATTAGTTCCTATATTCCCATCGAAAACTATAGTATATTCTCCGCTCCCTTTCAGCTGATACTCAAGTTTGTTACCTTCCACTCTTACATATTTAAATCTAGACTTATATTTCCGATCATCAATGGTTTTATTTACCATCTCGATAATAAATCCTGTAGCAAATAATATCACAATAAAAATTATAATTCTTTTTATAAATTTTACTTTGTTTATCTTTTCTTTCTCAACAGTATGAAGACCATTAGAATGAGACAATAATTTCATAATAAAATTAACCCTCCACTAATTTTAGATTAGGCTTTGCATTTATATCAATATCTTCTGTAAATCCTGCTTCAAATTTAAAATAAGCTGCACTTCCTATCATAGCTGCATTATCTGTACATAAAATAGGTGCTGGGAATAAAATTTCTATTCCTCTCTTTTGTCCTTCTTTTATAAGTGTTTCTCTAAGACATGAATTAGATGCAACTCCACCTGCTATAGCAATTTTATTAACATTTTTTCTTTCACAAGTTAAAAATACATTGGTTTTTAATACATCAACTATTGCTTTTTGAAATGACGCTGCAACATCAGCCTTATTTACTTCTTCTCCCTTCATTTTAGCTTTATTTAAATAATTAAGTACAGCTGACTTAACACCACTAAATGAAAAATCTAATGTATCATCATGAAACTTAGCTCTTGGGAATTCTATGGCATTTTCATTTCCTTCTTTTGCAAGTTTATCTATTTTAGGTCCTCCTGGATACCCTAATCCTAAAGCTCTCGCAACTTTGTCATACGCTTCTCCTGCTGCATCATCTCTAGTCTGACCTATAACTTCAAATTCTCTATATCCCTTAACATAAACTATAAACGTATGTCCTCCAGATACGACTAGTGATATAAAAGGTGGTTTTAAATCTTTATGCTGAATAAAATTTGCACTAATATGACCTTGTATATGATTTACTGGTACAAGTGGAATACCAGATCCAAGAGATAATCCCTTAGCATATTGAAGACCTACAAGTAATGCTCCAACAAGACCTGGACCATAAGTCACTCCAATAGCATCTATATCCCCTAAAGTCATTCCTGCTTCTTCCAAGGCAGCCTTAACGACACTATCTACTACTTCAATATGCATTCTTGATGCAACTTCCGGTACTACTCCTCCATATTTTTTATGAGTATTTATCTGTGATGCTATTACATTAGATAGTACTTCTCTTCCATTTACAACAACTGCTGCTGATGTTTCATCACAGCTAGATTCTATAGATAAAATTACTTTTCTGCTCATATCTTTTAATCCCTCTTCTTAATTATTTAAAGTATATTTTTAAAGCTTTTCGTATAGCTAATTATCTCCTATAAAAGTATATCAAAATAACATATTTTAATTCTTACATTAATCTTAATAATACCCAAATATTATACTTTATATATACAATATTATCAATTTTTTGACGCATAAGTATATTTTATACCTTAATTTGAAAAATCTAAATTTAAACTGTACAATTATATAAAATGTACAATTATTAATGAGGAGAATTTAAATGTCAGATTACGCAAAAATCATTGTTAAAGGTTCACCTATAACAAAATCCAATTTCAAATTACACAATACAAACGGACGTGCCATTTTGCCTGATAATTCTGGAAAATATCATGATAGATATGCTTTATATGAACAAGAAATTTCATTAATTGCACGAAGCCAAAATCCAGATGTAGTTTTTACTGAAAGTCTTATAGCTATATTAAAAGTATATTATAAAAGTGAAAAGCGTCATCCTGATACAATAAATATAACTAAGAGTATCTTTGATGGAATCGAAAAAAGTGGACTTATAGTAAATGATGCTCAAATAAGAAGAATAATTACTGAAGAATTTTATGATAAAGAAAATCCTCGTTTTGAATTGGAATTATACCCTGAAAGCAAATTTAATATAGATTATTCCATTTGCAAGAAAAAAGAACCAAGTAAACCAGTTTTATATTCTTCTCTAAGAAAAAATTTAAGCGATAATTTATCAAAAACTACATTATCCTCAAAATCAACAAAAAAAACTGCTTTATTGAAACAATCATCTTCTACTGAAAAAATATGTAACATTTGTAAAAAACCAATAATAACATTAGATTTTATAAAAGCAGATAGTGGAAAAACATTAATATGCAAAAAGTGTTTCACTAAATTATTCTAGATTTCACTATATTATTAATACACTTAAGAATTATTAAATAAATATATAAATAACTATTTAGAAGGAATGAATATATATGAACAGTAATTTAGATATTATTTATTTTGGCGATAGTCTTACTTATGGCTATGGTGTTCCTAAAGAAAAGTCATGGGTATACAAAGCTTCTCATGAATTACATTTAAACTATATTAATAAAGGGAAAAATGGTGATACTACTTCTGCTATGCTTGCTAGGTATAGCCGTGATGTATTACAATATGCTCCTTCTATAATATTTATTATGGGCGGTACTAATGATTTATTATGTGGACGAAATCTAAACTATATAATAGATAATATGGAGATTATGATAAAAGATGCTTTAGATATTAAAGCTCAAGTTATAATAGGAATTCCACCTATTATATTGGGTGACATTGCAAGTGATTTATTCTGCCCTTCATCATTTTATTCTTATACTGAAAAAAATCTGCCTTTACTACGCAAAAGTCTAATAAAACTATGCAATAAATATTCAGTTATATATACAGATTTTTATTCATTAGAGTTAAATGATAAAAACTTATTTATAGATGGAATTCATTTAAACTCTAACGGAAATGATTTGTTGTCAAAATGTATTATTAAAATATTCAAAAGCAAATGCCACCATTATTCTTAAATAAATATCATAATGTATTAAAAAAGTTAAAATATATAAAATCAAAGTAGCATATACTTATAATTAATAAGATTTAACTACTTTGATTTTTTTATATTATTTTCAATTTTCTTAAAACAAAATATACGCTCTACTAAAATCTAATTATAAAAATTATTGTTATTAATTATTTATTAAATATTTGTTTATATATTCTGCTGCCTTTTTGCCACATTCATATCCATCTATGTCTTTAATTTTAAGTGCATTTTCTCCATAAATTATATTTCCACATGCAAAAAATCCATCTACGGATGTTTTATAATCTCTAACCTTAGGCCCCTTAGTTTTTTCATCTATTTCTATTTTCAATTTTTTAATTTTGCAACTTTCTGGAACGAATCCAACTGATAATATAACCGAATCACAATCGTAATTAGTTATTTCTTTATTGTCTAAATTCAACACTTCAACATTATTAATTCTAACATTACCATAAATATGAATCACTTTTGATCTTTCAACTACTGGTATGTTAAATCCATCCATTATATCTGCAATTTCATCATCTAAAATATCTTCAAATTTACTATCAATAACTACTGCTACTACATTTCCGCCTTCAATCAAAAGTCTCCTAGCCAAAATAAATCCCCATTTATCTTTGGCTGTTATAATAACTCTTTTTCCTGGAAGATAACCTTCTATATTTACTATCCTTTGAGCTTCACCTACTGTAAATATACCTGTAAGTCCATTTGTAGCAATATCTACATTTCCACTAAATCTTTCCTTACATCCCATAGCAAATATTATAGCACCAGAAGTTACTTCTTTTACTCCATCTATAGGATTTACATACATAACGGTTTTATTTACAGTAATATCCAAAACAGTAGTATTTAACAATATTTCTACTTTAGTCTTACTTAGTTCATCTTTAAGATATTGTATATATTCTGTTCCAGTTACACTTTCTCCAATAAATTTACTTCCAAACCCATTATGAATACATTGATTTACTATGCCTCCAACACACTCTTCTCTTTCTATAAGTAATACCTTTTTCAAACCTGACTTCGCTGCACTTAATGCTGCTGTCATCCCTGATATGCCAGCTCCTATTATAATCAAATCATAGTTTAACATATTATTACTTCCCTCCATGCCATAATATCTGCTATGTAACTTTTTATTTTCAAGTATCTATTATTGTTTACTTTATATCCTTTAAAATATTATAATATATATTATACATTATAATATAATAATTTAAAGCTAAGTGGTGATGCTATGAATTTAATTTCTATAATCCTTTATGGAACTGGAGTAGTCGGAGTAATAATTGCTCTTATACTAACGTTTATGTCTATAAGTAAGACTCAAATATCATTTGTCCTTATAGGTAGCACCTTTGTACTCTCATTATTATTAATAGGAAGTGGAACTTTTTTTATATTACATTCAATAAAATCAAATACTTCAGATAAAGCAGATTTGGCTATTAATAATACTGATTTAGGTAATGAAAATAAAAAAACAGCTTCTATTGATGATTTGAAATTTAAATGTGAGCTTCCTGTTGCTACAAATGCATCTCAAAAAAAGGCTTCTATTACAATAGAAAACCGTTCTGATTCTGTATTTAACGGAAAGATTAATTTAAATTTTACAGATTCATCAAATAATACAACTGATAGCCTAGAAATTCCAATTAATAATCTTATGCCAAAATCATCATATTCACCAAAAATATTAGTAAGTGGTTCGGCTTCAAATAGTAATTATTCATTTTCAGGTATATTTGATTCAATTAAAAAAAATAATGTTCCTTACACTGTTAAGAAAATATTTATAGGTAATAATTCATATAGATTTGATATTTCAGTAAAAGATACTTCACATTCAAATCTTCAAAATATCTCAAATGAATTTATGAGTAAATATACATCAAATATTTGCAACAGTTTTTTAATATATTTTTATCCATCTGATAAAGGTGATAACTCTAATTTAAATGAAGCAATTGGTGATTTTTATTACGATTATTCAAGTAATACTTCAAAATTAACTATTTATAATTAATATGATATTTCTTTGTTTCTTAATATACACAAAACTTATTTAATTTAAATAGCAACTTACTTAAATAAGAATATAGGATATTAGTAAATATTACTTTCCTATATTCTTTTTATTTATATCTTAAAATTTAGATTTTTCTTACTAAAATTATATTAGTTTATTTAAAATAAAAAATTATGTATACTAAATATAGCAATGATTAATTGAATTGAGGTGAAATCATGAGTTTATTAAACTCAAAATCAAAAAACTTTTTTACAAAAGATAGTCTTATAAGATTATTATTTTTCATAATTCCATTAATATCAATAGTTTTAAAGGGGATTTTTTATCAAGGATTTATAACAAGTGGTACCCCATATTCATTTAATTTCACATCAGGATATTATGAAATATCAAGTCTTTCACTATCTTACTATTTTGCATTTGCATTTATATTTCTAAGCTTTTCTTTTTTATTCAAAAGTAAAGGAAGATTAATTTATATTTTTACAATAGACATAATAGTCACTGCTTTATTTATTTTTGATGTATGGTACTACAGAGGTTTTAATACTGTACCTTCTTTATTAGTTCTTAACCAAACATCAAATTTAGATAATATGACTGATGCAATTCTGTCAATGATTAGTCCTATGGACTGGATATTCTTTATTGACTTTGTTATTTTAGGAATATTAGCATATATATTTAGAAGTAGCTTTGCAATAAATAAAAATTTTAAGAGAGCTATCAGAAGTTTCTTATTAACATTCATACTTCCATTTGTTTATGTTGCATATTTACCATTTAATCTATACGTATTACATAATCCAAATGTGAAAAATGCATATATCCTAGCAGCAACTGATCCAAACTACACTTATGAATATCTTTCAGCAATAGGATATCATATACATGATGCTGTAATGACATATATTAATACACAGCCATACACTCTTACTGAATCAGATAAAGAAAATCTAAAAAATTACTATGCAGCCAAAAACGAAAATCTTCCTGATAATGAATACTTTGGTTCTGCAAAAGGTAAAAATTTAATTTATATTCAAGTTGAATCACTAGAAAATTTTGTAATAGACAAAACTATTAATGGTAAAGAAATAACACCTGTTTTAAATAAGCTTACTCAAAGTTCTGTATACTTTCCAAATATATTTGAACAGGTAAATGAAGGAACAAGTTCAGATTGTGACTTTATTGTAAATACTTCATTATTTCCAGTAAGAAGAGGAACTGCATTCTTCAGATATCCAAATAATAATTACAATTCAATGCCAAAAATACTTTCTAACAATGGATACTACACAGAAGCAATCCACCCAGATAAAGGTTCATTTTGGAACTATCAAATAGCATTAAGCGGTGGTATTGGATTTGATAAATTTACAGATTATTATTCATTTGAACATGATGAATCTATCGGTATGGGATTAAGTGACAGACGATTTTTCGAGCAAGCTGTTCCAAAAATAGGGAATATGAAATCACCATTTTATGCAATGACAGTAACTTTAACAAGCCATGGACCATTTAATTTACCTGAAAAATACAGAGAATTAGAACTTGAACAAGAATTAAATGACAACAAGCTTGGTGGATATTTTGAAAGCATTCATTATACAGATAAACAAATTGGACATTTCTTAGAATTATTAAAAGAAGAAGGCATTTTAGATAACAGTATAATAGTTATAATGGGTGATCATACAGGCGTTCATAAATACTATAATGATGATATAGATCAGCTTTCATCAAAAGAAGATTGGTATCTTGATAATGGAGGACGTATGGTTCCAGTATTAATTTATGACCCATCAGGTTCTGTAAAACCAAAAACTTTTGAATCTCTTTATGGAGGTCAAGTTGATTTAATGCCTACTTTACTATATCTATTAGGTATTCCTGCTGATCAATATCAAAATACATGTATGGGCAGAAATCTATTAAACACAAATAAATCATTTGCAGTAATTAATAATGGTAAAATTTATGGTGAAGAAAATCTTACTGATAAGGAAAAAGAAATATTTTCTAAAACTTTGGATATTTCAGATAAAATAATTCGTGCCAATTATAATTATGATGGAAACTAACCTTATATAAAAAGAAGCTGTAGATTTTTAAGTCTACAGCTTCTTTTAAATTATATGATTTTCTGCTTTTTTATATTAAATTATAAAATCAAATTCTTATTTTCCTGCTACGGAAAGTTCTTTAACAATAAGCGATGGAGAGCCTATACTGCTCATAGGAAATTTTATATCACTACCCACTTCTTCTATATCTTTTAATAATGTAAAAAAGTTTCCTGCAACAGTTATTTGTTCTACAGGGAATGTTTTCTTTCCATCCTCTATCATAAACCCTTTAGCAGCAAGTGAAAAATCACCAGTTACAGCACTTGCTCCAGAATGAAGTCCTGCAAATTCAGTAACTATCACACCATTTCTAACACTTTTGCATAAATCATCAAATGATTTATTTCCAGGTTTTATATAAAAATTAGTTTCGCTTATATTTACAGGTGATGCATATGAATTTTTAAATCCATTGCCTGTTGATTTTACTCCAGCTTTATGGGCTGTTTTTAAATTATAAAATAAAGTATTTAATTTACCACTGCTTATTATTTCTTTCTTATAAGTAGCAACTCCTTCATCATCAAATGCAGTACTTCCTAATCCATCTTTTAAATGAGGATCATCTATTAAAGTTACTACTTTAGAAGCTATTACTTCTCCTTCTTTTCCCTTTAATAAAGACAACCCTTTTTGAGCTTGATTTGAATCAAATATTGAATCAAATGTACCTAAAAGTGATACCATAGCCTCATTATTTATTATAACTTTATATTTACCAGCTGGTATGCTCCTTCCTCCTACTCTAGAAAGTGCTTCATCTAAGCCCATCTTTGCTAATTCTTTAGGTTTTACTTCATCCATATTTTTAGCTACAACATATCCCATACCATCATATTTTTCACCATTCTGCTCAATTATAGGAACAACATATGCTGTTAAATGATTTCTCTTGTTGGTTAAGTTAAGTCCTTTTGAATTAATTATTCCATACTCTGACTTTCCATACCCTATTCCACATCCTGAAAAATTAACAACCTTATCGCATTGTTTCTTACACTGGCTTTCCATCTCTATGGCTAATTTTATTAATTGATCAGGCTTAATGTTATCTAATTCTTTATGATAGCAGTCAATATTTACATATTTTTCATCACCAGCATAAATAAACTGTACATCCTCATTTTCTATAGATAATGCTCCACCCTTTGCATTATTTATTAATGTTTTTATTGCATCTTCATCAAGTATTTCTGTATATGAATATCCCATTTTTCCATTAATCATTCCTCTGAATGATAATCCAAATGAATTATTTAATTTATATTTTTCAACTTCACCTTCATATACATTTATACTTAAACTTTCTACACTTGAATAATATATTTCACAATCATCAAAGCCATTTTTCTTAGCTTCTTCAAATAACTCTTTTTTAAACAAGTTAATATCCATATCTATCTACCTCCAACAGTCATTTTCTTTACTCTTATCATAGGCTGACCTACATTAGTTGGAATACTTCCTGATGATGAACCACACATACCTTGCGCTAACTCTAAATTATCACCAACCATATCTATATCCATAAGAACATCACTACCCTTACCTATAAGACTAGCTCCCCTTACTGGTTCTTGTATTACTCCATTCTTAACTAAATATCCTTCTTGAACAGCAAAGTTAAATTCGCCAGTTACAGGATTTACAGATCCACCTCCTAATTTCTTAGCATATAATCCATCATCAATAGATTTTATTATATCCTCAGGTTTATCTGTTCCTGCTGCAATATAAGTATTAGTCATTCTTGAAGTAGGCTGATAACTATAGCTTTGTCTTCTAGAACTTCCTGTAGGTTCCATATTCATTCTTCTAGCATTTAACTTATCTATCATATAACCTTTTAGAATACCATTTTCAATCAATACATTTTTTTGAGTCTTATTTCCCTCATCATCTATATTTAAAGAACCCCATGCATTTGGAATAGTACCATCATCAATTGCTGTTACTTTTGTTGATGCAATCTGTTTCCCTAACTTTCCTGAAAATACAGAATTACCTTTTGCTACTGCTGTTGCTTCTAATGCGTGACCACATGCTTCATGAAATATAACTCCTCCGAATCCATTATCAATAGCAACAGTCATATTACCAGCCGGACAATTTTTAGCATGAAGCATTGTATATGCTATTCTTGCAGCTTCTATTCCTGTAGCTTCTGGATCTATTGTATCAAACATTTCTATACCCATATGTCTTCCTGGTCCTTCAAATCCAGTTTGATTTTCACTGCCAAGAGTAGCAACCGCACTCACTCCTAGTCTTGTTCTTATTCTTTTATCTTGTATATACAATCCTTCAGTATTAGCAATTAATATATTCTGTTCTTTGTCTGCGTAATTTGCTACAACTTGAGAAATTTCATCATTATAATTTTTTGCTCCAGCATATGCACTTTTTAATATAGCTATTTTTTTATCATACATAATATCTTTAGGATAGTATATTATAGGATGAATTGTTGTTATTTTTTTTTCATTAAGCACTATACTTCTTACTTCATCTTTAACATCTCCTAAAGCTAATGCAGCTCTATATGCGGTTTCTAATAAACTTTCTCTAGTATTATTATTTGTATATGCATAAACACTTTTTAGACCTTTAAAAATTCGTATTCCTATACCATAAGATCTTCCACCTATAGCATTTTCAATTTTTCCATCAATTAATGAAATAGAGTTATTAATTGAATCATCTTCATATATTTCAGCAAAATCACCACCTGTTACAAGACATTTTGCTAAAACTTCTGATGCAATATTTTTTGATAACATTTTACTCCTCCTCATAACTCAAATTTTTAATTATAATATATAAATTAATATTAGTTTAGCATTATTTATTAATATTGTACTCCTACAAATTATTTATATTTGTAATATTTTCATGATATATAATTATAATACATTTTTTCTTATCATAAATAAAAAAATTCATATAACTTTCAATCTATATAATACCATCAACATAGATTAAAAGTCATATGAACATTAATTTATATTATTCCATTACTATCTGCTTTAATAGATTCTATTTAATCACCTTAAACTGATATCCTTCATCTCTAAAATGCTTTATTATTGCAGGAAGTGACTTTGCTGTTTCTTCTTTTCCATAAGTATCATGCATTAAAAGCACTACTTTTTGTTTAGTTCCAGAAGTATTGATTGCTTCTTGAGCTAATTGTTCTGCATTTTTCTTAGGCCCTTCAGCATCCTTTGATAATGCATTCCAATCTATATAGCTATATCCTTTTTCTTTAAATACAGCATCTAATGCCTGAGTATTTTTCCAAGTCATGTGACCACCTGGTAATCTTACGGCTTTAGTTTCAAAATCTTCACCAATAGCTTTCTTTAATGCAGCATTAGTTTTATCTATATCAGACATAAAATTATCTATATTAACAGATCTACCAGGATACAAATAATTATAGTCATGAGAATACGAGTGTATTGCTATTGCATTACCACAATCAAATGCTTTCTTTACTAAATTTCTTCCATTTTCACTTGCATCAACATACTTTCCAACTACAAAAAATGTTGCATGTACATTTTCAGATTCTAAAATATCTAAAATTTTAGGTGTTACAGTTTCTGATGGTCCATCATCAAAAGTTAAATACACTACCTTTTGTCCATCTGCTCCATCTGGCATTTCCCCACGCATTTGTTGTTCTAAATAATGTTGAATAAATTCTGGTGTTTCAGAATCTGAATTCTGATCATCTTTTATTTCTTTATCATCATTATCTACATACTCACTAGATGTGTCAATTTCCTTTGCTTGTATAGTTTCAAAGTAATTAAATACTTTCTTTGCCATAAGAGCTCCACCTATTATTACAAGCAATGTAACTGTTGCAAATAATATAATTGATTTTGCTTTTCTTACTTTATCAGACTCATGTCTGTTGTATTTTATTCTATTTTTCATTTTATTACCCCACATATTCCTGTTTTAACACATATAAATATTTAACACATCACATATTATAGTATAGTTTTAATCTCTATATTCCACAAGATTAATTTAATTAAAATTATCTTAATTATTGTTTATATTTAACTAATAAAAAATATTTATTAATTTATATAAATATAATATTTATTAAAAAATTTCATAACATATATTAAATTATTTATTTAAAACAAAAAAAAGCCGTTCAAACGACCATTATGAATAATTATTTATAAATAAAAAAATGGCTCCGCGAAGAGGACTCGAACCTCCAACCTATCGGTTAACAGCCGAGTGCTCCACCATTGAGCTATCGCGGAACGTAATTAATGAAAGATTACTATTCTTTCAAAATTGCATACAATTTTTTAATGTATTTACAACATTTATTTGGTCAAGCCCTCGACCTATTAGTATCAGTCAGCTAAATACGTTACCGCACTTACACCTCTGACCTATCAACCTTGTAGTCTTCAAGGGGTCTTACTAGCTTATGCTATGGGAAATCTCATCTTGAGGTGGGCTTCACA
>SVCE01000006.1 GCA_015058525.1 Clostridium butyricum
ATCTCCTTAGATTTTAGGTTGTCAGCATAAATCTAGCATGTTTGAGGTTTATATGCTACTTTTTTATAAAAAATTATAATGGTAAAACATGAATTAAAAACCAATGGTAAATTTTCTTAAATTAATGCACAAGTCAAGTTAGATAAGATACTTAAGGAAAAGAGTAATCCATATTTTATAGCAGGAAAAAAATTATCTAATGATCCAGTAACACGAATAGGAACAAAATTAGTTAAGAACATTGCTATTAAGCCGAGTTCGGCTGATAAAGAAGCAATTAGTAAAGTTGTTAAGGCATTAAAGAGTGGAGAGGATATATTAATATTTCCAGAAGGCACAAGAAGTAGGACAGGAGCTATGATAGAAGGGAAAAAAGGTGTTCTACTATTTTCAAAAATGGCAAAAGCAGAAATAGTACCTATTGGAATATCTGGAACTGAAAAACTTTTACCTATAAGTAAAAGTGGAAATATGGGCGGAGAAAAATGGCAGCATGCAGATGTTACTGTAAATATAGGAAACAAAATAGAATTTCCTAAAAAAGAAAAAGATGAAGATAAGCATGAATATGAAGATAGATGTATGGAAATACTAATGACAAGTATAGCGGAACTTTTACCTGAAAGTTATAGAGGAGTTTATAAATAAGGAGAAAATATGAAAGCTAGGACAAAGAAAATCATAGAGATTTTAAAACAAACATATCCAGATGCAAAATGTGAATTACATTATAAAACTCCTTTTCAGTTATTAGTAGCAACTATATTATCAGCACAGACAACTGATAAAAAAGTTAATGAAGTTACAGAAACTTTATTTAGGGATTATCCTGATGTTGATTCATTTTTAAAGCTTACTAATGATGAATTAGAGGAAAGAATAAAACAGATAGGTTTATATAGAAATAAATCGAAAAATTTAATATTAATGGCAAGACAGCTTAAACAATATTTCAATGGAGAAGTACCACAGACTATGGAGGAAATAATATCACTTGCAGGAGCAGGAAGAAAAACTGCAAATGTAGTACTTGCAAATGCTTTTGGAGTTCCATCTATAGCAGTTGATACACATGTTTTTAGAGTTTCAAATAGATTAGGACTTACTGATTCAGATAATGTTCTAAAAGTAGAAAAACAGCTTCAGAAAGAACTTCCTAAGAAGGAATGGACTTTAATGCATCATGTATTAATTTTTCATGGAAGAAGATGCTGTACAGCTAGAAATCCAAAGTGCAGTCAATGTCCTGTAAGTAGTTTGTGTAATCACTATAAACAAGCTGCAAAAGTTTAATAGTTCATTAATTTATAAAAATGGAACCACTTTTAATAAAATTTGAATTAATTGTGGTTCTTTCATTTACAAGGTATTTTTATTAATATATAAATATAGTGAAATGTAAATTTGATTTTGGAGGTTAGTTTATAAATGAAAATTGGAGTAATAATGGGTGGGATTTCATCTGAAAGAGAAATATCATTAAAGAGTGGAGAATCAATACTTGAGAATATTAATAAAGATAAATATGAAGTAGTATCAATTGTAATAGATAAAAAAGAAGATATAGTAAATAAAGTTAAAGATATAGATTTTGCTCTTTTGGCTTTACATGGTCAATTTGGTGAAGATGGAACAGTTCAATCAGTACTTCAAACACTTGGAATACCTTATTCAGGATGTGGCCCATTAAGTAGTGGAATGTGTATGGATAAGGATGTTAGTAAATCAATTCTTAAGGCATCAAATATAAGAACAGCACCTTGGATTAATTTAAATAAAAATGATGAGATAGATTATAAAAAAATAAATGAATTAGGATACCCTGTAGTTGTAAAACCAACTCATGGAGGATCTAGTGTTGCTACATTTTTAGTGAAAGAAGAAAAAGAAATTGAAAACTGTGTAAAAGAAGCATTTAAATGGGATTCAGAAGTTATGATTGAAAAATTCATTAAAGGAGATGAAATAACTTGTCCTGTATATGGAGATAAGATGCTTCCCGTAATAGCAATTAAACCTAAAGCTGAATTCTTTGATTTTGCATCAAAATATAATGATGGCGGAGCTGAAGAAGTAGTTGTTGAGTTAGAAAAGAGTTTGCATGAAGAAGTTGAGAAAATGGCTTTAGCTACTTATAAAGCTTTAAAATGTGAAGTTTATTCAAGAGTAGATATGATAGTAACTGAAGAAGGAATTCCATATGTGTTAGAAGTAAATACATTACCAGGAATGACTAAAAATAGCTTAATTCCAAAGAGTGCTGCGGCTTTAAATATTAGTTTTACAGAATTAATAGACATGATAATAGAAGATTCAATGAAAGTAGTTAGATAATTTATAATACTTTTTATAAAATTACTTATGGTTAAGAAATTATATTTCAAAATTATAAGTAATTTTTTTTTTATAAATTAATAAATATATGATAGTAAAGTATTTTATATTTGGAGGAATTATGCAGGACAAAAATGCAAAAAGTCTATTTGGCATAGATATAAATGAATATACACGAAATGTACAGTTCGATATCATAGCTACTAAAATAGATTTTTTATATTTAAGATCTTCAGGCTCAGGTTCTGGTAGGTTTAGAGTGGATAAAAAGTTTTTAGAGTATGCAAAACAAGCGAGAAATTTTGGAATACCAGTTGGTGCATATCATTTTGGAGTACCTTCGTATAATCTGACTGATGCGGATAGACAGTGTGATGATTTTATAAATATACTTCAAGACGGATTTGGACAAAAGGATTATGGAGATTTGTTGCCGGTATTAGATATTGAAACACCGGTTGATAAAAGTATATCAACTAAAATACTTATTGAATGGATAGATAGGTTTAGAAAGAGATTTGAGCGAAAAACAAGAAGAAGGCTTATGCTTTATACAGGATTATTTTTTATAGAACTTTATAATAATTTCTATGTATCAGGAAGAGGATATCCATTAAAAAATATGCCTTTATGGATAGCAATGTATACTAATGTACCTATAAATCCTAAAGTGCCTTCAGACGTAGGAGGATGGACTAGATGGAGAATATGGCAGTATAGTGAAAGTCAGAAGATTGCAGGAGTTGGAAATCCAGTAGATGCAAACTGGGGACCAGATAACATAGACTTATTAATTCAGCCTGATATAATAACTGGATTAAAGGCAACCTCTGAAAAAGGAAATATATATGTTTCATGGAACAAGAATAATAATATTGATTTGCTTGGGTATAATATATTCTTAAATAATGAATGGGTGGGAACAGTAGATGAAAATGCAACAAGTTATACTATAAAGAATGTGGATACGGTCAATCCAAGCAAACTATCAGTAACTATAGAAGCATTTGATTATGATGGAGAAACTTCTAAAAGAAGAACTAAGGTTAATGTAGGATAAAAAATACTAATTTATATGTGGTAAACACGCTATCATATATAGTAAAGAGTATGATATAATGTTAATATTGATGACAATTTGCAAAATAATGTAGATTGTCATCAATTATGTATTTTATAAATTATTATATTTTTTTATAAATTCTTTGGAAGGGGAAGGCAGCTAGTGAAAAATAGTAATGAAAAGAGAACTAGGATTTCTAACAAGAAAACAGCTAGAAAAAAGGGAACATTTATTTTAATAGCAGCATTAGTAATAGTAGTGGCTGTAATATCAGCGTATTACTTATCAGTTAAAAATGCTATTGAAAAATGGGATAATAAAATCTATTTAGGGGTTACTGTTCAAAATATAGATATTGGAGGAATGACTAAAGAAGAAGCAGAATCAAAATTGAAATCTGAACTTGTTGGCTCAATAAATGATAAAAAACTTAAAATTCAAGTTCAAGATAAGGATTTTGAACTTTTATATTCAGATATAGAACCGAAGTATGACATAGATTCGACAGTTAATGAAGCTTATAATTTTGGAAAAGATTATGGAATAATACGTAAATATGCTGCAATTAAAGGAAAAGAAAAAACTGATATAGAAATGAAATTTAGTTATAATGAGGATAAACTTGAGGAGTTTGAAACAAACTTAATTAATGAAGTAAACAAACCTTCTAAAAATGCTACATTATCAATTAATGGCGGAAATATTTCAGTAGAACCTGAAGTTGATGGAATAACAATTGATGAAGAAGAACTTGATTCAAAGCTTAAGGAATCAATAGATGGGATTGTAAAATGTGAAGAAACAGTTTCTATTGAACCTAAAGTGACAAAAGCTGATATTAAAGCTGAAGACTTATCAAAGATAACTGGGATTATGGGATCATTTTCAACAAGTTATGGAACTTCAGCACCAGGAAGATGTAGCAATATAGAATTGGCAACTAAAAAAATTAACGGAACAATAGTTATGCCAGGAGAAACTTTTAGTTTTAATCAGGTAGTAGGTCCAAGAACAAAAGAAGATGGTTTCAAGGAAGCTGGTACATATGTAGGAAACAAGGTAGAACCAGGTATAGGTGGTGGAGTATGTCAAGTTTCTACAACTTTATACAGAGCGGTAATGAGGGCTAATATAAGATCAACAGAAAGAACAAATCACTCGATGGCTGTTGGATATGCGACTCCAGGTCTTGATGCAACTGTAGTTTATGGATATTTAGATTATAAATTTAAAAATACATATGACTTTCCTATATATATTCAAGGTGTAACAGGTGGGAAAGTTGTAACTTATAATGTTTATGGCGATCCAAGTGCTTTAAATGGAAAAACATATGATATGGCTAGTGATATAATAGAAACATTACCACCAGAAACAAATGTTGTTGAAGATAATACATTAGATGAAGGTAAAGAAGTTAATGAAGGTGGCGGAATGACAGGATATAAGACTATTTCTTATCAAATAACATATGAAAATGGTGTTGAAACAAAAAGAGAAATAGTTTCTAGAGATACATACGCAAAAGTTGACGTTACAGTTAAAAAGGGAACTAAACCACTTACACCACCAGATAGTACAAATCAACAGCCAGATGGAACTACAGCAGCAGGTTCAGTAGATAACAATGATGCTAGTGCGAATACTACTAATAACAATACAACTATAAATACTGCACAAGCAAATTAAATATAAATAATAAAGATGAATGTGTATGCTGTTTTTATTAGGGATATATACCTATAAAAATTAATACACATTTATTTTTTATTTTTATATTAATCATGAATAGGATGTAAATCAAAATTTTGACTTGTAATAAACCATATAGTATAATTTTAAGATAAACTAGAGATTATTAAGAAAATTAAAGAAGGTGAAACTTTGAATTTAAATATAGTACTATATCAGCCAGAAATACCACAAAATACAGGAAATATAGCAAGAACTTGTGTGCTTACTGAGAGCAAGTTGCATTTAATTAAGCCTCTGGGTTTTGATATTGATGATAAACACGTTAAAAGAGCAGGATTAGATTACTGGGATCAATTAAATTTAGAGATACATGAGAGTTATGAAGATTTTCTTGAAAAGTATGGAAATGAAAGAATATTTTTATCAACTACTCATGAAACAGGAACTCATTATGATGAAATTGAATTCCAAGAAGGAGATTTCATTATGTTTGGAAGGGAAACATGTGGAGTGCCTCAAGAAGTACATGAGAGACATAAAGGATTAAGAGTACCTATGATAAAATCAAGCACTAGAAGTTTAAATTTATCTAATACTGTAGCAATAGTAGCTTATGAAGCGTTAAGACAATTAGGATTCCCAAATATGAAATAAGTGAAGAGGAATGAAGATGATGGAAAAGATAAAGATTATAACAGATAGTACTGCAGATTTACCACAGGAATTATATGATAAATATGATATAGAAGTTCTTCCTGTAGTAATTAATTTTGGAGAAGAAAGTTATTTAGATAGAATTGATATAAATGCAGAAATGTTATTGAAGAAGATGGAAGATGAAAAAGAGTTTCCTACTACAGGACAAATAATTCCAAACAGATTTATTGAATGCTTTAACAAATATTTAGAGCAAGGATATAAGATAATTACAATTCTTATGTCATCTGCCATGAGTGGAACATACCAATCTGCATGTATTGCGAAGAATACAATTGAAAGTGATGACATATTTATAGTTGATTCTCAAAATATAGCGCCAGCATTAGGAATACAAGTACTAAAAGCATGCACGCTTTTAGAACAAGGGCTTAATGCAGAAAAGATAGTAAGTGAACTTGAAGAAAATAAATACAAAGTAGAAACAAGAATGTGTTTTGAATCTTTAGATAACCTTATTAAAGGAGGAAGAATTTCCAAAACAGCTGGAGTTGTTGGAACAGTTTTAGGAGTTAAACTTGTATTAAATATAAAAGATGGTATGATGTCAGTAAAAGAAAAAGTAAGAGGAACTAAAAAGGCATTTAAAAAGATTATTAGTGATTTTGAAGAATGTGAATTAGATCCTAATGTGCCAGTTTTATTAGTTTATGCAAGCAATATTGAAATAAAAAAAGATTTTTTAGAGTATCTTGAAAGCAATAATATAAATTATATAGAATGTCCACTTGGATCAACTGTATGTGTTCATTCAGGTCCAGATTGTTGTGGCTTAGTATTTTTAAAAAAATAATAATAAATATAAAAAAAGTATGTAATATTTTTGAGTTATTTAAAATTAAATATTGCATACTTTTTATTTATAAATAAGTATAAGAATACTTGATATAATAGTAAAAAAAAGGTTATACTAGAAATATAATATATTAGGAGATTGGATATGCAAAATGAATACGTTTAAATAGCGTTGTTGCTAAGGGGGAAAATTATGAATTTAGACTATAATTTAAAAGTTACGCAAGAGCAGAAGATGATATTGACTCAAAATATGCAGCAGTCGATAAAGCTCTTACAGATGTCTATGCATGATTTGAGGGAATATATTGATAATGAATATTCAGAAAATCCAGTTTTAGAAATTGATGAGTCTGAAGTAGAAAATGGAGAATATGATAAAAATAGAAATGAGTTAAGTCCAAAAGATATTATTGAGGAACTTGAAGTAAAAGATAAGAATGAGGATTTGAATTATTCTAAAGATGAACAAATATCTCCTTTAAATTTTATAGAAAAGAAAAAATCTTTAAAAGAATATCTTTATGAGCAACTTTTAGAAGTTGAGGGACAATCATATGAGATTGGAATAGCAAAGTATATAGTAGAATCTTTAAACTCAAAGGGGTATCTTGAAATCAGTACAATTGAAATAGCAAATGAACTTGGGGTTTCAAATTGCGAGGTTGAAGAAGCTTTAAAAATTGTGCAGTCATTGGAACCTTATGGAATAGGAGCAAGAAATATTCATGAATGTCTTTTGATTCAAAGTTTAAGATTAAATATATTAGATGATATCATTGAAAAAATAATTTTATATCATCTAGAAGATGTTGCAAGAAATAAATATGATATAATAGCAAAACAATTTAATATATCAGCAAGTGAAGCTCAAAGATATGCAGATTTAATAAAGAAATTAGAACCTAAGCCATCAAGAGGATTTTTTACTGGAGATGAAGTCGCTTATATAATTCCTGATGCAGAAATAAAAAATATTGATGGTGAGCTTTTTATAATTATGAATGATAGTGTACTTCCTAAGCTTGTAATAAATAATATATATAAAAATGCATTAAATGATAAATCAGATATAGAAACCAGTTCTTATATAAAAGAAAAGATAAATAATGCTGTATTTTTAATAAAATCTATAGAACAAAGAAAAAATACATTATATAAAGTATTAGAATGTCTTACAATTAAACAAAGAGAATTTTTTATTAACGGACCCGGTTATATAAAGCCATTAGTATTAAGAGATGTGGCACAAGAAACAAAGTTTCATGAATCAACTATAAGTAGAGCTATAAAAGACAAATATGTTATGACAAGCTATGGAACTATTAAAATTAAAGATTTGTTTCCAGGAACAGCACAATATAAAGATAATGAAAATATAGTTCCTATTCACATAAAAAAAGAAATTATAGAAATTATATCATCTGAAAATAAAAAGAAACCATTATCAGATCAAAATATAGCAAATATTTTGAACGAAAGGAATATAAAAGTTTCAAGGAGAACAGTAGCAAAATATAGAGAACAATTAGGTATAAAATCTTCAAGTATGAGAAAAAGAATATGAGATATACTAAGTTAGTAATAGTTAAATTGATATGGCATGTCATAAAATAGATATCAATTTAACTATTTTATATAAAAGTGTTAAATTTAATGTTTTTATAAAATGTTATAAATAAAGAATAGTTGGATTTATTTGAATTTAGAGATTTTTTTTAAATAATCAAAAAAAATTTGGATAAGGGGTTTAAAATTTCATAAAGGTGATTTATAATAATAGATGTGGGACGTAATGAAATTATATGGGACTTATGGTGACCAAGGGAGTGTTTAAGTTGCAGGAAATATTAGAGTTGCAAAAGAAGATAGTTCCTGAGCTTGTAAATACATTAGATAAGAGGTATAACGTACTCAGAACAATCTATCACAATCAACCTATTGGCCGAAGAATTCTTGCTGAGAAGTTAGAAGTTGGTGAGAGGACAGTTAGAACAGAAATAGGATTTTTAAAAGAACAAGATTTAATCGATGTAAGTGCTGCAGGAATGACAGTAACTGGTGATGGAGAAGAAATTATAGTAAAGCTTAAAGATTTTATTCATGAAATGAGAGGTTTATCAGAAGTTGAAACTAAATTGAAAACTTTACTTAATTTAAAAAGAGTAATTATTGTTCCGGGGGATGTTGATAAAAATCCACTAGTTTTGAAAGACTTAGGTAAAGCTTGTGCAAATTATGTGAAAGATGTACTTGAAGATGGGTCAATAATAGCTTTGACTGGAGGAAGTACATTAAAAGAAGTTGTTGAAGCGTTTCCTAAGATAAGTAATTATTCAAACATACAAGTAGTACCTGCTAGAGGTGGAATGGGCAAGAAAGTAGAAACTCAGGCAAATACACTTGCTGCATTATTAGCTAAAAAGCTGAATGCTACTTATAAAATGCTTCATATTTCAGAAAGTTTAAGCTTAGATATAATTGATAATCTGCTTAAAGAAGATGCTGTTAAGGCTGTAATAGATACCATCCATAAAGCTGATGTTTTAATGTATGGTGTAGGAAATGCAGTTCAGATGGCAAAAAAGAGAGGAGTACCACAGGAAGAAATTGATAATTTGATTACAAATGGTGCTGTTGGAGAAGCATTTGGGTGTTACTTTAATAAAGATTCACAAGTTATAACAGAAACTACCACTATTGGAATAAAAATTAATGAAGCTAGAAACATTAAAACGCATATTGCTGTAGCTGGTGGGAAAAATAAAGTGGAGTCGATAATAGCAACTGAATATAATGATGCTACTGGTGTGCTTGTTACTGATGAAGCAACCGCTCAAGAAATATTGAAGAAGCTAGAAGAACGATTCAGTTATTAAATGTGTTTGTAAAATTTATTTTTATAAAATTTTAAAATATAAAAGCATTATTAGGAGGTAATTGATATGGTAAACGTAGCAATTAATGGTTTTGGAAGAATAGGAAGATTAGCTTTAAGATTAATGATGGAACAACAAGATAAATTCAATGTTGTAGCTATCAACGATTTAACAGATGCTAAAATGTTAGCACACTTATTTAAATATGATTCATCTCAAGGAAGATTCAACGGAGAAATCGAAGTTAAAGAAGGAGCTTTCGTAGTAAACGGAAAAGAAATCAAAGTTACTGCAAATGCTAACCCAGCTGAATTACCATGGGGAGAATTAAACGTAGATATCGTATTAGAATGTACTGGATTCTTTGCTTCAAAAGAAAAGGCTTCAGCTCACATCACTGCAGGAGCTAAAAAAGTTGTTATCTCAGCTCCAGCTGGAAATGATCTACCAACAGTAGTTTACAATGTAAACCATGAAATATTAAAAGCAGATGATACAGTAATTTCTGGTGCATCTTGTACTACAAACTGCTTAGCTCCAATGGCTAACGCTTTAAACAAAAACTTTGGATTACAAAAAGGTTTCATGACTACAATCCATGCTTACACTAACGATCAAAATACTTTAGATGCTCCACACAGAAAAGGTGATTTAAGAAGAGCTAGAGCTGCTGCTGCTTCAATCATCCCTAACTCAACTGGTGCTGCTAAAGCAATCGGATTAGTTATTCCTGAATTAAAAGGTAAATTAGATGGTGGTGCTCAAAGAGTTCCATGTATAACTGGTTCATTAACTGAATTAGTATGTACTTTAGATAAGAAAGTAACTGTAGAAGAAGTTAACGCTGCTATGAAAGCTGCTGCAACTGAATCTTATGGATACACTGAAGATCCAATAGTTTCTTGTGATGTTATCGGAATGAGCTACGGTTCATTATTTGATGCAACTCAAACTAAGATTATGGAAGTTGACGGACAACAATTAGTTAAAGTTGCTTCTTGGTACGACAACGAAATGTCATACACTAACCAATTAATCAGAACTTTAGGATACTTCGCTAACTTAAAGTAATTTGAAATTAATTAAAACATAAAGTGATTGCGCAAACTTATGTTAAAGTAAATAAGTCTGGTTTTGTAGTATAAGGCTATAAAGCCAGACTATTTTAAAATTATCAGATAAAAAATTTTTTTTTGAGGTGAATTTAAATGAATTTCAATAAGAAAACAATCGAAGATATCGATGTAGCAGGAAAAAAAGTATTAGTAAGATGTGATTTTAACGTACCATTAAAAGATGGTGTTATAACTGATGAAAACAGATTAAACGGAGCACTTCCAACTATAAAATATTTAGTTGAAAAAGGTGCAAAAGTTATACTTTGCTCACACATGGGTAAACCAAAGGGAGAACCAAAACCAGAATTATCATTAGCTCCAGTTGCTAAAAGATTAAGCGAAATGCTTGGTAAAGAAGTTAAATTTGCTCCAGACGATAACGTTGTTGGTGAAAATGCTAAAGCTGCAGTAGCTGCAATGAATGATGGAGATGTAGTATTATTAGAAAATACTAGATACAGAAAAGAAGAAACTAAGAATGGTGAAGAATTCTCTAAAGAATTAGCTTCATTAGCTGAAGTATTCGTAAACGATGCTTTTGGTACTGCTCACAGAGCTCACTGCTCAACAGTTGGGGTAACTGATTACTTAGACACAGCTGTATGCGGATACTTAATCCAAAAAGAATTAAAATTCTTAGGAAATGCTGTTGAAACTCCAGTAAGACCATTTGTTGCTATTTTAGGTGGAGCTAAAGTTTCTGATAAGATCGCTGTTATCAACAACTTATTAGACAAAGTTAACACTATAATTATCGGTGGTGGAATGGCTTATACATTCTTAAAAGCTCAAGGATATGAAATCGGAACTTCATTAGTTGAAGAAGATAGACTTGACTATGCTAAAGAAATGGTAGCTAAAGCTGAAGAAAAAGGTGTTAAATTCTTATTACCAGTAGATCACAGAGTAGCTGCTGAATTCAAAGATGTTGCTGCAACAGTAACTGAAGATCAAAATATTCCAGCTGGAAACATGGGATTAGATATCGGACCTAAGACTGAAGCTTTATATGCTGAAGCTATTAAAGATGCTAAAACTGTTATCTGGAATGGACCAATGGGAGTATTCGAATTCGAAAACTACAATAAAGGTACAATTGCAGTAGCTAAGGCTATGGCAGATGCAGATGCTACAACTATAATTGGTGGTGGAGATAGTGCTGCTGCTGTTAATACATTAGGATTTGGAGATAAGATGACTCATATATCAACTGGTGGTGGAGCTTCTTTAGAATTCTTAGAAGGTAAAGTATTACCAGGAATAGCTGCATTAAACGACTAATTTTATATTTTAAATAGAAAATTTGAATAATAAATTATTATTTTAATTTAGAGCTGAACATATTTGAATGTAATTACAGAAATATTAGCATTCAAAAGCGTTATTGTGCAGGAAAAATTCGACGGGATTTTAGAAGCTTTCGGCCAAAAGTTTCATCCTACATATAATTGGTGATGAATGTGGAATATTAAAAGACCATGGCATATGAATTTAGCTATAAATAATGAACTTAAGAAAATCTGATCAATTTTCTTAAGTTCAAAAAATTAATAATATTATTGATGGATGATTTTTATTTAATTTGTATTTAATGAATAAATTTTTAATTATGAGGTGGATATAATGAGAAAGGCAATTATAGCTGGAAACTGGAAAATGAACAATACTGTTGATGAAGCAGTTAAATTAATTGAAGAATTAAAACCATTAGTAAAAGATGCTAAATGTGATGTAGTTGTTGCACCAACATTTGTATGCTTAGATGCTGTAAAGAAAGCAGTTGAAGGAACAAATATTAAAGTTGCTGCTCAAAACATGCATTTTGAAGAAAGTGGAGCTTTCACTGGAGAAGTTGCTCCTGCAATGCTTGAAAAAATGGGAATTGATTATGTAATTTTAGGACATAGTGAAAGAAGAACTTATTTCAATGAAACTGATGAAGCTTTAAATAAGAAGGTTAAAAAGGCTTTCGAACATAATTTAACTCCAATTCTTTGCTGTGGTGAAACATTAGAACAAAGAGAAGCAGGAGTTACTGATGATTTTATAGCTTGCCAAATCAAAGTAGATATGGCTGGATTAACTAAGGAACAAGCAGAAAAAGTTGTTATAGCTTACGAACCAATTTGGGCTATTGGAACTGGAAAAACTGCTACTAAAGAACAAGCTAACGAAACTATTTCTGCTATAAGAAAAGTTGTAGAAGGAATGTACGGAAAAGAAGTTGCTGACAAAATTAGAATTCAATATGGTGGATCAGTTAAACCAAACACAATAAAAGATCAAATGGCTATGTCTGATATAGATGGAGCTTTAGTTGGTGGAGCTAGTTTAAAGGCTGAAGATTTCTCAGCAATAGTTAACTACTAAAATTAATTACTTAATAGAATGGGAACCTTGAAAATATGATTTTTAAGGTTCTTATTTTTTATTATTAAAATTTTTTTTATGTAATCTATAGAATATAAAAGGCATAAAAAGAAAAAAATGGATGAAAAATAAATGACAAGATAATGTTAAATTTTGAAGTTATATATTTAGAATTTTAGAATATATTATAAGTTGCAATAAATTGCGAAAAATAATATAATTAAATGGTTAAAATGTAGAAAAAATAACATAATGTTTTATGATTTCAAAGAGGAAATTTGGAGGGATAGGAATATGTCAAAGAAGCCAGTTATGTTAATGATATTAGATGGTTTTGGAATAGCACCAAAGTCAGAAGGAAATGCAGTAGCTTTAGCTAAAAAGCCTAATTTCGATAAATTAACTGAAAAATATCCAACTTCACAATTACAAGCTAGTGGATTACAAGTTGGTCTTCCAGAAGGTCAAATGGGTAATTCAGAAGTTGGACATTTAAATATAGGGTCAGGTAGAATAGTATATCAAGAATTAACTAGAATAACTAAAGCAATTAAGGATGGAGAATTCTTTGAAAATGAATCGCTTAAATTAGCTATGGAAAATGCTAAGAAAACAGGAGCAGCATTACATTTAATGGGTCTATTATCTGATGGTGGAGTTCACTCTCATATCGATCATTTAAGAGGACTTTTAGAATTTGCCAAAAGAGAAAGTGTTCAAAATGTATATGTTCATGCCTTTATGGATGGTAGAGACGTTCCACCTTCATCAGGAAAAGAATTCATAGAAAAGGCAGAAGCTATGATGGCTGAAATAGGAGTAGGTAAAATAGCTACTATAAGTGGTAGATACTACGCTATGGATAGAGATAACAGATGGGAAAGAGTTGAACTTGCTTATAACGCTTTAGTTTTAGGTAAGGGTGAAACAGCTACAAGTGCTGTAGAAGCTATAGAAAATTCATATCATGATAATAAAACAGATGAGTTCGTATTACCAACAGTAATAACTGAAAATGGTGCACCATTAACTCATATTAAAAATGGAGATTCAGTTGTATTCTTCAACTTTAGACCAGATAGAGCTAGAGAAATAACTAGAGCTATCAATGATAAAGAATTTGCAGGATTCAATAGAGAAACTTTAAATCTTACTTTTGTAACTATGACTCAATATGATAAAACTTTAGAAGGTGTTCATATTGCATATAAGCCACAAGTATTAACTAATACTCTTGGTGAGTACTTAAGCAAGAAGGGAAAAACTCAATTAAGAATTGCTGAAACAGAAAAGTATGCGCATGTAACTTTCTTCTTTAACGGTGGAGTTGAAAAAGAAAACGAAGGTGAGGATAGAAAAGTTATACCTTCACCAAAGGTTGCAACTTATGACTTAAAGCCTGAGATGAGTGCTTACGAAGTGACAGAAGAATTACTTGCAAGACTTGATAGTGATAAATATGATGTTATTATCTTAAACTTTGCTAACCCAGATATGGTTGGTCATACAGGAGTTGTTGAAGCAGCGGTTAAAGCTATAGAAGCTGTTGATGAATGTTTAGGAAACATTGTTAATAAAGTATTAGAAAAAGACGGAACAGTATTTATAACTGCTGATCATGGTAATGCTGAAACAGAAATAGATTTCTCAACAGGAAATCCATTTACAGCGCATACAACTAATCCAGTTCCACTTGTATGGGTATCAAATGATACAGAAGGAAAGACTATAAAAGATGGTAAATTAGCAGATTTAGCTCCAACAATGTTAAATGTATTAGGATTAGAAGTACCAACAGAAATGACTGGAGAAAATTTAATAGTAAATAAATAATTTTTAAAAGTGCTACTTTTTTGTAGCACTTTTTAAGTTATAAGTTAACGGAAATATTGGTTCTATTCTTTATTTTTTTTCAATATATTAGTAAAAAAAGAATAGGATTGATTGTATGAAGAAAAATTTTGCATATTCTGCTGATTTTGATGAAAATACAGAAAGATTGTTTAGAGAAGCTACATATTTGGGACAAGGCAATAATGGAGTAGTTTATGAACTACCAGGAAATAAAGTTATTAAGCTTTTTTTAAGTCCAAAGGTTTGTAATGATGAAGGAAGCATATTATTTAAAACAAAAGGATCAAAATATTTTCCTAAGTTATATACAAAAGGTAGGCTGTATATTGTCCGGGAAATGGTTCAAGGTGAACAGCTAGATAAATATATAAAGCAAAATGGATTAAGTGATCAACTTATAGAAAATATTTATAATTTATTAAAAGAATTCAAAAAGCTTAAGTTTAAGAAAATAGATACAAGATGTAAAGATATATTTGTATCAGATGATGAAAGCCTTATGATTATAGATCCTAAAAAAGCATACGTGAGAAAAGTTGATTATCCGCGTCATTTAATGAAAGGATTGTATAAGTTGGGTGTATTAGATAGATTTTTTAATAGATTAAGAGAGATTGATAAGAAAACTTCTAAGGAATGGAAAGAAAAATTTGATAAATATTGCGAATCAGAAGGAATTTAGTAATTATTGTAATGCGTTATTATAATGATATCGCATTATTTTTTTTGCAATATTATAATGTAGAGAATTATTTAAATGTATGATTTTTTAGCAATAATATAACATTACTTAATAATTAACAAGTGAATATTTCAATAGCTAATTACAAATAATATTATGGTAAATCAAAAGCAGATATTAATAAATTTAGTGAATTAATTATTATTTACTAAATATTTGAGGAGGGTAATATTATGAAGGATTATTTAGAAATTGTTGATGTTGTTGCTAGACAAATTATAGATTCAAGATGTTTTCCAACTGTAGAAGTAGAAATATATCTTGAAGATGGAACAATGGGAAGAGCTGCTGTACCATCAGGGGCTTCTACTGGTATGTATGAAGCTGTTGAACTTAGAGATGGAGATAAGAATGTATTTAAGGGAAAAGGCGTTTTAAATGCAGTTAATAATGTAAATGAAATTATTGCAGAAGAATTAATAGGATATAATGTATTTGATCAGACTTCTATTGATAAAATGCTTATTGAATTAGACGGGACTAATAATAAAGGAAAACTAGGAGCAAATGCTATATTAGGAGTATCTCTTGCAGTAGCTAATGCAGCTGCAAATGCTTTAGGATTACCTTTATACAGATATATAGGAGGAGTAAATGCTAAAGTACTTCCAGTACCAATGATGAATATATTAAATGGTGGATCTCATGCAGATAACTCTGTTGACTTACAAGAATTTATGATTATGCCAGCAGGAGCACCAACATTTAGTGAAGCACTTAGAATGTGTGCAGAAGTTTATCATACATTAAAGAAGATACTAAATGACAAGGGATATGCAACAGGTATTGGTGATGAAGGTGGATTTGCACCAGATTTAAAGAGTAATGCTGAAGCTCTTGATGTTATTATAGAAGCAATAGGAAAAGCCGGATATAAAGCTGGAGAAGAAATTTTTATAGCAATTGATGCTGCATCATCTGAATATTATAAAGATGGAAAATATGTTTTAGAACATGAAGGACGAACATTAACAAGTGCAGAAATGGTAGATTTTTTTGAAGACTGGGTTAATAAGTATCCAATAATCTCAATTGAAGATGGTATGGCTGAAGAAGATTGGGATGGATGGAAACTCTTAACTGAAAGACTTGGTAAGAAAGTTCAATTAGTAGGTGATGATTTATTTGTTACTAATACTGAAAGATTAGAAAAAGGTATTCAGCTTGGAGTAGGTAACTCAATTCTTATTAAATTAAATCAAATAGGTACATTAACTGAAACATTAAACGCTATAGAAATGGCAAATAGAGCTGGATATACAGCTGTTGTATCTCATAGAAGTGGTGAAACTGAAGATACTACAATTTCAGATTTAGTTGTAGCTGTTAATGCAGGGCAAATTAAGACTGGTGCACCAGCAAGATCTGAAAGAGTTGCAAAATATAATCAACTATTAAGAATAGAAGAAGAACTTGAAGAAGTTGCTGAATATAGAGGAAAAAAAGCATTTTTTAATATAAAACAATAATATATTAATTTAAGATAAAAGGGTTATAGATGAAAAAAACTATACCCTTTTTATGTTAAAAAGTGATATAATATGAATAAGCTCAGATGTGATTTTTTACTAGAGAAAAGTTGTAATGAGTAACTAAATATGTTATGATTTAGAGTATACGTATTGATTATTATAGGAGGTGTAACCTATGCAAAACATATTATTAGCAATAGAAATAATATTAGGATTAGCTATTATTGTTACTATATATATGCAGCCAAGCAAAGCAGATGCTCTTAGTGGATTAATTCAAGGAACATCAAATGATACTTTCTTTGCAAAAAATAAATCAAGAACTAAAGAAGTTGTACTTGTAAGACTAACAATATTCTTTTCAGTACTATTTGCAATAAATACACTTATTATTAATTTAATATAGCAGTTATCTGAGCTACTTTCTTTTAAGTAGCTTTTTTTATACTTATAATACACATGAATTAGTATAATCAATAAACTTTTTAAACGCGTAAAGCTACAATAGATAAATATAATACTATTAATAGAATTTTACGACATACTAATGAATATATCTATAAAGTGATTGCCTAGTCTTTTATACTAACCAACCCAAATTTAAATGAGAGGTGAGAGGTATGAATTTATTATATGTTTCAATTTTAATTGGTATTATTTCTATTTGTGTTGTTGTATTTTTGGCAAAAGATATCTTAAAAAAGGATGTCGGTGATAGTAGAATGAAAGAAATTTCAGGCTATATTGAAGAAGGTGCAATGGCGTTTTTAAAAAAGGAATATTCTTATCTTGCAGTGTTTATTGTAGTTGTGGGATTATCTATAATAGTATTCTTAAGTCTTAAAACTGCCTTTGCATTTGTAGTTGGTGCAGCATTTTCAATTGTTGCAGGATATGTTGGAATGAGGATTGCGGTTAAAGCAAATGTAAGAACAGCAGAGGCTGCTAAGAATGGAATTAAGGGTGCTTTAGAAGTGGCATTTTCAGGTGGTTCAGTAATGGGATTAGGTGTAGTAGGATTAGGATTAATAGGACTTAGCTTTTTTAGTTTGTTATATGATTTGAATGCCGAATATATTACTGGATTTGGACTTGGAGCATCATCGATTGCTTTATTTGCTAGAGTAGGTGGAGGCATATATACAAAAGCTGCTGATGTTGGAGCTGATTTAGTAGGTAAAGTTGAGGCTGGAATTCCAGAAGATGATCCTAGAAACCCTGCAGTTATAGCTGATAATGTTGGCGATAATGTTGGGGATGTAGCTGGTATGGGAGCTGATTTATTTGAATCTTATGTAGGATCAATAATTTCAGCAATTACATTAGGTGCAGCACTTTCAAGTACTTTTGGAAAGAATATAATAATATTCCCTATATTATTATCAGCAGTAGGTATTTTAGCATCATTAATAGGTATAACATATGTTAAGTTATATAAGGGAGATAATCCACAGAAAGCTTTAAATGGTGGTACTGCTATTTCAGGCTTGATAGTACTTATAGCAGGATTCGTTTTGTGTAATAACATGCTTGGAAATATGAAAATATTTATACCTATAATTTCAGGATTAATAGTAGGATTAGCTATTGGTAAAATTACTGAATATTTTACTTCAGCAGATTTTAAATCAGTAAAATTAATTGCTGATGAATCAAAAACAGGTCCTGCAACTAATATAATAGCAGGATTATCAGTAGGTATGAAATCAACAGTTCCACCAATATTATTAATAGTTGTAGGAATAATTATTTCTTATTATGGAATAGGTGGAGCTAAAGATACTGCACTTGGATTATATGGTATAGCACTTTCAGCAGTTGGTATGTTATCTACAACAGCAACTACAGTTGCAGTTGATGCATATGGACCTATAGCAGATAATGCTGGTGGTATAGCAGAAATGAGCAATTTAGATGAAAGTGTAAGAGAAATTACAGACAAGCTTGATTCAGTTGGTAATACAACAGCGGCTATAGGAAAAGGTTTTGCTATAGGTTCAGCAGCTCTTACAGCATTAGCATTATTTGCTTCTTATTCACAAGCTGTAAAAATTGAAACTATAAATCTTCTTAATCCATTAACTTTAGTTGGTGTATTAATTGGTGGTATGCTTCCATTCTTATTTGGAGCACTTACAATGCAATCAGTAGGTAAAGCAGCTACAGAAATGGTTGAAGAGGTAAGGCGTCAGTTTAAAGAAAATAAAGGAATATTAGAAGGTACAGAAAAGCCAGATTATTCTAGATGTGTAGCTATATCAACAAATGCGGCATTAAGAAAGATGATTTTACCTGGAATATTAGCAATTATTTCACCACTTCTTACAGGATTATTATTAGGGACTGAAGCTCTTGCAGGATTAATAGGTGGCGGAGTTTTAACAGGTGTATTACTTGCAGTAATGATGGCTAATGCTGGTGGAGCATGGGATAATGCTAAGAAGTATATTGAAACAGGTATAAATGGAGGTAAAGGAAGCGAACCTCATAAAGCAGCTGTTGTTGGAGATACTGTTGGGGATCCATTTAAGGATACATCAGGTCCTGCAATGAATATTTTAATAAAGTTAATGACAATAGTTTCAGTTGTATTTGCACCATTACTTGCAACATATGGTGGATTATTAATAAATCTTTTTAAATAATTATATGAAAAATATATAGGTAATAAATAAAGAATCCATATAGAACAATATAATTTCTATATGGATTCTTTATTATACTTTAATTATTTCCAATTGCCCAAGTAGAAGATTGTTTTTGAAGTTCAACCATATGACGATACATACTATCTCTTTGCATAAGTTCTTCAGGTGAACCTTCTTCTGCTACTTTACCATCAGCTAGTACAACAACCTTATTAGCACCAGCAACAGTACGCATTCTATGAGCAATAATTAATACTGTTTTTCCTTTTAAAAGGTAAGATAGAGCTTTTTGAAGGCTGGTTTCATTTTCAACATCTAATGATGCAGTAGCTTCATCTAGTAATACAATAGGAGAATCTTTAAGTAGAGCTCTTGCAATAGATAATCTTTGACGTTCGCCACCAGATAAAGTAGAGCCATTTTCACCAATGCTTGTATTATATCCGTCAGACATTTTCATGATAAATTCATGACACTGAGCAGCTTTAGCAGCAGCAATAACTTCTTCATCAGTAGCATTTTTACGTCCGAGCCTAATGTTTTCCATTATTGTGTCATTAAATAGAACAACATCTTGAAATACAATAGAATAATTCTTTAATAATGTTTCAGGATCAATCTTAGAAATATCAACTCCACCCATAGTGATTGAACCTTTTTGTATATCCCAAAAGCGAGCTGCTAATTTTGCAGTAGTACTTTTACCGCCACCAGAAGGACCAATTAAAGCAGTTATTTCACCTTGTTTAGCAGTAAAAGAAACATCTGAAAGAACGCTTTCGCCATCTTGATAGCTAAAACCTACATGATTAAAGGAAATATCAACGCCTTTGTTATTACATTCTTTTGAACCTTCTTGTGCAGGTTCTGATTCGATTGTTTTAAGTCTTTCTATTTGAAGTTGAGAGTTAAATACTTCACCAAGCTGCATCATTACACCACTTAAAGGATCATAAATTCTTGAAGCAGTAATAAGGAATATAAGATAAGTAAATAAGTCAATATCACCTTTTCCTAATAAGACTGCCCCTGTTAGTATAGTTGTTGCAAAGCCTAATCTCAAAATCATTTGCGCACAAGTTAGTAAAAGTCCGCTTACTAGTTCATATTTAATAGAGGTATCTATAACTTTATCAAGTTTATTATCTAATAGATTTAAATAATTTTTAGTTTGATTATTTGCTTTTAAATCACGAATTGTTTCAAGATATTCTTGAACACCTTCAGTAGCAGCTAAATGACTTTCAAATTTTTTAATATCAAATCTATCTTGAAGTTTTTTACTAGAAATTATAATTAGTAAAGCTAAAGGTAGAACCCAAGATACAGAAATAGCCATACGCCAGTCTGTAAAGAATAGAATTATACATATAAGGATGCTAACAATAGCTGTTCCAATTAACTGTGGTAATGTATATGAAAAAGTACGTTCAAGATCACTACAATCCTTCATCATGCTAGTAGTTAAATCAGATAAGTCACGGTGTCCAAAAAAAGATAAAGGTAAAGTTCTTAACTTTTCAGCAAGGTTTATTCGTCGTTTAGCACTTTCCTCATAAGCGGCAATATACGTACATTTATATTGAATATAGTGAGTAATAAAAATCAAAGCTAAAATTAATAAACATATAAGTGCATAATTAAAATTTGTAGGATATTTAATAGTTAAATTGAAAACAGGTGCAAGCTGAGACATTAGAAACATAACTAATATTCCAATTGGAAACATTAAACTTATAACAGCAAATACTGAAGATATAATACCTTTTTTTAAATCTTTTACGCCTTTATCACTTAGTGCAAATATTCGTTTTAACATTATAAATCAGCCTCCTTTGAAAAGTTCCATTTAATAGAGGTTTTATATTCATTCCACATTTTATAATAGATACCTTTGTTTTTTAATAAAGTATCATGACAGCCTTGTTCGGCAATTTTTCCTTTACTTAATACATAAATGCAGTCAGAATGTTGTACGGTAGAAAGACGGTGAGCAATCATTAATACAGTTTTACCATGAGTTAAATGTTCAAATGCTTTTTGAATTTTATATTCATTTTCAGGGTCAGCAAAAGCAGTTGCTTCATCCAAAAGAACAATAGGGGCATCTTTTAGAATAGCTCTTGCTAAAGCAATACGTTGTTGTTCACCACCAGATAAGTAAACCCCTTTTTTACCAAGAACAGTATCAATTCCATCAGGGAATTTTGCTAGAATATCATCGCATTGAGCTTCCTTAGCAGCAGCTAAAACTTCTTCTCTAGTTGCATTAGGACGGGCTGCTTTTATATTTTCATAAATGCTGGTTTTTAATAATTTAGTATCTTGAAATACAAAGGCAATATTACTCATTAAATCTTTTTGAGATATATTACGGATATCAATACCTCCGATTTTAATACTACCGCTTTTTACATCCCAGAAACGTGGAATTAAAGAAGCAATAGTACTTTTTCCACCACCAGAAGGACCAACTAATGCAACAGTTTTTCCTTCTGGGACAGTAAGATTGACATTATTAATAACAGTTTTATCTGCATCAGGATATTTAAATACTACATCTTCAAAAGTAATACCAAAGTTATTAACAGCTTTGGGTTCTTTTGGCATTGCTTGAACTGGTTCATAAATAAGACTATCAATTCTACGAACAGCTTCAGTAGCAATCATTTTGTATGTGCCAGAAAATAAAATTTTGTTAAGCATAGTACTGCAAGCTGGAACAAAAAGAATGTAGAAGATTAAATCAAGTAAAAATTGAGGCTTATTAGATTCATTTGGTAGAATAAATATTGCAGCTAGAATTAAAACAACGAAGGAAGCATTTATAACTACATTAAATGCAACCATAGGAAGTTCACAAGCTAAAGCGTAGTTAGTAACATTGTCTCTATATTTTGTTATTGATGAGTAGAAACTTTTAAATGAGTATATTGTTTGTTGGAATACTTTTACTACAGGAATTCCACGTACATATTCAACAGCTTCTTTATTCATTTCTTCTAAAGCATCTTGGTAGTTTTTCATGTATTCCATAGATTTTTTTCCAGTCATTGTCATTTGGATACCAAATCCAATCACCATTAGAAGAACACAAAGAAATCCAAGGCGCCAGTCAAAGAAAAATAGCATAATAATCATAGTTATTGAAGTTACTATAGAGCCTACCATATCGGGTAATTGATGTGCTAGAAAGGCTTCTGTTTGAGCAGAGTTTTCGTCTATTATTTTACGGATTTGACCACTAGAGTGGGTTGAAAAGAAGCCAAGAGGTACTTTAGATAAGTGATGTAAAATTTCAGATTTCATGTTTTTTGCAGTATGAAATGCACCTAAGTGAGAAAATGTTAATGCTATAGCATATACTATAAAGCCTAATACTGAAAGACCTACAGCAGTCCATCCATACATAGCTACGGTATTAGTATCGATTAAAGATAAATTTGGGAGAGCATTAATAACATCTCGCATTACATACCAGATACATATAAAAGGCGATAACATTAAAATTGCACTTATTGCAGAAAATACACATGCTAAGATTGTTTGATAACGGTATTGTCCTCCCAATTCAAGCAATCTTGGTATGCCTGTTTTTTTATTTGAGTTATTCATTATATAAATCCTCCTTAATTTAGTTGCGTTATTTGTTGTTAACTCGTTTAAATAATATTAGATTTTATTATAGACCTCAATAGGTTTAGAATAACTATGATTATGCAACTAAATTATTTGGACGATAGACTAAAAAAATATTATTTATTCATCTGGAATTTTCTGTAAACGTTAGGAGTTATACCTGTTCTTTCTTTGAATAAAGCTGAGAAAGTGCTTTGCTGTTCATAACCAACCATATTTGAAATCTCTCCAATACGATATGTACTATTGGCTAAAAGATCTTTTGCATGTTCGATTCGTAATGTTTGTACAAAGTCAATAATAGTAGTGTCATAAACTGAGCGAAATAAGGAGGAAAGTTTTGATTTACTCATTAAGCACATTTTAGCAAGACTTTGAACATCTATATTATCACAGTAATGTTGTTGTAAAAAGTGAACTAATCTATGCATAGCTTCTAAGTCAGAGTTTGCTATACTTTTTATAGATTTATTTTTTGATATTAAACTGTGCCATTCTAACAAGCTTGTGATTATTTCTAAGATTTTTGCTTCATAATATAATTCTGATATTCCAATAGTAGGTTTGTAAGATAAAATTTGACGAAAAGCTAATGAAATATCAGGAACTTCTATAGTTCCATCTAATAGAGAAATTATGTCTGGAAGATCAGAAAAATCACGTTCATAAATATCAGTAAGTCTTTTGTTATAGAATTCAGGCAGCATTGTTATACTTACGCTATTAATAGGAACGTTTTTTGAGATAGTGTAAGAGTGTTCGCCAGCAGGTAAGAAATATCCTAATAATTGCTCAGAACTATTATTAGAATTTGAAGAAACAGCTTTTGCGATAAAAGAAGAACTGCAGGATAAAATAAGCATGGAAGGGTGATGGTAGCAGTAATCTATATCTTTGTAATATTTTAATTTGTAAATAGTAATAGAACAAAATGGATTAACAGGGTAAGTCCATAAATAACCTTCACCAATAGATGGATCTGGTTTTAATGTGAAGCCACATCCATTTTTATTATCTTTATTAGAAGTTGGTAATAAACCAATTTGTGTAAAAAAGGTTGAAAAGAATTGATCAATTATTGGATTCATAAATGTTTACTCCTCTCATTTTAGTCTAAAGAACAAAATTTTTAGTGTAAACTCCAAAAGATGTATATATTATTGCAGAATTATAAAATTGAAATATATACTAAATAGAGTAAACTGTTAGTTGATTCTAACTCTCATTTAAAATAACATATGTGGAAAATAATTTCAATAGGGGGTGGTTACTTGCGTATATTAAGGAGCTTTTCCTTTCAAAAAGTTTGTGAATTAATATTAACTTTATTTTTAGTTACTATTATTTCCTTTTTACTAATGAAACTGTCTCCAGTTGATTCGGCAGAAGCGTATGCAAGGAGAACTTTTTCTGTATCTAGTGAGGAACAAGTAGAAAAAATACGTGAAGATATGGGACTTAATAAACCGTTACTTGTCCAATATGAAAAGTGGCTTGTTGATGCTACACATTTAGATTTTGGAACATCATTATTTAATGGACATAAAGTGTTAGATGAAATTTCTAGTGCTATGGGTGTAACATTAAAAATAGTTCTTTTATCAGCAATGATACAGGCTGTAGGGATTTTACTATTAGGATGCATATGCTATCTGTGCAAAAACAATTTTATTAACATTTTACTAACTTTCTTGTGTATAGCAGGGGTGTCCATGCCACCATTCTTTTTTGGTAGTGCATTTATTGATGTGTTTGCAGTAAATTTAAATTTAATTTCAGTAACATCTAATACAGGAATTTTAAGATATTTACCAGCAGCAATATGTATTTCAATTGGTGGGATTGCATTTTATTCACAGTTATTATGTAAAAATATTGAACATGAAATGAATGAAGATTATGTGCTTTATGCTCGTTGTAGAGGACTTTCAGAGTTACGTATTCTTTTATATCATGCAATACCTCATGCTTTAACAGCATTGATTCCAAGCTTTTTGCAGATGGTGGGTATATCTTTGGCTGGTTCAGCTATTATAGAACGTATTTTTTCACTACCAGGATTAGGCTATACCATAATAGACAGCATTTTATACAGAGATGCTCCTATGATTCATGCAACTATATTGTTTCTAGCATTCTTTCTTGTTGTATGTAATACTTCAGCAGATGTATTACAAAGAATATTAAAGAAAGATCAAGGAAGTGAGGAGGTTAGAAAATGAAAAAAATAATTCATTACATACCATCAATACTATCTATATTAGTTATTGTATTTGGAACTTTAGGATTTCTATTTGCTCCAAATGATCCTGAACATGTTGATGTAAGTAGTCATTTGATTTCTCACTGCAAAGAGTATCCTTTGGGAACAGATGCATTGGGAAGATGTGTACTTTCAAGAGTTCTATATGGAGGATTTACTACTTTAGGTATAGTTCTTTTAGGCTCGATAATTGTTATTTTCATAGGAACTTTTATTGGAATTTTTTTAGGAACAAACAAAGAGGGGAAAAATATTGTTTTTGAAAGTATATTAAATGCTGTGACTGCAATTCCTCCAATTGCTTACTTAATTATATTTATAAGTGCATGGGGAAATAGTGTTTTTACAATGATAGTTGCATTAACTGTTTCTCTCGTATTGAGAATGATTAAGATTATCAAAACCAAAACAGAAATAGAGTATAAGAAAGCATATGTATTGTGTGCAATTTCTTCAGGAGCATCAACTTTTAGAGTATTGTTTGTGCACATTATGCCTAATGTTGTGCGTGATGCATTGCATTTTGTCTGCTTATCTGCAGGAGAAATGATTTTATCAATATCAGGTTTTTCGTTTATAGGTTTAAGCCTTGGTGATTCAGTAATTGATTGGGGGGGAATGGTTTCTGAAGGAAGAAACTATATTAGTACAAATCCAGGATTAATGTTTTATCCAATGATTTTTATATTTATATGTGTCTTTGCTTTTAATATATTAGCACGTGAATTAGAAAAGGGAGGACATATCTATGCTTGAGGTAAGAAATTTGACTGTAATTTCAAAAAATCAACCATTAATTAATAATGTTTCTTTTAGACTTGAACCTGGAAAGATACTAGGATTAACAGGAGCAAGTGGATCAGGAAAAACTACAATAATAAAAACAATTATGGGAGTACTACCTTCAGATTGTAGAATTGCGGAAGGAAATATTATCTTAGATGGGAAAGAACTTATAAAGTTACCATCAAAAAAACACCGTAGTTATTGTGGAACAGTATTAGGTTTTATTCCGCAGCTTCCTATGACTGCCTTTGATTCATATAAGCAGATTGGAACTCAAATGATAGAAACTTTTAGATTTTCCCTCCACATATCAAAATTAGAAGCAGAAAGATTAGCTAAGAAGGAATTAATTAAAGTTAATTTAACAGATGTTAAAAGAATTTTAAGTTCATATCCTAGACAGCTTTCTGGAGGAATGTTACAAAGAGTTACTATGGCTTTACTTTCTGGAATGAATCCTCGTTACATTTTAGCTGATGAACCAACAGCTGCTTTGGATGAAGAAAATCGGGATAATATTCTAAAGTTACTAAAAAATCAATATAAAAAAAGCGGAATATTATTAGTATCACATGATGTTAAAGCACTACAATTTCTTTGCTCTGAAATAAATATTTTAGATAAAAAAACTATTGTGGAGAAAGGAACAGTTAGTGATATATTGAAAAGGCCTAAAGAAAAGTGGACAAAAGAATTTGTATATTCTCTTAATGAAGAAAGAGGAGGGCAGTGGGCATGGATGGATTTGAAATAAATAATATTTCAAAAGTATATTATGATGATAAACAAAACCCACTTAATGTATTACATGATATTTCATTTTTTTGGCAAGCAGAAGAAAATATATCTATTATAGGTGAAAGTGGTTCTGGTAAAAGTACATTAGCACGTCTTTTAATAGGAATAGAAAATCCAACTGATGGAGAGATTTTGCTGGATGATGAAAATATTATGTCATGGGATAGGAGAACATGGAGAAAGAAACGTCAAGTTATACAAGCAGTGTTTCAAGATGCTTCAGGGACATTAAATCCTGCAATGTCAGTATATAGAAATGTAGAAGAAGCACTTTGCAATTTGACTGATTTAAATAAGGTTCAAAGAAGAGAACGTATAGAAGGGTTAATGAAACTTATTAATATGGATTTAAATCTATTAAAAGTTCCAACAAGAAGACTTTCAGGAGGGGAACAGAGACGTTTATCACTTTTAAGGGCGTTAGCTGTTAAGCCTAAGTATCTAATTTTAGATGAAGTTACTAGTGGACTTGATTCTATAGCAACAGAAAATGTTATAAGAACTTTAGAAAAATATCACCAAATGTATGGATGTGCATATCTAATGATTACTCATGATAAAAGTATAGCATATCGAATATCAAATCGTATTTTTGAAATGGATAAAGGAGTATTAATACGTGAAGCAAACCCTATTGAAAAAATGGAAAAGAAAGGATGAATAGAATATGAAAAAGAAAATTTTAACACTCATTTCAACAGCTTTATGCGTTAGTTTAATGTTTATAGGTTGTAATAATGCATCAAAAGGTAATAATGCAGATGATAGTCAAGATAAAGTTTTGACTTTTGCAGATGCAGCAGAAACAACTCAATTGTCACCTCTTTATATGGGATCATTTAATTATCAAACATCCAAAATGGTTTATGAAACTTTATTAAAATATGAAGATGGTGAGATTAAAGGTAATTTAGCTGAAAGTTATTCTTTTAATAGTGATGGTACAGTTCTTACTTTAAAATTACGTCAAGGGGTAACTTTCCATGATGGTGAAGCATTTAATGCACAAGCAGTAAAAGCAAATTTAGATTTTGATAAAACAAATCCAAGTTATGCATCTCTTAAGGCAATTACAGAGATGACTAGTGTAGATGTAGTTGATGATTATACAGTAAATATTAATTATTCACATCCATATTATGCATATTTATATGATTTCTGTTGGCCTGATGTTATGGTTATGGTATCACCTAAAGTAATTGTGCCAGGTGATTTCCAAACAATTCATGGGGTAGTTGGAACAGGTCCTTATGTTTATGATGAATATTCTTCAGGTAAATATACTAAGTTTAAGCGTAATGAAAATTATTGGGGAGAAAAACCATATTATGATGAAGTAATTGATAAATACATTCCTGATGCAGCTTCAAGATTACAGGCATTAAAAACAGGTGAAGTAGATATGATTTTTGGTGGAGCGCTTTTATCATATGAAGATTACAAACAGGCAACTGCAATTAAAGGAATAAAAGGAATAGTTCCAGAAGTAGATACACGTGCAAGAGACATTACTTTAAATGCATCCTCTGAAAAACTTAAGGACATTAAAGTACGTCAAGCTATTGCATATGCCATAAATAAGCAAGAGATTTCTGATGGTTTAACATATGGATATGAATCTGTTACAAACGTACCTTACCCTAAAGGTGCAGAATATACAGATACTAAAATTAATAATAGTTATTCATATGATAAAGAAAAAGCAGAGGCTTTATTGGATGAAGCTGGATGGATTAAAGGCAGTGATGGAATTAGAGAAAAAGATGGAAAGAAGTTAAATATTACTTTAACTGTTGATACAACTTTTGATGTTCTTAATTCGTCTATGGCAACATTACTTAAGAGTCAATTAAATGAAATTGGTATAGATTTATCTATTAAGTCACAAGAAAAAATGGAGTGGTATTCAGGATATATGGCAGGAGATTTTGATATAACATTCTGGACAACTCAATATGCTTATGCATCTCCACAATGTTTCTTTACACCAATGCCAATAATGACACCACAAACAGCTTCACTTAAAAATGTTAGTGATTCAGCTGAGTTCTTTAAAGCAATAGATTCAATAACAAAAACTGCTGATTCAAATAAACTTAAAGAATTATATGGTTATGTAATTAATTATGATTTAGATAATGTAATAGATATTCCTTTAACTTATTCTAAAGATATGATTGTATATAATAGTAATAAAATTTCAGATTATAAACCTGATGGAGCACCATGTTTTTTAAATATTTCGAATATAAAGCCAGCTAAGTAATATATAGCTCATAAAGGGAAAAGGGAATGAAGAAAGAACTAATAATTTTTCTATTAGGTTCATTTTAAATAATTATGTGAAAAATATATAGTTAATAAATAAAGAATCCATATTATAGGTATGTTACTATGTATGGGTTCTTTATTATATTTTTTATATAAAAATTATCATATTGATTTATGTACTAAAAATAATTAAAGATGGATATAAAATAGTTAAATATGTTTATACTAATAAATAATATATAAAACCTATAATGTATTATATTATTGTGGTAGTATATAGTTATACAGAATAATATATAGTAAATTGTATTATAGTGTAATAAATTATGCTATAAGATTTCATAAGGAGGATAATTATGGGGATAAAACAAACGCTAGCTAATTTTATGAGAGAGCCTGCCTATAATCCTATGGATATAGAAGAATTAATTGCAATATTTGATATAAAGAAACATGAATATACAGCTTTTAAAAAAATATTAAGAATGATGGAAAGCGAAGGTATAATAAGAAAAACTAAAAGAAATAAATATATGATAGCAGATGGAGTGGAAAATAACAATAAACAAGAAGCCAACCTTGTTATTGGAACACTTCAGGCTCATCCAAAGGGATTTGGATTTTTGATTCCTGAAGAAGAAGGACAAAAAGATGTATTTATACCAAGCAACTGTATGAATGGTGCGTTTAATGGAGATAGAATTTCTGTAAGAGTTACAAGAGAAGATACAAGTAATAGAAAAAGAGAAGGAGAAGTTGTTGAAATCATAGAAAGAAATACAACTAAAGTAGTAGGTGTATATGAGGACTCCAAAAACTTTGGATTTGTAGTGTCAGAAGATACTAGAATGTCACAAGATATTTTTATATCTAAAAAAGATAGAAATAGTGCTGAAGATGGAGATGTGGTTGTTGTAAAGATAACAAAATGGCCTGAAAAAAATAGAAAGCCAGAAGGTGTAATAACAGAAATACTTGGTAAAAAAGGTGATAGGGGAATTGATATATTAACTATTATTAAGAAAAATGGCTTACCAGAAGAATTTCCTAAAAAAGTTTTAAACTATGCTGAAGGAATTTCCGAGGAAATAGAGTCTGAAGAATATAATGGAAGAAGAGATTTAAGAAATTTAAAAATGGTAACAATAGATGGTGAAGATGCAAAAGATCTTGATGATGCAGTATCTATTGAAAAATTATCTAATGGAAATTTCAGATTAGGAGTTCATATTGCAGATGTAACTCATTATGTTAAAGAAAATAATCCTTTAGATAAAGAAGCTTTAAAGAGAGCAACGTCTGTTTATTTAATAGATAGAGTTATACCAATGCTTCCAAGGAAATTATCTAATGGAATATGTTCATTAAATCCAAGAGTAGATAGATTAACTTTAACATGTTTTATGGAAATAAACCAAAGCGGAAAAGTTGTAGATCATGAAATAGTTGAATCAGTTATTAATACTAATGAAAGAATGACATATACAGATGTAACTAAGATATTAAGGGATCATGATGAAGAATTGATAAAGAAATATGATTATCTTTATGATGATTTTAAGTTGATGGAAGAACTTTGCAAGATTTTAAGAGCAAAGAGAATTAAAAGAGGAGCTATTGATTTTGAAATAGCTGAAGCTAAAATTGTATTAAATGAACTTGGAAAACCAGTTGAAATTAAACCTTATGATCGTGAAATTGCTAATAGGATGATAGAAGAATTTATGCTTGTAGCAAATGAAACTGTAGCTGAGCATATGTTTTGGACTCATGTACCATTCGTTTATAGAATTCATGAATCTCCAGATGAAGAAAAGTTAGCTAAATTTAAAGAATTTATTTATAATTTAGGATATAATGTTCACTGGACAGAAGAAATGCATCCTAAGAGTTTTCAAGATATATTAGAAAAAGTAAAAGGTAAGAATGAAGAAACTGTAGTAAGTACCTTATTATTACGTTCTATGATGCAAGCAAGATATGCACCAGAATGTGTGGGACACTTTGGACTTGCAGCTCAATATTATTGCCACTTTACTTCGCCAATAAGAAGATATCCGGATTTGCAGATTCATAGAATAATAAAAGAGCAGATACACGGAAAGATAGATGAAAAGAGATTTAATAAATTAAAAAATATAGTTGGATTTGCGGCTAAGCAATCATCAGAAATGGAAAGAAAAGCACAGGATGCTGAAAGAGAAGTTGATGACTTAAAGAAAGCTGAATATATGCTTGATAGAATTGGTGAGCAGTTTGAAGGAATTATTTCTTCAGTAACATCATTTGGTGTATTTGTAGAACTTCCAAGTACAATTGAAGGGTTAGTTCATATAACTGATCTTGATGATGATTATTATATTTATGATGAAGCTCATTTAAGCCTTATTGGAGAGAAAACTAAAAAGGTTTATAAACTTGGCGATAAAGTAATAGTTGAATGTATTCACGTAGATATGGCAAATAGAGAAATTTTCTTTAATTTAGTAGAAGACCAAGAAAATTCTAATGAACAAGGAGAAACAGAGGAAATCAAAATTAAATGAAGGAGAATGAAATATGATAGAAAACAGCTTAGAAATAGCTGACAAATAAAATCATATTTTAAGTTAAGGGTGAAAGGTTAAGAAAAAATAAAAAAATTATAACTTTTCACTCTTAATTATTTAGATATTTATATTAGAAATTAAATTGCTTAAAATTTAAGCTTATACTATAATTTTTATAATAGAATAAACCGAAGTAGGTGATTAATTATGGCAAGAAAGAAGAATGAGAATTCTTTAGCTGAAAATAGAAAAGCTAGACATGACTATTTTGTTGAAGAAGCAATGGAAGCAGGATTAGTTCTTGTTGGTACAGAAGTAAAATCAATAAGAAGGGGAAGAGTTAATCTTAAAGACTGCTATGCTGATATATATAATGGTGAAATATATATTAAAAATATGCACATTTCACCTTATGAAGAAGGAAATATATTTAATGTGGATCCTTTAAGAGAAAGAAAATTATTGCTTCATAAGAGTGAAATAAGAAGACTTGATGCTTTAGTATCAAGAGACGGGTATACTCTTATACCATTATCTCTTTATCTTAAAGATGGAAAAGTAAAAGTTGCACTTGGAGTGTGTAAAGGAAAGAAAAATTATGATAAGAGAGATGCAATGATTGAAAGGGCTCAAAAGAGAGATATAGATAGAGCTATTAAAGAAAGAAATAGATAGTATACATTATTTGTTTAAATTTTAAACTATTATAGATTATTAGGTTAACAAATAATTTATAATAGTTCTATTAATATAATATTATATTATATATTAGATGCTTTTAATAATTCATAATAGGAAATAAAAAAATATTGACAAACTATGAAAAAGTATTTATAATTTCTAACATAAACTAAATTAAATATTTGATATCTTATCAAGAGTGGCGGAGGGACTGGCCCTGTGAAGCCCAGCAACCGGAATATTAGTTCATTTACTAACATATTTAACGGTGCTAATTCCTGCAGCTTATTTTTAAGCTGATAGATGAGAGGGTAAATTACATGGTGTTTTGCGCGCTAGAGATTTATTCTCTAGCGCTTTTTTAGTTATCGCGATACGCTAAACAAAACCTATAAAAATAAAGGAAGGAGAAGTTATAGATGACAGAAAATAATATTGCAGTTGAGATTAACAATGTGGCAAAGAGTTTTGGAAATACAGATGTTATAAAAGGTGTTTCATTGAACATAAAAAAAGGTGAGATTTACGGAATAATTGGACATAGTGGGGCTGGTAAATCTACACTTTTAAGATGTATAAATGGTCTAGAATCTTATAATAGTGGAAGTGTAAAAGTAATGGGGCAGGAGATTTCATTATTAAGTGAAAAAGATTTAAGAGAATTTAGAAAAGATTTAGGAATGATTTTTCAAAACTTCAATTTATTACAGAGAAAAAATGTATTTGATAATGTCGCACTTCCTTTAGAAGTATGGGGGTATGATAAAAAGAAAATAGAGAAAAAGGTATTAGAATTACTTAGATTAGTAGGATTAGAAAATAAAAAATTAAGTAAACCACATGAACTTAGTGGTGGACAGAAACAAAGAGTAGCAATAGCAAGAGCATTAGCATTAGATCCGAAAATTCTTCTTTGTGATGAAGCTACATCAGCATTGGATCCCAAAATTACAAAAGATATTTTAGCATTACTTTCAAAAATAAATGAGGAACTAGGGATAACAATAATAATGGTTACTCATCAGATGGAAGTAATAAAAGAAGTATGTGAAAGAGTTGCATTACTTGATGGTGGAGAAATTAAGGCAGAAGGAAGAGCAGAGGATTTATTCTTAAAGCCAGGGGCATCTTTAAAGAAATTTTTAGGGCAATCTGATGAAGATGAGGTATTACCACAAGATGGAATAAATATAAAAATATACTTTCCAGGTAACTGTTCAGAAAATGCACTTATAACAAGAATGGCAAGAGAGTTAGAGATAGATTTTTCAATTGTGTGGGGCAAGCTTGAAAAGTTTAGAAGTGAAATATTAGGGGGACTTGTAATAAATATAGAAACTAAGGATAAGGATAAAGTGCTAGAGTATTTAAATAATAAAGATATTTTATTGGAGGTGCTTGAATAATGAGTGATATTTTAATAAGTGCATTAAAAGAAACAATAATAATGGTTTTTGCATCAACTTTATTTTCAGTAATATTAGGATTTATACCAGCGATAATATTAACACTTACAGCAAAAGATGGATTAAAACCTAATAAAATAGTTTATAACATATTAGATTTTATAGTAAATACACTTAGAAGTTTTCCATTTGTAATTTTAATGGTAATTATAATTCCATTTACAAGGTTACTTGTAGGAAAGACTTATGGAACAGCTGCAGCAATAGTACCTCTTACAATAGCAGCAGCACCATTTGTAGCTAGAATTATAGAATCATCATTAAGAGAAGTTGATAATGGAGTTATAGAAGCAGCAAAGTCATTTGGCGCTTCAAATGCTCAAATAATTTTCAAAGTTATGCTTAAAGAAGCAGTACCTTCAATCGTATCAGGTATAACACTTACAGTTATAAGTATAGTTGGATATTCGGCTATGGCAGGAACTCTTGGAGGTGGGGGCCTAGGAGATGTAGCTATAAGATATGGATATCAGAGATTTGAAACAAATACAATGATAATTACTTGTATAATACTAATAATAGTTGTACAAGCATTGCAGATATTAGGAAATTATTTTTACAATAGGTTGTCTAAATAGAATAAGAATTATAAATAAAATTACGATTAAAAAATCAATAAAGGTGGGACTAAAAAATGAAAAAAAATTCAATAGTATCAATTATATTAAGTGGAATATTAGCGGTTAGTTTAGTAGGATGTGGAGGAGTAGCTACTACATCATCTAATTCAGAAAATAATAAAAATGATAAAGTTATAAAAATAGGTGTATCTCCAGAGCCTCATAAAAAGATTGTAGATGCAGCTGTACCAGTTCTTGAAAAAGAAGGATATAAAGTAGAAATAACAGAATTTAATGATTATGTATTACCTAATACATCGTTATCAGAAGGTGAGTTGGACGCAAACTATTTCCAACATACACCATACTTAAATGAACAAAATGAATCAAGACATTTAAATTTAGTTTCAGCAGGTGCTATTCATCTTGAACCAATGGGATTGTATTCTAAAAAGATTAAAAGTTTAGATGAAATTAAGGATGGGGCAACTATTGCAGTACCAAATGATCCATCAAATGAAGCAAGGGCTTTAAAATTACTTGCAGTAAATAAATTAATCGAATTAAAAGAGGGAGAATTAGTAACTCCAGCGGATATAATTTCAAATCCTAAGAATATAAAATTTACAGAACTTGAAGCAGCAGCAGTTCCAAGATCGGTTGATGATGTTGAGGCAGCTGTAATAAATAGTAACTATGCAATACCAGCAGGATTTAATCCAACAAAGGATTCAATTGTAATTGAGGATAAAAACTCTGAAGCCGCTAAACCATATGCCAATATAGTTGCAGTAAGAAGTGATGATGAAGGTTCTGAAAAGATTAAAGCCTTAGTTAAAGCACTTCAATCTGATGAAGTTAAAGATTTTATAAATAAGGAATATGATGGAGCTGTAATTCCAGTATTCTAAGAATAGCAGTTTGTAAATATATTTAAAATTAAAACTCTAAGAAATTATAATTTTATAATTACTTGGAGTTTTTTATTTATAAGATCTAGATAGAATAAAGACATGTTATTTATAGAATAGTTAATTGACATTAAAATCTTTTAATGGTAATATATTCCGTGTAGTCATAAACAAAAAAGAAATGGAGGTAAATTATGAGTAATATGGTCATAAAAAATAAAGAAAAATTTAAAAATTTATTTAGAGCTTATTCATGTGTAATACCTTCAGAAATTAATAATATGTAAATCTGTATTTTGATTTATGAATATAGTATAAAAAGATGTTTTGCACAGTTGAAAGTATATGACTGTGTTTTTTTTATTTATATAATAATTATTTTAGGAGGTAGAGCAATGAAAATGAAAGTTTATAAAAAATTAAATATTTATAATATGTATTATTCATTTGTGAGGCATCAATATGAAGAAAATTAAATTATGTGGAAAATGATAGAAGTTATTATTAAATTATTCTGCATAATGTAGTGTACGCAACTATGGATAATAGTTGCGTTTTTCTTTTTATCAGATGAATAAAAAATTATTTGTTAACTTAAAAAAGAGGTGAAGTAAACGTGGATTTATTTAGAAATTATATACTAAAACAGTGTAAATTAATAGTGTTGCCACTAATGGCGATGATAGCATCAATATGCATAGATTCTTTATTTCCATATCTTCAGAAAATATTTATTGATGAAGTTATTGAAGGAAATGCTGAAAAATATGTGATTTTAATATTGTGTTCATTTATTATTCTTGGAGTTATTCAAGGTTTTTTTGGATATATAAAGGAATATCAATTTGATAAATTTGCAGTGACAATATGTAGGCAGATACGTCGAGATCTTTATTCAAAGTTTCAGTCTTTTGAGTTTGCATTTTTTGATAATAATAATACTGGTGAATTATTATCAAGAATAATTGAGGATGTGGATGTTGTATGGGATACACTTTCATTTGGAATGCGACTAATTATAGAAGCAGTAATTTTATTTATCTTATGTGTATCAATTATGAGTACAATTAATTTTTCGTTAACAGTATTATGTGTATGTATCTTAGTTCCAGTTATTTTTATAGCTAAAAAAATGGATAAGAAATTTTGGGAAGTATACTCCCAAATTAGTGATATGACTGCAGAAATTAATTCTACTGTACAGCAGGATGTAAGTGGAATCAGATTAGTAAAAGCATTTGCACGTGAAAAATATGAAATATCAAAATTTTTAAAAACTAATAATAAATTTTATGATTTAAATGTTGAACAGGCTAGAGTTTTAGGCTTTTACGGTCCCATTGTAGAGTTTTTAACTAATTGTACACCTATCTTAATAATAGTTTATGGAGGATATCTTTGTATTACCAATCAAATAACATTGGGAGATCTTGTAGCATTTACAAGTTATGTATTTAGTTTATCCTGGTGTGTTAGGAATCTTGGAGGATTAATAAATATGTTATCTCAAAATAAAGCATCTATGAGTAAGATAAGAGGCATATTAAATAGAAAACCAGAAATTAAAAGTAAAGAAAACGCTTATAATCCAAAGTATGTAAATGGTGATATAGAATTTAGAAATGTAAGTTTTTCATATAATAATGAAGAAATTCTTCATAATGTAAGTCTTAAAATAATGGGTGGTAGTAAGGTGGCTATAATGGGGGCTACTGGAGCAGGAAAAAGTACACTTCTTGCGCTGATTGGAAGATACTATGATGTAAGTGAAGGAGAAGTTTTAGTTGATAATGTTAATGTTAAGGATTGGAACATTGAAACACTTAGAGCAAATATGTCAGTAGTATTTCAAGATACATTTTTATTTTCTGATACTATAAAAAATAATATACAGTTTGGAAATGAAGTTGATGAAATTTCACTTATTACAGCAACAAAAGAAAGTGAAGCATATTCGTTTATTGAAGATATGCCAAATAAATTTGAAACAATGATTGGTGAGAGAGGAGTTGGATTATCTGGAGGACAAAAACAGAGACTAGCAATTGCAAGAGCAATTATTAGAAATACTCCTATAGTAATTTTTGATGATGCTACTTCAGCATTAGATATGGAAACTGAATTTAATGTATTAAATAATTTGAGAAAAGGGAACAAAAAATCTACAAGTTTTATTATTGCTCATAGAATTTCTGCGGTTAAGGATGCAGATTTAATTATATTTATGAAAAATGGACAAATAGTAGAGCAGGGAACCCATAATAGTCTTATAAAATTAAGAAAAAATTATTACAATATTTATTCTCATCAATTTCAAGATTTTGAAAACTTAGAATTGGAGGTAAATTAATATGAATGATTTAAATTATGAATATACAAAATTACAGATAATAAAAAGATTATTATCATATGTAAAAGCATATACGTGGAAAGTGGTATTTGTAGTATTTTTATTGTTATTTGTAATGGGATGTGGGACGATTACTCCTTATTTAATGAGAGTATCCATAGACAAGTTTATAAGTAGTGGTGATTTTGAAGGATTAATTTTTGTTGGAATAGGACTTTTTATATTAAATCTTATTGCACCAATTTTATCAGGAATAAGGACAATAGCTATGTCTAAAATAACCAATAGAATTTTAGTTGATATAAGATATTCATTATATACTCATATTCAAACATTAAATTTTGAATTTTTTGATAATAGGCCAGTTGGAAAGATTATTTCTAGAGTTGTTGGAGATGTTAATGCGCTTCAGAATCTTTTAAATAATAGTATTTCAAATTTAATACCCAATATATTTACTATTATTTTAGTAGTTACGATGATGATTATGATGAGTCCAAAACTTGCAGCCATTTCTCTTATAACAATGCCATGTTTAGGATTTTTAATGACAATGGTTGAAATAAAAGCTGATAAGAAGTGGAAACTATTTAGAGAAAAACGTTCAGCAATGATTGGATATACTCATGAATCTTTGTCTGGAATGAAAGTAATACAGGGATTAAGCAAAAAAAGTTATACAAAGAATATTTTTGATGATCATATAAATAAACATTTTAAAGGATTTATGAATTCTATATTTGTGCAAGATTTTTTCTGGCCATTCCTTGATTTATTTAGAGGGTTAAGTGTAGCTATATTACTTGGAACTGGTTATATGTTCATGGATAAAGTCAATATTACAATCGGAACATTATTAGCATTTTTAATGTATATGGAAATGTTATGGGGACCAATAATTCAGCTTTCTTCGTTTTATAATGCGTTTGTATCAAGTATGTCTGCTGGAGAAAGAATTTTTGATATTTTAGATACAAAGAATATTATGGTAGAAGAAAATTCAAGTGAAAAAATGCCTGAGATAAAAGGAAGTATAGAATTTGATAAAGTATCTTTTGGATATGATAAAGAAGAAGGAGCGGTTTTGAAAGATGTATCATTTGAAATAAAGCCAGGACAAAAGATTGCTTTAGTTGGAGAAACTGGTGCTGGAAAAACTACAATTACCAGTTTGATAAGCAGATTTTATGATCCTACATTAGGAACTGTTAAGATAGATGGAATAAATATAAAAGGTGTTGATTTAGAAAGTCTTAGGAGTCAGATGGGAATAATGCTTCAAGAATCTTTTCTATTTTCAAGTACAATAAAGGAAAATGTTAAGTATGGAAAACTTAATGCATCAGATGAAGAAGTAATAAAAGCCTGCAAAGCAGTAAATGCACATGAATTTATTGAAAAACTTGAGAAAGGATATGATACGGAAGTAAATGAAAGAGGGGCTAGATTATCACTTGGACAGAGGCAACTTATAGCATTTGCAAGAGCGCTTATATCAGATCCAAGGATATTAATTTTAGATGAAGCAACAGCTAATATTGATACTGAAACTGAAATTTTAGTTCAAGAAGGAATAAAAACACTTATGAAAGGAAGAACATCAATAGTAATTGCACATAGACTTTCAACAATAAGAGACTGCGATAAAATTTTTGTATTATCTAAAGGAAAGATTGTTGAATCAGGTACACATGAAGAACTGTTATTAAAGAGAGGATATTATTATAACTTATACTGTGCACAGTATAGATTTTTACAAAAAGAAGCGTAGTATATATGTTCTAAAAATAAATGCTTCATCTTATTAATATATTATAGAGTTGTTAGAGTTATAGTAAGTATTGTATACTTTAATCAAGTAATGTAACATGTATGGAAACTTAAATTAAAGATAAGGATGGGGTATTTTATGAATATATCAGGAGTTAATGTTAAATTAACTGGACAAGATATTTTAAGTATAATAAATGAATTTGTAGATATTAAAGGACTGGAAATAAAAGAAGTAATAATTAATGATGGAATAACTATAGAAGGAAATTTTACTAAAGGCATGACAATAAGCTTTATGGCTAAAATAGAAATTTTGAAATGTGAAAATAATAAAGTATATGTAAAGCTTGCAAAAGTTAAAATTTTAAAACTTGGAATATTTAGAGCAATAAGAAGTTTTGCTTTAAAACAGCTTTCAAAATTATGTGCTGAGTTTGGAATATCCAATAATAAGGAAACAGCTGTAATATCTATTGATACTGTATTAAAAGATGTACCTTATGTAAATTTAAATATTAATGATATATATATAAGAAGAGATGTGCTTTATGCAGATATAGATAATATTGAAGTGTCTATAGCTGGAACTTTAGTGAAAAAAATTGGCAACAATGAAGAGATTGAGGAACATGAAAAACAAGATATAAATATTTCTAATATTACTAAAGTTGATGATAATTATTCAAAAGGAAGAGAAATATTAAAGAATAGAATGTCTGAAAAAGGACAGAAATATAGTGATTATATTTTTATTATTCCAGATATTGTTTCATTAATTTATAGATTATTGAAAGATAAAAGAGTACCATTAAAGACTAAGTTAGTAGTTTCAGCAGCTATTTCGTATACTATGTTTCCAGCAGATATTGTACCTGACAAAATACCGTTTATAGGAAAAATAGATGATATTTCAGTTATTTTCTTTGCTTTGAATAAAATAGTAAAGGATGTTTCACTTGATATTATTATAGAAAACTGGCAAGGGAAAAATGAAATACTTTTAGCATTATCTAGCGGATTGGACTTTTTGACAAGTTTTACGAACATAGGAAATGTAGAAAGACTATATGAAATAGTAAATGAAATTTCTGAATTATAAGGGAGAATGAATATATGGCAAAAAAGTTTTATGCAATTCAAAGAGGATTTGATTCTAATAAAAACGAAAAGATTGAAAATAGAATTGTAAATACATGGGCTGAGTGTTTACAATATGTAAAAGGCATTAAGGGAGCAAAATATAAAAGTTTTGAAAGTATGGATGATGCTAATGCATACTTAAATGAAGGAAATAGAATGCTAAAAAAAAGTGATGATAATTATCCTAAGGATTGTCTTCATGCATATGTTGATGGAAGTTATAATGTAGCTGATGGTAGATATGCTTATGGAGTAGTATGTGTAAAAAATGATGTTGTTCAATATATAGAAAGCGGATCAGCTAAGGATGATTCAGAAAATAATATAAGACAGATAGCTGGAGAACTTAAAGGTGCATTAAAGGCTACAGAATATGCATTAAAAAATGGAGAAAAGAAATTAGTTTTATTCCATGACTATGAAGGAATAGCTAATCATGCAACAGGTGCATGGTCTAGAAAAGAAACTTCATCTGAAGAGTATTATAATAAGATGCAGAAACTTATGAATTCAGGAATTGAAATAATATTTGTAAAGGTTGATAGTCATACAGGAGATTTATTTAATGAACTTGCAGATGAGAAATGTAAGGAACAGCTAGGGATACTTTCTGATAAAACAGTAGAGAAATATTTAAGTAGTGATGTAATAAAAGTGCTTAATGAAGAAGTAAGAGAGGAAATAGTTAAAATAGCACCTAAAAATGTTATGAATATAGTTATAGCGAAAGAAAAAATAGAAGTTAATAAAAATAGAGAAATCACTAGTGAAGAAAAAGAAGAATTAGACTTTTTTGATAAACTAACAGATTTGTATAATATTAATCAAAAAGAAGCTGAAAAGACAATTTCTAAAATGTTAAGTAAGAAGAAAGAAAAATATATACTTTATTTATTAAATAGGAAATAAAATAAAAATTGTGGAAGAACTTAACTTGAATAACTTACTACATAATACACAACATATTAAAAGAAAAGAAAAATAAATATGAAAGAGGTGTTGTATATGGGTAAGTTTGTAAAAGGTTTATTAATGGGAGCAGCAATGGGGGCAGCATTTGAAATGTTAATGATACCACAGATGGATAGGAAAACACAAAGATCTATGAGAAGAGCAGCCAGAAAAATGAGAGATGTTGCTGATTATGCATATGATGGATTACATGACTGGATGAGTTAAAATATAATATTATAAAAATAAATGAACAGTATTCTAAATTAAGATACTGTTCATTTATTTTTATTAATGAATATATAAAATATTTTAATATAAGTTAAGAAAACATAAAATTTACGCTTATTAAAGTGTTTTTTAGATATTAATAAGTAAAATATATGCTTATAAATTAAATATACAAGAAAAATATACAATCTTATCATCAATTGGATAATAAGATTAAATTATATAAAATTTAGAAAAAAATAAAGATTTTCCTGCAGTTTTTGATAAATTTATGTTATAATTAAGGAAAAATATATTAACATAATTAAATAATTTGTTGAATAGAGAAGGATTGAAAACATGGAAATTCTATCATTAGGAGAAAAGATTAAAAGAAGAAGAAAACAACTTAATATGACTCTAAAGGATTTGGCTAAGGACAGAATAACTCCAGGACAAATAAGTTTAGTTGAATCAGGACGCTCTAATCCATCAGTTGATTTGTTAGAGTATTTGGCGGCAACATTAAATACAACGGTAGAATATTTAATGGAATCAGAAGAAAGCCAAGCTGAAAAAATTAGTATTTATTATGAACAAATAGGTGAATCATGCATTTTAAATGGTGATTATGAAAAGGGTCAAAAATATATTGATAATGCGCTTTATTATTCTGAAAAATATAATTTAGAATACAGAAAAGCAAAGATATTTTTTATTACAGCTGAATCTTATATGAAGAGAAAAGATTTCCCTATGGCTCAAAAGTTTTTTCTATCATCAAATGTTATATTTGTAAAAAATAATAATTATGAAGAAATAATTAAGACATTTTTAAATTTAGCTAATATAGCATTAGAATTAAAAGCATATCATTCAGCGAGTAGTTATTTAAAGCAAGCTGAAAAAGTATACAATGATAATGAAATAATTGATTATTTTTTGATTGGTGAAATACAGTATAATATGGCAAGAACATATTTTGACATAGAAGATTTAGAATCAGCAATGAAATATTCACATTTAGCAAAAGAAAAGTTTGAAAAGATATATAACGATGAAGAATATGCAAATAATTTATTTAATTTAGCAGAAGAATATAATAAAAAAGGTGATTTAGCAAATGCAATAAAATATTCAAAGAAAACATTAGAAGTATACAATAAGATACAGTATAATAAATCATTATTTAATATTGAACATAACTTAGGTAAATTGTTCTACGAATTAAATGACATTGAAGAATCATTTAAGCATTATGAAATTTCTAAAAATATAGCTCTTCAAAATAATGTTGGATGCATTAATGATACATTGATTGAAGTTTGCAAAAATTACTTGAAGATTAAGGATTCAGAAAAATGTAAATCCTTATTAGATCAGATAGAAAACAATCTTGAAGTTACAGATATTGATAGAAGAATAAAGTGTGAATTGATTAAATATACAATAATGAATATTGAAGATAAAGCAGAAGAAGCTAAAAATATATTAATTAATACATATTTGTTAGCAAAAGAAAATGGAAGATTTCTTAAAGCAGGTGAGTTAGCAATGAGAGTAGGAAAATATTTTAATGATAATAAGGATGAAAGTCAGGCATCTTATTATTTAAATGAAGGAATAAGGTTGTTTAGTGAATCTGAACAGTTACAAAACTAATAAGTAAATGGGTGATATATGTGGAAATACTATCTACTGGAGAGAAAATTAAAAGAGCTAGAATATTTAAAGGTATTACATTAAAAGAATTATGTGAAGATAAAATTTCTATAGCTAAAATGAGCTGTATTGAAAATGGAAAAGCAAAAGCTGATAAAGAATTATTAGAGTATATAGCTGAAAAAATAGATATTGATTTTGAATATCTTGTAGAAGATGTATATGAACAAATTACTAATAATTTAGAAAACATAAAAAGAAATATATGGTGTGATATAGAAAGTGAGAATAAGATAAAGGATAATCTATCTTATGCAATAAAGTATAAGTATTTTGATTTAGCTTTTGAACTTATTCATATATTATTTTCATATTATGTGGAAGATAATAAAGTAGAAAATATTCAGCTTATTGTATCTCAATATTATGATTTATATCAAAGAAATAATAAACCAAAGAATACATACATATATTTTAAAGATATGGCAAGATATCTTTTTCAGAATGGAGAATATATTGAAGCTGCATCATATTATAGCAAATTAAGAGAAATGATGAGTAATCAAAATGAAAAGGATTTTGATAAAAACGACTATTGTTTAATAAGTTATAATGAAGCACTTTGCTTTAAACAACTTAATAAATTTGAAGAAGCATATGATATTTTATCAAATGTAATTGAGTGTGTAGATAATCTAATTGATGAAGAATATAAAGGTGATATATACCATATTTATGCAATACTTTGCATAAAGCTTAGAAAAAACTGTGCAGATAATTACAAGAAAAAGGCTTACGATTATCAAAAATTTAATCCTATATCGTTAGCGTTATCTCATGGAGAGTATGGAAAATATTATTTTGAAATAGGGGAAAGAGATAAGGCTATAAGTGAAATAGAAGAGGGGATAAAGATATTTCCTAATGATAATGAATGTAAAAATGTAGAGTTTTTAAATTATTGTACTCATTTATTTATTGAAAATAAAGAATTTGAAGTGGCAAATAAATTAGCAGAAGAAGCTTTAGATATGGCTATAATAACTGATAATATAAAGCTTATTGAAAAATCATATTATCTTAAAGGAACTATATTACAGAAGATGGACAAGCATTCTGAAGCTGAAAAATATATGAATTTATCTTTAGATGCATTGTTTAAATTTGGGTCTAGAGAAGAAAGAAAAAATAGATATTATGAAATGGCGAATTTATATTATAAGCTTGGTTCAACAACAGATTCATTAAAATATTTTAATTTAGCATTAAATGTAGATAAGAAGATTTGAAATTATGTTTAATAGATAGAATTTTTATTTAAATTCTATCTATTTTTTTATTATGAAGCATTTTATTAAAATAAAAAAATCAACAAATAAACTTTGACTTTCTTTGACCTTTGTATTATTATATATGTATAGAGTAAATAAAATTATTTTAGGAATTAAAAAATATAGACATTGGATAACATACTATAATGAAAACTAGTTTAATTATATAGGTAATTAGGAGGAAGAAATATGAATGTAGATAAAATGACATTAAGAGTACAACAAGCATTAAATGATGCTAATGCTACAGCAGTTAAGTACACTAATTCGCAGATTGATTTAATTCATCTTTTTTCTGCATTAGTTGAACAAGAAGATGGATTAGTTCCTAATATTTTTACTAAAATGGGAGTGCCAGTTAAGAGTTTAATAAGCAGTATTAACAATGAATTAGATTCACTTCCAAAAGTTACTGGTGAAGGATTAGGAAATGTATATATTTCTAGAAAAGTAGAAGAGGCATTAGTGAAAGCTGAAGAACTTTCAAAGAAATTTGAAGATTCTTATGTAAGTGTTGAACATTTAATGCTTGCAATAATGGAAGTAGGAAAAAATACTGATGTTAATAGAATATTAAAACAATATAATATTAAAAAAGATAATTTCTTAAAAGTATTATCAGAAGTAAGAGGAAATCAGAGGGTAGAGACTCAAGATCCAGAAGGAACTTATGATGCACTTGCAAAATATGGAACAAATTTAACTGATCTTGCAAGAAAGCATAAATTAGATCCTGTTATAGGAAGAGATGAAGAAATAAGAAGAACTATAAGAATATTATCTAGAAGAACAAAAAATAATCCAGTTCTTATAGGTGAACCTGGAGTTGGTAAAACAGCTATAGTTGAGGGACTTGCAGAGAGAATTGTTAGAGGTGATGTTCCTGAAGGATTAAAGGATAAGATAATATTTTCTTTAGATATGGGGTCTCTTATAGCTGGTGCAAAGTATAGAGGAGAATTTGAGGAGAGATTAAAAGCTGTTTTAAAAGAAGTATCTAATAGTGATGGAAGAATTCTCTTATTTATAGATGAAATACACACAATTGTAGGAGCAGGAAAAACTGATGGAGCAATGGATGCAGGAAATTTAATAAAACCGCTTTTAGCTAGAGGTGAACTTCATTGCTTAGGTGCTACAACTTTTGATGAATATAGACAATATATTGAAAAAGATAAAGCACTTGAAAGAAGATTCCAGCCTGTAATTGTTGATGAACCAAGCGTAGATGATACTATTGCAATATTAAGAGGATTAAAGGAAAGATTTGAGATACATCATGGAATAAGAATTCATGATTCCGCTATTATTGCAGCAGTAAAACTATCTGACAGATATATTCAAGATAGATATATGCCAGATAAAGCTATAGATTTAATTGATGAAGCTGGTGCAATGATAAGATCGGAAATAGATTCACTTCCTACAGAATTAGATGTTGTAAGAAGAAAGATATTTAAACTTGAAATTGAAAAAGAAGCATTATCAAGAGAAAAAGATGAAGGATCTAAAAAGAGACTTCAAGATGTAGAAAAAGAACTTGCAGAATTAAAAGAAAAAAATGATGAAATGACTGCTAAATATACAAAAGAAAAAGAAAATATAACTTCAATAAAAACATTAAAGAGTAAACTTGATGAAGCAAGAGGACAGATTGAAGAAGCGCAGAGAAACTTTGATTATAATAAGGTTGCTGAAATTCAATATAGTATAATTCCACAGCTTGAAGAAGAAATAAAGACTAAAGAAAAGGCTACAAGAGAAAACTATGAGGGAGCTCTTCTTAAGGAAGAGGTTACTGAAGAAGAAGTTTCACAAGTTCTTGCAAAATGGACTGGTATACCTGTATCAAGACTTCTTGAAGGTGAAAGAGAAAAATTATTAAGACTTGAAGATGATATGAGCAAACGTGTAATAGGACAGGGTGAAGCAGTTGAATCTGTAACAAATGCTATTCTTAGAGCAAGAGCAGGACTTAAGGACATAAATAGGCCAATAGGAAGTTTTATATTCTTAGGACCTACAGGAGTTGGTAAGACAGAACTTGCTAAGACACTTGCTAGAAACTTATTTGATAGTGAAGAAAATATTATTCGTATAGACATGTCTGAATATATGGAAAAGCATTCTGTATCTAGATTAGTTGGAGCTCCTCCAGGATATGTAGGATATGATGAAGGAGGTCAACTTACAGAAGCAGTAAGAAGAAATCCATATAGTGTAATATTATTTGATGAAATAGAAAAGGCTCATGAGGATGTGTTTAATATATTCCTTCAAATTTTAGATGATGGAAGACTTACTGATAATAAAGGTAAGACAGTAGATTTTAAAAATACAATAATTATCATGACTTCTAATATTGGAAGTGAGTACTTACTTGAAAATAAGAATGAAGATCATGTTGAAGATGATATAAAATCAAAAGTAATGGCTATGTTAAAAACAAGATTTAAACCAGAGTTTTTGAATAGGGTTGATGATATAATCATGTTTAAGCCACTTTCTGAAAATGGAATTAAAAAGATAATAGATATATTCTTAAAAGATGTATCTAGAAGATTAAAGGATAAAAATATTTCTATAGAAGTAACTGATGCTGCTAAAACAATAATGGCTGAAGAAGGATATGATCCACATTATGGAGCAAGACCACTTAAGAGATATATACAAAATACTTTAGAAAATAAGCTTGCTAGAATGATAATAAAGGGACAGGTAACTTATGGTTCGAAGGTTAAAATTGATGGTGAAAATGATGAAATTATTATAACTCCTATTTCACTTCAACAATAAAAATATTTTTAAAAGATAGTTGCAAAAATTTTAATTATCATAAATTATTTTTTGCTGCTATCTTTTAATTTGTTTTTAGAAGTAAATATTGTTAAATTAGTATTAAAGTAGTAACATAAAAGTGTGGTATAAATAAAATGAGTAAATTAAAATAAGGGGATGGGGTAATGGAAAAAGCTAATTAATAATTATGAAAACGTTTTGAGATTTTTGTCGAGAGAGGTGTATATGATGGTAACTTGTAGTGAAGTAAAAGAAATTTTAAGGGAAATATCTTTAATAATAGATAAAAAGAAACTCTATTTAAGTGAACTTGATGCAGCTATTGGTGATGGAGATCATGGATTAAATTTGAGTAAAGGATTTAAAGCAGTAGAAGAAATAATTAGCAATACAAATGATAATGATATAGGAAATATTCTTGAAATGGCTGGTATGACTTTAGTAAAAACTGTAGGAGGAGCATCAGGACCTTTATATGGAACAGCGTTTATGAAAGGTGCAGCTGTGGTTAATAATAAAAGAAATATTGATATGAATGATTTCTTAAATATATTGATTGAAGCTCTTAATGGAATAAAAATGAGAGGAAAAACTGTAGAAGGAGAGAAAACAATAATAGATACTTTATCTCCTGTAGTTGATGAATTAAAAGCGGATTTAGGAGAAGGTAGAGATTTATATTATATTTTTGAAAATTTGAAAGATGTAGCTAGAAAAGGTATGGAAAGTACTAGAGATATAATTGCAAGAAAGGGCAGAGCAAGCTATTTGAAAGAAAGAAGTATAGGACATAAAGATCCAGGTGCTACTTCTATGTACTATGTATTGGAGACTATATGTGAGTATGTTTTAAATAAGAAAGGAGAATAAATATGGTTGGAATAGTTATTGTGTCTCATAGTAGAAGTTTAGCAGATGGTGTGAAAGAAGTTGCTTCTCAAATGGCTACTGGAGTTAATATACAAGTTGCAGGTGGAACAGTTGATGGAAGATTAGGTACAGATATAGAAAAAATTAAAGATGCAATAAGCAGAGCGTATAGTAATGATGGAGTTATCATATTATTTGATCTTGGAAGTTCTATGATGAATACTGAAATGGCAATAGAATTTTTAAGAGAGAATATGAGAAATAATATAATAATGCTTGATGCGCCACTTGTAGAAGGTGCTGTTGTTGCAGCTGTAGATGCAAGTATAGGAAGAAGTTTAGCTGAAATAGTAGCTGACTTAAATAAAATGAAAATTAATAAAATTAATTGATTTATGTATTAGAAAAAAGGCATTGCACAGTAGTGCAATGCCTTTTCGTTGGTACATCTCTCCGGAAATATTATTTTATGCCAGATTCGTATTGTTGTACCATTCTTTTAACCATTTCTCCACCAACACTTCCGCATTGTTTTGAAGATAAGTTACCATTGTAGTCTGAGAATGGAACTCCCATTTCATTTGCTACTTCAGTTTTGAATTTTGCTAATCCTTGTTTTGCTTCTGGTACTAATGCTGAATTATTTGACATAATATATTCCTCCTTTGAAATATAATCATTGCTAAGCAATTAATTTCTTTTTGCTTTGCAGTATTATTGTGTGTAAAAATGAAAAATATACTCTATGTAATTGAAGCCATAGAAGAAATATATATTCAAAAAAGGAAAAAAATAAATATAAATAATTATCTATTGTTTTTTATTTTTAATATTGTAAGTATTACTGGTATTGAAATAACACCACTTATTATTGCTTCAGGAATTCCATTTGTTACACCTACTGTAGCAATAGCGACTCCTGCAGCAGAACTATCTATTCCAAGAGTATTTGAATATTTTTCTAAGTAAAAAATATAAGTTAATGATAAAACACCTATTGTATTTACAAGTGTGGCACAGATTGCAGCCATACCAATGCTTATACTTTTATTTTTAATTTTGTTTTTTAAAAAAGTATATATATAATATGCAGTTATTCCAATTAAAATTCTAGGTATTAAAGCGATAATAGGATTCCAGAATATAAATGATGTAGGTCCAGGTGCTGTAAAGTTTTGATACATTGAGAATAAACCAAATATTAAGCCAACTAAAGAACCAACTATAGGACCTTCAACTATAGCACCTATAATAACTGGAATATGCATTATAGTGGCTCTAACAGGTGGAATTGGAATAAAGCCAAGACCTGTTAATCCTAAAAAGATTGATATTGCTGACAACATGCCTATCATTGTCATTTGCCTTACTGATAAAATACGTTTTTCTGTTATTTTTTCCATTAAAAAACTACCTCCGTTCTCATTCCAATGTGGATATAATTCGGAAAAACCATTATAAATAATTCCGTTCAGTTTTCAAGGAGAAATACCGACAAAAAACATTTTAACATTTTGGGAAAAATAATCAAGACAACCTTATAAAATTTTAAAAATATAATATAATTAAAAACTAATAAAGATATTAAGTTTTATATTACGTTGTTATTAAATCAATAATTAGATTTGTAGTATAATTAAATGTGAAAATACTTTCAAATAAATAAAACTTGTAAGTATAAAAATAAATTTTAACTGAAAGTAATTAAAAAAATATGGTATGATAGATAAGAATAAATTAAACTAAGGAAAGATGAAATTTTAAAAGAAAAATATCTTTTAAATATATATAGAGGTGAATTTAATGAGTACAATTGCAGGAAAAGGTTGTCCTAGAATTATACCAGAAGGTGAAAGAGAATCATTAGAAGAAATAGAAAGAAGTATTGTTAAAAAATATAGAAAGCATATATGGTCTAAGTTTATTAAAGCTGTTAAAGATTATAAACTTATAGAAGAAGGCGATAAGATTGCAGTAGGTATATCAGGTGGAAAAGATAGTATACTTATGGCTAAACTGTTACAGGAACTTCAAAAACATGGTCAGGTTAAATTTGATTTAGTATTTTTAGCTATGGATCCTGGATATCATCCAGATATAAAGAAGTTACTTATTGAAAATTGTGAGTATTTAAATATTCCTATACATTTATATGATTCTGGAATATTTGATGTTGTTGATAAAATGGCGAAGGATTATCCTTGCTATTTATGCGCAAGAATGAGGAGAGGTTCTCTTTATGCAAAGGCACAGGAGTTTGGATGTAATAAACTTGCATTAGGACATCACTATAATGATGTTATAGAAACTACAATGCTTAATATTTTGTATTCGGGAAATTTTAAAACAATGCTTCCAAAACTTAAAGCAAAAAACTTTGAAAATTTGGAACTTATAAGACCAATGTATTATATAGAAGAGGATTATATAAAGAGATTTATAAATAATAGTGGAATTTCTCCTTTAAATTGTGCTTGTATTGTTGCTGCTGAGAGAGTTGGAAATAAGAGATATGAAATTAAAGATTTAATTAAACAGCTTAAAGAAAATTTTGATGGAGTAGATAAATCAATATTTAGATCAGCACAAAATGTTAATATGGATGGAATACTTGGATGGCAGAAAGGCGAGGAAAAATATTCATTTTTAGATGTTTATGATGAGGAATAAGGAGTGTGAGTTTTATGACAAATGAAAGTATAAGAGGAATGGATCCTTATATGCTTTTAAGTGTAATAAATACAAAGTTGAGAGATGAATACAGCTCATTAGATATATTATGTGACGATATGGACATAGATAAAGAAACTGTGTTAAGTAAATTAGCATCTGTTGATTATATATATGATGGAAGTATAAATCAATTTAAATAGTAGGTCATGATGTTAATGCTAAAGTGTATAGGAGGAGTAGAGTATGAAATTAAAAAAGACTGGAAAGATAATTACAGTTATGGCTGCAGCTACAGCTTTAATAGCATCATTGGTAAATGATAAAAAGAATAAGAATAAAGAAAATTAATTTAAACAAATATAAAAAAACGGTTGACAAAAATATCCAATAAGAGTATTATAATATATAAGAATAAATCCTTTGATAAGGAATAGTAGTCATGGTGCAATGTTAAAGAGAGCTGATGATGGTGAGATATCAGTACGGTAGCTAATGGTGAATGGGCCTTTGAGGAGCAAGGTGAAATCTTATTTGTGTTGAGAGTAGCTGAGTCGTGAGCCACACGTTATAGTGGATAGGATATGTTAGTATCTGAAAATGAGAGGTATGTATTTTATACATACAATTTAGGTGGCAACGCGGATAATCTCCGTCCTATGATTATAGGACGGAGTTTTTTTATATAAATTTCTAAATGAATTGGGGGAATAGATTATGTTGTGAAAGGTATTTTTTTTAGAAATAAAAACGTGAATTAATAAAGTTTAAATTATCAAGGGGGATATTATAATGGATACAAAGAGAATGGTTACAAATGGAATTTTGATAGCAATAGGAGCAATATTACATCAAATAACACCAGGAATAGAAATGCAACCAGATTTATCACTTGCAATGTTGTTTATAATAATGGTTTACAATAAGGATTACAAGACATCATTAATATGTGGAATTGCAGTAGGAATTTTTGCGGCAGTTACAAGTAAAACACCAAATGGACAGCTTCCTAATATAATTGATAAGTTTATTACATGTAATGTTATTTACTTTGTTTTACTTCCATTAAGAAATAAGGTAAGCAAAACAGTTCAGATATTAACTGCATTACCTTTAGGAACAATACTTAGTGGTACAATATTTTTGTTTGTATTAATGATGCTAAATGGATTTCCAATGGAAACATTTAAGACATTATTTGTTTCAGTTGTATTGACAACAGCGGCACTTAATGTAGTATTAGGATTCGCTTTATTCAAGGTAGTTGGAAAAACTATAAAAATTACAGGAGCATATTCAATAGAAGATAGCGTAGTTAAATAGAGTTGGTTATAGTTAAAAAAGGGGATGTATCTGAGTGATGAGTCTGTCAATAGTTTTGTGTAAACTAAATAAGTAATATTTTATTTGAAGTAAGGTTGAAAGATTAAATTTGAAATTCAACCTTACTTTTTATTATGTACTTTTAATAAATGAACTTGTCTAGTCGACCTTCGAAGAAGATTGATAATTGAGCTAATATTTGAGCCCATCCTCGAATTCCTTGTGTCCATTTCTTTGTTATATCAACTGTAGCTAGATATAAAATTTTTAGTAATGATTCATCATTTGGAAAAACAGATTTACTTTTTGTAAATTTCCTTAATTGGCGATTATAGCTTTCCATAGAGTTATTCGTATAGATTATTTTCCTTATTTCAGGAGGGTACTTAAAGAAAGTTGAGAGTTCGTCCCAATTATTTCTCCAGCTCTTTATTGCTAATAAATATTTATCTCCCCATTTTTCTTCTAGTTTGTCTAATTCAGCTAACGCTACGTCTTCAGTTGTTGCCTTATAAATTAGCTTTAAATCTGTATTAAAGGCTTTTAAATCCTTATATGAAACATATTTACATAGCCTATTTTACCACTCTTTAACCATTGGAATTACTTTATCTGTTATATTCGAAATAAGTGTTGGAGATGCATCCATTCCATACATATCATTGATTTGTGTTGCTATATCTCTAGTACTCATACCTTTTGCATACATTCCAATAACAGAACTTTCTATTTTTGATACATCTGTTTGGTGTTTTTTTACTATTTGAGGTTCAAATGAACCTTCACGATCTCTAGGAATATCTAAATCAAACATTTCTATGTCAGATTTCATTTTCTTTGTACTCTTGCTATTTCGGCTATTAGTCGTATGTTTATTTTCATAATCATGTTTTGTATAGCCTAAATGATCTTTCATTTCCGCTTCCAGCATTTGCTGAAGTGCTCCTCCTAGTAGTTCTTTTAAAACATTTTGAATATCTTGTGCTGTTTTTACGTCGGTATTCTCTATAATTAGTTTTGCTAAATCTTTCTTAGATAAAGACATAGTCTGTGCCCCCTTTATTTGATATTTTGATTATATAATCTTATTGAAGTTTATACAGACTATTTTACACTCTCGCTTATACTGCTATATGGAACACTTTATAAGAGTAAAAAGATTTTGCACTCCGCAAAATCTTTTGTAATACTTTACTGAAAATATCTTAGTTACTTTGTTTTATTATTTACTTATTTTTTTGCTGCATAAGGATTTCCCTGTTCAGCATTGAAACCTAATGGTAAATACTCTTGGTTAATATACTTTTTATAATTCAAATCCATAGTATAATTACAGAAAATCATTTCTACGTATATAATTGTATCTTTTTTATTTGTAAGTGCATATACAAATCCAGAATAAGAATCTGCATTCATAGCAAGTAACTTATATTTAGAATCAAATCCTATTGCTCCATAATTACCAATATACTCAGTTGAATTGTAATTATTTAATCTTTCAACTTCTCTTTTGTATGCATCCTCATCATACTCGACAACTAAATAACTTAAGCATTGAAAATCTCCAAAATTCTGATATACCATTTTGTAATCTTCAACATTCATATTGGTTGCAATTTCTTTTGGAAATATCTTTTCATCCATACCCCATTTATTCTTGAATTCTTCTTTAGCATTCTCTCCAATAAACTCTTGATATTTATTAATGTCTGTGTTTATTTTTGGAGCTAAAATAGACTTAGGTATTAAATTAGATGTGTCTTTAAGAAGAAAAACTGTTGCAACTACAATCAGAAGAAAAAATATACCCCAATATTTAAAAAACGATTTTTTCATATCCACCTCTTACTTAATTAAATATTTTATTATGCATGATACCATATAAGTAATTATTTGGATATATTTTTTCTCTATTCATATAGATTATCTAAGGCTTTTCTTATTAATAAATCAAAGACTTCTGATTTAGAGGTATTGTTCTTTTAAGCTAAATCTTCAATAGCTTTTACATACTTTTTATCTATATTAAAAGTTGTCGATTTTAAATCCGCTTTTTTCTCAATATTAATATCAAATGTATTTTCTTCTTTATTAAAAATAGTATCTAAAGCTTTTTTTATCACTAAACTACCGTTAGATTTAATTCCATTCTTCTTATATGTTTTATTGATACTTTCAACTTCATTTAAAATATTTACTCTAACTTCAATACCTAGTTTGTCTTTAACAATACTTTCTTATTTTAACTACAAATATACGCTTAAAGAATTAAAACATCTAATGTCCTATGACTCCAATACATTAACTAATTTCTTTCAATTACACTCTCTAGCAGATAGATTAGGTTTTTATTCTGTTGGATATAAGTTGGATTCATTAGATTTATTTTCAGAAGTTGAGCTCCCATGTATTGCTCAATTATCATACTGTGAAGATATACTTCACTTTGTAGTAATTTTTAAGATAAGCAAAAATAAACTTCTTATTGCCAATCCATCTTCTAGTTTAAAAACTATTCCACTTAATACTTTTATTAAGAGTTTTACCGGCAATATCCTAGTTCTAGCACCTAAAAAAATTTAAAATTCATCTTTTGATTGGTTTACAATCTATTGAAATTCATTGTTTATATAAGTGTAAAAGCAATTAAGCAATAAATAATTATTAGGGGGAATTTTAAATGAAAAATTTAAAAGTTTTATCAAATGAAAACATGAAAAATATCAAAGGTGGAAACGCTAGTTTAGTTATGAGATGGGACTATCAAGATAAGGATGAATGTCTTGCAGTTGCTAACAGACTAATCGATAGAGGTGCTGTTACAGGTATGACTAGAAAACAAATCGCTCAAGAAATATATGCTCATGCAAAGATGTATTACTGTGCTGAAGATTTACATGGTGTAATACCTGAATCTGTTTATAACTACTTAATCTTTCACTTCTAAATCTAGCAATTGTATTATGTTTCGGAGCCTTTTGCACCTGCAAAAGCCATTTGAAATTTATATCTCGTCTACAGGCTTTTTTTCTAATTCTCGGCTAGAATATATTCCTTCCATATAGCCGTATATCAATATTCTGAGCAGAGTCTCTGGTGCGATTACTGGA